>CAZKBK010000006.1:0-152008 GCA_964551035.1 uncultured Roseivirgaceae bacterium | reverse complement strand
CCCAAATCGCCGATTCTGGTCTACGAGCAAAGTTTATATGTAAAATTCTAATTTTACCGGACAGCAATGAATTTTTTTTATGGATTTTATTCACCACACCATCAATGGTCACACTATTGCCGAGTTGAACGACAGCAACGCCACCCTCGGCACCACACAGGAATTTCTTCAGATGATCATGGACGCCTCTGCCGAAGCGGTCATCGTTCACAAAAAGAACATCGATGAACGTTTCTTTGACCTCCGGAGTGGCCTTGCCGGCGAGATGCTGCAGAAGGTGGTGAACTACAAACTCCGCCTGGCCATTGTCGGCGACTTCTCCGTTTACGACAGCAAGAGCCTGCAGGCCTTCGTCTATGAAAGCAACAAGGCGAACACGATTGTGTTTGTGAGCACGGTGGAGGATGCGCTGAAGCGGATGGCGAATCCGTAGATCTTGCATCCTCCGGCCCATCCGGTGGAGGATTCTTGCGTCCGGGAGGTAAAGCAACTTGAAATTTCTCTGTACATTAGGGGTCAAGCTGCCTAACCTGTTGAAACCCCATGGAACGACGGATTGCCCTTCTCATTTTTTGTGTTGGATGGTTCACCTTAGCCGCACAGGACCGCCACGTCGACAGTGTGCGTCACATAGTCCAAACCACAACAAGTGACTCCACCCGCGCGGAGGCCCTGGCCGACCTGAGCTGGCTGCTGAAATATTCCGATCCGGCCAGCGCCATTGCCTACGGCAGGCAGGGCGCGGCACTCGCAAGACAACATCATTACGATGCGCTCGAAGCCCACGCCCTGAACTCGATCGGGGTCACCTACTGGGCCAAGGGTGACTACGATTCCGCGCAGCTGCACCTCGGGCAGGTAGGAGCGATCTATAAGCGCCTGAAAAACAAAAAGGGCGAGGCGGTCTCATACACCAACCTCGGACTGATTTTCCAATACCAGGGCGACTACCAGACCGCGCTCGACTATGGCTTGAGATCATTGCGCCTGTTGGAAGAACTCGGGGACAAAAGCGCCATTGCCAGCACCCTGCTGAATGTGGGCAACGTCTATTTCCTTCGCGAAGAGTTTCAACAGGCAAAGGCCTACTATTTCCGATCCCTTGCAATGAAGCGCGACCTTGCGAAAAACGTCATGGGTCAAAATATCCAAAAGACCCTCGGCAATATTGCCAACGTCTACCAGAAGCTGGGGAAGCACGATTCCGCATTCCACTACTTCAAGGCGGCCATCCCCTACGCCCTGGAAGCGGGCGACCTGAAGAACTTGTGCCTTGCGTACACGGAAATTGGCCTCACCTTTTCAAAGGAGAAGCACTACGACTCCGCGCTGTACTATTATGAGCGATCCCTGGCAATCTACAACGATGGGGAATTCGTCAACGCGTTCGACCTCGCCACCCTGCTCCAATCCATCAGCGAGACCTACATGGAAATGGGTGACGTTAAAACAGCCCTGCGCTACGGCCAGGAAAGTCTCGGCATTGCGAAGCGTTTGAACAACGTCAACAAACTCAAGGAGGCGTATGAGTTGCTGGCCATGTTGTACGAACGCAACGGCAGCCACCCGATGGCGTTGGCGGCCATCAAGAACTTCATCGTATACAAGGACAGCCTTGTCGATTCAGAGAAGAACAGGCAGATCGCTGAAATCCAGACGAAATACGAAACAGAAAAGAAGGATAACGAAATCCTGCTGCTGAGCCGAGAGAATGCGCTGAAGGAAGCCGCTATTACGAAAAGGAACTGGCTCATCGCCACGCTGGCCCTGGCCATCGGCATGGTGGTGATGGCCTTTCTCGTTTGGCGCAACCATCAGCAACAAAAGCGTTTAAGGGAACAGCAGGAACAGAAGATGAGACTGCGGGACGCACAGATCAGGGCTGAGATCGAATCTCAGGAAAATGAGCGAAAACGTTTTGCGCGCGACCTGCACGACGGCATGGGGCAATCCATCTCGGCGTTGAAGCTGATGTTGCAGTCCCTGCCGTCAAACGCGTCGCTGCCGGAAAGGGTCGCCGTCGTCGAACGGTCGGAACTATTGCTCAACGACATGCATCAGGAGATCCGGCGCATAGCCTTTAACCTCATGCCCCAGGTGTTGGTACAGCACGGGCTCGGCACAGCGCTGAATGAATCCGTTCGGCGGATCAACGCGTCAGGGAAGGTGGTCGTGAGGGTCAGCAGCTATGACATGCCGCAACGACTGCCCGAAGTGCAGGAGATTTCGCTGTACCGGATAACCCAGGAGTGGATCAACAACGTGTTGAAATATGCGCAGGCGTCCGTCATTGAAGTACAGTTGTTCGGTTACGAATCCGAGCTCGTCATCATCATTGAAGACAACGGCAGGGGATTCCAACCGGAGCGGCTCGAGCGCTCCGAGGGCAACGGATGGAAAAACATCCGGTCACGGTTGAGCCTGATCAAAGGAACCTACGAACTCGATACCGACGAATCGCGCCAGGGAACGACGTTTATTTTGAGGGTGCCGGTGTCCGCTCAGGTTGCGCGGGAGCCGGAAGGCGCCACCACGATCGCGGATCTTGCGGATTAAGGATTCTGACCCGCTCCGCGGGGCTCCAAACTACGACACTTTCACCACCAAGCACAGCCTACGACGCAGCCGACGCGGCGCTGAACAAACTCGTCGGGGAGGGAAAGGTAAGAGAGCGAGGTTTCCGGAAGGGGATAGCCTTGTACGTTCGGTAATGGTTCGGGGCACCCACGCTAAAGCTCCCGGCCACCCTGCTTTCGCTGAAGCTACGGCAGGCAAGCCGGCAGCCGATTCCGTTCTACAGCACCCCCTAAGATCATCCTTCCCACAACCTCACCCGAACTTCAAACTCCAAACTTGAAACTTCAAACTAGCCCCTCCCGTAATCGTTTCCACCGCGCCGCACGATCCCCCTGCCAATAAAACGGCCCTTTCCGGCCCGTCAATCCGTCCATTCGTGCTATCTTTAAAGGATCGTTCGCCCCCTGGCTATGATGAAGAGAACGTTTTTGCGTTGCCTGTACGCGGTAACCCTTGCGGTAGCCATCACGTTGCCCGTCGCTGGGCAGCACGGTGGTCTCGCGGACATGCTGGCCGCCGGCGACCATGAGGCGCTTCTCGACTCCCTTCGGAAAAGGGACCTCGAAGCTTGCGAACGTTTTTTCAACCAGGCGGGCAGCCGCAAGGGTCTGCGCCCTTGCGAACGTGTTGTGCTCGCCCGGCTGCACACCACCATCCTCGTTGAGCGCTACAAGTCCGTCCGCGCTTTGGAAAAGGCGAATGAAGGCGTGCGGCTCAACAAAAAGTGCGGTTCTGTTGAGGAGGAAGTAAGGCTCGGCCTTCTGCTGGGAGTGATCTACAGGTCACAGGGCAAGCCGGAAGAGGCGCTCGAGCAACTCCTTGATGCCAGTGGGCTTGATCAAACACTCGCACCCTCCATTACCACGTTTTCGCTTTATGACCAGGCGGGCGTTCTCCACTACCATGCCGGCAATTTCACTGAAAGCATCAACCTGTTGGAGCGCGCGGTCGGGATATACGAGAAATACCCGTCTGTTTTTTCCAACAAGAAAAATAAGCGCACCGCCAAGAGCGCGTTCAACACCCTCGCGTTAAGTTATATGAATGCCGGGCGCTATGACCTGGCGATAGCATTCTTTCGTCGCTCGCGCGCGATCGCCATCGAAGTCGGCGATGAGTTCTGGGTAGGGCTTACGCACGGAAATATCGGCGCCGTTTACCGGCGAATGAAGCAATACGATTCCGCCGTCTTTCACCTCGGCATCGACACACGCATCAGCAAGCGATACCACCAGTGGTCGAGCCTGAAGAACGCGTATCGCACGCTGGCTGATATTTACGATGAGCTGAAAAAAACCGCCATTGCCGGGCGCTATCATGACAGCGTGTACTACATCGTCGATCAGCATCCCGGGCTTTGGCCGGTGGAGTACCTTCAAAGGCAATCTGAGTTGAGCTACAACAAAGGCAACTACAAGGCCTCCGTGGATTATTACAGGCAATACCTCCGCAAGAAGGATTCACTGGATCGCCTCGAGGCATCCCGGAACCTCCTGGCAATCCAGTCCAACCATGAATTTGACGCTAAGCTGGCGGAGCTTGCGCTGATCAAAAAGGACAATGAACTGAAGGAGAAGGAAATGTCCGTGCAACGCGGGCTCTTGTTTGGGTCTGCGTCGACCGTACTGCTTCTTTTCCTGTTGATCTATATGGTGGCGCGACGTTACCGCCGGAAACGACGCGTTGCCGCGCTCCTTGAACGGCAGGTCACCGAAAGAACCCGGGAACTCACCGCCCTCAACGATGAGCTCGATACTTTCCTCTATCGGGCGTCGCACGATTTCCGCGGGCCCCTGTCGACGTTGATGGGACTCAGACAGGTAGGCATGCTCACGGTAAGCGATCCGGACGCCACCGATCTCCTGAAGAAAGTAGGTGATGTCGCCACGGTGATGGACAAGATGCTGAACAAGATCGCGGCCATACACATCATCAACCGGAAAGAGTTGTTGGTCACGCGGGTCGACCTTCGCGCCATGTGCGCTGAAATCATCGCCGACCTGCTACCGGGCCGGGAGAATACTACGGTCTATAATGAAGTCTCCGAGGACCACGTGATCAATACCGACGCGAAACTGCTGCGGGTCATGCTGGAAAACGTAATTGAGAACGGCGTGAAGTTCCGCAAATATGACATGCCGCACGAAGTCACCGTTAAGGCCGAGTTCTCGGACAGGAAGACGAATATCATGGTATCGGACACGGGCAAGGGCATTGACAAGACGTACTACGACCGCATTTTCCTTCCTTTTGTACGCGCCGACATTGAAAAGGGAAATGGGCTGGGTCTCTACCTCGTGGGGAAATGTGCTGAAAAACTTTGCGGCCGCGTGACATTCGTGTCGGAGGTTGGCAAAGGAACGGTCTTCACCATGATGGTGCCGGACCTTGCCACGTATTTACGGCCCGACCCGCAGGCGACAGGTGCGGCCAGCATCACGCCGGTGTTGGACGGAGCGCGGTGATGGGAACCGACCTGCATGCACAACTGACGCTGTGACCCAAACGCGTTGCGCCTCTGCGCAACAAATCATGGGTGTCAACGAATGATTCCTGATGCTCCTGCCACACTTTTCAAAAACATCCTTCGCGGGTAAAAAAAGATCTCACCGCATCGTTTACCTCACAGCACCCACAAAGCTCAAACGCATGACTGTTCATGGCTATCGGAGTCCTGAAAGTGCAAAGCATCCGGACGCTTCAATCCGAGTGGCGCGAGTGCTGCGAGGCCTTCGCGTCCTCTGCGTCCTATGCGATGTCCGACAGCATTACTGACGGCCCCTGCCACACCCTCTCGACAGCACTTTTCAAAAACATCCTTCGCGGTAAAAAAGATCCCACCGCATCGTCTACCTCACAGCACCCACCCACAGGCAACAAGGTCAATACCCGGGCCCAACCCACGATCAATACGTCCTTGAGATCTTGATGCTCACATCGTGTGGCGCCGGTACCGATCCACCGAAGTATGGATAAAGCAGGTAGTATACACCCTGCTCGCAGGAGGTGTTCTTGCTGACAACCGCCTTGCGCTCGTTGTTGAGGTAGAAGACATAGGCGTTGTCTGTAAGCTGTATTTCGTAGAGATTTTCCTCCCCCGGCTTTACGACACCGACAAACGCCTCCTTTCGCTCGCCGTTCACGTAGCAGTAGGCGTAAATTTCGAGCTGCCCGCCGAACCACTGCCAGGCAAACCGCGCGCTGTTTTCATGGTGCGTGGCATTGCAGCCCGAAAAGCCAAAGAGTTTATTCTTGTTCGACTGCAGTGCCGGATCGCCGAGGTCATAGATGGCGGAATGGTCGAACACGGCCGTAAAAGTAAGACGGTCCGACTGCAGGGTTTCCACGAGTCGCGGCGTCGAGTAATGTGCGCCCGCTTTGATGACGAAAGTTCTGGAGAAGAGATCCTCCGCAACAGGCTCGCATGCGAAGGCGACGAAGGCAAGGGAAAGGGCGATGAACAGGTTGGTTTTCATGGCTACGAATGTTAAAAGATTCTCATGCCGACACGGGCGTACAGGGAGGGATATCCTTTTCGCATCGCGCCTCCAGCCGACACCACCAGCCGGGGCAGCACCGTCATGCGCGTTTCGAACCCGGGCGCGATGGCCACGAATTTTTCATTTACAAGGCCTGCCCTCAGGGTAGCCAGCAAGGCCAGGCGCTCCGACCGCATCAGCGGCGCGCGCAGTTCGGCTCCGCAAAACGTTTGATCCACCGTGCGCTCCTCATAATTCGCGGCACCGCGTTGCATGAACGCGCCGAATGTCCAGGCACCTTTTGACTCGAAAGCCGCGGCGATCCCGTACTCCGGACCCGCCACCGTTGTTTCCGCATAGACGCTAACCAAAGCATGCTGACCAAAACCTGCGGTGATTCCTGAGAGGAAAATGATCGGTAGGATGAATTTTTTCATATCGGTGCCTTTATAGGTGGAATCAAATCAGTCTCACTGCCGGGTTTTCAGCGGCGGTTCATTCCGAACCTGACGCCTGCGGTGGCGATCATGGATGCCGCCGTGTGGGTATCGCTGAATGCTGTCGTCCCCGTGGATGACAGGTTATAGCCGTATTTGACTTCCGTGAAGGCCTGCACAAAGTGGTGGTTATCGACGATACGGAAGGCGATGCCGGCTCCGGCGAGTGCGTTGACCTCCTTCACCTTCCCCAACTCCGGGAGCACGCCGTAGCTGTAGTTAACGTTGCCGGGCTCGCCGTTGAGGTAGTAGCCGTGGAAGCTCATGCGGTCGAAGCTCAGCCCACCGGTCAGGTAGGGCTCGACGACCGGGCTTTTGAAGATCAGACTCAAGGGATAAACATTCACTGAGAATGACGACTCCGTCAACTGCATCGTTCCGTCGATGCCGCCGTCGGACTCGTAGTATCCCAACACCCCAATCGCCGCGCGTACCACATCGTTGCCTACGACGAAACCGACGCTGCCGCCGGAAAGGCTGGCCTTCGCTGATCCGAGGCTCGGAAGGTTTTCGACGTTCACGGAGCGGACCCCGAACCTTCCTTCGAAGCCCATCTGCAACGACGACTGCGCGTTGGTCGTCACCGCGTACATGGCCGAGATAACAAAGGTCAAGATGACCAAAATGGCATTGAAAAACCTTTGAGAAATTCTGGTGCTGACTGTCATGATGCTTTGGTTTTGGTTTTGTTGATGCAAAGGTGCATCCGCGGTAACCGACCATGCATCGGGGAAAATTTGAAAAAGAAAAAAGGGGTAAAACCCCGGTTCGGCGGCTTTGGGGGTTGCGCAACGATCCCTGTTATCTGGTTTTACAACGGAAAAAGGCCCCAGGCACAGCGGAAAGGCCCCCCGGCCGTCCCTACGGGCTAGGGGTTTACCCCGAGCGGGTAGGGTACCCACCCTGAGACCAGGGTCAAAACGGGCTCGGGGAGGTCACTTCTTCCCCGGTCATTTTATCGATACTTTGTCGCCGTTGTCAGGGCTTAAGCATATGTCGGGCTGGCCCTGCAAGGGCTCATTCCGGCCTGAAGACGTCCAGCCCACCGCGCGCGGCCACGTCCAGGGTGTCCTAATGGACCTTTTCGCACACCCCACTCCGGGGGTTTACGCCTATCTTTGTTTCCTAACGGCCCTCCAACACAAAAGCCCATGAGCCAATTATTCCAGATCCTGACCAATGGAGGAATCGTCCTTGGGGTGTTTGTAATACTCCTGCTGAACAACAAGGGCGTTCGCAAGACAAGGGCGAACACGTTTCTTTCCGTGCTGCTGGCCGCGCTGGCGTTCAGTACGTTGCATTTGCAATACGCCGGGGACGTCATCAATCACTTTTCCGTTAACGTCCACACGTTAGGCGACCCTACGTTTTTATTGATTCCGCCACTCCTTTGGTTTTATAATATAGAATTAACGGGGGGACGCGTACGCGCAACGCTGCCGACCGCGTTGCATTTCCTGCCCTTCCTGATGATTGTCTTTTGCTCGATTTCCTTCGGCTCTTTTTTGAGCGAAAGTCCGCTGGTCTACGTGCTGGATAGCCATAGCCGGTTGCGATTCATTGTTTTCTGGATCGTGGTTGTCATTCAATTTTCGTGTTATCAATTTTTCGTTCACCGCAAATGGAGGGACTATCAACTCATCATCAGGCAGGAAGTATCGAACATGGAGGGCGCTAACATTTCATGGATTCGCTTTTTCATGGGCGTATTCCTGGTGGTGAATATCTGCTTCCTTGTCGGCTTGTTTGTCGTCATCCACCTGGATGTCATGAACCTGGTTTGGACGTCAGTCGGTATTGTATTCTCCCTTTCGATTTTTGCGTTGGGCTATAAGGGGATATTGCAAAGGGAGATTTTCTATGCGGACGTGCGCATCCCGGTGGGCGCAGCGGAGAAGTCGGAAGTGCCCGATCAGGAACTGGTCGACAAACTGATCCGGTTCATGGGGGAAAGAAAACCTTTCCTCGACCCGGAATTGTCGCTCAGTTCTCTTTCAAGACAAGTCGGCTTAAACCGGAACCAACTGTCCCAGCTTATCAATGTCGGAATGGGTGAAAACTTTTACGACTTCATCAATAAGTATCGTGTTGAAGAAGTAAAGCGGCTGATGGCCGACCCGCAAAAACAGAATTATAGTCTGCTTGGTCTTGCGATGGACGCCGGTTTCAAGTCCAAATCGACCTTCAACCTCGTGTTCAAGCGTTTCACCGGCCTAACACCCACGGCGTACAAAAAGAATAGTGTGTAGCCGGACGTCCAATGGGATCTCCCGGGCGCAGACCGTTGCGTAGTTCGCGAATGTTGTGGGAAAAACAGCATGAACGATCATTTAAGCAAGCCACTCATCGAGTTGCGCAACGTTACCAAATCATACCCCTTAGGGTCGGGCTCTTTTAACGCATTAAAGAACGTCTCTCTCACCATCGGGAGTAGCAGGCTTGTGGCCATCACGGGTAAGTCGGGAAGCGGAAAATCTACATTATTGAATATTATCACAGGCATCGACCGGCCTTCGGAAGGAAGCGTTGTGATTAACGGGATCAGGATCGATAGCCTGTCGGAAACCGCGCTGGCCTCATGGCGGGGAAAGAACGTCGGTGTCGTGTTTCAATTCTTTCAATTGCTGCCCACGTTGACCATTCTGGAGAACGTGATGCTGCCGATGGACTTCTGTGCCACTTACACCCGAAAGGAGCGGAGGGATCGGGCGTTGGCCTTACTCGAAAAGGTCGACATCAAAGACCAGGCGAATAAATTTCCCGCTGCGCTTTCCGGTGGACAACAACAGCGCGCTGCCATCGCGCGGGCGTTGGCAAATGATCCACCCTTGCTGGTGGCTGACGAACCCACTGGCAACCTGGACTCACAAACGGCAACGTCGATCTTCGAACTCTTCGCCGACCTTGCGAGATCGGGAAAGACCGTCGTCGTCGTTACACACGAACGGGAATTTTCCACCTGGTTTGAAGACACCATCCGTATCGCGGATGGCGTGATCGAAACGCAAGTTCCGGCATCCACATAATCCTGCGAATATGAAACCCAGATCTATGAAGGTCATTCGTGACCTCACTACGGATTATTCCAAAAATCTCTTGCTTGTTTTGGCTATCGCGATTGGAGTTTTCGGGATCGGTTCGGTCCTGGGGGGTTACGCGGTCTTAAGCCGGGAGATGGCTGCGAATTATATGAGTACCGAACCCGCGTCGGCCACCATTGAAATCGAAGGCGGCATCTCGTCAGCGATGCTCGACAGCGCCCGGGCTTTCCCGGGCGTCCGGAAGGCCGAGCGCCGCGCCACGGTGGTTGGGCGAATGAAAGTAAACGGGCAATGGCACGCGATATTGTTCTTCGTGATTGACGATTTCCGGGCCATGGAGATCAGCAAATTCCGGCACATCTCCGGCGAAAGAAATCCACCGCCCGGATCGATGCTGGTGGAACGGACAGCCCTCGCCGTGATGGGCGCGAAACAGGGAGACGCCATCACGGTGCGCACACCGAAAGGACCGATACAAACGCTTAACATATCCGGCGTGGTTCACGACCCCGCGCTGGCACCGGCGTGGCAGGAACAAGCCGGCTACGCGTATATCACGCTGGAGACATTACGCATACTCGGCGAAAGTCGGGGATTCGATCTCTTGAGGATTCAGGTGGATGAAAACGAATTTTCGCGGCAGGCGATCACAGAAAAGGCCGGGGCACTCGCGGGATGGCTGGAAAAGGGGGGAACGGAAATCCACGAGATTCAGGTTCCGTCGCCCGGCAGGCATCCACACCAAAGCCAAATGGAGGCGATACTTTCCATTTTCACGGTGTTTAGCTTCATGATCCTCTTTCTTGGGTCGATACTCGTCGCCACCTCGATGGCGACGTTGATGGTAAAGCATGTCCGGCAGATCGGGGTGATGAAAGCCATTGGTGCGACGTCATCTCAGGTGGCCGCCATGTATTTCTTCATGATGTTTATCGTATGCGTGGTTGCGCTGGCGATCAGCGTCCCTTTGAGCCGGTTGTCGGCGCTTGCCTTTTACACGCAAATCGCCAGGCTCCTCAATCTCGAAATCACCGACCCGTCAATTCCACTGTGGGTACCCCTCGTGCAGGCCGCATCGGGAATCGTCATTCCGTTGCTTGCGGCCACAGCACCGCTGATGCGGGGAAGCAGGATATCTGTTCGCGCTGCCCTCGACCACTACGGGGTCTCGCCCCGAAGGCAGGGTGGATGGGCGATGTTTTTGTCACGTGCAAATGTATTTAGTGATACGTATAGGTTATCGCTAAGGAATGCTTTCCGGCAACGCGCGCGGCTTGTCCTCACGCTGGGGCTTCTTGCTGCCGGGGGAGCGATGTTCATGACAGCCCTCAATGTTTCCGAAGCCTGGGAGGCAAACCTGGCGCGGATCTATACGCAAAAGCTATACGATCAGGAGATCAGGCTGGACGAGCGCGTTGCTCGCGGCGCCGTGTTTGAGATGATCATGAAGATTGACGGTGTAAACCTTGTTGAGGGTTGGGATTTTGCGTCGAGTTCGATCATGAAGGGAAGCAACTACAGGGTTACGGGCACTTATCCCGACCAGGGCCACGGGAGTTTTACGATTCAGGCGTTACCGGTCCCGACGCGGCTGCTGAGCCCGACGCTGATCGAAGGAAACTGGCTGACCACGGAAGGCTCGAACGACGTGGTACTCAATCAGCTTGCAAGAACTGCGGATATGCAGATCGGCGACGACGTCACCCTGGCGATTGACGGCAAACCCACGCGCTGGAAGATCGTGGGCTTTACGGAGGACGTTGGTTCGCCCGCGACCGCTTATGTTCCGATAAAGACGTTCTCAAAGATCGTTGGCTCGTCCGGAAAAATCGGGATGCTCCGCATTGCGTACGCGGATCGGTCACGGGATCATGCCCGCGCCAAAAGCCGCGAGATAGATGACGCCCTTGAACGCGATCAGGTGCGCGTGAAGTCCAGCACGCCGGTTTGGCTCCTGCACAACGCGGTGGCAGCGCACATGGAAGTGCTCGTAAATTCCCTGCTTGCGATGGCGATCCTCATGGCGGTGGTCGGTACCCTGGGACTGACGTCGGCCATCAGCATGAACGTTCTTGAAAGAACCCGGGAGATCGGCGTCATGCGGGCAATCGGCGGCACCCCGGAAAGGATAAAACGCCATATCGTGTGGGAAGGAATCACCATCGGTCTCCTGAGCATCGTGGTTGCATTGATGCTCTCCGTGGTGCTCTCGTATTTTATGGGAGAATTTATCGGTCGCATTTCATTCAGAACACCGCTGGCGCTAACCATCTCACCCATGGCGATCGTGATCTGGGTGGCGCTGATTACATTGGGATCCTATCTGGCCTCGGTATTTCCGGCACGAAGGGCCAACAGGGTCACAACCAGGGAGGCGTTGGCGTATGAATGAGAAGGCAGCGGGGTACCGTGTGCAGGCGTCGGGAAAACCGTGGTCGATAGATAGCCTTCGGCTGGTAAACCCTAATGCAGAAACCACCTTTGCAACGCGGTATACGTAGTTGCCCGTATCCTGCCAGGAGGAACCCCCGTGCGCCAAAATCAGGAAAGCCCTCAAGGAAAGACGCATTGAAACCACCAATTTTGCAGCGTCAATAAATCAGGACAATGATGACACAAGAACGAACGAAAAAATTGAGTGGCTCCCACACGCGCGTACTCCGGATTGATTTCGACCTTTATACCGAGGGCGATGCGGCGTTCAAGGCCGAAATGATCGATCAGATGATCAAAGGCGTCGCGGCCCTTCAGCAGTCGGCGATATCGGCAATGCGCAGCAACGAAAGACAGTTATTAGCCGGAGCCCGCCACAGGGCCGCCTTTACCCTCGCCATCATCAATGACGTGGAGTTGGACCAGGCCATCGAGAAGCTAAAGGCGGAGATGCAAAACGGCGAGTGCCGGAGCGGAGAAGTGGTCATAAGTCTCTGCGATGAGATCATTGCGGCGCTGAAGAAGGAGGGCAATTCCGAAACGCCCTTTTAAGACTGCTTCAAAGCAGCACCTTCAGTTCCTCCACCCCCCAACCCGTGAAATCCTCCAAATCCGCGATCCGGTTTTTATTGTAATGCTTCCGTTCCTATCTTCCGGCGTCCAAATTTTTTGAAGTCAAGCCACCAATGGTAGTAACAGCATTATTCAGCCGATTTTTCGAGAGTGAACGAGCCGGCGGTATCGTTTTGATTTTTTGTACGCTGTTGTCGATCACACTGACGAATCTCGGCGTAACGGCTTATACCGGCTTTTGGAATATTGAATTCGGCGGCCACACCTTGGTGTACTGGATCAACGACGGGCTGATGACCATCTTTTTCCTGATGATCGGACTGGAACTGGAGCGGGAAATATACAATGGCGAGCTGTCCTCTTTGAAAAAAGCCCTGCTGCCGATCATTGCCGCTGTGGGCGGAATGGTTGTTCCGGCGGGAATCTACCTGATGATCAACGCCGGCGGCGACACGACTTCGGGCGCCGGTATTCCCATGGCGACCGATATTGCATTCTCTTTGGGCGTCTTGTCTTTGCTGGGCAAGCGGGTTCCGGTATCGCTGAAAATTTTTCTCACTGGTCTGGCGGTGATCGACGACCTCGGTGCTATCCTGGTCATTGCGATCTTCTACACCGATTCCCTCAACTTCACAAGCCTTGGCGCGGCCCTCGGTATTTTTGGTTTCCTCCTCCTCCTCAACCGGCTGAGGGTCTGGAGTATGGTCCCGTATTTAGTGGCAGGCGTGGTGATGTGGTATTTCATGCTATCGTCCGGTGTACATCCCACGATCACCGGCGTGTTGCTTGCATTTGCAATGCCGTTTGGTACCGGCGATGAGCGCAGTTCGTCGAATATTCTTGAATCGTTTCTTCATAAACCGGTGGCATTCGGGATCCTGCCAATCTTTGCGCTTGCCAACACTTGCATCCTTATCAACGCCGACGCTGTCCACCAATTGGCCGAGCCCGTGGCGCTGGGCATCATGGCCGGCCTGCTCTTTGGAAAGCCCATCGGGATCGCCCTCTTTAGTTTTGTCGCAGCGAAGTTCCGCTGGGTTACGCTTCCAAAGAGGCTCAATAAGGCTCAAATGGTGGGGACAGGTCTGCTCGCGGGGATCGGATTCACCATGTCCATATTTATCACATTGCTGGCCTTCGACGATGCCGCGCTGATCGGCGTTGCCAAGTTGTCCATCGTGAGCATTTCCCTGGTTGCAGGCGTCCTCGGCTTCACGATGCTGAAATATACCCTGCCTGCCAAACACGGCTGAGGATACTTCGTAATCAATGCTCCTAGCGCGATGCCGGATCACGGCATCCCGGTAAACGTCCGGTGCCTTCACCTGAGGACGACCTCCTGCTTATAGACAAGCGGATTTCCACGGCATGCGCCAACGTGCCTGCGGTGTGCGATCAATAACTATCATAATAATTATATAAATAGTTGAATTACTATAAAAATAGTTATACGTTCGTGTATGAAAATGGAATTGACAAAAGCAGAGGAACAGGTCATGCACTACCTGTGGACGCTTAAGAAGGCCTTTTTAAAGGATGTCGTCGAAAAATTTCCGGAACCGCGACCGGCTTACACAACGGTGTCCACGGTGATCCGCGTGCTGGTGAAAAAAGGTTTTGTCGGTTTTCACACGTACGGTAAGGTGCACGAATATTATCCGTTGGTCGGTAAGACCCGGTATTTTCAGGATAAGATCAAACCCATTATTTCAAACTACATAAACGGTTCACCGGAAACGTTCGCATCGTTCTTTAATAGTGCGCGGCTTAGCCTGACGGAACTGGAGGAAATACGCAGAATGATTGACGACCGGATCCGGAAGGCGAAAAACAAGAAGGGATGATCTACGACCTTGTCCTTTATGCGATAAAGGTTATGCTCTTCCACGGCATCTGCTTCGGAGTTTACTGGCTGTGGTTGCGGCGGTCAAACGAATTTGCCCTCAACCGTGCGTACCTGCTTGCAACGCTGGTGCTGGGCTTTATCGCGCCTGCCACCGTGCTTCCTGCCGTTATTGCTCCGGTGGACCCCGTCATTCGTGAATTCAACATCGTGGCCGGGACTTTTTCTGAAGGAAATGTTGACGCCAACGGCGCGACGACCGTGCAGTCCACGGGATTCCCTTCCGGACTCTCCATTGTCTATTTCGGCGGTGTGTTGGTCCTTGCCTTGCGCAGCTTTTTGAGCCTGATGCGGATCGCTCGGCTTGTCGCGCGTAGCGTCAGGGTTGAGTCGGTTGGTTCGAAAGTGATGACGATAAGCGAGATGACGTCATTTTCTTTTGTAAACACCATTGTCCTTCATGACGCGGCGGGGCATGCCGTATTCCTTCATGAGAAAGGCCACGTGGCGGGAAAACACTGGGTCGATCTGTTCTTTATGGAGATCGTCTGTATAGTGTACTGGGTAAACCCGATGGTGTGGCTGTACCGTCGATCGCTCCGGCAGCAGCACGAGTACCTCGCCGACGCGTATGTCCTGCGGCACGGCGTATCCCGGGACGAATACCTGAGATGTATCCTGGATTCCCTTTCCTTCCATGAACCTATAGGTCCTGTTAATAGATTCAATTCACAATCATTAAAACAAAGAATTACCATGATGACAAGCAAACAATTTTTACCGTTCACGAAGGCATTTTACATCGGGTTGGTGCCTATGGTTGCCGTGCTCTTTTTTTCATTTTCGGAGAAGATGGCACACAATAGCTCAGGCGACGCCCGAAAAGTCTTTGTGATCGACGCCGCCCACGGCGGAAGCGATGCCGGTGCTGTGTCGGTGTCGGGGGTGTCCGAGAAGGAAATTACCCTCGACATTGCCATCCTGGTGCAGGAGATCGGAACGAAAAGAGGCCTTGATATTAAACTCACGCGAACGGACGATCAGGCGGTGCGCCTTGAAGACCGGATGTCCTTTTCCAAGGGATCCCACGCGGATGTTTTTCTTTCCCTTCACCTGGGTTTCCAGACCGGGGAAGCGCAGCAAGGAGCGGGCGTATTCATTTCCGAGAGGAATACAAGCTACGCGGACAGCAAGCGAATCGCGGCGGTTCTCATCGAGGAACTGGCCTCGATAGATGAACTCGGCATCAAGGGGATTAGCCATTCAGGCTTCTTCGTCCTGAAACAAAATCAGGCGCCGAGTGTGCTCCTGGAGGTCGGGTATCTGTCTGATCGGGAAGATGCAGCGTTTGTCAGTGACCCGGGGAACCAGCGAAGAATTGCCGAACGCATTGTTGCAGCGCTGGAGAGGATTTGATAACGGCGCTCATGAGATAGAGAGATTCAGCCGGGATCATGCCAGCGCTTTCTACGCCAAAATAGGTATTTGAACAAAGCGCAACGGCCGGTATATTTGTGCTACAATGGCTGCCCTACGACCGGGCGGCCGTTGTAGTAATAACCTCACTAGTGGGAATTCGCCGAACGACACGGTAAATCGAAGTAGGCGTCACAAAAAAATCAATGATCATGATCGTTTGGTCCGGCAGGGGATTTTTGGCCATCCTCGTTCTTGTCGTCTCCTTGTTTTTATTGGTAAGTCTTGTTCCCCGGGAACAGGGCGATTACGCTTTCGTCGGTGCATTTTTTATCGCGGCGGCATTCAGTTGGTTCATGGGAAAGAAGTGGAACGAGGCTGAAGGCAGAACCATGATCGACAAGGCCTCCGGCCAGGAGTTCATCCTCAAACCCAATCACAGCCTGTTTTGGATCAAACTGCAGTACTGGGGCGTGATCTTTGGTATTTTCGGATTGATCATTCTGGTGCAGGCGTTGGCTTAGGCCATAGGATCAACCACCGGTGCGAAAACCATGCTCCGCCGGCGTTCACAGGGAGAACTCGCCCTGACCGGAAAAATTCCGGAACATGGCGTCCCGAATCTACTGGCAGGTCTGCGCGCAGGCGGAGGTTTTTTTCTCATCGGTTCTTTCGCACGCGCTGACGTCTGGCCTCGCGAAATTTTCCTTCGCTTTCTCCGCCCATTCCTTCCTGGCTACCTCGAAGTCCCGAATGAATTTCTCGTTTTCAAACAGCTTGTTGACGATCTGCCGCGCGAGCACGCGTGAGGCCTCCGAGTCGCTGGGGTAATGCACGCCGATGATCTCCCGGGAGTGCGCCATGTCGAAGGCATCCTTGACGAAGGTATCGGTGAACTCCGGGGCCAGCTCCTGGTAGATATAGGCTACCACATACGAGTTGGCGGCGTGGCCACTCGGATAAGCCGGCCAGTTCGTCTCTTCCAGGTAGTTGAGCGCGGTTTCGATCTTGTAGGGACGAATGCGCTGATACTTGTATTTCGCGCTCCAGATAAAATAGCTGGCATCCTGCCACACATGGGCGATAAGGTCGGCGGTCACAGGAAGATTTTCCGGGTTGAACCAGCTTCCAATGGAACGTCCGATGTGGAAGAGGTTGCGCCGGTAGCGCGCGTAGGTGGAGTCACCGGCTTTCACCCTGAGGCTGTACGAAACATCTGCGAGGTAGAGGCTTGACGTGACGTCAAGCTCCGTGCGCTGCTGCTGAAGGGACAGCAGGTAGTTCAGCTCGGCGCGGGTTTGTTCGGAGCTGTTCGCAGGCGGCTCGGGGATGCTGAAATCTTCCAGGGTGACATTCTCCAGATAATAGGGTTTAAGGCTCAACCTCCTTTCCGCTGCCGCCGGGTCATACTGGAATTTTTCCTTGTCGATGTCTTCATCCGCAGACTTTGGCTGGGTGCTGAAATTCCGGAGCGCGCGATAGGCGCCCCGTGCCGGTGTCAGTTCCCGGGGTTGAAGGTTTTGTGAGAGAGCGGAGGTGGCGCATGCCAATCCGATGATGAGAACAAATGTCTTGGTCATAGTCGTGAGTTTTACACGCTTATGACGCGCGGTGTGCCGAAATGATGCAAAAAATTTCGGTGTGCCTTAACCGCCTCCTTCATCACAAGCACAAGCTCCGCGGTGCTCACACATCACCACGTTACCATAAGGATCCGTCTTCACCAGGTAAAGCGTCTCAAGCTTCTCCTTCAACATCCTGCGCGCGCGTTGCACCCTGGACCTCGCGCCGGCATAGCTGATGTTCAGACGTTGCGCCACCTCTAGCTGCGAAACGTCGTGCAGTTCCGCCAATTCGAGGGCTACGCGGTACGGGTCGGGCAGAGTCGCCATCAAAGCCTTCAGGCACCGGGCCACACAGGCGTTCAGGCCATCGGCTTCACTTTCCCAATCCATGTTCACTGGCTCGATACTGCGGGCCGCGTTTCTGAAGTGGTCGGCTATGGCGTTGCGCGTGATCCGGTAGATCCATGCGGTGATCTTGTCCGCTTCGCGAAGTTGGCCCGACCGGGTATGGACCTTTATGAATACATCCTGAACGATGTCTTCCGCGGCGGGTTTATCCCTGACCTTGTTGTAAACGAAGCCCAGGAGCTCGTTGTGCAAGGTTTCCCATGTGATTGTCGGACCCGTTTGCTTCATATTTGGTCAGTCTTTGGCGCTACTGCCTGAAAGACGCGGTGATCCCGGAATTGATGCAGCTTTGGTCAGGAAAATTTTCAATCCCGGTGGTGCGGCCCACCCTCCGCCCAAGATTCGGATGATCACGTGAGGCTGCGGCAAGTACAAGAAGCAGTGGTTGTCGGGTTGGACATGTCCACATCGCGCTAGCTGCAACAACCGGGCGCACAGCAGGCATCTTCCGTTTTCTCGGCATACACTGTTATGCTAAAGATGCCGGTCTTTCCATTCCTGAATTCGTCGATCTCCGCGTCGGACAGGTAGGCGCCCAGAATCTCGTCCGGTAAGGTGATGCGCTTCTCTTTCTGGATGCGAATGTTGGTGAAGCCCGCCTCCGCGATGATCCTGAGATAGTCCTCTTTTTGGATTGCACCCGCGACGCAACCGGCATACATCTCGGCGTTCTTCTGCAGCCCTTCGGGAAGGCTCCCCGCGAGCACGATGTCCGACACACTGAAATGCCCGCCCTTTTTCAGAATGCGGAAGGTTTCAGCGAAAGCCTGTTTTTTATCAGGTACGAGGTTCAGCACGCAGTTGCTGACGACGACGTCCGCAATGTTGCCGGCAAGGGGCATGTTCTCGATATCGCCGTGGCGGAATTCCACGTTCGCGTAGCTGAGTTTGGCCGCGTTGGCCCGAGCTTTCACAATCATCTTTTCCGTAAAGTCGATGCCAATCACCCTTCCCTTTTCGCCGGCGATCGAACGCGCCACGAAGGCGTCGTTGCCTGCGCCGGACCCGAGATCAACGACCGTGTCACCTGCTTTAATTAAAGCGAACTCCGTGGGCAGGCCACAGCCCAACCCAAGGTCGGCATCAGCGACGTAGCCTTGTAAATTCGAATAGTCGTCCGCCATCACGGAATAGTCGACGGTCGCGCAGCCGCAGGTCGCGCCGCAACAACTGGATTCGTTTTCGGCTTTGGGCTGGTCGGCAATCTGGCCGTATTTCTCTTTTACGATCTGCTTGAGTTGGTCGGATGTTCCTGTTGCGTTCATGGTGCGTGTATTTTCGGTTGGACGAGTATTTTGCTAGCAACAGTTTGGAGCGTTGTAGCTTTCTAACAGGTGGTTAATGGTCTTTCTGACTTTGTTCCATACTTTTTCGTCGATGCAATAGCAAACGGACGGCCCTTCAATGTCGCCTTTGATGAGGCCGACTTTTTTCAGTTCGTTCAAATGCTGGGAAACGGTCGACTGGGACAGGGGCAGTTCCTTCACAATGTCGCCGCACATGCAGGATTTCGAGCGGATCAGGAACTGGAGGATGGCGATGCGCGCCGGGTGCCCCAGCGCTTTGGCCACGGCAGCCAGCTCGTTCTGGGATCGCGTGAATGCGTCGGTTTTCGTAAGTCCCATGTTGCTATAATCGTAAAATTACGATAAAGGTTTCGTCTTAAACAGCGATTTTTCTCTGTGCGGTAATTTGGTGTCAGGCGATCCATACTTCCGGCTACACGCTGTTTCGGCGGACCATGGTGGGTGCACGCGGCGGGCCTCCGCGACCTCCGCGAACCGAACCCATACCTAATTTATGGTATATACACCGAATAGGAGATTGTCCGTTTTATTCCTTCACGGAAAAACCGGACCTTAGACTTTTCTGAAATTCATGAAAACTTTTTTGTTGCTGGCGTTGTGCACCGCTTCGTTTTTGTCGCAGGCGCAGAAACCGAAATTGATGTTGCCGACGGGACACGTCTTCCGTGTGGAGGACGTGGATTTCAGCCCGGATGGGGAATACATATTAACGGCAAGTAGCAACGAGGTCAAGGTCTGGGAAACGGCGTCGGGCCGGCTGATTCATAATTTAAAGGGTAACACGCTAGAGACGTTCTACAACGAGGGAACGCGGTTCGTCACGCAAGTGAGTCACAGCGACACGAGCGGGGTCCTGCACTTTTGGGATTTCGCGTCAGGAGCGTTGATTCGGACTATCGATGGCTATTCGGCAGATGTTTCAGAGAACGACAGCCTGATGCTGATCGCCACAGGGGACAGTGTGCGTGTGGTCGACATGGCGTCGAAACACACCTTGTACAAGCTTCCGGGTCAACTAGGTCGTTTTACACGTAATGGACGTTTCATCTTTACCGGGTCCCTGACCGACAATGAGGACGGTTTCATAATGCGGTTTTGGGATCCGGTCAACAGAGGCCTTGTTCATCACCACGAGGGTCTCCTCGCGGGGATGTCCGAAAACCGAATGGGGCTGGCCCAGGATTCCGTTTTATATATCGTCGACGCGAATACAGGCGCGTACCTGCAGGCGTTTTCTACGCTCGATGAAGGCGTCAGTTACAGCTATAAAGTGAGGTTCAGCGCCGACGACAAACTCATGGCATTTTTCCTGGATCAGACGCCTAATGCTGACCGACCGATCATTTTTGTAGATGGCGAAACTTTTGAAGTCACCCGGACCCTGGATTTACCGCTTGACACCCATGAGGTAGTCTTTCATCGCGATGGTGTTTCGTTCTTTACCATCGACGCCGCGGGCTCAGCCACGCGGTGGGACCGGCAGACCTTCGAGGAGATCTTTCGCCTTGAGGGTCATCACAAGACCATCACAAGAATGGTCTTCAGCGCTGACGATAAGTATATCCTCACGGCTTCTGAGGATAACACGGCCATTCTGTGGGATGCCGCCACGGGCCGGCTGGTTCGCCGCTTTGAAGGCACAAACCGTATGGTGGAGGCAGGTGTGCTCAGTGGGGACGGCGGGTATTTTGCCACCTACGTCAACGGGGGTCTATCCGTTTGGGAGACCGCGACGGGCACCCGGTTGACGAAAGTCTCCTGTTCGGCAGACGAGATCCGGTTCAGTGCCGACGACAAGTACCTCATCGCCAACCAAAGCTATTTGAGCGTCGGCGAAACACCGCATACCGCCACCGTGGTAGATGTGGCTACCTGGAAGGTTGCAAGGGCCGTCCCCGCAGACTCCGTTTCATCCTGCGAGATAAGTCCGGATGGCCGGCTTTTCGGGATCATCACCAACCAGGGACATTTGCGTGTCTCTAACCTGGACGGTGAAGAAATCTTTCAGCTCGCGCGGGCACCGGATAAGGAAATTGACGAGGTCTCGTTTTCGCCGGATGGCAAGACCCTTTTCGTGCTATACGAACGGTATAACGATCAGACGCGACTTGCCGCCTTCGATTTGAATACCGGGCGGATGCGGTGGGAGTTCGTTGACGAATACATCAATGACGACTTCAAATGCACGGATGACAACAGGTACCTTGTCGTGAGGAACGCGTCGGTATTTTGCATCGGGGTGGCTGATGGTAAGGTGCGCGAGATGGCCGAACCCGAGAATGCCTCGCCATATAAAGTATACCTCTCATGGGTTGGGAAGGAGATCGAGAGTAGTCCTGACGGCAGGCACGTCATGATCCATGCGCCGCACGACGTGCTGGTTTTCAATATCGAAAGCATGGAGCCCGTGCTTAACCTCTCCCCGGAGGAATCGATCACGATGGCACATTTTGCCGATGCCGCTACCATCGTATACGGTGATGACCAAGGCTTACTTCGCTGGTATGACCTGGGAAGCGGGAAGGAGATTCGTCACATGGCGTTGAGCGGATTCGCCGAGGACATGAAGGGCGGAATACTGCTCACGTCCGATCACACCCTTCAATACATCTACAAGGATTTTGACCTGAAGTACAGCCTGCTGACTTTTGACGAGAAAGCGCACATCGTGATGGACCGGGAGGGTCGCTACGACGGCACAGAGGGAGCGCGAGAACTGGTTTACTTCACCTGCGGCATGGAGGTCATTTCGCTTGACCAGGTGAAGGACCAGCTTTGGGTACCGCAGCTTGCCGAACGCATCATGAGTGGCGAAACCATCAATGCCACCAGGATCGATGACCTCGACATCTGTGGCTACACACCCATGGTGGAGGAAGAAAGGGCAACAAATGAGTACCGCTTCAGGATCACGCCCCGGCGAGGCGGCCTTGGTGAAACCGTGCTGTATGTCAACGATATTGAAGTAAGGCGTTTTGAACCGGGCGCGCTCATCCCGGAAAACGATGGTTATGTGCTCCGCGTGAAGATCCATGACGTTGAACGGTTTTTTGTCGCCGGGGAGGAGAACACTGTGTCGGTGAGGGCTTTTACGTCTGACAATGACATGGGGTCGCGTGGTGCCACACTCGAGGGGGAAGCGACTACGGCGCTGATCGAGCCTCCGTCGTTGCACGCTGTGATCGTCGGCGTCAGCGACTACAAGGGCGACGGAATAGACCTGAAATTCGCCTCGAAGGATGCCCGCGACTTTGCCAATGCCCTGGACGCAGCGGCCTCCGGCCTGTTCAGCTTCGATGGCGTCGACAGGGTCCACGTTTATACGTTACACACGGATCGCGACCGGAATTTTTTTCCAGACAAGGCTTCCATAAAACAGACCTTCACTAAGATCGGCGCAGTTGCAAGATCCAACGATGTGTTGCTGATCTTTTTTGCAGGGCACGGAGTCACCAATCCAAAGGACAAACAGTTTTACTTTATGACCGCGGATGCGTCAGCGATGACCGACCCCGAGGCAACCGGTATCTCAGCCAGGGAGTTGTTCGAATGGATACAACCCGCAAACGTCCCCGCGCAGAAACGTATCCTCATTCTTGACGCCTGCAACAGCGGCCAGGCCATTAACGACATCGTGACGATGGGCGGCCAGGAGCAACAGTACGTCGCCGCCCGCAGCGACGAACAAATGAGGTACATCAAGGCGATCGACAAACTCAATGAGCGCGCGGGCTTGTTCATTCTGTCGGCCAGCGCCAGCGACCAGAGCGCCTACGAGATGGGCCGGTACAACCAGGGCGTACTCACCTATTCGCTGCTGAAACCGCTAAAGGAGGACCCGGGTATCCTTGACGACAACCGGTTGCTGAATGTCGGCCGATGGTTTGATGCCGCCGAACAAATCGTCGGGGAAATCGCAAGGTCGAGCGGCGCCAGGCAGCAACCTCAGATTATCCGGACGACGAATTTTAACGTGGGCGTAGTGGATGAGGCCGTGCGCTCCATGATCACATTGCCGACGGAGAAACCGCTCTTTAGTAATTGTAATTTTCAGGACGAAGACCTGATGACGGACAACCTGCGTTTGAATGTAAAACTCGACGCCGCGTTGAGTGATCTCTCGTCGCGAAGCGTCGACAGTCCCATCACATTTTTTCCGGGGAGTACGAGCCCGGATGCCGTTCAGATCAGCGGAAGGTATCGGGTGGAAGGTGAGAACATCGCCGTGCGGGTGGTGGTCCGAATGCGGGACCAGATATTGAAGCGATTCGAGGTGACGGGAAAGGTGGCCAATGTCGACGGGCTCGCGCACGAAGTCCTCCAGGGGTCATTGAAGTAGATTCCCAATTGCCCCTGTGATTTGCGTGACACGAAATTCCTGATCTTTTAGGCCTGTTAAAAAAAAAGGACCGCACATTTGTGCGATCCCTTAGCTTTTTGCCTGCCCCTTAGTAGGACGAGGTCTTTGGACGTGCCTTGGATACCACCAGGCTGCGACCGAAGAAGTCGGCGTTAGTCAGCTTTTTGATGGCTTCCATCGCCTGCGCGTCGTTTTCCATTTCCACGAAGCCAAAACCTTTAGACTCACCGGTGTATTTGTCGGTAATGATTTTGGCGGAGAGCACCTCTCCGAATTCTGCAAACAACGCTTGCAATGCATCGTTCTTTACAGACTTGCTGATATTTGCTACGAATAAATTCATGAATCAAATTGTTTTAAAATAATTGTTGATAACGGCGTTTATCGGAGAACTTTCACCTGTACGGCATTCATTCCTTTCCGGCCACGCTCCTGCTCAAACTCGACTTTGTCATTCTCGCGGATCTCATCGATGAGTCCGGTGTGGTGAACGAAAATGTCTTCCTGTGAGTCAGTAGGTTTAATAAAGCCAAATCCCTTGGCCTCATTGTAAAACTTTACGGTTCCTTCCATATTCTGTTAAATTGTTAATAATAAGCATTGCGACTGCCGAATGACCGCTGTATCCACAACAGCTGCATCGGCATTTGGCCGGGGAACATCAATGTTTTGTATTTTTTTCGCTATTCGAACGAGCCGCGATTGGAAACTAAAACCCTGATGATCTTCCAGGATTAACTGAGGAGAGAATTAAGAAACCGGTCTTCGGGAGGAGAGGGCGGTGAATTAAGAATATCCGCAATTGATAAGTCAAAGGTACGCTTATTAAAGTTATGATCCAACATGTCACCATCGATGATGCCACCAGGGGCATCCAGCGCACAATACGAACAAGAAAATTTCAGTTACGCCACAATGCAACCGTTGTTGCATACATCAACATTAATCCGATTTTTCTACTTTTAGCGGAAACGCTATCCGCAGAATCATGAAATCACTGGTAACGCTCGCGCTTTTAATTGGACTCCTCCCAACGACACTTTACGCTCAATTACGCCTGCCCGCCCTCGTCAGCGACGGTATGGTCATTCAGCGAGATCAAAAGGTAAAGGTGTGGGGATGGGCCGGTAAAGGCATCAGGGTCAGCGTGGATTTTCAGGGTGAGGACTATGAGGCCACTACCGGTGATGACGGGAAGTGGATGGTGTCGCTCAAGCCGTCAACCGCCGGCGGACCGCACACCATGACCATTGCGGCGGAAAACGAAACCATAACATTGAAGGACATTCTCGTCGGCGACGTATGGCTGTGCGCCGGACAGTCCAACATGGTTCACTACCTCGACCTTCACCGCGATCGATATCAGGAAGACATTGACAAGGCCAACCATGCTGCGATCCGGCAATTCCTCGTGCCCACCAACCCGGTGCTCACCGGTCCCGCGGAAGACTTTTCCGGCGGTGCCTGGTTGTCTGCCACGCCGGCGAACGTGCCCAGATTTTCCGTGATCGCCTACTTCTTTGCCCGCGATCTCCATGAACGATATAAGGTACCGATCGGCATTATAAATGCCAGCGTAGGAGGAACGCCGGTTGAGGCGTGGACCAGTGAGGCGGGGTTGCAACAATTTCCGAATTTGGTTGAGACGCTTACAACCAATAAAGACACGGCGTATGTTTATCGCGTAAAGGCAAAGGCCGCAGCCGCGCAGCGCGCGATATGGGAACGCCGAAAAGGCGACGCTGGGATGGACGGTGCGGTGAAGTGGTACGATCCAGCCTATGAACCTGAGGGCTGGAAAACGATCAGCATTCCGGGGTATTGGGAGGATCAGGGTATTTCCCATCTGGACGGCATTGTTTGGTATCGGCGCGTGATCGACGTCCCCGCTTCAATGGTCGGGGTTCCGGCGATGATCGCCATGGGGAGAATTGTTGACGCGGACAACGTCTATATTAACGGGACCTTGGTCGGGGGCAAGACATACCAGTATCCTCAGCGCCGTTACCAGATCCCTGCCGGCGTGTTGAAACCGGGAATGAACACCATCACCGTTCGGGTCGCCAACTACGCGGGCAAAGGCGGTTTCGTACCGGACAAACCCTACTATCTCGCGTCCGATAACGACACGGTTGACCTCACCGGATATTGGCACTACAAAGTTGGAAGGGTGTTTGAACCGGAGACCCGGAGCGTGCGGGACATTTCATTGATCCACCAACCCACATCTTTATTTAACGGGATGATCGCACCCGGCACGGACTATGCCGTGAAGGGATTTGTCTGGTACCAGGGTGAGAGCAACGCCGACACCCCTCACACCTATGAACCGTTGTTGACGTCAATGATCCGTGACTGGCGCATACAATGGGGCCAGGGCGAAATTCCCTTTCTCTATGTGCAGCTTCCGAATTTTATGGAGGTGAATTATCTGCCGTCCGAGAGCCAGTGGGCAGAACTGCGGGAAGCGCAGCGCAGGGTGCTGGATGAACCCAATACCGCGATGGTGGTTGCCATTGACCTGGGCGAATGGAATGACATTCATCCCGGTAATAAAAAGCCCATCGGCGATCGGCTGGCGTTGGCCGCGCGTAAGATTGCCTACGGCGAAAAGGACGTGATTCATTCCGGGCCAACGTTCGCCGCTGCCGAAGTGGACGCCAATCGTGTCACGCTGCATTTTACGAATACAGGAGGCGGACTGGTTTCGTCCGACGGGAAGGACCTTCGATGGATTGCCGTCGCCGGCGCCGACCGCAGGTTTGTCTGGGCCCATGCGAAGATCGACGGTAACACGGTCGTTGTGTGGCATGACGATGTGCCATTCCCGGCTTATGTGCGTTATGCGTGGGCCGACAACCCCCATCCGGTGAACTTTTACAACAAGGCGGGACTCCCGGCTTCGCCGTTTCAGGCACGGTTGACGGATACGTCAAAATTGTGGCATGGGAAAAAGGCTGCCGTCGTGCTCACTTACGACGACGCCCTCGCGGTACACCTTGACCACGCCATACCCGTGTTGGATTCGCTCGGATTCAACGCAACCTTCTACCTTTCTGTCGCCTTCCCTGGCTGTAAGGATCGCATGGAAGACTGGCGACAGGTGGCATCACGCGGTCACGAACTGGGCAACCACACCTGGTTTCACCCTTGCGACGGTGCCAAGCCGGGACGGTCGTGGGTTTCACCTGACAACGACCTCGGCGCGTATTCGACCAAAGAAATCGTTCGGGAGATTGAAATGACCAACGCCTTTCTCAAGTCACTGGATGGCAAAGGTGAAAGGACATTTGCCTACACGTGTGGCGATACCGACACCGGCGACGGATCATTCATCAATGAGATTGCGGACAAATTTGTTGCGATGAGGGGGGTTAACGGCCAACTCAACACCACGGATAACCTCAACCTCAAAAACGTTTCTTGTTATGTTGTCGATGAGCGCAATGCCGATCAACTGACCGTCTGGGCCGCGAAGGCGAGAGACGAGAACGCCTTGCTGGTCGTGTTGTTTCACGGCGTCGGTGGAGGCCATGCATTGAATGTCGACCTGAAACAACATAATCAGTTCCTGGCCTGGCTGAAGGCCCATGAAGGGGATTTCTGGGTTACTACAATGATCGAGGCGGCGAACCACTGGCGCCATCACCAACCGGAAAACTGAACCGTGCTGTGTCGGATTGCGTTTCAATGTCGTACAGACACTATGCCTTATGGATGCAACCCTTACCTGCAAGCTCACGACGCCGGAACTGAGGCGGCGGAAATCCACCGTGATTGCGGAACTTAAGATGTTGGTTACGGAGCGAACCGAATCCGAAGATGGATTTACGTATCGTTTTGATGGCAGCGACGAAACCATCGACCGGATTGTCGAGTTTGTCAAGACCGAACGCTTGTGCTGCGACTTCTTTACCTTCGCGCTTACGGTAGAAACGAGTTCCGCGGTGCTGAAGATTACCGGCCCCGACGGCGCGAAGCAGTTCCTGGCACAAGAGGTGGGGCTCTGAGGGCTTTTGCCGGCGTCCTGATCCCACGAAAGTGGTAGCCTCAACCTAACGCTTGCAACTGGCCCGAAAATTTCCGCTTTTGTTTATCGCATCTCCGGCTCGAAGTCGACGAACGTCCCTTTGATATCTCTGTCATCGATTTTGCGGGGATTCTTCGAATAGCTGTCCAGTTCCAACAAGATGATCCGTTGGTCGCTGAGCACGGCGCGGAGCTTTTCGATATCCTTATCGAATTCGCTGTTGCGGCGCGCGGATTTCAACGCATACTTTCGCGCAAACTCGTCGCCGGCAGCCTGTACCTTGTTGCGAACGTCAATGCTGCTTTTCAGAAGATCAAGGATGCGGTCCTTGGAACGCCCGATTACTTCCGTAGCCTCGAGTGTGCCCAGGGTGAGCACGGTGGTGCCGCCGATGCCGGAAACGATCTTTGATTGATCCGCCTGCTCGATGACCACGGGAGAGAGACCCGTCACCGCACCCAGCGAGGCGTTGAGGATCGAGCGGTTCTTTTTGCCCTTCCGCGCCTTCTTATATTCAACGTTGAGTTTTTTTTGATTGGCATCGAGCTGCTGGATGAGAATTACCGCTTCGATCAGGTTGCTCCGGTATTTACCAAAAAGATGGGCATCCTTCTTCTCGAGGTTTTCAGCGTCGTTCACCTGGACCCAGATCCTTTTTTGCGTCCGGTTGTTGGACTTGTCGATCACGAAGAAGGTCAGCTCGATGGTGAGGTACTTCTGGACATCATCCGTAAATTCATATCCCGGTGTCCAGATGAATTCCTGCTGCAGGGGTGTATTTTGTTTCAGCGCCTTGTCGGGCACACGGGTATCATTGGAGAGGAACCCGGAACTGCGGATGTTGTCGTCGCCATTGGGGTCCGACAAATAGATCTTCAGGTTGAGGGTCTCATCCTCGTTGATAGACATCACCGTATCGACCGGCACGATTAAGAGCTCCGGCGGCAGATCGAGCTGGGTTTGCGCTACCTTTATTTTGCCGCGGGTTTCAGCCTTCGATGGCTGGTCCTGGACGACGAACTCCAGGAAGAGGGGATTCGCCCGAAGGTTCATGAACTGGCTTCGGGACGGCGTCCATCGCAGCACGCCCTGCGAGGTCAGTTCGGAGGCCTCTGGCATCTGGTAGGGCAGGGCCTCGAACACCAACGGGTCGCCGTCCGGGTCGTAGACGTATTCCTGGGGGATCTGGTAGATATTGCTGGTTGCCTGTTTTACATAAAAGACCGGAAGGTCTTCCACGACTGGCGGGCGGTTGACATGGTTGACGGTAAACGTAACCTGTTCGCGGGCGCGGGTACCGTCCGGCCAAAGCGCCTGGAAGATTACGGTGACTTCACGACTCAGGTCCACCCGGTCGGCAAACTCGAACGTGGGAGTCCATTTGAAATTTCCCAGCGAATCGAATTCGATGCCCGTTTCTTCAGCGCCCTCCATGGAAAAGAAGGCCGAGTCGCCGTTGATGGCCGTGACCCGGAAAGACAGTTCCTCGTTTTCGTTGGTCACGTCCCAACCATGCCATTCGGGAAAAACCAGTTTCCTGGCCGTTTGGCCAAATGCGGAGAGGGTTGTCACACAAAAGAGTACGATGAAAACAGTAAGCTTCACAGTAACAGGTCTATGGTATATCGAAACAGACTGTAAATTTAGCAAGAACATGATTGTCTGCCGTGTCACGTAACAAAAACAAGCAAACTACAGCGAATTTTTTCCAGGATGTATATGAGGTCGCCCGCCTCATTCCGCGCGGACGCGTCACCAGCTACGGGGCGATTGGCAAATATCTCGGGATGAAATCGAGTGCGAGAATGGTCGGGTGGGCGATGCACGGGTGCCCCAAAAACGTTCCCGCCCATAGGGTGGTCAACAGCGCGGGGTTGTTGACCGGCAAACACCATTTTAGAACGCCCACCACCATGCAAAGGTTCCTCGAACGGGAGGGGATCACCGTCGAAAACGACAAAGTGAAGAATTTCAAAGATGTGTTTTGGGATCCGTCGGCAGAATTACTTTGACGGTTGTCCAAATTGAGAATCAAGCCTCCCAAATCCGGAGGCTCCTGCCCTGTGATGACGATGAATTGCGCGATAAACGCCTTTTTACTTACATCGGCATAATCTTGGATGATGAATTTGTGTTCTTATCGCAATGAAGAGATTGGTTGTATTGTTGGGCGTGGTCATGGTGTTGAGCATGTCGAAGGCCACCGCCGGAAATGATCCGGTAGAGATTGTTCCGAGTAAACACAAGGGCCTGTTCGTGATCAAGGTGGATCGCGAATTTATTGGCGCGAGCGTTGAGATCTTTTATTCAAACGGAGACGTCGTGACGCGGCAAGTGCTCCATAAACGGAAAATGATTGTCGATTTCGCAAATGTGAAAGCAGGCGAGTATACGATCAGGGTGTCGAAAGATGGACGCGTGGAGGAGTTTGAATACCGGAAGGTATAACACCCTGTTTACGAAGACTTGATTGAGGGGTTGGTTTTAGTCTGTCAACAGGCTGTCCGCAAGGGCAGCCTGTTCGATTTTCATGGCGTTACCATTCAACGGTGCCTGTGCGACCATTGTCAAAGCCGTTCAACACGCTCACCTTTTTTCCGGATCGCCACCAATCCAAGGAAGGTCAATGCACCATTTACCGCCATGATCTCATAGCTGAAAATGTAGCCGTCAAACCATGACTGCGAATTCAGGCTGATCATATACGAGCAAAGCGGCGCCAGCACGCACACGACCGGCACGAGTCGGTCCTTTACCTGAAACCGCGTAAAGAGACCGAAAGTGAAGAGGCCCAGAAGGGGTCCGTACGTGTACCCCGCAACTTGCAACACCGCATCAATGACGCTGCGGTTATTGAGCTCCCGAAAAATGACGATGACTATGAGAAACAGCACGGAAAAGCCCACGTGCACGATGAACTTTTGGCGTTTTTTCACTGACTCCGGCTTGTCCTTGAAGTTCAGGAAGTCAATGCAAAACGAAGTGGTAAGTCCGGCAAGGGCAGAGTCCGCGCTCGCGTACGACGACGCCGTGATACCCAGCAGGAAGAATATGCCTACGATCAGGCTGAAATTATTGAGGGCCAGTGAAGGGAACAGGTCGTCTGTGGAAGCGGGAATGGGAATATTGTTTTCCGCACTGTAGAGATAGAGCAACACACCAAGCGTGAGAAAGAGGAGGTTCACGACCACCAGGGTGAGGCTAAACCAGAACATGTTCTTCTGCGCGTCGCCGAGGGTCTTACAGGTGAGGTTCTTCTGCATGATCTCCTGGTCCATTCCCGTCATCGTCACCGTGATCAGCGCGCCGCCGATAAACTGCTTCCAGAAGTACCAGGGGGAATTGACATCGTCAAAGTAGAACATTTTGGAATATTCACTCGAGGTGACCGCATTGAAGAGGCCCGACCACGAAAGCCCGAGGTCGCCGGCGATCTGCCAGACGGCGATCACCACCGCGGACACGAGGAAGAACGTTTGAAAGGTGTCGGTATAAACAATGGTCTTGATGCCACCCCTGAACGTGTAAACCCAAATAAGGAGCAGCGTCGTGGCCACCGTGATGAAGAAGGGCACGCCCCACGCATCAAAAAGAAAGAGCTGAAGGACTGTGGCTGCAAGGTACAATCGCAACGCCGAACCGAGCGTACGGGATACGAGGAAGAACGACGCGCCCGTCTTGTACGACCAGAAGCTGAACCGCTTTTCCAGGTAGGTATAGATCGAGACAAGGTTGAGCCGGTAGTACAATGGCATGAGAATTCCGATGATGAGCCAGTAGCCCAGCAGGTATCCGAGCACCACCTGGAAATAGCCAAGACCGATCTTGCCAACCATGCCCGGTACGGAAATGAATGTGACGCCCGACAACGATGCGCCGATCATCCCGAAAGCGACCAGGAACCAGGGCGACTGCCGGTTGGCGGTGAAGAACGTGTCTGTGTTCGCACCCTTCGACGTGAGGTAAGAAATGAGGATGAGGACGCAGAAATAAACGACAATAATGGTGACGACGAGTCCGGGTGTCATGATGCAAATGATTCAGTGGGGAAACGAAGCGGCAATAAATTCAATTAGCGAGAGGAATGCAAAACCAGGGCATATCTTCGGGGACATACAAAGGAATTCGGTAAATATGGGCTTTATCCTTTTCAAATTCCTTACTTTTGTTGTGAAAAAATCATCATAGCCATGAAAACGGCCTATCAACAGGAAGAATTTTCTGACGTCATGGAGGCGGTCGAGACCACTGACCTGATGGACCTCGTGATCTTCAATGATGATGTTAACACTTTTGACCACGTCATCGATACCCTCGTCCGGGTTTGCAAGCACTCGCCGGAACAGGCGGAGCAGTGTACGTTGCTCATACACTACACCGGCAAATGCGCCGTAAAAACCGGTACTTTTGATTTCCTTAAGCCTATGCGGGAAGCGATCTGCGAGGCGGGAATTGACGCGCGGATCCTTTAGGCCAATACCATTACGAAGAGGACACAGGGGTGGAGTATCCTTCAAAACTGATCGAAGAAGCGGTAACTCAGATTTCAAAACTGCCGGGGATCGGGAAAAAAACCGCCCTGCGGTTGGTGTTGCACCTGATCAAAAGCCGCGAGGAGAATACGCTTGCCCTTGCCCATGCGCTCACGGCGCTGCGCACGCAGATCCGGTTCTGCAAACACTGCTATAACATTTCGGATGACGACGTTTGTCACATTTGCTCCAGCCACCGTCGTGAACGAACTATCGTGTGTGTGGTGGAAGACACACGCGACGTGATGGCCATCGAAAATACCGCGCAGTACACCGGGCTTTACCATGTTCTCAACGGTGTGATCTCACCGGTCAACGGTGTCGGTCCTTCCGACCTTACCATCGAACCCCTTGTAAGTCGCCTCAACCATGGGCAGTCCGAGATCAGGGAAGTTATCCTTGCCCTCAGTCCCACCATGGAGGGTGACACCACAGCGTTCTACATCAACAAGCGTATCAAAGACCTGCCGTTGAAGGTGAGCACGATCGCCCGGGGAATTCCCGTCGGCGGCGACCTGGAGTATGCCGACGAGATCACCCTGGGGCGCAGCATCACCGGTCGGACCCTTTTTAACTAAACTCAAACGTTAGCGCCTTCGCGGAACGTCCTGAATTGGCCTGCCGAAAAGTTTTAAGGCGCCGAAGCTTTATACTTTGGCCATTAAGATTTAAACTTGAGTTTCGTTTCTTCCTTATATGAACAAGCTCTCACAACGAATCGACGCCATCCAGGAATCGGCCACGCTCGCCATGGCTGCCAGGGCCCGCGAATTCAAGAGCAGGGGTATCGACGTCATCAGCCTCAGCCTTGGAGAACCGGACTTCAAAACGCCGGCGCACATCTGCGAGGCGGCAAAGAAAGCCATCGATGACGGCAAATATTTTGCCTATCCTCCGGTGGCCGGGTACGCGGACTTCCGCGAAGCCATTGCTTCGAAATACCAGAAGGAGAACAACGTTCCCTACAAGGCGGAGAACGTCGTCGTGTCCAACGGCGCAAAGCAGTCGATTGCCAACGCCATGCTTGCCCTGCTCAATCCCGGTGATGAAGTCATTGTCTTTTCACCCTACTGGGTGAGTTACGAGGCCCTCGTTCGGCTGGCGGAGGCGACGCCCGTGATGGTACGCGGTGGCATTGAAAATGATTTCAAGGCAACGGCCGCGCAGTTTGAAAAGGCCATCACGCCGAAGACCAGACTGATGATTTTCTCGTCGCCCTGTAACCCGACAGGCTCCGTGTTTTCCTCGGCGGAATTGGAGGCCATTGCGGCGGTGGCTGTAAAACACAATATTATCGTCATCGCCGATGAGATCTACGAGCATATCAATTTCACCGATGAGCGGCTGAGTATCGCCTCTCTCCCGGGAATGTTCGAGCGTACCATTACGGTGAATGGTTTTGCAAAAGGGTTTGCAATGACCGGATGGCGGGTGGGATATATCTGTGCTCCGAAATGGATCGCCGATGGTTGCAGCAAGGTGCAAGGCCAGATTACATCGGCGAATTGTTCGATCGCCCAACGCGCTGCCCTTGCAGCCATTACCGGTGAGCCGGGCCCAACGCTTAAAATGGTCGATGAATACCGGAAGCGCCGGGAGATCGTTTACGAACTCATGAATGACATCCCCGGCATCAAGGCCAACTATCCGCGTGGTGCTTTTTACTTTTTCCCCGATGTGAGCGCGTTCTTCGGCAAATCCGATGGGGCAACGACGATCAACAATGCGGATGATCTTGCCCTCTTCCTGTTGGAGAAAGCCCACGTTTCGACGGTATCCGGCGGCGCATTTGGGGAAAACAACTGCATTCGGTTTTCCTACGCTGCCTCCGAAGCCGACCTGAAAGAAGCCATGAAGCGCATCAAGGCAACACTGGCCACCCTGAAGTAGGCCAGCGCTTTGCGCTCTGCTCTTAGCTCTTGGCTTCTCAACTTCTCAATACTCTTCGAACTGCTCTTTCAGCGGGCCGTACCTTTCCAGGTCGGCAAGCACCTCCTGGTCGAGGGGTGTTTCCTTGATCACATTGTAATTATCCCAAAACGCTTTGTTGTAGGGCTGATCCTGATATTGCAAGCCGTAGTTGCGCATGCGTTCCGTGGAAGTGATGCGTTCCGAACTGTTGGTGTGTACCTGATTGATAAGCAACTGTTGCTGGAGTTCGGTTTCAAACTTCAGTTGGCCGGTTGCTATGTCGTACCAGTTCACCTTTGAGTTCAGGTACATGTAACTGGGATACATTTTTCCATTGATCCGTCTAAAGCCGATTGTTTTTTTCAGGCCGACGAACTTGCTGATGAGATCGTTTTTTCTTTTCAGTTCTTCCCCTGGCGTGGTGTACGCCCATTCCAGGTGGATGATCGCAAAATCTTCCTTGTCAATGTACATCCTCAGGTTATAGAACTCGTCGTGATAGACGACATAGACTTCATGGTTGTCGTAGAAGGAATTCTTGTCGCGCTTCATGTTTGCAAACAGTTCATCGTCGGCCTCGATCTGGCGGTAGCGAATATTGTTATGCAGCAGGAGGTCCTCAAGCAGGTTCACCTGGTCGAAGTATTTTGTGAATTTGCTTTCGTAGCCGAGACTTTTTCTCACCTCGACCAGTTTGACACGCTCTCTGAGTTTGTACTTGTTTCGGGGTTCTTCATAGTTTTCGTCGTAGATCTTGACCGCTGCTTCAAGAAGGGAAATATAGGTACCGCCCACCTTTTTGATATCCCGGTAAAATCCGTCCAAAATGAACGGTTGCATCGGGTAGTTCTGGTCGATCCTTGAGAGAGCGATCCGGAGCACGTCACCGCCCGAGAGCGTATCCGTCACGACGATTTCCTTCAGGACAATCGGCGACTTATGCAACTTGATGACCTGGATTTCCGTGGAGAGCAGGGTCCAGATCGGGGCCTCGAAATTGCGGTATCCCAGCATGCTGATCACCAGGATGTCGTTGCGGTGATCAGCCGGGAAGTGAAAGTCGAACTCACCGTAGTCGTTGGAGATGGTACCGAACGCTTGCCCTTTGATGCCGACGGAAGCAAACCCGAGGGGCTCGCCGGTCTCCGCATCCTGAACCCGGGCCGAAATGGTCAGCTGTTGCGACCATCCGGCGAGCGACACGGAACTGAGCAGTATAAAAAGGAGTTGTTTCACGTAAAAAGCGGTTGAATATCATTAATAACAGTTACTCGGCAAATGTAATGTAGGGTTATCACTCGAAATTGAATATTTATCGCTGATTAACCCGTGTTAATCGCTTTTCCTTTCCAATCCGTAACTTTATTGTCAATTTCACCGGCTTGAAATTCCTCGAAAACATAGCGCCAATCTGGAAACGGGCCTATCTGTTGCTCATTTTCTGGTATGCCGTCAATTATGCCGTCGGATCGATTATTCGCTACCAGCTCACGACGCCACAGGAATTTGTCTTTTGGAATGCGCTCTACCTCTTCGAAGCGCTTTGTATTTTGATTGTGGGGATTTATTTCTACTGCAATTTCCTGTTTAAGTACAATGTCTACATCCAGGTAGCCGGGCATGTCGTTGGCGTTACGCTGTACTTTCTCGTGGTGGGAACCCTGTCGTACTATATCGAAGACTACGTTGAAGGCTATACTTATTTCGAAAACTGGAAAGGGCACCTCAAGCGCCTGCTGAGTTGGGAAGGGCTCCATGTTCATGACCAGTATATCATCATTATCGCCGTCTATTACGTGATCCGGTATTTTGAGAATGTACAGAATCAGGAGAGCGAAAAAAGTGAGCTTGCGCTCAAGAACCGTGAAATGCAGATCTCCCTTTTGAAGTCACAGATCAATCCGCATTTTCTTTTCAATACGCTGAATTCGATCAACACGCTGATCGGCTCCAGCAAGGAGCAGGCGCGCAGGGTGATCACCCAACTTTCCGATATTTTCCGCTACGCACTGGATTCTCATGGCGATCAGATGGTGCGGCTCATCCATGAATTGGATTTTATTGATAACTATATTCGCATCCAGCAGGTGCGGTTCGGCGACCGATTGAAGTTTGTAAAGCAGGTTGATTTCTCCTGCCTGGGGGTATTTATTCCCCCGATGATCCTGCAGCCGCTGGTCGAGAACTCCGTGAAGTATGGCATTGCGCCCAAAGAAGAGGGCGGGACCATCGTGCTCACGATCAAGCGCTTCAATAACATGATCTTCTTTGAAGTGAAGGACGATGGCCTCGGGACGAAGGCTAAGAAAGTGATGGATAGTGGTAGTGGCGTGGGGCTTAGAAATACGGACCAACGACTGAAAAGCATTTTCGGCGCCGGGGCGGGGTTGCGCGTGCGCTCGAACGAGTGGGGATACTCCGTGAGTTTCTTCATCCCGATCGACGAGACCAGGAGACAGCAGGATGAGGTGGAAAAACTGACCAAGGCAGCCGGATGAAACTGTTTCATGGTTCCTTTGTGCCTAGGTGATTTTGTGGCAACGTGCCTCGGTGACTACCCTGCGAATTACAGCCGTGAAGACCCGAAGACGTTAAGAACATTTGTTTTCAAACCAACCAACTATAAACGCTATCCCGATGAACATTACCTGTGTAATCGTAGATGATGAAAAGTTAGCCCGCGACCTCCTTACCGAATATCTGCAACAGATGCCGAATATTCAGGTCGTAGGGGAGGCGGCGAAAGGCAAGGATGCCGTCGAGGTGATTGATAAACTCAAACCGGATCTCGTCTTCCTCGACGTCCAGATGCCGGGCATGACGGGCTTTGACGTGCTGGATGAGATCACGCACGATCCCTTTGTTATTTTTTGCACGGCATATGATCAATACGCCATCCGCGCGTTTGAGAAGAATGCGGTGGATTACCTCCTCAAGCCGTTGGACCAGGAACGTTTCAGGGCGGCGATCGACAGGGCCATCAGCCGGATGAAACTTGAACAGAACAACGTCGGTGAATTGCTTCGCAGCATCAAGACCGACAACAAGTCTTCCTATGACTCCCACATCTTCGTGCAGAAATCAGAGAAGTTGCTCAACCTGCCCGTCGAGGAGATCGTGTACCTTGAAGCCTCCGGTGATTACACCATCCTCACTACCAAGAACGACCAGTTCGTCAGTTCTTCGGGGATCGGCAAGTTGGAGGAGATACTCAACCCGGAAATGTTCATCCGTGTGCACAGAAGTACGATCATCAACATCAATGCGCTCAAGGAAATTGAAAAGCATTTCAACGGCGGGATGGTCGTAAAGATGCAGAACGGGAAGAGCTTTCCGGTAAGCCGTACGTACGCGAAGCTGATCAGGAAGAAAGTGGTTTAGGAGCCTAGAGAGCTAAGAGCTGAGAGCAGAGAGCTAACAGCGGAGAGCAGAGAGCTAAGAGCTAAGAGCGGAGGTGGTGCCTTACAGCTGGGGGTCGGTTAAATTGGTCAGGAAAAAAGGAGTTGGAAAATTTGGATATGGTGGTATGACGGGGGAAATTTCATAATCCACAGAAACCCTCTCATTATGAAAAATTACAAGGAACTCCTGGTTTGGCAGAAAGGCCACGCATTTGTACTGGACGTTTACGAGATCACAAGAAATTTTTTCCCAAAGGAAGAGCTTTATGCATTGACCTCGCAGCTTCGCCGGGCAGCAATCTCGATCCCAACGAATATTGCGGAAGGCTGCGGAAAATTCACGCAAAGAGATTTCGCGGGTTATCTGCAGATCTCCTTCGGGTCGGCCCAGGAGGCCGAATACCTCCTTTTCCTTTCATTTGAGCTTGGCTATATCCCCCTTGAAAGGTTCAGGGATCTAGACGCGAGGATCAGTGAGGTCAAAGCGATGCTATTTGGTTTGTTGACAAAGGTGAGGGAAGACGTGAAACGGCGAGGCTAATGGCAAATACCGCTGTCAGCTCTTAGCCCTCCACTCTCAGCTCTCAGCTCTCAGCTCTCAGCTCTTGGCTCTCTGCTCTTGGCTCTCTGCTCTCTGCTCCTACTCCCTTCTTGGTAGCGAGAACTTCACGCGCACCTTCACCTTTTCGGCCACGGGCTGCGCGTCTCGTTTTGACGGTGACCAGGCGGGCCCTTCTCTCAGCAAGCGGATCGCCTCATCATCGCAACCGAATCCCAGCCCCTTCAGCACCTGAAAATCCCGTAACGTGCCGTCGGTCCAAACGGTAAACTCAATGGTGACCCTTCCCTCGACGTTATTTAGCAGCGCTTGCTCCGGGTAATTCATTTTTTCCTCGAGATATTTTTCGAGGGCTTTGCGACCGCCTGTGGGCGCCGCGTATTCCTTCGACGGTAACTTTTTGTCGTCATCGCCATACCCGATCACCACCACCTCGCTGAGTTGGGTGAGGTCGGGCTCAAGGGTCACGTCCAGGTGTTGCTTACCCGCGGTGGGGACAACCTTTTCCTCCATGCCGACAAAATTGAACACGAGGGCTTGATCCTCGTCAACAACGGGGATGGTGAAATTCCCCGTAGCGTCTGTTGACGTTGACGTAGGCGCATCCTGGATACGGATCGTAACACCGGGCAGGGCGGTTCCATCTTCCGCCGAGATCACGCGTCCTTCGATGACCCGAACGGTGTCGGCGATGGCGATTCCTGCGACGGGATCCAATGCCGGTATTGCTATGGGGTCAACAGCCTCGGTGGGACTGGTTTCATCAACGGCGTCGCGGGAGGCCATCCCGTCGTCTACGGAGATTTCGGTCTCCTCCGGGGCGTCGGTCTCAACCTCCTGTGGCTGCGGAACGGCTGCTGTCGCGGGCCCGGTCGCGGATTCCTCCCGCGCGGGGGGCGAGGCCGGTTGCGATGCGTCGGCAAGGGTGTCGGCTGGTGTCGGGTGTCCGGGCTGAGGGAGGGCTTCCTTTTTCAAGGCCAGCGTCTGGCGTTCGCCTTCAGTGACGCCGCTAATGATGTAGACCGCGGCGAGGGCAATGATAATCAAGCCGGCAGCAATCCCGATAGACCAGTTCCACATGGAGATAAACTTCGGGCGACGCGAACGCGCACGCTGGTGTACAGTGTGATGGAGTTCGCGAAGGTCGAGCAGGAACTCCTGCGCGCCCGTCTGCTCGACGCCTTCAAGTGCCTCTGAAAGGAAGGGGTCCTTCATGGCCTCCCGCTCCAGGGCATGCATTTCGCCCGGCGACATCTCGCCTCGTAAATAGCGCTCGATATCGTTTCTCCGCCTATCCATTTCGCTCCATGCAGATCTTCAGATTCCTTTTCCCGTTCTGGATATAACTTTTTACTTTCTTGAGGTCAAAACCGGTGCTTTCCGTGATTTCGCGATAGCATTTCCGCTCGAGATAGAACAGCCTGACGCATTGGTGCTGCTCGCTGCCCAGCTGGTTGATACACCTCTCTAATTTACCAAGATTTTCCTCGGTTTCAGGACCTCCCTCCAGATTCATTTCAGGGTCGGATTCCATAAGAAAAGGCGAGATTTCTTCGAAATTTTTTCCCCTCCGGGCCCTGATCTGCATCAGGCAGTGGTTTCGGGCGGTCACATAGAGCCAGCCTTTGAATTGGGTAATGTGGTGTTCCTTCAGGCTGACCATGAGCTTTTCAAATATCTGCATGACGGCATCCCGGCTGTCTTCCCGGTCTTTCAGGTATTTAAGGCACACACCAAACGTCAGGGCGACGTACCGGTTGTAGAGTTCACCCACGATGTCGAGGTGGGACGACTGCTTATACATCGCCACGAGTTCTTCATCCGTCCGATTCTTGTAGGGGCCAGCGTGAACCATTTTTCAAAATAGTAAAAAAATCCCCCGCCGATGTGGAATACCCACCGTGAGATCATCTTTTTGAAAATAAAGTTCGCTTTAACAGGAAGAAAGTACCGGTCCCTGGAATGGTCGGAATTCTATTGATCGCTCTCGTGATTTCGCTGACGCCGGGAATGGCTCAAGCTACCACGATTTGATAGCGACAAAGCAGTGTATGACGTGAAATTATGGCGGCCCGCACCGCCCAACGCTAAGCAGAATTTCGCGCCGCGTTGATGATCCCGAACATGCACCTCAGCACCAGCGTTCGGTACTCTTTTTCGAATTCCTTTTCCTTCACCGAATCCGGATGACGAAGTTGCTGCATGGCAAACTGTTGAATGGTGATCAAGGGCAGTACAATGCGTTCCCGCAACCGTACCGAATCACGGTTGACGGGATTGTTTTCCATCAACTCCGAGAGACCCGTCACCTCAAGGACCATCGCCACGGAAAGCTTGTACTCCCGGAACATGATCTTCCAGAATTCGCCGAACTCCTTGTCCCTGGCCAGGTACGCCGAGGACGGAAAATAACTTTTCGTCAATGACATCATGGTGTTGCCCAACAACGTCCTGAAGAACAACGATTGCTTGTACATCTGCTTCAAGTCCTTGAGTTTTCCCTCGCTTTTCAATTGCTTCAACGCCGTGCCTACCCCATAGAAACCCGGAATGTTTTGTTTCATCTGCGCCCATGAGCCGACAAACGGAATGGCGCGGAGGTCTTCGAACTTCAGGGCTGCGCCGGCATTCCGCTTCACCGGTCTCGAGCCGATGTTGATGTCGCCGAAGAACGACAGCGGCGTGATCTTTTCCAGGTAGGGCACGAATTTGGGGTGGTTCTTCAGGGAGAGATAGGCTTTATGGCCTTCCTCCGCGAGACGCTCGAGCAGGTCCTTCTCCTTTTCCTTGAGTTGTACGATGTTGTTGCGGAAGACATCGTTCTCGATCCCGGCCGATATCAACTGTTCCAGGTTGTAAAGGCAGGACGCGGGCTTTCCGAAGTTTGAACTTATCGTCTGCCCCTGGATGGTGATTTGAACTTCTTTGTCTTCCACCGTTTCACCGAGCGAAGCGTAGAAGTCGTGGGTGTTGCCGCCGCCACGGGCGGGAGGGCCGCCACGTCCGTCGAAGAATACGGCCACGAGCCCGTGCTCGCGTGAAAGTATAGTCAGGTTCTCCTTGGCCCGGAAAATGGACCAGTTGGCGCGCAGATAACCGCCGTCCTTTGTGCCGTCGGAGAAACCGAGCATAATGGTTTGCTTGTTGCCGCGCTGTTTCAGGTGTTCGCGATATTCCGGGATGCTGTAGAGGGCGTCCATCACGGCGGGTGCGGCGCTCAGGTCTTCGATGGTTTCAAATAAGGGAACGATATCAACGCGAAGGCGATTCTTTTTTGCCAGAAGAACGCGTGTGAGCTGAAAAACGCGGACAATGTCAAGCGCGGACTGGCAATTGCTGATGACATAGCGATGGCAACCGAGTTCCCCGTTCTGCGCCTGTATATTTTCAATTACACGAATACTCCCGATCAACTCATGCACAAAAGGGTCCTTCACCCGAAGGGCTTCGGGCTTGAATTTGAGCTTGAGCAGCGCGCGTATCTGCTCCGATTCACTCTTCTTGTTGAAATTCCGCAGCTTGGCGTTGGTGCGCTGAAGCTTCCGGATGATTACATCCCAGACTGCCGTGTGCTTACGACTGTCCTGGCGGATGTCCATACTCGCGAAATAGAACCCGAAGATCTTCACCTTCAGGATGAACCCGTCGAGCAGGTCGAGAAAAAGGCGGCGGTGGTCTTCAATAAGCCCACGGCGCATGAGCATGAGGTCTTCCAGCAATTCTTCCGCGTTCGGGTAGCCTTTATCGGCGTTCCCATACGCTAGCGGGTATACTTTCCGCTCGACACGTGTGATGATGTGATCCACGCCTTTAAACGTCAGCCTCCTTTTGAGGAACCGGACGTCGCGGTGGTAACAGCGCATAAGCGTCTGCTGCAACCTGGTGGCTACTTGCAGCGTGACATCGTGTGTCACGAATGGGTTGCCGTCGCGGTCGCCACCGGGCCAGAAACCGATCTTGATCAGGTCGAAGTTCGTCCACTCCTCCGGCGGAACCTGTAATCCGTCGAGGATCTTTTGGAAGATCTGCGGAATGACCTGGTAAAAGACATTTTCCAGAAACCAGCTCAGACTAAGCGCTTCGTCATAAGGGGTAGGCTTCGCCCTGTTGATGAAAGCGGTCTTTCCCAGCTGGCGCAAAAGCAGGTTGATGTGGTCGAGCCTTCCCCCGCCGATGGCCCCTTCGAGGTCGTTGATGATGGCAAGGACATGTCCCGGATAGAACTGCGTCGGATGAGCCGTCAGTACGATCCGCACGCTGAAGTCCTCCAGTTTCTTTTTCAATTCGTCCATCAGCCCTTCGGCAGAAGTTCGCAGCAGTAACGCCTGCACGCTACCCTTGCCCTTGAGATCGTTCACCTCTTCGAAGGCGGCGTCTTCAATAGAGTCGAACAGCACCACCTGTCGCTCTGCGTACTGAATAAAATTGAAAAGGAGATCGAACTGCTCCTTTCGTGAAGCCTCAGGGGTGAAGTCACTGAAAAATTTCCGGATGATCGCCCGCGGATCTTTCCCTTTGGAGAAGCCGGTTTCACACGCCTGCTGCAGCAGCGGTAATAAGGTGCCTGTCCTGTAAATGCCCGTATACGGCAGGTTCAGAAAAAGGCTGTTGTAAATGTGATAGCGGGTGGCGACGGCCTGGTTATAATTTGACGGCATCCGGTTTAATCTGGCGTTCAAACAAAGTTACCGAAAATCGACGCCCGGCCGCGCCGGCAGGCCATTGATCTACGCAAATTTTTATTGAAAACGTTTTCTAAAAATGAAATTCACAAGCAAAAAAAAGGCCCGCCCGTCTCGGGAAGGCCTGTTTTAGTAGGGGCGGCTCTTATTCCACAACCTCGCCCTTAATGGTCAACAGGATCGACCCCTCCGCCGTGTTGCCCGTCACCGTCACCGTCTTCGTAAACCGTCCCGGCTTGGCCGCATTGTAGGTGGCCTTTACGTAGCCCGTTCCGTTCGGAGCAATCGGATCTTCGGAATAGGCAGTGACCGTGCAGCCGCAGGATGCCTTCACTGCGGTGATCACGAGCGGAATGTCACCGGTGTTTGTGAACTTGAATTCATGAGATACGGGTACGCCCGCTTCTATGGCGCCGAAGTCATACTCCGTAGCTTTCCAGGTGAAGACCGCCGCGTCGGGACTTTTTTCCACTACCTTTGTACGGTTCATCGCCAGGTCCTGTCCAAAGGCATACATCGCCAGGACAAGGGTAAACAGTGTAATTGAAATCTTTTTCATGGTTTTAAGCGTTAATGTTTGTTGTTAGTTCTGTTGTTCGAACACATCAAAATTGGCGCGACGAAAACGATCCGCATGTTAAGGGGTCGTCAATTAATGTTAACGAGATGTTAAACTGAATTTCAACCCGGCGCGTTTATTTAATTTTATCTTGTGAAGAGTTCCTACATCCGGTCTATAGTGATTCTCGCGACGCTCTGCATCGTCGGCATTACGATCACGCAGGTGTATTGGCTGCGCCGGGCTTTTGACCTCAAGGAGGCGGAGTTTGAGCGAACGGTTAACGCTGCGCTTTTTAATGTCGCCAATCAGATCTATGACATCAACAACACGCCGTCTCCGGCGATGAATCCCGTCAAGCAGGTTTCAACGAACTATTTTATCGTGATGGTGAACGGCGACGTGAAATCCGGCCTGCTCGAATTTCTGTTGCGTTCGGAGTTTGAGAAACGAAATATTCAGGTCGATTTTGAGTATGGCGTTTACGACTGCAACAGCGAAAAAATGAAGTATGGAGATTATATTTCGTTTCAGGCATCGAAGGAAAAAGTAAGCTCCCGCAATCTTCCCGAATGGGACAATTATGCCTATTACTTCGGCGTTCAGTTTCCCGACCGCGAGGCGCACATTCTGAATCAAATGGGGATATGGTCATTTTCGTCCGTGGTGTTGCTGATCGTGATCGTATTCTTTTCGTACACCATTTTCGTCATCCTCAAGCAGAAGCGGTTGTCGGAGATCCAAAAGGATTTTATCAACAACATGACGCATGAGTTCAAGACGCCGATCTCGACCATCGCAGTTTCAACCGAGGTCCTGAAGAATCCGGACATCGTTCAGCATCCTGAAAGACTGCTCAACTACACCACGATTATCGAAAAGGAGAACACCCGCCTCCGCCAGCAGGTTGAACGGGTACTGCAGGTAGCGCGGCTGGAAAAGGAAGACATCGGCCTGCGGAAAGAGGTCGTCGACATGCACGAGGTAATCCGCAACGCCATCACGAACACGGCGATGTCTTTGCAGGAGCGCGACGGTTCGATCTCCTGCGAATTGAACGCGGCGAGCCACACGCTCCATGCCGATCGGCTGCATCTGGTCAACGTCGTTTACAACCTGATTGACAACGCGATTAAATACTGCGCCACCACGCCGCAGATCACGATCCGTACGGCCAACGATCGCAAACAGCTTGTCATCAGCATTGCAGATAATGGCATCGGGATCAGCAGGGAGCATCAGAAACGTATTTTTGAAAAGTTTTACCGCGTCCCTACGGGCAATCTTCACGACGTAAAAGGTTTTGGCATTGGGCTAAATTACGTCAGGTCAATTATCGCGTCGCATGGCGGTACCGTTAGGGTCGAAAGTGCCCCCGGAGCCGGTAGCGTATTCAGGATCACCCTTCCCCTTTCCTAGTATATGATCGAAGAAAAGCGCAAGAAAATACTCGTTGTTGAAGACGACCCGAATCTCGGGTATGTCATCAAGGATAACCTTGTGTTGAAAGGCTACGAGGTCATCCTCGCAACGGACGGGAGTGCGGCTGAGGATATTTTCAACGCGAACGGCTTTGACCTTTGCATTTTCGATGTGATGCTTCCGCGCAAGGATGGTTTTACGCTGGCGAAGGAGATCCGCCAAAAGGACGACCAGGTTCCCATTTTGTTTTTGACGGCCAAATCCATGGTGGAAGACAAACTTGCCGGGTTTCAGTCGGGCGGAGACGATTTTATCACGAAGCCTTTCAGTCTTGATGAACTGATTTGCCGCATAGAGGTTTTTCTCAAGAGAAGCAATGGCGCGGCGAAGGCCGACGATGAAGGCATTTTCACGCTCGGCAAGTTTCGATTCGATCCGCTTCGGCTCACGTTGAAAAACCATTCCAGCGAGAAGACCCTGACCCAAAAAGAAGCGGATGTGCTCAAGTTGCTTTACCGCAATCGCGACCGGGTATTGAAACGCGAGGAGATTTTGAAAAGCATCTGGGGTGATGACGACTACTTCATGGGGAGAAGCATGGATGTGTTTATTTCCAAGCTGCGAAAATACCTCCGCGATGATCCGGATGTTCAGATCGTGAATTATCACGGCGTGGGATTCCGTTTGGAGGTGAGGTGATCAACTCAACAGGTCGCGCAAGACCGGGATGGACTTGAAATCGCCCAGGTTTTCGATGTGGTCAGCGTAGAACTTTACCAGCAGATCCAGGATGATTCTCCGTTGGATGTAGCTGATGGGCAAGGGGTGCCCGTACGCCGCGCGCAGCAAAAGCGTCAACGCCTGCTCCGTTTCCGGGTCGGCAACCCGTCCTCCGAGAATTTCATTGGTGAATTGAGGACCGAAACCCAGGTGCCGGCTTAACTGGATCATGAAAATGAGGTGTGCATTCTCGAATGCTGTTGTAGTCTTGTCGATGGCAACGAGCGATTCGGACAAGAAGGCAAACAGGACGTCGGCATGGCTTTCATGCCGTATAGATTTGTTTAGAAGTTCGGTGATGAAGATGGCGATTGTGGACTTTTTGGCGTCGGTCGCCAGGGTTTGATAGGGGTGAAAACAACGCGCCTCGCGGATTCGTTCGATGTTGGTATTCTCGCGATGATAAACGACCATGTCGAGCAGGGTCAGGGGTTGATAGAGCGCGATGCGGCTTTTTGGTGATTTGGCACGAACGCCATTCACAATGTAATGTTGAAGGCCGAAAGCCTCGGTCAGGATCGTCACAATGATGGACGTCTCCCTGAATTTCGTGAACCTGAAAACGATGCCGCGGGTTTTTGAGATCATTTCAATTCTTTATTTGGGGAGGGCGCGGAGTTTCGTCGCAAAGGTTCGCGGCGTGTTTTGCTGTGTTGTCATATCATTTGCGTTTGAGTGCGTGCCTCGCGTCGGTAAAGCATGGCGTTCCGCACTCCTCTGGTTTGTAGCCACAAAGGCCCTACGTGTGTAATTTACCTTTGTATCTTAGTGTCCTAGTGGCAACTTGAGCGTCAGGTTGGAACCCGAAACCCTCAATCCACCACCGCTATCTTCCCCACCACCCGGTTGGCGGCGTCCTCGCTGGCAGCGAATACAAGGTACACGCCGATGGTGGCGCGCCTGCCGTTGTAGTCGCGCAGATTCCAGGTAGCCGTGCCCCCGTTGGCGCGTGTTTGCCAGATGAGTTTGCCGCTGATGTCGGTGATCTTGACGATGGCGTCCGATGGCAGGCCGTCAATTCCCACGGTTCCGGAAAAACCGGAGGCGACAGGGTTGGGGAAGATGCGGATGCCTTGAGACGCATCGCCTTCGGTCGCGTCAGACCGGTAAGAAATGACCCCCTTATCTGTGGCGAAAAAAACTTCACCGGTGTGTGGGTCGATCTCGATGTCGGTCAGGGTATCGGAAAGCAGCGGACTGTTGGTGCTGGTAAAATTCCGGACAAGTATTTCGCCCGTGTCGTTGAATAACCAGACGCCACGGTTCGTTGCAATCCATTTGCGGTTTCCCCCGTCGACTTCGATCGCCGTGATCTCCTCGTTCTGAAGAAGGTAACGGCCTTCATAAATGGGCAGGATCGCATCTTCATTGCTGGCGTAGAAGTAGGCGACGCCCGCGTCGGTACCGACCCAGACGTAGCCTTCCTTGTCCACGGTCATCGCGTTGACCCGCGCGCTTGGCAGACCGCCGGCACCCTGGCCCGTTGTGATGTAGCGGCTCTGACTTGCGTCGGGATCAAAGGCAATCAAACCGGTACCGGCGCCTGGATCGGGCAGGAGCCACAAATCGCCCTGGTGGTCGATGACCAGGTCTGTAACCTGTGACGCGAGCGTGCTGAATGAGGTCCATTGTTCTCCCTGGAGTCGATGGATCCCGGGCGACGCGCCGTACTCAATTGCCCACAACGCGTCGCCGGAGAATTCGATGGCCGTGATGGTCTCTTCATCGAACGGGCTGTTATCCCTGTTGAAGATAACCGTGTCTCCCTCGCGAAACCTCACCACCCCGCCTCCAAATGAGGATACGTACTGATAACCATTTCCAAAAGCCACATCGGTGACATCGCTTACAGGTAGCGTCACCGAAGACCATACGCCGTTGTGAAAAACATCAACGATGCCCGGGCTTCCTTTTGGCTGACCATTCTGAAACCCGCCACGGACCGCATACAGGTCATCCCCGGCGAAGGACATTCGGGAGACAACAGACGCAGACGGTCCATTCGGAACAAAGGATTCAAATTCACCCGAAACGTTACCGACGAGCCCGTTTGAGGTATCGCCAATCCAATACTCGCCGTTGGCAAGGGAAGCAACGGCATGGGGAGCGGTGATGAGTGGAGAATTGACGCGCGCGCGTTGCAAAGCTGCGTTCACCGTCCAGAGCGAGGCGCCCTCCGTCACCAGAAGTTCTCCGGTACCCGAATACATGGAGTGGAAGTCCGCGCCCGGGAAAAGACCGGTGGCAATCCACGCGCCGTTGTCTAGTCGAAAAAGATCTTCGTTGTCGAGGGCTGCGAATACGGACCCATCAAAGGCGGCGACGGATTGTACCGTTGTACCGAACGCGCCCTCGTTGTAATGAGCCCACTGATTGTAGTCGAGGAGGTTTTGGTCGAGTGCGCCTTCGATGACGCCATTGGTTGTCGCGGCGAAAATACGGTTGCCGCTGAACGTCGTGTTTAATACGGCCACACGCTCGCCGGCCTCGCCTAGGTCGCGCCAGGTTTCTTTTAGCTCCAACGTATTCAGGGCGAAGACGGCAATACCGAAATCCGTGGACAGGTAGGCCATTTCTTCGCGGATGGAAATGTGATTGATCCGTCGTGAACCCGTGACGGCGCCGGCCTCACTGAGTCGGCTGAAATTCATACACGCTTCGTCGGTGATGATGTCGAGATTGCCATCTTCGTAACCGACGAGGAGTTGTTGGCGGTCGCCGTCGTAGGCAAGGGTGGAAATGCCCGTTGTTGTTAGGGCGTTCAGCGTGTTGTAGCTGGTAATCGTAAAGTCGTTTTTGTTGAGCACAAGGATCCCGCTCGCCGTCGCACCAAACACGAGGCCGTCACCGGTTGCCAGCGATGAGATGTTGGTGTACGCGAGATGAAGGCGCCATGTTCCCAATGGGATCTGCTGTTGTGCAAAGCAGGGCAGCGCCAGGGACAAAGCGATGGCCATCCGAAGGAGGGCGTGGGGTCGAAACCGGAGCTTCATTGCTTTTTCTTTTTCATCGCGTCAAAGAAAGATTTTCGGCTTCGGGCTTCATACTGACCGGCTTCGCCCAGCATCACCTGGCGGGGATCCTCCGTCAGCCGGAAGGAGAACGAGCCCAGGTCGCCGGTTTGCGCACAGATGGCGTGAACCTTGGTGACGAACTCTGCTACGGCAAGCAGATTCGGCATTGGGCCGAATGGCCTTCCCTCGAAATCCATATCCAGTCCGGCCACAATCACACGTTTGCCCTGGTTGGCCAGGGTATTGCAGATCTCGACGATGGCGTCGTCGAAGAATTGGGCCTCGTCAATTCCAACGACGTCACATTCGCCCGCAAGGAGCAGGATGTCACTTGCGAAATTCACCGGCGTCGACCGGATCGCGTTTTCGTTGTGGGAGACGATGTTGGATTCGTGGTAGCGGCGATCGATCACCGGCTTGAAGATTTCCACGTGCTGCTTTGCGATGATGGCGCGGTTCAGCCTGCGGATAAGTTCCTCCGTTTTACCGGAGAACATGCACCCACAGATCACTTCGATCCATCCCGCCTTCTCTTCAGGCGGTTTCCGGCCAAAATTAGGTTCGACAAACATGCTGCAATTTAACGTTCAAAGGGCAATCGCCCACCCGAAATGCGTTTACGAACTGTAATGAACGTGGGGAAGTTTGTTTTCGTCGGGGACCCGTATCGTGATATCCCCGCTTATTTTCAACTGACATGCCAGGCGCTCGTCCTCACCCAAGGCGCCCATTTCCCGATATCGCATCTCCGCTGGCGTCAGGGCTTCAAGGTGCTCATGCCCATCAAGAATGAGGACCTTGCACGTGGTGCAGCGCCCCCTGGCGCCGCAGGCATGCATCCAGTCGAGGAATTCGCGCTGGAGGTGCTCTAACAACGTCCGCGACAGATCCGTGACTTCGAGGGTGCGCCCATGCAGGTTGCTGATCACAATTCGCGCCATGTTTTGTTCATAAGGTGCGGAGATCGAACCATTTGGTTAACTTTATCGTCCAAGTAAGGTATTAATCTGCTATCCGCAATGGATGAAAAAATCAGTCAGGAGGCAATTGCCCGGTATGCCGACCGGTATGCCGATGAGGTGGTAAAGGGCTTTTTTTCAACTCAGGAGAAAATCACCGGCCCGGAGGTCCTCTCCCTTTGCAAGGTTCACCAGGTGAACCTGTTTGTTGTTCGAGAACTATTTCGGGACTGGAAAACGCAGACAGAACAACAAAAGAGTCCCTACTTTGATTACGATCACCATGAGGTTGGGGAAGCCCTGCGCGCCTACATGACGGTCTTGTCGAACCACATTGCCATCGACAGGGAGCACTTTATACCCTTGTTAAAGGCGGCGGTGCGGCAAACGCTGATGTTGATTTTTAACCCTTACGACTTTTATTCTTCGCTCATCTCCGGGAAGTCCGATACGTTGGACGTCGCCTCTTTCCGTGAAGAAATAAAATACCTGAAAATCAACCGGGCGCCGCTGGAGAGGATGCTCGGGAAACTCGGGGAAAAGAATGTTCAAACGATCGCGGGGAATGAAGCGTTTGCGGTACTGGATCAGATCCTTGAAGAAGTGAATTTTACACCGGAAGACCTCGAAGGTTATATCGCTGCGTTCTCGGTCCTGGTGCCGCTGTCGGTGGATGAATTCTATACACAACGGGCTGACACGACGGTTGAGCGTCCCGTGCCCGTTGTTGAGGAGCGCCGCCCGAAGGAAAGGCGGGTCGAGGAAGAACGCCTCACCCTGAACGACAGGCTTAACGCGGGCAAACAGCCGATGGTGGCCGACAATTTCCGGAAGATATCCAGCATCAGGGAGAACCTGACCATTAACCAGAAGTTCATGTTCACGAAGGTGCTCTTTTACGGCGACTTTGAATCCTTCAGCCGGGTGGTTGAAGACATCGATAAAATGTCATCATTCGAGGAAGCGCTCGGATACCTCGAAACGCAGTCGTCGAATTGGGACCGGGAAAGCCGTGAATTCCACGAATTCATGGAAATGCTGGAGAAGCGCTTTGCCTGAAACGACGTTGTTAAAGGCGTTGCAGCATTTGCATCCGGTGGGCATCCAGCTTCAGGAAGATGAAGAGGAGGGCCGTAAACCCAAGCAGTGACGATCCGCCATAGCTGAAGAATGGAAGTGGTATCCCGATCACCGGGAAAAGTCCGATCGTCATCCCAATATTGACGGCGAAGTGAAAGAACAGGATCAAAGCCACGGAATAACCGTAGACGCGCGAAAATCGGTTCTTCTGCCGCTCCGCGAGAAACACGATCCTGAGTAACAAGCTGACAAAAAGCGCGATCACGAAAAGGCTTCCGATCCATCCATGTTCTTCCCCGATGGTGCAAAAGATAAAGTCGGTGCTCTGCTCGGGCACAAAGTCGAATTTCGTTTGCGTTCCCTTGAGAAACCCCTTTCCCAAAAAGCCCCCGCTGCCGATTGCAATTTTCGATTGGGTCACGTTCCAACCGTAGCCCTGGGGGTCGGCGTCGGGATTGATAAGCGCCTTGATCCGGTTCTGTTGGTGTGGCTTCAGGACGTCCTTGACGATGTAGTCGACACTGCCGATCATGCCGGCGACCAGCACCGCGCCCAGCGTAAGCGTTACAATACGCCGCACTTTCTTCTTGCCCAGCGCTATGGCCAGCGCGAGGATCACGGCAATGCCGGCGTACAGGTAGACGTGGTTTTCAACGAGCAGGGTGAGCACGAAGATCGCCGCTGCCGCGAGGCCAACGATGATCAGGAACGGAGACATCCCTTCCCGGAAAAAGACCACGACGAAGATGGTGAATACCAGCGCCGTGCCCGTGTCCTCCTGCATGAGGATCAGGACCATCGGCGCGCCGATCAGGCCAAATAAAAGCAGTTGATTCCGCATGTGATCCATCCGGAACCCTATCGACCCGATGAACTTTGCCACTGCCAGCGCGGTGACAAACTTCGCAAACTCGGAAGGTTGCACACCAAATGAACCGATTCCCAGCCAGGCCTTGTTCCCGCCCACTTCCTTCCCGATGAACGGTACAAAAAGCAACACGATGAGGATGATGCCGTAGAAAACGTAGGCGAAAGTTTCATAGAAATGGCGATCTATAATCAGTATCGCAAAAATCAGAACGATCGACAGACCGATGAACAACAATTGCTTTCCGGAGTTCAGGTCCAGGCTGAAAATGTTTTGTTCTACATTCTCATCATAGGTGACGGCATAGATGTTCAGCCAACCCAACAGCACAATAGCGAAGTAGATGGCTACCGTCACCCAATCAATCTTCTGGCTGAAATTTTCCTCGCGTCTCAATCTAAAAACTTCCCTCGTTTTACGTATGCTTCAATGTGGGGACGTTTCGTGCCCCCGTACAAATATTTCTCGATCATCAGGCTCGCGATGGAGGCCGCCGCGCGCGCGCCCTGCCCCGAGTATTCCACGTACACCGATATGGCGATCTTCGGATTCTCTTTGGGTGCAAAGGCGATAAAAACGGAATGGTCGGGTCGCGGTTCGTTTTGCACGGAGCCGGTTTTGCCGCAAACAACAATGTCTTTGAGTTTTGCCCGGTATTGCCCGGTTCCCTCCGTGACCACGCGCTCCATGGCGTCGGCAGCGATCTCAAAGTACGCCGAGTCAATTGTAGTATAGTGGCGGATCTCGTATTCTGGAAGCGGTTTGCCACTGTCGCCGATGGATTTTACCAGGTGCGGTGTATAGTAGAATCCGCGGTTTGCCACGGTAGCCGCAAAGTTTGCCATCTGGAGGGGGACAACGAGGTTTTCACCTTCGCCGATCGAGATCGAGTAAATGTTGGAAAACTTCCATGGGCGACCGTCATACGCGCGGTCGTAGTAGGCAACGGAAGGCACCAGGCCGCCCTTTTCGTTTGGCAGGTCAATGCCGAGCGGGTCACCGAAGCCGAAGCTCTGCATGTGCCTGGTCCACTGTTCAAGACCAATTCTTGTGTCGTCGTAAGGATTGTCCGATTTGCCCTGCACCACCATCCGTCTCAACACATTATAGAAATAGGGGTTGCAGGAATGTGTGATCGCCCCGCGAAGGTCTTCGTTTGAATGGGGGCCGTGGCAACCGATGATCGAGCGGTCGCACACGATCCGGGTTTCGGGGGTGATCACCCCTTCCTGAAGGGCAACCATCGCCTGGGCAATCTTGAAGATTGAACCCGGCCGGTACTGGGCCATCAGCGGGCGGTTAAAGAGCGGTTTGTTCGTGTCGTTGCTGATCAGCACAAAATTCGAGCTGTAGTTCTTTCCCGTGAGCAGATTCGGATCGTATGACGGTCCCGAAACCATGGAGAGGATTTCGCCGGTCGCCGGTTCAATCGCGATGATGCTTCCCGCCTTGCCTTCCATGAGCATCTCACCGTATTCCTGGAGTTCAAGGTCGACCGTGGTGATCAGGTCCTGACCGGGGATGGCGAGGGTGTCGTATCGCCCTTCATTCCAGGGGCCCTTTTCAATCCCCGCCACGTCGCGCAGGATTTTGCGGACGCCCCGCGTGCCGCGGAGGTATTTTTCATAGGATGCCTCAATGCCGCTTTGCCCGATATAGTCGCCCTGCCGATAAAAGCCGCTCGAATCGCGCTCAAGCTGGCGTCTCGAGATTTCGCTGACGTATCCCAGCGCATTGGCCATGGCGTCGCTCGTGTAGGCACGTGTGCTTCGGGCCTGAATATAAAATCCCGGGAATTCATCGATCCTGTCCTGAATGCGGGCGAAGTCGAGATTGGACAACTGGGTAAGAAATACCGTGGGTTTCACGCGGGAATAGTCGCGGCGGGCGCGGAGCTCCCGGAATTTGGCCTTCAGTTGTTCGGGCGTCATGGAGAAGACCTCGCAGAAGGCCGCTGAATCCAGCGCCTTGACTTCCTTGTGAATGATGAGCAGGTCAAATTCCGGCGTGTTGTAGACGATCAACTCGCCATTGCGGTCCCGGATCAGGCCGCGGTCCGGGAATACCACCTCGCGGAGGATGGCGTTGCTCTCCGCCATGTCTTCATACCGTTCGTCTACTACCTGGATAAAAAAAAGCTTGACGAGGAAAATGATCCCCACGAGAACAAACGCAATCTGAATAATTTCCTTTCTTCCTTCGTTCATGGACAGGTCAGGTAAATGGCGCTAGCGGACTACCGGTAGCGGCCGCTGGGAAAAAGGTATTGGACAATCACCGTCACCACCGTAGTGAAGAGCACACTGGTGATCACTTTCCACAGTGTAAACCAAAACATACTAAATCCTCCGGCCTCAACAAAGAACAATATGAAATGGTGCAGAAAAACCAGAGGAATTGTATACACGAGGAACCATTGCATGCCGTGCGCGGCAATGGATGGCGTGTCGTTGGTATCGTACCCGCCTTGAGGCGTGATCAGCGACAGCCAGTAATTCCGGACGTACATCACGAGCACGCAGGCCATCGCATGTTGCCCGAGGCTGTCGTAAAAAATGTCGACGGAGATGCCCATCGCAAAGCCGACGGCCATTAGGAACAGCGCACCCGACTCTACCGGAAGAAATAAAAGATAGGCGACGTAGAGAAAGCAAACGGCCGTATCAAACAGGACGATCGTCTTCAGGATAAGCACCTGGTAGAGCAGGTAGATGAAGAATGCTACAACCTGTATGATGGAGATCCTGCTCACCGTTCTAATAAGTCAATGGAAACGCGTTGAATGGAGTCCTGCTCGTGGAAGCGATGACTCTTGACCACTTCGACATAGGATAGCTTTCTGAAATCCTGGGAAAGTTTCACGTCAATATTCCAAAAGAGGGTTTCATCGGTTTTTTCGTCGAAGTTTTCGACCGTACCCACCATGATACCCTCCGGGAAAATGGCATTATAACCGGATGTGAGCACTGTGTCTCCCTTTCGCAATTCGGCATGCCGTGGAATGAACTCCAACTGGATATGGTCGGCATCCCTGCCGTTCCAGTTTGCGGATCCAAAATGACCCGTACGGGCGAGTACGACGGAAATCCGGTAGTCGCGGTGGAGGATAGACGTCACCACGCTGTAGTGGCTGGAAACGACGCGAATTTTTCCGACAGCGCCAAGCGGACTGATCACCGCCATTCCGGGCGCCACGCCGTCTTCGCTGCCTTTATTGATCGTAAGGTAATTGGTGAAGCGGTCGACGGAATTGTTTACGACTTTGGCGCTGATGAACTCGAACTTCGTCATCATGGCTGAATCATAGGCATTGCCCATGGTGTCGTATTGCAATTGCTTGTACCGCTCGAGTTGCTCCCTAAGTTCGGCGTTTTCCAGGGCCAGGGTGTTATTGATGTTGCGCAGCAGGAAGTAGTCGCGAATGTCCTGCGATATGCTGTTCATGCCCGCCACCAGGGAGTTGGAAGAGTTGAAGAAGCGCGCGCTTTGGTAGTGGTTGTTTTCGATCACCATCCAGATGCAGGCGATCTCGAGGAGGAAGAAGGTAAAGAAGGCGCGATAGTGGTAGAAAAAATAAAAGAGCCTCTCCATTTCTAGCGGGTCATTCGGGATTGCGTGTCAGGTGTTACGTCGTCTTGCGGCTTTCGCATGTCCATACCCATTGTCGTGCAGTTCCGGGCCGGATCAGGTCATGAGCACCGCGCGGTACTTCTGAAGGTTCTTCAGGGCGGCGCCGGTTCCACGCACAACGGCTTTCAACGGATCTTCGGCCACGTGAATGGGAAGTTTCGTTTTCAGCGCCAGGCGCTTGTCGAGTCCGCGCAATAAGGCACCGCCACCCGTGAGATAGATGCCGCGCTCATAAATGTCGGCCGACAATTCCGGCGGTGAAGTTTCCAGCGCTTTGAGCACGGCTTCCTCCAGCTTGGAGACGGACTTGTCAAGGGCAAAAGCGACTTCAGAGTAGGATATCTTGATCGTCTTGGGAATACCCGTCATTAGGTCGCGGCCGCGGATCTCGTAGTCGTCCGGTCCGTCGTCGAGTTCGGTAAGGGCTGAGCCCACTTCGATCTTTACCTTTTCGGCCGAACGTTCCCCGATGAGCAGGTTGTGCTGTCGGCGCATGTAATCGAGAATGTCGCGGTTAAAGGTGTCGCCGGCAACGCGGATAGACTGGTCGCACACAATTCCCGAAAGGGCGATCACGGCGATGTCGGTCGTGCCGCCGCCGATGTCCACGATCATGTTGCCGACCGGTAGTTCAATGTCGATCCCGGTTCCAATGGCCGCGGCGATTGGCTCATACACCATGTACACTTCCTTGGCGCCCGCATGCTCCGCAGAGTCGCGCACCGCGCGCTTCTCCACCTCCGTGATCCCGGAAGGAATGCAGATCACCATCCGGTACGACGGCGGAAACATCCGCTTGCCGGTATCGATCATTTTGATCAGTCCCCGTATCATCATCTCGGCCGCCTGGAAGTCGGCGATTACCCCCTCCTTCAGCGGACGGATCGTCTTGATATGCTCGTGGGTCTTTTCGTGCATCTGCATGGCTTCCCGTCCTATGGCCAGCACCTTGTTGTTCTGCTTGTCTATGGCAATGATGGAGGGCTCATCGACAACGATCTTATCCCGGTAAATGATAAGGGTGTTCGCAGTGCCAAGGTCGATCGCAATGTCACTGGTGAAGAAGTCAAGAAATCCCATGGAGGAGAAAGCTTAAGTGAGTTTAGAAATTGGATTAGGGGCGAAATTACACAAATATTGGGGTGATTCAGTACTGCAATACGGCGAAAAAACTTACAAGCAACACACTGCCTTCAGCTATTCACGCGACGGTACTTTCCTGTTAAACCGGCGACGGATACTGCCTTATGTCGTTCCTGTATTGACCGGCGTCTCGGCGATCAGTGTTTAAAGTGCCGGGTTCCTGTGAAGACCATGGCCATACCGTGCTCGTCGCAGTAGTTGATCGAGTCCTGATCGCGGACCGATCCGCCGGGTTGGATCACCGCCTTTATGCCTTGCTGATGCGCGATCTCGACGCAGTCGGGGAAAGGAAAGAAGGCGTCTGATGCCATGACCGATCCGTCCAGTTGAAAGCCAAAGGCCTTTGCCTTCTCAATGGCTTGTCTGAGGGCGTCGACCCTGGAAGTCTGTCCCACCCCGCTGGCAATCAATTGCCCGTCGACCGCGAGCACAATGGTGTTCGACTTGGTATGCTTACACACCTTGCTCGCGAACAAGAGCGCGTCGGTCTCCTCGTCGCTGGGTGTCCTTTTGGTCACGACTTTGAGGTCTTCCCGTGTATCCGTTTTTGTGTCGAGATCCTGTTCGATCACACCGTTAAGCAGGCTCCGGAACTGCCGGGTTTCCACCAGTCTTGATTTTTGCCGCAGGATGATCCGGTTCTTCTTCGAGCGCAGGCACTCGAGGGCGTCGTCAGCAAAATCCGGCGCGATGAGTATCTCGAAGAAGAGCTTGTTGATTTCCTCCGCGGCGGAACGGTCGACCGCGGTGTTGGTGGCGAGAATGCCGCCGAAGGCGGAGACCGTGTCGGCCTGGAAGGCTTTAAGATACGCTTCCTTTACCGTAGGGGCGGTCGCTACGCCGCACGCGTTGGTATGTTTGATGATGACGAAAGCTTTTTCCCCATCAAATTCCTGAACAAGGCCGATCGCCGCATCCACATCGACGAGGTTGTTGTACGAAAGTTCCTTTCCGTTCAGTTGTTCGAACAGCGATTCAAGGTCGCCATGGAAACTTCCCTGCTGGTGCGGGTTTTCCCCATAGCGAAGGGTGCGGCTCAGGCCCACACTTTTCCGGAAGCCCGGCAGGTTCAACCCGCGATTGAAGTAGGAAAAGATTGCGGAATCGTAGTGGGACGTTACATCGAATGCGTGTGCAGCAAATCGCTTTCTGTCGGAAATTTCCGAGGAGCAGCTTTTGTCTTCAAGGAGTGCGAGTAGTTCAGGATACTGATTTCGGGAAGAGACGATGAGCACGTCACTGAAGTTTTTCGCCGCAGCACGGATCAGGGAAATGCCACCGATGTCGATCTTTTCAATGATGGCTTCATCGGTTCCGCCCTCGGCTACGGTCTGCTCGAAAGGATAGAGGTCAACGACGACAAGGTCGATCGGCTGGATGTTGTACTCGGCCGCCTGGGCAACGTCCCCTTCGTCGTTCCGGCGAAACAGAATTCCTCCAAAGACCGCCGGATGAAGGGTCTTGACCCTGCCCCCGAATATCGACGGGTAGCCCGTCAGCGCCTCTACAGGCGTTACCGGGTAGCCGAGCTGCTCAATAAAGCGCTGGGTGCCCCCCGTGGAGATAAACTCCACGCCGGACTTGCCAAGCTGGTGAATGATGGGGTCGAGGTTGTCTTTGTAGTAAACGGAGATTAATGCTCGCGAAATTTTTCGGGTCGACATGGGTTAGGTTTTGAAGGCCACGGGCATGGATCAACCCGTGATGTGATCACTCTCCTCATACTCCTCGAATTCCACCGTGAATTCATCGGCATCCATGTAAGCGGGGAAACGATCGCGGAACGCATGTAGCGAATTGGCGCTCAGCTCCACCGTGTGCGAGATTTCGATGCCTTCATTGGTAAAAATATGTTCGCCCTTTGGGCTTATCACGGACGAATGTCCATTGTGTTCTACGCCGGTTCCGTCCATGCCGATGCGGTTGACACCGGCCACGTAGCAGAGGTTCTCGATCGCGCGCGCTTTCAACAGGGTATTCCAGGCGTCGATACGGGTCGTGGGCCAGTTGGCCACATACACAGCCAGGTCATACGACGGCCTGCTCGCACTGTAGTCCCAACGGTTGCGGCTCCAAACGGGAAAACGCAGGTCATAGCATACGAGCGGGCAGATCCGCCAACCTTTCCATGTTCCAACCAGCAGGCTTTCGCCAGGGCTGTATGTCTTATGTTCGTTGGCCATCCTGAAAAGATGCCGCTTGTCGTAGGTGCGAAAATTGCCGCCGGGCTCCATCCACAACAAACGATTGTAATAGCGCTCGTGTACCGTGACAATATAACTCCCCAGCATCAGTGCGCCCGTCTGGTCGGCCATTTGCTTCATCCACTTAAACGTGCGCATATTCATGTGCTCAGCCAGTTTAGCGGCATTCATGGTAAAACCCGTCGTGAACATCTCAGGAAGGATGATCACATCGGTGTTTTTCCCTACCTGCCACACTTTTTCTTCGAACATGGCCAGGTTCGCCTCGACGTCTTCCCAGTGAATATCCGATTGAATCAGTGTGATTTTCAGGTCCTGCATGATACGTAAGTGGTTGTTAATTCCGGGCCCGGAGCCGTTAAGAATCGCAAAGAAAGCGAAACCGCGGCAAAATGTCCAGGAAAACTTCCCGGTTCCGGCGCGGGCAGACGAATCAGATTTTCCTGAGGATTGCTGCTGCCTGTCCGAGCGTTTCATCGCGTTTCGCAAAGCAGAATCTCAACACCTTGTTGTCCGCACCGTTCTGGTAAAAGGCGGAAACAGGGATAGCAGCGACTTTGTGCTCGCGGGTAAGTGCTTCCGCCATTTCCATATCAGGCATTTCCGAAATTCCCTCATAGGCCATGAGCTGAAAATAAGTACCCTGGCAGGTGAGCGGCGTAAACGATGAACCTTTCATCTCGTTGAGAAAGAGATCTCGTTTTTGCTGATAAAAGGCACTGAGCTCGAGATAGTGTTCCGGCGATTTCATGTACTCGGCAAGCGCGAGTTGAACCGCTGCGTTCACGCTGAAGACGATGAACTGATGCGCCTTTCGTATTTCTGCCGTGAGGTGATGGGGCGCGACGGCGTATCCGGTCTTCCATCCCGTGGCATGAAAGGTTTTTCCGAACGAGAAAACCGCAATGCTTTGCGAGGCCAGGGCCGGCCGGCTAAGCACGCTCTCGTGGGCGATACCGTCAAACGTGAGCCGGTCATAGACTTCATCGCTGATGACGATCAGGTTATGGTGCAATGCCACCCGCTCCAGTTGCGAGAGGTCTTCCTGGGTGAGCACGATCCCGGCCGGGTTATGCGGATTGTTGATGATAATCGCCCGCGTTCGCGGCGTGATCGCTTTCGCCACCCGGTCCCAGTCGGTGGCGTAGTCGGGAAAGGTAAGGTCAATCCGCACGGGAATGCCGCCATTGAGCCGGATCCCAGGCCCGTAACTGTCGTATGAAGGATCAAAGATAATGACCTCGTCGCCGGGGCGGACGAACGCGGACAGGCTGGCAAATAAGGCCTCCGTAGCGCCGGAGGTAATCGTTACCTGCGCGTCAGGGTCGACCGCCTGGTGGTACCGGTTGGTAATCATTTGTGCGATGACTTCCCGGAGCGGCGCCACTCCCGGCATGGGCGCATATTGATTGTGTCCCTCCAGCATGAACCGGTTGATCAGACCGACTAACTCCGGGTCGACGGGGAAGTCGGGAAATCCCTGTGAAAGGTTGATGGCCCCGTGTTTGTGGGCCAATGCGGACATGACGGTAAAAATTGAGGTGCCGACATCCGGCAGCCGGGACTGTATGTCCATGAAGCGTTTATTTTTTCAGGGGGGCGAGAATCCGGTATTCGGTGTCCACTTTCCCCTTTGAAATATCAGCGAGCTTTCCCTTCAGGAGCCTTTTCTTCAGCGGGGTCAGGTAATCGACGAAAAGCTTGCCCTCGATATGATCGAATTCGTGCTGGACAATCCTCGCTTTCATTCCATCAAACTCCTCCTCGTGGAGGTTCCAGTCTTCGTCGTAGTAACGGATATTCAATTTTTCCTTCCTGGTGATCTTTTCCCTGATATTCGGTATGCTGAGACAACCCTCTTCAAATTCCCAGGGCGTGCCGTCTTCGTTAAGTACGACGGGATTGACAAAGGCTTTTCTGAAATCGTCCATATCGGGCTCGTCGTCGATCGAAGTGCCGTCGATGACAAAAACGCGGACGCTCTTTCCGATCTGCGGCGCGGCAAGGCCAATGCCGTTGGCTGCTTCCATGGTTTCAAACATATCGGCGACCAGTTGCTTTATGTCGGTGCCCACCTCGATTTCTTTTGCCCGTTGACGCAACACGGGATCGCCGTACATTACGATAGGATAAATCATGGGGCAAATTTAAGCAGGATTCACAGGATTCACAGGGTCGGGGGATGACACGTTGCAGCATTTGGGACAATTCCGGACCGGCGGTTCGTCAATGGTGGCTGCTCATAAACGCCTGCAGGATAATGGCGGCGCTGACCTTGTCGACGTTCCCCTTCACCCGACGGTCTTTTTTTTTCATGCCGCCCTCGACCAACGCCCGCTGGGCAAGTCTGCTTGTAAACCGTTCGTCAGCCTCGTGGACCGGCGTTTCGGGAAATGTCGTTTTCAATGCCGCGATAAAATTGCGTACAAGCGGCGCGATGTCGGAGTCTTCGTTGCGCAGCGTCTTTGGCATGCCAACCACAAATTCGTCGATCCCTTCCTTTTGCACGTATCCTTCCAGGAAACGCATCAGGTCGTTGGTAGCGACGGTTTCAAGGGGCGTTGCGATAATCCGCAGGGGATCGGTCACGGCAATGCCGGTTCGCATTCTGCCATAGTCAATGGCCATGATTCGTCCCATTGTCGTGGAGGCGCTTAGTTGCAGGAAATTCGGTCAGCAAATGCTTTCCGGACTTTATTCTCGATGGCCATGGCTTTCGGGAAGAGGATCTCGTTCTCTATCCGGGCGTGGGTGATGAGGCTTTTTTCGAAATCCTTGAGTTCGTTGTACATCACCTTCACGTGGAGTGGTGCATTTACGCCAAGAACGTAGTTGCGGGTGATCTTGCGGATGCCCTCCATTTCGTCGTCGTGCGCCTCGTGCTCAATCGCGAATTTCTGAACCGAATTCTTTTCGAGCAGAAAATACAACTTTCCCGGCACGTACCCGCCTTTGGTCGCTTTTTCGAGTTCGATAATAAAGTTGAAAAGCGTGTCCTCCTCTTCGTAGATGTGCTCGATAAAGTCCTCAACAAATAACGGAAACACGAGTTTCAGATCGCGCGCAATGGCCGCATAATCCTCATGGGTAACCGTAAAACTTTCAACCAGCCGGGCGATATAGGGCAGCTTGTGCTTTATAAAAAGGAAATGTGAATGCTTGAGATATTCGATGATCAGGTCGATGGGGTATGATACCAGCGGGAGGTCCGTTTCCTGAAGGTGGGTCGGGAACTCTAACTCCTTTACCACTTGTTCCACTTTCAGACCCCGTTGCTTGCACACCTGTTCCAGGGTGTACTCCGAGTATTCATAAAAGCGGATACCGAAGTAAAAAAGCACATAAGCATGAACGTAGTTCTGGTCAACCAGTTCTTCGATTCGCTTATATTGTAGGGCTGATTTGCTCATTCAATTCTGTAAATATAACGAGAAACGGCAAAAGTAGATATTCCGGCAAACGGGCATTGATAAAAAATGACAAGATTTTCATGCCAACATTTATTTTCGTGCATCGTTAATACCGATTATCGCAGGTCTCTTTTTTGTAAATGCTATGAGCCAGAGTTCAAAATATCAGATCAAGCTTCCGATAGTCCTTTGTTTGGGTCTCGCGGCGGGCTTATTGGTTGGCGCGAGCCTCAGCACCAGTAAACGCTCGGCGGAGGTCAACCAGGATGTTCAACGATTTAGGGAGGTGCTGACCCAGATCAAAGAAGAGTACGTGGACACGGTCCGGACGTCGCAACTGGTGGACGAAGCCATCACGCACATCCTCCACAACCTTGATCCGCACTCGGCCTACATCCCGGCAAGCGAGCGTATCGCTGCCAACGAGGATCTTCGGGGGAATTTCGACGGCATTGGCATAGAGTTCAACGTCTTCGACGATACAATCGTGGTGGTCAGCGCGCTCAGCGGAGGACCTTCGGAAGCCCTGGGCATCCAATCGGGAGACAAGATCATCCGGGTCGACGGCGCGAATGTCGCCGGCATCGGCATCAGCACTTCCGGGGTGATGAAAGCCCTGAAGGGCCCGCGGGGTTCTGAAGTGCAGGTGACCGTGCTCCGCGGCGAAAAGGAAATTGACTACAACATCATACGTGATAAAATTCCCCAATACTCCATCGATGTTGCGTACATGGTGGACGAAGTGGTCGGTTACATCAAGGTGAACCGATTTTCGGCGACAACCTATGACGAGTTTCAGCAGGCGTTGACCAAGCTGAAAGGCCAGGGCATGGAGAAGCTCGTCCTGGATCTGCAGGGCAATCCGGGCGGATACATGAACATGGCCATTGAAATGGCGGATGAGTTTCTGCCTGCCGGCAAGAAGATCGTTTCACAAAAAGGAAAAGAGCGCCGGTACCATCAGGAAGCCGTGGCGTCAGGCAAAGGTGAATTTGAGCGGGGCGATCTGATTGTGCTTATCAATGAAGGCAGCGCGTCGGCGTCCGAAATCCTTGCCGGCGCCTTGCAGGATAATGATCGGGCGCTCCTCGTCGGACGACGGAGTTTTGGAAAGGGCCTCGTGCAGTCGCCGTTTGAGCTGACGGATGGCTCCGAACTCAGGCTCACGATCTCGCGGTACTATACGCCGAGCGGCCGCTCTATTCAAAAGCCGTACGAAGACGGCGATGAGTATTCGCGCGACATTCTCAGCCGGTACAACCACGGTGAGTTCTTCCACGCGGATAGTATCCACTTCAACGATTCGCTCAAGTACCTCACGCTGAATGGGCGCGCGGTCTATGGCGGCGGCGGTATCATGCCCGACTATTTTGTCCCACTCGACACGACGCTGAACAGCCACTACCTCAATGAACTCTACACCTCCACAGCCATCCAGGAATACACGTTCGACTACGCCGAAAAGGCCAAGGAGCGCCTTGAGCAAGGGGGATTTGACCATTTTCTTCAAAATTTCAAGGTCACGGATACCATGCTGGGCGACCTTGTAAACGTGGGTGTGCGGAACGGGGTGAAGGCTGACTACAGGGATTTGAATAAGCGGAAGGACTTGTTCCGCATCCATGTGAAGGCACAGATCGCGCGCAAGATCTGGGGCAACGAAGGGTTCTATCCCGTGTTCAACCAGACCAACGAAATATTCCAGCACTCGTTGGAGATATTCGACCGGATGCCCGAACTACGCCGTTCAGAGATGTAAGGGCGGGCGGAATCCTGTGTGCCGCTTTGCGGGTGCCCTCGAACGGTGGACTATGGCCGGTCGACGAAAAAACGGTGGACGGAGGACGGTGGACGAAAAAACGGTGGACGATCAACCCGACCCGCGTCATTCCCAACGAATCCCTATCTTTGAACCAAAGCGCGCTCAACCCATATGTACTATCATCGCCTGGGAAATATTCCGCCGAAGCGGCACACGCAATTCCGTCAGCCCGATGGAAGCTTATACAAGGAAGAACTGGTGAGTTCGGAGGGTTTTTCCGGCATTTATTCCATACTCTATCACATCAATCCCCCAACGCGCATCAAGACGGTTAGGGAACCGGTGCCCTACGGACCGAAACGCCTCGACGATTACGCGCTGCGCCAGACGCACCTCAACACTTCGAAGGTGACGACTACCGGCGACGATTTCCTGGGAGCGCGGAAGGTCCTCTTGACCAACAATGACTGCTCAATCTCCATCTGTTCGCCTCGTCAGCGCAAAATGGACTATTTCTACAAGAACGCCGAGGGCGATGAAGTCCTTTACGTCCATGATGGAAGCGGGACGTTGATCTCGCCCTACGGGAAACTTGACCTCAGGCAGGGTGACTATGTCGTGATCCCGCGGACGGTGATCTATAAACTGGAATTCAACGAAGGCCCGCTCCGGCTGCTGATTATCGAATCGGCCTCTCCCATAGAAACGGTAAAACGTTACCGCAATCAGCTTGGGCAACTGCTTGAACATTCTCCCTATTGCGAACGCGACATTCGCCCGCCGCATGAACTGATAACCGACACCGCGAAAGGCGATCATCTTTTGAAAATCAAGAAGCAGGGATATCTGCACGAATATGTTTACGACCACAGCCCGCTGGATCTGGTTGGTTGGGACGGATTCCTTTGGCCTTATGCGTTTTCCATCCACGACTTTGAACCGATAACGGGCCGCATCCATCAACCACCGCCGGTACATCAGACCTTTCAGGCGCACAATTTCGTGATCTGCTCGTTCGTACCCCGGTTGTTTGACTACCACCCGCTGGCCATCCCGGCGCCGTACAACCACAGCAACATCGATAGCGATGAAGTGCTGTACTACGCGGAGGGAAATTTCATGAGCCGGCGCGGAATCGAACGCGGTTCGTTTACCCTGCATCCCGGCGGACTACCACACGGGCCGCATCCGGGCACCGTGGAAAAAAGTATCGGCGCCAAAGAGACACAGGAACTTGCCGTGATGATCGACACATTCAGACCACTACATTTGACCACGGATTCCCTTGACTTTCTGGATAAGAATTATCCCATGAGTTGGACGGATAATGCTGCCGGGGGATTTAACGAGGTAAATACGCCGTAACAAGGCGACCGTTCCAAGTATGCAAGATTTCACGCAAACCATCCAGGTCCGTTGGGCCGATATCGATGCCAACAGACATTTGCGGCATTCGGTGTACTACGACTACGGAGCAACCGCAAGAATGAACATGCTCAGCGAGGCGGGCCTTTCCATAAAAAAACTCGAGGAGCTGCAGGTTGGGCCGATTCTCTTTCGCGAGGAAGCGATCTTTAGGCGGGAGATTGTGTTTGAGGATAAGATTGCGGTCACCGTGGAATTGGTGAGGGCGACGTCCGATTTTGGCCGGTGGAGTCTCCGGCATCGGTTTATCAAGGGCGATGACCTCGTCGCTGCGATCCTTACGGTGGATGGCGCCTGGATCGACCTCGTTCGCAGGAAACTGGCGGTACCGGATGCATTTGTGAAGGATGTTTTCGAACGGTTCCCGAAAGCTGACGATTTCGAGTGGATCACACCTTCAAAGCAGATGTTATGAATCTGATCGACCTCAGCCACGTCATCGAAGACGGCATGATCACCTACAAAGGTCTTCCTGCCCCGGTCATTTGTGATTTTCTTTCCCGTGAGGAATCAAGAAACCTCTACGCTCCGGGAACCGAATTTCAAATCGGAAAGATCGAGATGGTGTCAAACACCGGTACCTACATCGATTGCCCCTTTCATCGGTTTGCTGATGGCGCCGACCTGAGCGAGGTTGAGATCAACCGCTTCGTAAATCTTGATGCGGTTTTGATAACAAGAGATTATCGCGAACGCATTGAAGTCGGGAAAGCGGATTTTGAAGGCGTTGACGTGGCAGGAAAGGCCGTTCTTGTTAACACCAACTGGAGCGAGCGTTGGGGAACCGACGCCTATTTCGAGATGCATCCGTTTTTGTCGGAGGAGGCGGCCACAGCCCTGCGCGACGGGGGCGCCCTGCTTGTCGGCATCGATTCGTATAACATCGACGACACGCGGGTGAATACAAGACCGGTACACACGACCCTGCTGCGCGAGGGTATCCTTATCGTGGAACACCTTTGCAACCTCCACCTGATCGGTAAGAGATCCTTTCGCTTCACGGCAGCACCGCCGCGTTTCAAGGGCGTGGGCACATTTCCCGTGCGGGCCTATGCCGAGCTCCTCAGTTGACCTTTCCGAGTATCCATTCCTCGATCACACGGGGATAGTGCGCGTACTCAAGTTCATGCACGCAATGCGCGATCTCTTCGGGGGTGAAATGAGCGCCGATGTCACAGGCGTGCTGGAAGAGAACCCGGCCCTCATCAAAGTGTTCGTTGACAAGATGAATGGTAATCCCTGTCTGCAGGTCGCCGGAAGCCCTGACCGCTTCATGAACCTTTGAGCCGTACATGCCCTTACCCCCGTATTTCGGCAGCAACGCCGGGTGAATGTTGATGATCCTTTCGGGGAACTGGCGGATGAGGTATGCGGGTATCAACCAAAGAAACCCTGCCAGCACAATGTGTGTCACGCCGTGGTGTTGCAGCGATGTGGGGAGCGTAGTTTCGTCGCGGTACTGCGTGCGGTCAAAGACCACCGTGGGAACTCCGAGGTCGCGTGCGCGGACAAGGACAAAGGCATTCGGATTGTTTGAATAAATGGCGCTCACCCGGATGGCAGGATGCCCTTCAAAGTAGCGAACGATCCTTTCTGCGTTGGTCCCGCTTCCGGAGGCAAAAACAGCGAGGTTGAATTGTGACACGTGAAAAGTTTGCAACAAAGAAAGGAAGAATTCCTTTAATCAGACAAATGCCATGCTGAGTACGCCCATCAACATGATCATCTTGCAAAAGGAACTTAGCCAGGCAAAACTCTGTCTCGTGTCCGCCCGGACGAGGTTCACCAGCAACCACACCAGCGGGATAAAGAGGAGCATGAGGTAGAAGTACTGGATGTGTGCGAAGTATCCGTTAAGGAGGATCACCGAGGCGACAAAGAGAGACATGACCCCGTAGATCAACCACTTTGTTCTCCGGATGCCCCAGATGATCGGCAATGTGCGGCAGCCGAAGGTGTTGTCGCCCCGGACATCTTCCATGTCTTTGATCATTTCACGGATCAGCGTCATGAAAAAGGCGAAAAGCCCGTAGATGAAGATCAGCGCGCTCCCGGTCTGGTACAAGGCGTCCACCATCGCAATCGAAATTCCCGCAAGCAAGGCGACGACGAGGTTGCCGATGAACGGTTGTCTTTTAAGGTCATTGGAATACCACCAAAGAAGGAATGCCGCCGCGAAGTTGATGAGCCCGATCCGCCAGCCCAGGAAAAAGCCGATGAACACGCCCGTTGTGCTGAGCAACGTGTGAAATAACAGGGCGTAACGGCGGGTGATCCCCTGGCCGATCACGACACGGTGCGGCTTGTTGACAAGGTCGATCTTGACGTCGTAATAGTCGTTGATGATGTAGCCCGCGGCGGCGATGAATCCCGTGGATGAAACCAAAAGAAAGAGCCGCCAGTCGAGCAGGTTGTCTGCCGGGACCAGCATCGCGGCGGCAAAGTACTGCGACAACGCCAGGATCAAAAGATTCCAAACCCGCGTCAGTCGGAGAAAGGAAATGATAAACCGGTTGTAACGTCGCACAGGCACTCGCTTTATTTATTAAGACAAAGGTAATGCACCGGTTTATCAATTCCGTGGCTCCCACGCTATTGTCCGAAAACGTCGGCTAAAAGCGGATGGACACCATTCCCATGAAATTCCTTCCCGCCTGGGGGAAATAGTAGTTCTCCCGGTACTCGGCCGTGCCGGCCAGGTAGCCCCACGTGTAACCGTTAGACTCGTACGCGGCATCGAAAACATTGTTGACCAGGAGGCTGAAGACCAACGCCTCCGCAAATGCCGGGCGCCACCGGTATTCCAACCTCAGGTCATTGACGAGATAGGCGTCGAGTGCCCGGTCGTCGTTGGCCGTGTTGTCGAGGTATTGCCTGCCGACATACTTTGACAACCAGGTCAGTGACAGATCTTTTACCGGGGTGTATGTCAATGCGGAAGCGCCGACCACGGAAGGAGAGAAAGAGATATCCGTATCGGCGTAATTCCGCTCGATCACGCTGAATTCGTCGAAGCCGGCGCCGTAGTCATACAGTACCTCCGTGAAATTCCGGATCTTGTTCCTGCTCACCGTCGCGTTGGCGTTCCACTGCCAACGGTCACCGAACTGCACCATGCCCTCGAGTTCAATTCCCATCCGGTAGCTTCGGTCGACGTTTGTGCGGACGGACGCGCCGACGTCGTTGAGTTGCCCGGTAAGCACCAGTTGGTCTTTGTAATCCATGAGGTAGTAGTTCACCACGAGCTTATGGCGTTCGCCGTCGTTGCGCAGGCCAAGTTCAAGGTTGCGCAGGGTTTCGTGCCTTGGGGTGCTGCCCGGATTGTCCGTGAAATCGTCGCGCACGGGCTCGCGGTTGCCCATACTGAAGGAGGTGTAGAGTTGATGGTTCTCGCCGAGGGAATACGTAACACCCACCTTCGGATTGACAAAGGTGTACGATTCATCCACGTTCACCTGGTTCTGCTCATTCTCCAGGCCGAAGATCTCGTAGCCGACCGTGCGAAGCTGGATATCGCCAAAAACATTCAACCTCGAATTGACCTGGAAATAGGCCTTCGCGTAGACGTTGAAGTCCGTTTTTTCGGCATCGTTGAAGTAATAGCGGTATCCCGGCGGGACCGGAGACACCTGTGCCCAGATGATCTCGCCGAAATGGTCACCAACGTAACGGTTCCACGCACCGCCGACGATGAGGTTCCACGCATTTTTGTCGTAGTTCAACGCGTACGTGACGCCGTAGAAATCGTTGTCCAGCCAGCGCCTGCGCACGAGGTCCGTGCTGGCGATGGCCGAGTCCCCGATCACGACGGGCGAAAGGCCGTAATCTTCAAGATCCTGGTCAAAGCGGTATTCCTCATAGAAGCCTTTGCCCGGGGTGTAATGCAATGCGGTGTTCCAGGTCAGGCTATTGCTGAGTTGCCGCGAAAAATGCAACTGAAAGTGGTCCTGCTGATAGTCGTCTACCTGGTTTTCGTAGAGATAGGGGTTGAATGTGCGGCTGCCCGAGCTCAGGAGATTCTCGGTCTGAATGGCGTTCCAGCCCTCGTTGGCGGCCGTCACCAGCATGGCTTCGGTGTTGTTGTTGAGCCGCGATTCAGGGACGCCGTACCAGCTCTGGTAGGTCCGTTCTTTGCCGCCAAACACGATGGCTTTCACCAGCGTGCGGTTGTCGTAGAAACCTGCTGCGAGGTAATAGGATTGCAATTGGGCGTCGGCCCGGTCGATAAACCCGTCGGAACCGATGCGCGAAACACGGCCGTCGACAGTCCAATGATTTTTCAACAGCCCGGTGCCCACGTTGAGGGTGTGGCGATGGGTGTTGAACGACCCCAGGGAGTTAACAACCTCCGCATACGGCTCATCATTCCGGGCCAGGGTTTGCAAGTTGATCGTGCCGCCGAAAGCGCCGGCGCCATGGGTTGAGGTTCCAACACCGCGCTGGACCTGGATGCTTTCCGCCGAGGAGGCAATGTCGGAAATATTAACCCAGAATGTTCCCTGCGACTCGCTGTCGTTGTAGGGTATCCCGTTGATGGTGACATTAACGCGCGTGGCGTCGCTTCCGCGGATGCGGATGCCCGTGTACCCGATGCCGGTTCCGGCGTCTGAGGTGGTGACGACCGAGGGTGTCCAGTTGAGCAGGAACGGGAGGTCCTGGCCGAAGTTCTGTTTTCGGATAGCCTCCTGGTTTACCGTGGTGTGCGTGGTGGGGGTTTTGTCAGAAGCCCGCGTAGCGGTTACGACCACCGCGTCGCCCATCACCGCCGCGGGGCGGAGGGCAATGGCGAGGTGTTGCGTGGCGGGAAGTTCCACCTTCCGGGATGACGGGTCATACCCCACGTGGGTGACGCGGACAGTGTACCGCCCGGCTTCCAGGCTTTCGAATGCAAATTTGCCGTGGTTGTCCGCGACGGCCAGGCGGTCCGTTTCCACCAGCGCAACCGTTGCGCCCGCCAGCGGCTCGTCGGTTCGCGCGTCGCGCACCGTGCCCGATAGGCTCAGTTGTCCCTGCGCGAAAAAGGGCATCAGCAGCAACGCCGATAGCATTAATTTGTACATGATTGTGTTGGTTTAAACCCGCGCGGCACAGGGGAATGCCACGCTTACGTTCAACCTTCCGACTCCGTCGGAATTTGCCTCCCTTCGGCCGCATTACCGGCATCAGGTTCAATGGGTATAATCTCAGCCCGTGATATTTTAGGCACCCCTTAGTTTTGACGGGTAAAGGTGGGGTTTATTAGGGAATAGTGCAAATGGCTGGAATCGGGAGCGGGCGTGCCCCGATTAATGGTGGCCGAGCCGCCAGCGCGCTTTCGATTTTCCCGAACAGCAATCATTTGTAAATTGCCGCCATGTTTCGCGCTGTTGTCCAGTCCAAAGTGTTTGAGATTAAGCCCGCCGAAGGGGCATTCGAAGTCAACGGCTCGAAAAAACCCTGGGATTTGGTCGAGATAGCCGATGGCTATTTTCACATTCTCATGGATGGCAGGGGCTACCGCGCCGAGATTGTTGGGGTGGACAGGGCCACGAAGACCTTTGAAATAAAAGTCAACGGCAACCTTTACGCCGTCGTGATCAAAGACAAGTTTGATGTCCTCCTGGAACAGATGGGAATGAACGCCACCACGTCCAGCCGCCTGAATTCGATCAAGGCACCTATGCCCGGCCTGATCGTCGAGTTGAAAGTGAAAGACGGCGATGCGGTAAAGGCGGGAGATCCGCTGATCATTCTGGAGGCGATGAAGATGGAGAACATTATCAAATCGCCGGGAGATGGCATGGTTAAGAATGTGCGCATCCGAAAAGGCGACAGCGTGGAAAAAAATCAGGTGCTGATTGATTTTTGACCCGCGCTATTTTTATTACTTCCCTATATTTGCACAATTTATTTTGAAGCGTTGACCTCCGGGAGCACGTTTTTGTGCGCGTCAGAAGCGATTTCTGGTCAACGGCAATAATCCACACCCCAATGAAGTACAAGCGTATTCTCTTGAAACTAAGCGGTGAAGCGCTGCAGGGATCATCGAAGAGCACAAATATCGACCCTGCCGTGCTGGAACAATACTGCAAGGAGATACAGACGGTCAGAGAGAAGGGTGTGGAGGTCGCCATAGTGATCGGTGGCGGCAATATTTTCAGGGGAGGGCAGGCCGAGGCGCTGGGCATCGACCGTGTACAGGGTGACTACATGGGCATGCTTGCAACGGTGGTCAACGGGATGGCATTGCAGAGCGCCCTCGAACGGCATGGCATGTACACGCGGCTGATGTCGGGCATCGACATGGAACAGGTGTGCGAACCCTTTATCCGCCGTCGCGCCATCCGGCACCTCGAAAAGGGAAGGATCGTAATTTTTGGAGCCGGCATAGGCAACCCCTATTTCACGACGGACTCGACCGCCGCGCTAAGGGCCATTGAAACGCAGTCGAATGTTGTCCTGAAGGGAACGCGCGTGGACGGAGTGTATTCAAAGGACCCTGAAAAACATCCGGATGCCGTGCGCTTCCGGAACCTGTCGTTCCAGGAGGCTTATGAGAAGAGCCTGAATATTATGGACATGACCGCATTCACGCTTTGCATGGAGAATAAGCTGCCCATTATCGTGTTTGACATGAACAAGAAGGGTAATTTGTTGAAGGTGGTTAGCGGTGAAGAGGCCGGGACGCTGATAAGCTAGCCGACCCGGAAAGCTTGTAATATTTGTCGCACCAAAAACAAGTGACTTATGGAAGAACTTGAACTCTATCTCGAAGACGCCAGGGATCGGATGAACAAGGCACTGATCCACGTCGGCCATGAGCTTACCAAGATCAGAGCCGGAAAAGCCAATCCGGCCATGCTCGATGGAATTCAGGTTTCCTACTACGGCGCGATGTCGCCGCTCAACCAGGTTTCTTCCATGACCACGCCTGACGCGCGCACCATCTTCATCAAACCCTGGGAGAAAGGGCTGATCCAGGAAATTGAAAAAGCCATCATGAATGCGAACCTGGGGCTCAACCCGCAGAATGACGGTCAGCAGGTAATCATCAACATTCCCATGCTGACGGAGGAGCGCCGTAAACAGCTTGTGAAACAGGTGGGCCAGGAGTCCGAACACGGGAAAGTCAGTATCCGGAGCATTCGGAAAGAAACCAACGAACACCTCAAGAAGGTGAAGGGCGTCTCCGAAGACGACGTCAAGAATGCCGAGGAACAGGTGCAAAAACTCACCGACGACTTCATCGGCCGGATCGATGCGCTCATGAAAAAGAAGGAGGTCGAAATCATGACCGTTTAAGCCCGTATAACTCGGACCGGTGCCGGGCATGCCCGGCTTTTTTGTTTTTGAGCGGTGCTTGTATTGGCCGAACCTTTATTATTTTCGAGATCCCATGCCGTACGAAACACTCGGACAACGCATAAAAAAGACCACCCGGCGCGCGGTCAGGGTCATTTTGGTCGCCGCCACAATTGTAGGCATCATTATTATCAGTTTTCTCTACTGGGGTGTCTACGATGAGGGCATCTGGGCGGGCAACGTACTCCGGGTGAGCAAAAAAGGAGTGATCTTCAAGACTTATGAGGGGCAACTGAATCTCCAGACGTTCGGAGCGCTTAAAGGCGTTAACCCGATCATGGAATCGTTCGCTTTTTCGGTCGAAACGGATCGTGACGACGTGATCGCCGAACTTCAGGCCGCGGCATTGAGTGGTGAACGGGTCAATCTCCATTATGTTGAACGCTATGTGGCATTCCCCTGGCGGGGGGATACAAAATATTTTATCGTAAAAGTTGAGCGGCTGAATGCTGAAAGTGATTAGTTTGGTCGTCCATTGCTCGCTAAAAGGGAGGAAGAAATCATGATCATGACACAATATTCATCAGATGTCGAAGCGGCCAATGCGCTGGGCGTGGCGTATGAAAAGCTCCGGGCGGAGATATCAAAAGTGGTCATTGGCCAGGAGGACGTGGTTCGCCAGGTGCTCACCGCCCTCTTTTGCCAGGGCCATTCGTTGCTGATCGGCGTACCGGGGCTGGCCAAGACCCTCCTGGTTCAGACGATCGCGACGTCGCTGGACCTTCAGTTCAAACGCGTCCAGTTCACCCCCGACCTGATGCCATCCGATATCGTAGGTGCGGAGACCCTCGACAAAGAACGCAATTTCAAATTCGTCAGGGGCCCCGTATTTGCCAACATCGTACTCGCGGACGAGATCAACCGGACGCCGCCGAAAACACAGGCCGCGCTGCTGGAGGCCATGCAGGAGTACGCCGTGACCATTGCCGGGCAACGCTACGAACTTCCCAGGCCCTTCTTTGTGCTCGCCACGCAGAATCCCATCGAGCAGGAGGGAACCTACCCGTTGCCGGAGGCCCAGCTCGACCGTTTCATGCTTAATATCCTGCTGACTTATCCGTCGCTTGCCGACGAAGTTGACGTGGTAAAGGCCACGACGTCCGATGAGACCAGGGCCGTGGATAAGGTGTTGACGGGCGAGGAGATCATTTATTTCCAGCACCTGGTGAGAAGGGTGCCCGTGCCTGACAATGTAATCGAATTTGCCGTATCGCTGGCCAATAAGACCCGTCCCGGCGTCAACGGGAGTTCAGCCCTTGCCCAGGAGTACCTCGAGTGGGGCGCCGGACCGCGCGCATCCCAATACCTGGTGCTTGGGGCGAAATGCAATGCCCTGCTCAACGGGAAGTATTCGCCGGACATCGAGGACGTTCAGGCGATCGCCAAGCCTGTCCTTCGCCACCGGATCGTACGCAACTTCAAAGCGGAGGCCGAAGGGATCAGCGTCGACAACATCATCGAAAAACTGATGGCCTAGCGAAGGCCTCAATCCACAATTTCATCCGTGATCGTGAGCTCACCGTTGAACAGGATCGTCTCGTACTTTCTCAACGGCCTCCAGGCCGGGCCGCCGGTAGGAAGGCCCGTAGAGAAATCAAAAGTGGAGTTGCAACAAGGGTCTTCCATGAACAACGTGGTTTGATGAACCTGCACCGTTGCGCAGGCTTCATTGGGGCGGAACGAGCAATTGGCCTCGTACGCGAAATACGTGGACGCATTCTGCCGGTACACGATAATACCGCGAACGCCCCCTTCATCCAGAAGATAGGAGCCACCGTCAGACCGGAGGCTGGTGAATTCGGGAAACGCAAGGTTGATCTGGATCGGGCTGAAGGGCACAAACGGAATGGGGTCGTCCTGAAGTTCCGGTGTACAGGAGAGCAAAAGCAAAAGTCCAAGGGCCTTTGGCACCAGTCTACCCGCCTTGTTAAGTGTAGTCATAAAAACCTTTCCCTGACTTGCGGCCCAGGTGGCCAGCGAGCACCTTTTGATGCTGGATCCGGCTGGGTCTGAATTTGGGATCGCCATGGAACGCCTCATACAGCGACGATGTAACGGAAAAGTTGATGTCAATCCCGATCAGGTCCATCAATTCAAACGGTCCCATCTTGAAACCCGTCGCGCGAAGGAGTTCGTCGATTGCCTGGTGGTCGGCAACGCCGTCTTCCAGCACTTTCAAGGACTCGACATAGAAGTGACGGGCCACACGGTTAACGATAAATCCGGGCGAATCTTGTGCGACCACGGGCACCTTGCCAAGGTGTTTCGCCAGCCCGGTCAGCAGGTCGATCGTTTCCTGCGAGGTTGAGGCGGTGCGCACGACCTCGACCAGTTTCATGATCGGGGCGGGATTGAAGAAGTGAAGTCCGGCAAACCTCCCGCGGTGGTGAAGGGCCGAAGAAATTTCCGTCACCGACAGCGATGACGTATTGGTGGCAAGAATGGCACGGTCGCTGTTGATGCTTTCCAATTCGGAGAAGATCTGACGCTTGACGTCCGCTTTTTCCACGGCCGCTTCGATGATGAGGTCGGCCCTGAGCGCGTTGAAGTCGTTGATTAAAGTAATGCGACTGAGTATCGCCCTTTTTTCGTCCGCGTTAAATTTCCCCTTAGAAACCAGCGCGTCGAGGCGCTGTGCGATGCTGTCACGTGCGCGTTCGAGGAACTCGGCCTGGATATCGTAAAGAATGACATTGAATCCACCCCTGGCGCAGACCTGGGCAATGCCCTGGCCCATCGTGCCTGCGCCGATCACGGCGATGCCCTGGATGTCGGCGGTGGTCATGTCGTCCCTTCTGCGTGGAATTGCCTGAGAAAGCGAATATCATTCTCGGAGTACAGCCGCAAGTCGTTTACCTGGTACCGCAATTGCGTCACGCGCTCAACGCCCATGCCGAAGGCGAAGCCGGTAAAGGCTTCCGGGTCGATCCCACAGTTTCTCAACACGTTCGGGTGAACCATGCCCGCGCCGGCGATCTCCACCCACCCGCTGCGCTTGCACACCACGCAGCCTGCGCCCTTGCAGATCAGGCAGGTTACGTCGATTTCCGCGCTGGGTTCTGTGAACGGAAAAAAGGATGGACGAAGCCTGAGTTGGATATCCTTTCCGTACATCTCGCGCGCAAAGTGAAAAAGCGTTTGCTTCAGGTCGGCAAAGCTCACATTGCGGTCGACGTAAAGGCCCTCGACCTGGTGGAAAAAGCAGTGCGCCCGCGCCGAGATGGCTTCATTGCGGTATACCCGTCCCGGCATGATCGCCCGGACCGGCGGTTTTTGCTTCTCCAGCAAGCGGATCTGGACATTGGACGTGTGTGTTCTCAACAGAACATCGCCCCCGTCCTTGTTGGATTTTTCGATGAAGAAGGTATCCTGCATTTCACGCGCCGGGTGGTTTGGCGGAAAGTTCAGGGCGGTAAAGTTATGCCAGTCGTCTTCGATCTCCGGGCCATCGGCCACATTGAAGCCCATCTGTTGGAAGATCTCGATGATGCGGTATTTTGTCAGGGTAAGCGGGTGGAGGTTGCCGACCTTTCCGGGTACTGGCGGGAGCGTCAGGTCGATGCCAGTGGTTGTGGACGGCCCCGATTCAAGTTGTTCATTCAACTCCCGGAACTTTGACTCCGCCGCTTGCTTGAGTTCGTTTAGGATCCTGCCGAACTGTTTTTTCTGATCCGGGGGGAGGGCTTTTAACTTTTCGAAAAGACCGGCTACCGCGCCTTTCTTGCTGATAAAGCGTAGGCGGTAGTTTTCAAGGTCTTGTTTAGAATCGACTTTGAAAGCGTTGACGTCTCTGAGCAGGTCGTTGATCGTTTTTTCCATGCTGGTCAAAAATAGCAAACAGAACGGGTCGGATCACCCGGAGGTATAGAAATCCTCGATCTTATCACACACATGGTCAAGTTCGTCGGTAGTGAGCCCAGGGAAGACCGGCAGCGATAGCACGTCATCCTGAAGGCGACTGGCGACGGGAAAATCGGACGGCCGGAAGCCGAAGCGGGCGTAAGCCGGCAGGTTGGGAAGGGCGGAAGGGTAGTGAATCATGGTTTCGATTCCCTGGGACGCCAGGTAGTCTTTCAACTGGTCACGCCTCTGCGCCTGGATGACGAACAGGTGGAAGGTGTGCCGGTTTCTGGGTTCAACTACCGGCACGGTGATCTGGCGCATGCGCCCAAGCCGTTCACAGTAACGGGCCGCATTTTGCTGCCGCGAGGCATTCCATTTTTTCAGGAATGGAAGCTTTGCCAGCAGCACGGCCGCCTGGACAGTATCCATCCGGCTATTAATACCTTCCATCAGGTGGTCGTCTTTTTGGAGGGCGCCATGGTTACCGAGGCGCCTGATGGTGGTAGCAAGTCCGTCGTCATCGGTGACCACGCAACCGGCGTCGCCGAGGGCCCCCAGGTTTTTGGTGGGGTAAAAACTAAAGCATCCAACATGGCCAAATGTTCCCACAGGCCGGCCGTTGAACGTTGTCAGATGGGCCTGGGCACAGTCCTCGATTAAAAAGAGGTGATATTTATGGCAAATGCGTTGAATTTCTTCAAGGTTGGCCGAATGTCCGTAAAGATGAACGGCGATGACGGCCTTCGTCCGAGGCGTTACCTGTTGCTCGATCAGGTGCGGGTCCAGACAGTAGGTTGTCGGGTCAACGTCGGTAAAGACCGGTCTTGCGCCGCATAAGGAAATCGTTTCCGACGAGGAAATCCAACTGAATGCCGGGGTTATGACCTCGTCTTCCCTACTGACACCGATCGCCCGCAAGGCCAGGAAAAGGGCATCCGTTCCATTTCCGGTTGCGATGCAATTCCCCGTCCCGAGCATGGAAGCAAAGGCCTCTTCAAATTGGCATACCGCTTCCCCCCTGACGAACTGGAATGATTGTAGCGCGCCATAAAGGGCACGGTTAATTTCGTCATTAATCGGTTGGTATTGGCGTTGCAGGTCTGCGAACGGAACTTGCATGGCTTGTGCGCCGTGTTAATCCGGAATGTCTTTGATGTCGCGTTTTTTCAGAATCAGCCGGTCGAGGATGACACTCAGGACAATCGCCAGGCCGACCACGCCAAGGAGTACCGCCTTGTCTCCAAAGTCGTTGAAAACGATGGCGAGTGAGATGAAGGCCACCTGCGTGGCGGCGAGGATGATGGTCGTCTGGCTGTGGCTTTTCCCAAGCCGCAGGATGGCGTGGTGGACATGGCTCTTGTCTGGCCGGAAAGGGGATTGCCCTTTTAGCAGCCGAAGAATGATGATCCTGGAAGTATCGACCAATGGAATGATGATGAAGCTCGCGGCCGTGGCAATGGAGGCGTCGAACTTGTATTCATTGCCTTCAGAGAGGCTGAAGTTAATGTTAATGAAATGGATGGCCAGGATGGCGAGCAGCATTCCGATGACCAGGGCGCCCGTGTCGCCCATGAAGATCTCGGAGGGTTCCCAGTTGAAAATAAGGAAGGCCAGGATGGCTCCAAGCATGGAAAACGACAGGGTGGCAAAGATGTAGTCGTCGACCAGGAAAAACCACACCCCAAAGGCCAGTAGCGAGATGCAGGCCAGCGTTCCGGCAAGTCCGTCGAGGCCGTCGATAAGGTTGAACGAATTGGTGATTACGATGATCGTCAGCATGGTGAGCAGGTGGCTGACTACGGGGTGCAGGTCATAAATACCAAAGAGGCCATAGAATGAATCCAGTCGCAAGTCGAAAAGCAGCGTCATCAGGCCGGCGGACATGATCTGGCCAAAAAGCTTGATCATCGGTTTCAAAGGAACCAGGTCGTCGCGGACGCCGATAAAGAAAATAATGAAAAGGGCCACCAAAATGAACTTGATGGTCCCCCAGCTTTGAATGTCCAGCCAGATCAGGGTGGAGATGAAAAAGCCACAAAAAATGGCGATTCCACCCATTGAGGGGGTGAGCTTCTTGTGGATCTTGCGCCGGCCGGGGATGTCGACGAGGTTCTTTTTTAGGGAATATTTGATAATGACCGGAAGGATCAGGAAAGCGATTACGTACGAGGTTATCGTTGATGCCAGGTGGATGACCATAAAAGAGGCTCTGAAACGGGCAAAAATAAGGATTTGAGTGGAACTTTAGCAGTTTTGCCTAAAGTCTTTGCGCACCTGGCTATTGCCACGTCCAACCGGTTGCAAGCGCCGGATAACGGCAACCGAGGATTTCCGGGCAAATCTCCCGACGCTTCATGCTGCCGTGAACCGTGAGTGATTTAACCGAGGCCCCGTAACATTTTTGCCGTTGCGTAGTTCGTCTTCGAACACATCATTGTAACTTTGCAACTTCAATTTCTGTGTAATGACAATGAAATCAACCAGTCAGAGACTGAAGGACGAGCAGGACTTTCACAATACAATTTTTGAAAGTCATGAGAGGAAGAAGGTCAAGAACTACTACGCGATAAACACTGCCATCCGCCGAGACTTTGAGGCGACGATAGTTGAGAATTCGCGCGGGAAAACGATTCTTGAATACGGTTGCGGTATCGGAGACATGTTGTTCAATCTCGCAAGGGGTGGGGCGGTCGTCCATGGGATTGATATCTCCAATTACGCCATTGAGAAACTGGCAAGCCAGGCGCGGCGTGAGGAGTTGTCAATTGACTATCAGGTGATGAATGCCGAAGATATGACATTCAGAGATCATTCCTTCGATTTGATTTATGGAACGGGAATCTTGCATCACTTGGACCTAAACAAGGCGCTTGCGAGTTTATCCAAGAAGTTGAAAGCCGACGGGACAGCAGTTTTTATCGAACCATTGGGCCACAATCCAATCATAAATCGATTCCGAGACAAGACTCCGGAATTAAGGACTGAAGATGAACATCCTTTGTTAATGTCCGATTTTGAGATTGCGAAGCAATACTTTGATAAGGTTACTGTTGATCACTATTACCTTTCGAGCTTGGCATTGCCCGTGTTATTTAAGCGCGGCATTCCAAACGGATTGATCAGATTCTTCGACGGAGTTGATCGCATGCTTTTTAGTGTATTGCCCTTTACGAGAAAATATTCGTGGCAAGTCCTCATTCGCTTAGCGGAGCCAAAAAAATAGGTCGCAAGAGCAATCCGACTATGAGATTGATTTATACCAATCGACCATTATCTTCAGGCCTTCGGTCGTTGAAACTTTCGGCTTAAAACCCTTTCGGAAGATGCTGCCAGCCGAGTGATGTGTTTCGGTCGAAAGCTTTCTCAGACGTGTACTTGAAATTGGAAGGTTCTTACCGGTTATTTTAATAATGAGGTCAAACGGAAATGCCAGGAAGATGGCAATTGACTTTGGTAGAGTGAGGCGAATTCGTTTGTTGAGGGCCGTTGAAATGACAAGCGCAATTTCCTTGCTGGTCAACTGTGGTTCGTCTGCATAGTTATACACGGAGACGCCGGGGGATAAATCTTTCAGCAACCAAAGCGTTGCATTCACAAGATTGTCGACGTAACAAATGGATTTGATGTTAGTTGCCTTTCCAACATGGAAATAGATGCCATTATTAATTTGGCGAATGAGTTTATACATGTTGGCAGTATTGTGAATGCCAAACACGACCGCGGGTCTGATGATGAGTACCTTCCTGTCGTTCTGTTCACTTGCCCACTTCTGCAGCACTCGTTCGGCAGCCAGTTTTGACGCGCCGTAGGGATTGTTCGGTCGCGGGACAGTCTCCTCGGTGGAGGGGCCAACATTGTTTCCATACACGGCGACGGAAGAGTAGAAAACGATTGTCTTGATGTTCTTCTGAGTTGCCACATCGCAAATGACGCGGATCCCCTGTTCGTTTGTGGAAAAGTACTCCGATTCCGATATACCAAAGTCACGGTGCATGGCTGCCAGGGAAATAATGGTATCGACTGGTTTCACGTTTAGAGCCTCGTAAAGACATCCCTCCCTGCGTATGTCTCCCTTTACGAAATGGGAAGTAATTGCGGAGTCGGGATTCACCAGATCCAAATTCACTATGTTGTCCGGAGCGATGTGTTGATGGAAGGCACGCCCGATAAAACCAGAGCCTCCCGTAATAAGATAATTCATCTATGGTGTTCGTTGGTCAAAAAATGCCGATTTTCTTTAGTACGAAGAAGAAAAAAAACCTTGCGAATTGAAGCGACGATTTTGGAATTGAAAAACCCTCTACGTTTCGATAGATCATCCAATTGTATTTTAGTAATTTAAGTTTGTTGTTTGAGATCGATTTCCCGTGTACCCTGTATTCCGCAAGCGGCTCGGCGATACCCATTATTCGGTCTGTCATCTTGGCGATTTTAAGCCACAATGCCCAATCCTGTCGTTTTTTGATGTTAGGCATGCAAACTTTGCCGAGACGCCGCGTGTCATAGATGGCTGTGGAACACCCAATATAATTGTTTCTTAACAATTGGAAGTAGTTCAGTTGCGGCTTTGCTGGGACGACCCTCCCCGTACGGTAACCAAAGTGATCAATAGCGTAGTAGGCAGAATAGCAAAGATCAAGATCATGCTCAGTCATGAAGGCAATTTGTCGGGCGAGCTTCTCAGGCAGCCAGATATCGTCGGAATCGATAAAAGAGATAAACCTACCGTTGGCCTGAATAATGGAGTTGTTTCGACTGGCGTCAGCCCCCATATTCCTTTCAAGCTGAAATGTTTTTATCCGAGTATCTTTCCGCGCCTCTTCCTGAATGATATCATAAGAGGAATCGGTCGAGCAGTCGTCGGTAATCAGGAGTTCCCAATTTGAGTACGTTTGATTTCTCACTGACTGAATTGCAGCCTCGATGTATGACTCTGAATTATATGTAGGACAGATGATAGATACCAAGTTCATGCTTTGGCACGTGATTTTCAGATTCTGCTAAGCTCGCAAATTTAGTTCTTTTTTATGATTTGAACGTTCTCACGAGGGCCAGTTTCACAGGGCTCAGCCATCCGTCATGAATGGTCATAAATTTGCGAGACGACCGCGCGAAGAAGCGGGAACCTAGCTGGCGTCCGCTTGAAAACTGCTAAAGGCTAGCTTGATCCCTACCGCAGCCTGGCTCCCTTTGTCAAGAATGTATGCAAGTGTTTGACAATTTGATGGCTCGTTTTCCCGTTACCGTAAATATTTGTTCTCAGCGGGACCTTTTTGTGTTTGAATTGGTTGTAACTCTTGACGATTTTATGGTAATCCGCGCCAGCCAGCACATTGTAACCAAGCTTAACGAGCTCGATCCATTCAGTCTCATCGCGCAGGGTAACGCAGGGTTTCTTAAAAAAATACGCTTCCTTCTGCAGCCCGCCGCTATCTGTGAATACCAGACGAGCGTTAGAGATTGCGGAAAGCATGTCTAAATAGCCCAGCGGATCGATCAACTTAAAATGGACCTTTATGTTTCGTTTGGTGAGAATTGCCCGGGTTCTTGGATGGAGGGGCATAACAATTTCAAGTTCTTGGTTAATGACGTTTAGGGCGTTGATTATGCCCTCGAGACGATTAGGGTCGTCGGTGTTTTCGGCACGGTGGACGGTGCATAAAGCATATTCTCCATGCCGGTCACCGCGGAAGTCCTTCGGCCGCGCATTGCTGAAGTAAATGGCTGCGTCGAGCATCACGTCGCCCGTTTTCAGTACTTTTGAGCCTTTGTGAGGGAAGCCCTCAGCGCGGAGATTGTCAATGGCATGTTGCGTGGGGCAAAACAAAAGATCGCTTAGGCGATCAGTTAATATCCGATTAATTTCCTCAGGCATGCTAATATTAAAGCTGCGCAAGCCGGATTCGACGTGTGCAACCGGAATCCTCAATTTTTTTGCTGCCAATGCGCCTGCGAGGGTACTGTTGGTGTCGCCGTACACTAAGACCAGCTCCGGTTTTTCATCGATCATAATAGCTTCAAGTTTCTCCATCATCCTTCCCGTCATCTGTCCATGACCACCGCCATTAATGTCAAGATTAAATTTCGGCTTGGGGATGTGGAGTTCGTCAAAAAAGACAGATGACATATTATCATCAAAGTGCTGGCCAGTGTGAATGATCACCTCTTCGATGCTTCTAAATCTTCTGAGTGCGATGGAAACCATGGAAGCCTTTATGAATTGAGGCCTAGCTCCGATAATTGTTATTAGTTTATGCATTATGGCTCAAAATTTTCTCATAGAACGAAATCAATTTAACTCGCTCGGCTTCCCAGTTGTAGTGCTCATGAACAGCTTTGAGACCGTTCAATCCCATGTGATATGCATTTTCCACGTCCGACACGATGCGCGTTATTGCTTGGGCGATCGCTTCAGGTGACGTGGGCTCCACACAGATTCCACAGTTGTTGCCCTCGACGATTGACATCCACAAAGGGAAATTGGAAGAAATGACTGGAATGCCGGCGGACATATATTCAAAAAGCTTATTGGGTTGCGCTTCATAGTGGTTGGGCAAGTTCAGGAATGTTACTATTCCTGCAGAAGCCTTTCCTAGCACCGCCGCCATTTGGCTCCGCGAAATCTTGCCAAGTTCTTCAACATACTTCCAGCCCTCCATCTGAATCAGTTTATTCCGAAATGCGTCACTTTCATAGTCACCAGCGAGGTACAATTTTACCTTACAAATTTGCAGCGCACGGATTAAGAACTCGGATCCACGAATGTCGGAGATTATGCCAACGTATGCGACAGCTCTCTCCTTTTTTGCGTCGGCGGAATGACTTGCAAGTTCCCCAATCCGTGGGTAGTTATTGATGTTCTCCGTGACGACTCCAAGTTGCCGAAATCGCAGTTTCATTTTCGGGAGTGCGACAATCACGCCTGAAATACGTTTAGCGACAAAGGTCTCAAACCATTCTGAAAATCGGCTAATGATTGGTTTCCACGATCGTTTGATATAGGATTTACTGAAGACCTGCTTAGGAAAGTCCTCATGAGCATCGTAAATAACTCGCGCACGGCGGCGCATAAGTAGCGCATATGGCAATAACTCAGGATCATGAAAATGGACAATCTCAGGATTCAATTCCCTGACCTTTCGGTAGATTTTTAACGGCGTCCGTATAAATCTTAGCAACTTATTTTTGGGTTTTGGACCCACGTCAATTACTCGAATATTGTTCTTTACTTCATCTCCGAGTCCGTCGGCAACGATCAAATTCACGCGTGGGAAATGCTGCGCTAGACTAGCACATTCCTTTAGGAAAATGCGAGTGTCATAACGATAATGCACCGAGGTAATGTGGCAAATAGTTGGGTCGTTATACATCGTGATCGAGGTTGGATCGTTTGTCTTGCATTAAGAGATTAAAGAAAAGCGAAAAGAATACCACACCGTTGAATCGTTCCAGCGCCGACTCGAACAGAAGATTAATTGTAATCAAAATGAGAAAGGAGACCCCTAAAATATTCCCAAGCCGAAGGGCAAAATAGAATCCTGAAATTAGCATTACCGGAAGCACAATTCCCAAAAGGAATCCGAAACGGCCTATTTCCTCGAAAAATTGGTTGTGACAATTTAATTCCATCTTAAGGGCCGTCATAAAGCCGAGTGTTCGGTAGGTTGCGTACATTTCATCCTCCATATCGCCCGTCCCTACGCCAGTTATCGGGTGCCTTTCAATGATTGAGATACTTGCCGACCACGTCATCAATCGTAAGGGAGTACTCGTGATGTATCCGGTCTTCTTCTCAAGACTCAGTTTTCCTGACATGTATTCGTGGAAGACTGACTGTATTCTTGGATTAGTCAAGGTTGCAACAAGAAGAAGGATGAAGAAAAGTCCGACCCCCATCTTCGCTCGGGCTGGTAGTCGACCCTTCAAAAAAAATGGAATGGCAATGGAGAATACCAGTATTGTGAGTAAGCCAAGTTTTGAGGACAAAAGAAACAAGACCACCAAAAAGTAGCCGATGCCAAAAAGGTGGTATCGGTTTAAACCTCTTTTGCAACCGTAGTATGTAATCGCGATGATGGAGAGGTTTATGTACATTGCGAAATAGATGGGGGAAACAAAAATTGAAAGGGATTCTCCGAAAAACCTGTTGCCTCCGTTGGTAATACTCTCGACGAACGATAAATCTTTGTTTAAAACCGCAGGAAAGAAGGAGATGTGGCCGCCGACAATTTCAATAGACTGAACCAGGGCATTGACCAAACATAATCCACTCGTGACGGCACAACCATACACAAGAGCTTTTAAAACGGGTTTTCTTGGTATAGTAATTTCCGTAAAAAGGAATATGATGGGAAAAATCGCGAGCCCGAGCCTCTTTTCAATCTCAAAAAAGCCAAGCCTTAGGTTTTGCGTATGCACTAGTCCTACAATTGCTACCGCAAAAAAGATAAGCCCCATTAGAGGCAATACTGGAAATTTGATTCGGGGTCTGATAACCAATACGCGGACAAGAAAGATTGCTACCACAAGGACGAGAGACCAGGTGCTCACTTTCCGATAGAACGGCATCGCAAATGCAAGCAAGCACAAGCTATCGACAAAAAGGCTATTCAATCTTTGTCTCGTCAGGATCATAGTCTTTGAAGAGCCGGCCGCGTGAGATAGACAAGGACGATATATAGAAACAGCCCGTAGGAAAGTAGAATGGTCAACATTGCACTGTTCGAAAGGGCGTATATAAGTGAGAACGATGAGGGTAATAAGAATGCGAGAGGAACGCCTTTTGTCACCGTATCTAGTACTCTAAGGACCACGAGAAAAAGTAGCGCAATTGCGAACATCCCGGGAATCCCCAGATTGGCGTATGCATCACCAAAGATATTCGCGTTAGCCGAAGTCTCCTCAGATGGATAGTACGCTTTCGCTATTTCGTGCGGGGGCGACAGGTCATATCGATCTAACACAAACGACGATAGGATGCTATGGGAAAATATGTAATATCTGTGCTCCTCAAAAAATTCCACAAATAGACTAAAATGAACGCCTGGGGTAATAAACATCCGGCGCACGAAATGTAAAGCAGGAAATTTGAAGTGAAAAGTGTAGTAAAGCAAATTTGAGACCGCGAATAATCCGCAGATTGCAAGGGTCCAGGTGTATGCAATACGTTTAACAAATTTCAGTGCGAAGTAGGTGCCGACGATAATAAGAAGAGAAAAAGCAACACTTTTTAAGCCCGAATGCAAGTAAATCGTCAGTTGCATTAAGCATGCCAGGCAACCAACTAAAAAGTTCTTCTTAACTAAGCTGTAACTAAGCAAGAAGGGTACAATAACATATGACGTCCAAATCATGACATAGGACCAAATGCCGCTACTATCATCCAACGTTTCCTTATATATATCGCGCTGGCTATATACGTCAGCTATGTCTACCCAGCCCTGCGGCAATCCGAGTTTGATCAATATTGCGACAAACAGGACCAAAGAAGCAAAAATCAGTATTCCAGGATTGATGCTAGGTTTTGGGTTTGCTAGCTTCAACATAGGGAGTCGGCTGTTAAGTATTATCAAACCGATGAAGATTGCGGCCATGGTCAACCCAACCAAAACCTTCACAGGGGCATTTATCCGGCCGACGTAGAATAAATAGAAAACCGACGGTATATAGAGCATCGGGTAAAGAATTCCAAGAATGACTTCTGAAAGGACTTCAGATTTTAGCCGGATCATGAGCGAGGGCGAAAGGGCAAGCACTACGCCAATAAGGCTAATGAAAGTGCTACGCTCCCCGGGCTCATAAAAAGGATACGCGTGGCCGACTTCCGGGAAGATAATAAACGTGATCTGCCAGTACAGGAAGAAAATCAACACGACATTGGCCACGACATATATGAGACGAGGAGACATCGATTATGGCTTGTGATGCATGTTCAGGGCCGCAAAGATAACTAAACCAACTATCGCAATGAAACCGACGTTAAGGATCAAAATTGCGAAATCCAAGTAGTTTGGTGACTGATAAATGAATTCGCGGAGAAAAAAATGTGGCGACCGGCTGTTCCAAGTTCGATACACGAGGAGTTCCCTCCTGCCGTATTTGCTGTACAGATATCGTACAAGATTTATATTCACCCGGTGATATTTGTATTTGGCGAGGGTTCCAATCCGGTCGTAAGAGGACCACCAACCGTTGTAATAGAGGTCAAGGCTGGAAACTAACGATTTTAAGCCCTTTTGCAGAGGAAATCGATAAGTCCGATCATATGATGCCAATTCGCCTAGCGCAATAAGGGCATGGCACATCCCATTGAGCACAAAAGAATGATTTCCTTTTTTAGACGCATACTCTTCAAACCACCATGCTTCGTGAGACTCTTTTAGCGTTACACCGCCTTTAGCCACTTCAACAAAGAAGGCATTGGCTGCCAACTTTGCTGTGGCGAGATACTCCTCGTCGGAAGTGACATCATAGGCTCGTAGTAACACTTGCACAGCAAGTCCTTGGGCCATCCCTGAAACCCATCCCTTTTCCAAGCCGTAGTCGGGCCACTCGAAATCGTACTTATAAACACCGTACCTGATTGAATCCTGCTCAATGATCACAATGTTGGCGCGATACCAGTCTGCTGCATTGAGAAATGACTGCAAGGGTTCTTGGTCATCAGGAAATAAATGATAGAACTCCAAAAAATAGTCATTTTCTCCATTCTCAAGCCATGTGTCGTAGTAATGCAGGGCATACACGCCGATGTATACCGGGTTATAATAGTACCTTTTTTCATTGAGTTGAGTGTATAGAAGGCGAGGGATATTTTCATCGTCCAGATCGTGAGGTTTAAAAGTGCCGTGCTTGAGGAAAGTCATCACGCGCATAGAAAATCGTTCGGAAATTGGCTCTGTAAAATCACTAAGAATGATGCCCCCTACAATACTTATTATAGCGAGGTAAAGCAGGTGTTTCGCGTATTTCTTCATTTTGCAATGGACAGCTTGAAGGACAAAAACAGATTAATCGAGTACATTATTCCGGTCGTTAGGGAAAAAAGCAACAGCGAAAGCGCAGTATCGCCATAGGCCGCACCGAGAATGATCGAGGCAAACGCAAGAACGAAAAAGAGCGCTTGCCATACAAAATATCTCCTTTGTGCTTCTCTTATCAAAAATATCGTTGAAACCGGGCTTGCGATGAATTGGAGAAACAGGCTCGGGGCAAGTATCTCTGCATACGCGCCCGATGTTGACCACTCGGCACCAAATACAACACGGAAGATTTCGCTACCAAAAATGAAGAGTACTCCAAACGGCACAACCGAAATAACAGCGAGTTTTTTAACGGTTGAAAGGAATGTTGACTTGCATGTACCTGTTTCGCTGATTTCTCTGGCCGCTTGCTCTTTAAAGACATTTCCAACGGAGAGCGTCACCACACCGATTGGAATTGCAAGGACTCGTGTGCAGAAACCGATTAACCCAACTTCCTTGTTGCCAAAAAAATAGCTATATAGGAACATGTTCATTTCAAGAGCGCCTTTGCCAAGTATACTTCCCGAAAGAAGGAACAATGGGAAATCCCGATACTGCTTTAGCGTGCGTATAATGCCGGAAAGCGAAAGCGGCTGATGCTTTACTTCAAACAAAAAGCGTTTTAGCATGATGGCAGCGGGAAGTACCTGCGAAGCAAAACGAGCAATGATGAGACCAGGACTGAGGTTGAGGATGCCAAATCCAGTTGACAGCGCGGTGAAGGTAAGCGCGTCAGTTGCTTTGAGCACGGATACTTTGCCGAACTCTCTGCGTCTGTAGTGCCAGTTTTGAAGAATCAGGATGCACGATTGAGACAAAGCGGCAATAGGAACGAGGTACCAAAGTACGATGAACCTGGAATAGCCATCAATCGTAAAGTCCAAGGCGCCGCACAAAAAGAGAATCGTTGCTCCAAGCGAGAATAAGCAAGCCAGTGCAAAGCAGCCGAAGACGATGTTTACTGCTTCTTCTTGCCTAGGGGGCAGAATAATTGCCTGATCGTATTTCATCGGATAGATCATCGCAAGAAAATTCATGGACACCATGACCAGCGTCAAGAAACCAAATTCCTCAGGCGTATAAAGGCGGGAAATTAAAGGAAGAACTGCGAGTGAAAGAAGTTGTGCAAAAAAGGTACCACCTGAGAGCTTCAGGACGTTTTTCTCGAAATCAGACAATCTCATTTGACGAAGGGGTGACTATCTGTCGTGGTACTGCTTGGTTGCTGGTTTCGAATGGAGTGAACAATTTCGATGCTTTTCTTCGCATCATTTAGGGTAAATCCATCCCCTTCGAGAATTTTTTGGTATGTCAGGGTATGTAAATCTGTAAAGCCTCCGCTGAACTCAATTTCGTTTGTTTCAATCCGAATAGATCGGTAGGTCCTACCGGCGCTGCGCTTAATTTCGGCGGGTAGGTGGTCGTAATTAATGCTCAGGAACCAGCGGACGCGCGCCCTTTCGAACTGAAGGAATCCGGCGCTCATGTCTGGTTGAGTTCGATGAACCACGTTAAGTTTTACGTCTCCAAAAATCCAAGCCAGCATGTCAAAAAAGTGTACGCCGATGTTTGTTGCAATGCCACCGGACTTGGAAGCGTCCCCTTTCCAGCTATGATAATACCAGTGACCTCGCGATGTAATGTAGGTCAAGTCAACATCATAAATCTTGTCCTTAGGTCCCTTCATCACCTCCTCCCTTAGCTTTTGAATGCTGGGATGGAGCCGCAGTTGAAGGACGTTATATATCTTTTTTCCAGTCTCCTTTTCAATCTCTTCCAAGGCCACGAGGTTCCATGGGTTCAGTACGAGGGGCTTCTCACAAATTGCATTTGCGTGCTGCCGCAATGCAAAACGTATGTGTGCATCATGCAAGTAATTCGGGCTGCAGATACTCACATACTCGACCGACTGGCCGTCCCGTCGCTTTTTTTCCAAGTGGCGATCGAAACGTTCGAATTCGGTAAAAAAGGCAGCGTCGGGAAAGTATGAGTCAAGAATTCCAACATTGTCATGCTTATCGACAGCAGCAATTAGCGTGTTGCCTGTATCTTTTATGGCCCTCAAGTGTCGAGGAGCGACAAATCCCGCCGCTCCAATTAGTGCGAAGTTCTTCATATATAGTTTTCTCTTTCTTTACGTCTTCATTTTAAAGGCTTTCGCGATAGGGAAAGCGCCAAACTCCATTTTCATCATAAGCTCCTAAGTGATCAAGGCGAGTTGCGAGGAACTAAAATAGAACTTTAAGTAATTAAGACAGGTCGGTCCTGCTCCAAATTCTATTTCGTGATGAGAACCAAAAAACAAGGCCCGTTCCTCCGTCTGTCACAAAGACCAGTCGCGCCACTGCACTTTACTATTACGCCCGTTGCCGCCGAAAAGGAACGCGAAATTATGAAGAATATTCAAATTCTGTATTACTTTTGCTTCGCACAATAACGCCTTTTATGGACGAAGCAAAAAAAAATTCGGAAACGTCTGAAGAAGTTGACTTGAATTCTGTATTTCGGGCGATCGGAAGGGGGGCAAGGAGTTTCTTGTGGTCTATATTATACTTTTTTGCCATTTTAAGGAACCTAATGGTCTTCAACCGCCGGTTCTTTGCCGCAATAATCGTCGCAGGATTGGCGATTGGCGTTTTGTATTCCGAAGTCCTCAAAAAGAAGTTCTACAAGTCAACCTTAGTGCTGAACTGTGACTACCTAAACACGCAGGTAATCCAGAATGCAATTGTCAAGATGAATTTGTTGACAGACGAATCCACAAAGGAAGGCCTCGCTGACTTCCTTAAGATTGACCTTGCTACTGCGGAGAACATTAGAAAGTTTGAATTCAACCCTTTTGTTTCAGAAGACGACATCGTCGAAATGGAGGTTTTGCGCGAACAACTGACAAATATTGCGGATGGCCAAGAGGAAATCGTTACGGAAGTCATTGAGAAGCTGGCATACGTGAATAAGAACGCCTATGAGATCTCTGTCTATGTCTATAATCCGGATATCATAAGACCGCTCCAAGACGCAATGGTCAATTATTTCAGGGACATGGACTATATCAGTCGTCGAATTGAGATCGGACGGCGGTTGATGGACAACCGGAAGGAGAAGCTTCTGTCCGAGTCTAGAAAACTCGATAGCCTAAAGAAAGTCATTTTCAACAACTATGCGGCCTTCCCAACGGCCGCGCGCGGTTCTGGAAACGTTTTCCTTGGTGATGAGCAAGGGGTCAGCCCGCTTGCGGTGTTTGATCAGGATCTGGTCATTTACGACCAGATTCAGGCAATAAATCGTAGTCTCTTTTTAAATTCCGATTTTGAACTTGTTGATGGCTTTACTACATTCCGAGAGCCGGAGAGCGCTAGTCTGGGCGAGATTCTTGTGGTTGCCTTGATTGCCTCGTGGATTCTGGGTTATGTAATTATCGGTGTGTGGGAATTTGACAAGGTTTTGGCGAAGATACCCGTCAAGAGAAACGCATTCAGACTATACGCGGATCAAAAGTAACTCTACCTTTTCCGGCTCCGGTGTAGCCGTTTCTCCCAAGCCCATCCGTGAACTAGCGAATCTCGGATTGAATATTTCGGTTCCCAATCAAATTTCTTCATTGCTTTTTCCGGATTTGCGAAGATTCGGTCCACGTCGCCAGGTCTTCTTGCGCCTATCTCGATAGAAATATTTTCGCCCGTCGCGTCAATGAACTCCTTGATCAGTTCCATCACCGAGCATCCTCTTCCTGTTCCTAGATTGAACGCGCCCAGGTACGAGTCACTTCTCGTTTTCTGCAAAAATTCCATGGCCTCGCAATGGGCACGAGCGACATCGACCACATGAATAAAATCTCGGATACAAGTGCCATCCGGGGTGGAATAGTCGCTACCGAAAATCGTTAATACTTCCCGCAATCCGGCGGCTGTTTGAGTAATATACGGAACAAGATTGTTTGGGACACCAATCGGCAATTCACCCATTAGAGCCGAGGGATGAGCGCCTATTGGATTGAAATACCGAAGCGATACGACCCGGAACCCTTGTGGGTAAACATCCTCTAAAATTCGCTCGCACACCTGTTTGGTCGCCCCATACGGCGATACCGCACGCTTGAACGGCGCACTTTCATCCACCGGGATCTGATCGGGCTGCCCGTACACGGTGCACGACGAAGAAAAGATTAGATTCCTGACACCTTGTTCTTTCATTACTTCCAGCAGCACCAGCAGTGAATCTACATTGTTTCGATAGTACAACAACGGCTCCCGGACCGACTCCCCTACCGATTTAAAAGCAGCAAAATGAAGCACAGTGTCGAACGGGCCTTGTTCTATAAAAACCTTTTCCAGAAACACCCGGTCGCTGCAATCGCCCTTGTGGAAGTTGGGCTTTGAACCCGTTAGTTGCTCTAAACCCCTCAACAACGTTTCATCGCTTCTTGAAAGATTGTCAATGATAACCACCTCGTGACCGCCGGCAATCAATTCGGCGGCAGTGTGGGCGCCAATATATCCCGCGCCACCCGTAACCAGTGTTCGTAGTCCCATTTTATCAAAGTCGCGCCGTTACCATCTTCTTGTCCAGACTTCCCTTTACATCATAAATCACCGTGTGGCCGTGCATTAACGATTTCCAATCAAGCTGTCGGAATTCATCATGGCTCACCGCCGCGACGATGGCGTCATAGCGCTTGTCAGGCGAAGAAATCATATCGAGCCCATACTCGTGCTTTACTTCCTCAACGCTGGCATGCGGGTCGTAGATTTCAACGTTCGTACCATAGCTCCTGAGTTCCGCGATGACATCGACCACACGGCTGTTCCGGATATCCGGGCAATTTTCCTTAAAAGTTATGCCCAGCATCAATACATTAGCCTTGTTGATCGGTACATTGTTTCTCGCCATCAGCTTGATCACTGTATTCGCGATGTGTATGCCCATGTTGTCGTTGATACGCCTACCGGAAAGGATCACCTCGGGCCTGTAACCGACACTCTCTGCCTTGTGCGTAAGATAATAAGGGTCCACACCGATGCAGTGGCCGCCGACCAACCCCGGCCGGAAGGGAAGGAAGTTCCATTTTGTGCCGGCCGCTTCGAGGACCTCATGGGTGTCAATGTTCATTCGCTCAAAAATCAACGAAAGCTCATTGACAAATGCAATGTTGATGTCGCGCTGAGAGTTCTCGATGACCTTGGCTGCTTCGGCCACCTTGATGGATGAGGCCTTGTGTGTGCCTGCGCCAATGATTCGCCTGTATAACTGATCCACCCTTTCGGCAATGTCGGGGGTGCTTCCGCTTGTGACTTTCTTAATGGTAGCCACGCGGTGCTCCTTGTCCCCGGGGTTTATGCGTTCCGGCGAATACCCAGCGAAGAAGTCAAGGTTGAACTTCAATCCGCTAACCCGCTCAAGGATAGGCACGCATACTTCCTCCGTGCAGCCTGGGTATACAGTGGATTCATAAATGACAATGTCCCCTTTCGTCAGAACCGTTCCAACCGTACGGCTGGCACTTTCCAGGGGCCGGAGGTCGGGTTTTTTATACTCGTCGACCGGCGTCGGCACGGTGACAATGAAATAATTGACGTCACTTAAATCTTTGATGTCATCTGTGAATTTGAGCTTAGTAGCTGCTTTCAGTTCAGGGTCATCCACCTCACAGGTGCGATCAATCCCCTTCTGCAATTCTTCGATCCGCTCTTTATTGATGTCGAATCCCATGACCTCAAAGGATTTTCCAAATTCCACGGCCAGAGGAAGGCCTACATAGCCAAGACCGATAATACCTATTTTTTCCACTTTGCTTCTGTTTACTTTAGTTTATGTCTTGTTTACCAGGACATTTCTGGCAGGGACGCCAAATCCCGCTACGCCAATCGGAGCGAAATTCTTCATCAATGGGCATGTCAATCGTTCGGGGCGAGCTATAATTCCTTAAGAGATCGCAAATTTATGAATAAACGAGATTCCTCCAATTTGACGAGGGGATTCCAGCCTACTCAATCCTTGCAACCTGTCCTTCCGTCAATCGATAAAGTTGGCCACTCTCCGGGCACTTGGCCAGTCCATCGGCGTCGAATTCCAGCTTGTGCCCATACTCGCTGACCCATCCGGTTCGCCGGGCCGGGTTGCCGATAACGAGCGCATAGTCCGGAATGTCTTTCGTAACGACCGCACCTGCTCCGATGAGGGCATATTTGCCAATCGTATGTCCGCAGACGATGGTTGCATTAGCCCCAATGGACGCACCCTGTTTGACGAGGGTCTTTGCGTATTGTCCCCGTCGGTTGACCGCGCTCCGCGGGTTGATGACGTTGGTAAAGACCATTGAGGGGCCCAAAAAAACGTCATCCTCACAGACTACACCCGTGTAGATAGAGACGTTGTTCTGGATCTTCACGTTGTTTCCGAGAACCACCTGTGGCGATACGACGACATTTTGTCCGAGGTTGCAGTTGTCGCCGATTACGCATCCGGCCATGACATGCGAAAAATGCCATATTTTCGTGCCCTGCCCAATCATGCAACCTTCGTCGATCACCGCTGTTGGATGCGCGTGGTAGTTAATTTCCTCAGCCATTGTAAAAGTTTCTTATCGTGTCGCAAATAAACGCAAGCTCTTCTTCAGTCATCTCCGTATGAATCGGCAAAGAGAGCACTGACCGCGAGAGTTCCTCGGTTACCGGGAACGCCCCCTCTTTGTGAATTCCGTCGCGGTAGGCGTTTTGAAGGTGGAGTGGAATGGGGTAGTAAATAACCGATGGAATGCCATGCCGTCCGAGAAAAGCCTTGAGATCATCGCGGCGTTCCACGCACAGGGTGTATTGATGAAAAACGTGCGTCGAATTTTTTTGACGATATGGGGTGCGCACCCCTTTGATGCCGGCGAGCACCCGGTCATAGTATTCCGCTGCTCGCCTGCGGCGTTCGGTGTAATCGTCAAGGTGTTTTAGTTTGACGTTCAAAATGGCCGCCTGCAGGGTGTCCAGCCGACTGTTAACGCCGATCAGGTCATGGCGATACTTTTCGCTTTGGCCGTGGTTGGCAATCATGCGGACCTTGTTGCTCAAGCCCCGATCATGGCAGACAACAGCCCCGCCATCGCCATAACAGCCGAGGTTCTTTGATGGGAAGAAGGAGGTTGTCCCGATGGTGCCGATGGTGCCGGCGCGTTTCCGGGTTCCATCAGAAAATAAATACTCGGCGCCCAGGGCTTGCGCCGTATCTTCGATCACATGCAGGTTGTGTCTGGCGGCAATGGCTATCAGCGGCTCCATGTCACAACATTGTCCGTACAAGTGAACGGGGACAATGGCCCTGGTCCGGGGGTTGATCCTTTCTTCGACGCGGCTAACGTCGATATTGAATGTGTTGGGATCGACGTCCACGAACACCGGTACCAGTCGCAGCAGGGCAATCACTTCGGCGGTAGCCACATAGGTGTGAACCGGTACGATCACTTCATCGCCGGGTTGTAATTCCAGCGCCATCATCGCGATCTGGAGGGCGTCGGTCCCATTGCCACAAGGGATCACGTTTACATCACCCAAATACGTGCCCAGGGCGTCGGCAAACCCCTTTACCTCCGGCCCCTGTATGAAGCTCGATGAGGACACCACTTGCTGAATAGCTTTATCAATTTCACCCTTTATTCGTTGATACTGCGTCTGCAGATCCACCATTCTTATTTCCTTCATACTCATGCTTAACAAAGTCGGCCTGTTGACAACCGCGCAAAAATCGCGAATTTTTTGGACTAGTTTCAATATCGCAAAAACTTCCCCGCCGGGGTACGCTGACAAGATTTCATTGCTTAAGCGTAAGCACGCATTCCGAAACGGCTGGTATAGGTTATACTGACAGATTAAGTGGTTATGTTTATATTGTGACGACAAACCCACGATTGTATAACGCCGTTAAAATCCTGATCGCCAAGGAACTCACCCTCGAACTGAGAAAGAAATCGGTCATCGCGGGCATCGGCCTCTATTTGCTCAGCCTCACGTTCATCTGCTACCTCACCTTCCGTTTACGGCAGGCGACCATCAATGAGATCACCTGGGCGGCCCTCTTTTGGCTGACCATGCTCTTTTCGGTTATCAATTCCGTAGCCAAGAGTTTTATCGGCGAAAAGAAGGGTCTCTCGATCTACTACTATTCCGTTGCTACGCCCCAGGCGATCATTATTTCAAAAATCATCTACAACACGATCTTATGTTTCGTGTTGTCGTTTGCGGGTTACATTTTCTTCTCTGTGTTTATCTCTAATCCGGTGGAGGATGTCGCCCTGTTCATGCTTACGCTCGCCCTCACGAGCATCGGTTTTTCCGCTTCGCTGAGTCTGATCTCGGGAATTTCCGCGAAAGCGAACAACGGCGCCGTGCTGATGGCGGTGCTGAGCTTCCCCGTTGTGGTCGGTTTACTGCTCATGGCGATAAAGATCACGAAGAATGTCCTCGATGGCCTGGACCGTTCAGCCAGTTACGATGAGTTGCTGAACCTTGTGGCAATTAATTGCATTTCGGGGGCGCTCGCATACCTCCTCTTCCCTTATATTTGGCGCAGCTAAGGGTGCCTCCTGGCCCGCTGATAATGCCTATGAAAACATGGTTGAAGATAACTGGGGTATTGCTGCTCGTTTACGTGCACACGGCGGGCATGCTCTTACCGGTACCCCGGCTCGATATCCTCAACGAAACCGTTCGCGCACTGTATTTCCACGTCCCGATGTGGTTCGGGATGGTTTTTCTATTTTCGGTGTCGCTCTATTTCGCCATCGTTTACCTGCGAAAACCGACCGCGGAAACCGACCGGAAGTCCGTGGAGTTCGCCAACGCCGGACTGGTGTTCGGAATCCTGGGCATGCTTACCGGCATGCTTTGGGCTAACTATACCTGGGGATCGCCCTGGCATGGCGATCCGAAGCAGAATTCTGCGGCCATCGCCCTGCTGGTCTACCTGGCTTATTTCGTCCTCAGGGGTTCCGTTGACAACATCGAGCAACGGGCGCGGCTGAGCGCGGTGTACAACATCTTCGCTTTCGCGGCGATGGTGCCCCTGTTATTCATTATTCCCCGGCTTACGGACTCCATGCACCCGGGGAGCGGCGGCAATCCCGGCTTCAACGCGTACGACCTCGACAGCCGGATGCGGCTGGTCTTTTACCCGGCGATTCTCGGGTGGTTTATCATCGGAACATGGATCGCTTTACAGCGTATCCGATACAGAAATATGAAGGAAAAAATCTCGGAACTTGAACATGAAAAGCTTTCTTAAATTTTGCCTGCTGATGTTGTGCACTGGGGTGGCCATGCCTGCACTCGCCCAGGAAGTCGAGATGGCGGACGCCCTCCGGTCCGACGGAAAAATATACGTCCTCGTGATCATGATCCTGATCGTGCTCGCCGGACTGGTCACGTACCTGTTCCTTACGGACCGCAAGCTCAGCAGGCTGGAGAAAAAGTTAGAAGAATTGCAGCAAACCAAATCAGGGGCGAATCCGTTCTCCTGATGGACCTGTTGCCCAAACCTACGAAATCATGAAAACATCGCACGTCCTTGCCATCATCGTCATCGCAGCGGCGGTGGGTATTCTCATTTCCACCACCGGCGACGCGAGCAGCTATGTCAGTTTTTCAGAAGCCTACCAACTGGCTTCCTCCGGCAGCAAAAAGGAGATCCACGTGGTCGGGGAACTCAAGAAAGATGCCGCAGGGGAGATTGTTGGTATTGAGCCCGGCCTGGACAAGGTTTCATTCTCTTTTCTCATGGTGGATGACAACGGCAGGGAGCAGAAGGTGCTCTACGGCGAGCCGATGCCCCAGGATTTTACCAAGTCTGAAAAGGTGGTCGTGATCGGCAGCTACGAGGGTGACGTGTTCCACGCGTCAAAGATCCTGTTAAAATGCCCTTCAAAGTACCAGGAAGAACAGGTTAAAATCTAAGCGTTGGCCAAGCTACACCTCGATCGTAGTCCTCGCTACGCCCCGCAGGGTATCTTGCGAGCGCGCGTTCCTCGTAATTCGTACCTCGAATGATGCATTACCTCATCGGAGATCTCGGTCATTTTTTTGTCATTACCTCGTTCGTCGCTGCCCTTGCATCGGCCTTCTCCTACTTCCGCGCGACATCGTTGCCCGACATCGCCCGGCAGTCAGCCTGGAAGCAAAATGGCAAGGTGGCCTTTTACATCCACGCCGCGTCGGTTCTGGGCATCTGCGTGGTGCTGTTCGTCATCATCGCGAATCACTACTTCGAGTACCATTACGCGTACAGCTATTCCGACAAAAAACTTCCTTCCCATTACCTGATCTCCACGTTTTGGAACGGACAGGAGGGCAGTTTCCTCCTCTGGATGTTCTGGCATGCCGTGCTGGGCCTGGTCCTCATCCACACGAACCGGTTTTGGGAAGCCCCGGTGATGACGGTTTTCGCCACCGTGCAGGCATTTCTGGCGTCCATGATCCTCGGTGTCGTGCTGCCCCTGATCGACTTCAGGATCGGCAGTTCTCCTTTTATCCTGTTGCGCGATGCGATGCAGGATGCCCCCATTTTCCGGAGCGACCCGGAATTCATTCCAGAGGATGGCAGGGGTCTTAACCCGCTTCTTCAGAACTACTGGATGGTGATTCACCCGCCGACGTTGTTCCTGGGTTTTGCCGCCACCCTCGTTCCCTTCTCGTTTTGCATTGCGGGTTTATGGCTGAAAAAATACCGCGAATGGGTGCGGCCTGCCTTACCCTGGTCGCTCTTTGCGGGCGCCGTGCTGGGCCTTGGTATCCTCATGGGCGGCTACTGGGCGTATGAAACCCTCAACTTTGGCGGTTATTGGAACTGGGACCCGGTGGAGAACGCCGTGTACGTTCCATGGCTGATATTGATCGGGTCGATCCATACCATGATCACCTACAGGAACAGCGAGACGGCGCTGAAGGCGTCGATCATTCTTGTGATCAGCGTATTTATCCTCATCCTTTACTCCACATTTCTCACCCGCAGCGGGATACTCGGCGACGCATCCGTTCACTCGTTTACAGACCTCGGACTCTCCGGGCAGCTCTTGCTGTATCTGCTATTTTTCCTGGTGGTAGGCATTGCGCTGGCCGCCGCAAACTGGCGACAGATCCCTTCAACCGAAAAGGAGGTGGCGACCTGGTCAAGGGAATTCTGGGTGTTCGTTGGCGTGCTCGTACTCTGCTTCATGGGTTTCCAGGTAATCATTCCTACGTCCTATCCCGTCTGGAACGCCATTGTCAACAACCTCGGCGGTTCCTCCAGCCTGGCGATCTCGGGCGATACCAACCGGGCTTTCACCGATTATCAACTTTGGTTTGCCGTCGGCGTTGCCCTGCTCTCTGCCGTAGGCCAGTTTTTCTGGTGGAGGAAGATGGATTGGAAACGCCTGCAAAAGGAACTCCTGACACCCCTGCTGATCACCCTTATCGTCTTTGTGCTGTTCCTTCAGGTGATCGTGTTGGGTCATGACGCGTCGGTGATTCGCAAACCGGCGTACATCACCATCCTGCTGGCGGGAATCTTCACGATCGTGGCCAACGGAAAGATCCTGATCTCCCTGATCCGCTCCAGTCCGGGCCTGTCCGGAGGTGCCGTTGCACACATTGGCGTCGGATTGATGCTGGTCGGGATGCTTTTTTCTTCGGGGTACTCGAAGATCGTTTCATTGAACAATACCGGCCTGCTCTACAACAAGGAGGCGAGTGAAGAGTTCAACCGCGACAACCTCTTGCTGTTCATCAATGAGCCCGCCCAGATGGCGGAATATCGCATTGAGTACAAAGGGGAACGGCTGGAGCCGCGCGACAAAGCGGGGTATGTGAACCCGAACGATGTGGACTTTACGGAAGATCCCTACCTCGTGGTTGCCAAAAACGATATCTGGTACGACGGCGACAAGCTGTACAGCGCAAAAGACACCTTCGAGATCTTTCCGGAGAACCGGTATTACGAAATTGAACTTGTGAATCCTGAAGGAAAAAAGCACACCCTTTACCCACGTGTGCAGGACAATCCCAACATGGGCATGGCCGCTTCTCCGGATATCAAACGCGACCTGACCAAAGATCTCTACGCCCATGTTATGGACCTCATGGACCACGAAAAGGTGGAGTGGTCGGAAATGGAGGAAATCCTTGTCGCGCCGAACGAAGCGTTTTTTGTCAATGATTATGTGGCCGTCCTTGAGGACGCACAGCGGATCTATTCCATCGGAAACGTGCAGCTGGACTCCGCCGACGTGGTGGTAAAGGGAATCATCCGTGTGAAAGGTGAATACCAGGATTACATCGCCGAGCCGATCTTTGTCATTCGCAACCGCATGGTCGCCCGGATCCCCTATGAGATCCGCGACCTCGGCGTGCGGTTAACGCTCCAGAACATTCACCCTGACCAGGGGAGATTTGCCATCGGCATCAGCTCCCGTCAGAAAGACTGGATCATCATCAAGGCCATGGAGAAGCCACTGATCAATGTGCTTTGGCTCGGCACGCTCGTGCTCATGGTTGGCTTCGGGATGGCCATGACCCGGAGGTTCAGGGAGTTCAGGAAAATGAAAGAAAAAGGGCTCGAGTAGAGCCCTTTTTTATCGTTGCGTTTCCAATTCTCATACGCGGCCACGACAAGCTCGGCCGCCGCACATGGCCTCATCTCCCTCGGTGGCCGAGCTTGTCGTGGCCGACCTCAGTCACGGCTATCACGCGACACCCCGTCGTCTAGAAGCGGGCATGCTTCGCGCCATATAGGAAATAGATGAGGATGCCGATCACCAGCCAGATCCCACAGACGACGAACGTGAGCGGGTTAAGGAAGAACATCACGCCCGCGCAACTGATCACGCCCGCGATCGGTACCACCGGAAATAATGGGGTCTTGAAGGGTCGGTTCAGTTCCGGTCGCTTGTAACGGAGAATGAGTACGCCGAGGCAGACCACGATAAAGGCAAAGAGTGTTCCGATCGAAACCAACTCGGCCAGGACGGAAATCGGTAGCAGTCCTGCGGCGATGATGGCGACAATGCCCGTGATCAGCGTAGAGGTATGCGGCGTCCCGTACTTCGGGTGGATGTTGGCAAACGGTTTGAAAAAGAGCCCGTCTTTGGACATGGAGTAAAAGATCCGGGTCTGGCCCATAAGCATCACAAGGATCACCGAGGTGAGACCGGCGATCGCGCCGATCTTGATGAAAGGGCTCAGCCATGCCAGGCCCTCGCCTGCCTTGTCGATGGCGACAGCGATCGGAGCAGCGGTGTTCAGTTCCGTGTAATGAGCGATTCCCGTCATGACCATGGAAACGAGAATGTAGACGATCGTACAGATAAAGAGCGATCCCAGAATACCGAACGGCATGTCTTTCTGAGGGTTCTTCGCTTCCTGTGCGGCGGTGGACACGGCGTCAAAGCCGATGTAGGCAAAAAAGATTACCGACGCCGCCCGGAGAATACCCGTTACCCCGAATTCGCCAAACTGCCCGGTGCTTTCGGGAATGAAGGGAACCCAGTTGTCGCTGTTGATGTATTGCCATCCGAAAAGGACAAACAGCAGCACGACGGAAAGTTTTACGAACACGATGATGTTGTTGAAGATCGCCGACTCCTTAATTCCCCTAAGGAGGAAAATCATGATGATGAACACCACGATCATCGCGGGGAGGTTCATGATCGCCGTTACCGTGGGTAGTGTGTCAACCGCGACCCCCGAGTCTGCGAGCGTTTTTGCGAGGTCATCGGTATAGGTTACCCAGCCATCGACCGTCTGAATGAGTTTCGTTCCCGCGGCAGCGGTATATTCAGGAGCGATGGGAATTCCGAGATTCCCCGACAGGAAACTCACGACATATCCCGACCATCCTACGGCCACGGTAGCACCCGCGAAAAGGTACTCGAGAATAAGCGCCCATCCGATGATCCACGCGACGATCCGTCCCATGGTTGCATATGCGTAAGTGTACGCGCTACCCGCGATGGGTATCATGGAAGCGAACTCAGCATAGCAAAGGCCGGCAAAGCCGCAGGCAAGAGCCGACACCACAAAGGACAGGATCACTGCCGGACCGGCGTAAATCGCGGCGGCTTGTCCGGTGATCACAAAGATCCCCGCGCCAATTACAGCGCCGATGCCGAGGGCTACAAGATTCCATTTTCCTAGCGTGCGTTTTAAGCCGTGGGTGGCGCTGCCTGATTCCTCCATCAGGACCTCCATTGGCTTCTTCGTGAATAGTGGGTTTGCCATTTATGTGGTGATTTTGGTTAGGTTAAATTTTAGCAGCTAAAAGTAATAAGAATAATGGTTTTGCCTAAACGGGGCCGCAGGCTTTCTTTATTTTATACATGAACGGAAATCCGCGTATTGTTGGATTCGCCTGGCCATCGGCCGTCAAAGTGATGGCCGATCCGGGTCGGACGACCCATGGGAATCATCCGGAGATGTGGTGCTGGCGCCACCAACGTCCGGTGTATCGGCCGTTGGTGATTGGCGATCTCCGTCGTGGTGCTCGCCGTGCTTGAAGAAACGGCGCTGGAAGAGTAAAATCGTCACGACGCCCAGAAAGATGGAGGAGTCCGCGATGTTGAACACGGGACTAAAAAAGAGAAACGACTCGCCACCCTTGAACGGGACCCATTCGGGAATGTAAAACTCGAAGATCGGAAAGAACAACATGTCAATGACCTGACCGTGGAACCACGGGGTGGGCGAGTCCGGCGGGTGGTTGTTGAGCAGCACGCCATAAAAGGTGCTGTCGATCACGTTGCCCACGGCGCCTCCCAGGATCAGGGCCATGCAGACGAGAAAACCCGCGTGCGCACCTTTGAGCGCCATCTTCCACAGATAGTAGGCAATTCCGAACATAGCCACTATGCGGAAAGCCGTCAGGGCGAGCTTGCCGAACTCGTTGTTCCAACGGATGCCGAATGCCATTCCGGGATTCAGGAGGTAATGCAGCCGGAACCAGTCGCCGATAACATTGATCTCCTGGTGCAGGTACATGTACTCATGGACGAGCAACTTTGAGGTCTGATCAATCAGGATCACAGCCAGGGCAACTAAGAAATATTGGGAAACCTTCATCAGTGTCAGGCGAGGTAAGAAAATTGATTGTCAAAAATGCAAAACGTGGTTTGCGCGCGCAACAGCAACTTCCGGACTTTCATTTTGCCACGGAGATTTTCACCTTCAACATAAACTCATCCATATCCACCTCAGTGCCCCCGCTGACGGCATCTTTAAGTTCCAGGGTAAGGGCTTGCGTTTCCACGCTAATATATTCGCGGTATTCGGTGAGTGCGGCGGTCACCATTTCACCGTCCCGTTCCACCTCGATGCCGATCTTGTCCAGTACTTCAAGGCCCATATCCTTGCGGAGGTTTTGCACACGGTTTATGAAATCGCGGGCAATGCCCTCCTTCTTAAGCGATTCAGTCACGTTGATGTCGAGCGCAACCGTGACGCCGTCTTCGGTGGCCACCGACCAGCCGGGAATATCTTCGGAACTGATGAGCACGTCTTCCAGCACAAGATCAAACCCGCCCTTCGTCAGCGCGTTGCTTTTTTCCAGCGCGTTGATCTCTTCCGGACTGAGGCTATTGATGACGGATGAAACTTCCTTCACCTTTGGTCCGTATTGCCTGCCCAGTTTTGCGAAGTTCGGCTTCACTCTTTTCACGATCACTCCTGACGTGTCGTCGATGTATTCGATTGACTTTACGTTGACTTCCGCCAGAATGATTCCCTCGACGGGTTTTACCCTGAGAGCGAAGGCTTCATCCAGTACAGGGAGCAGTATTTTTCTGAGCGGCGTGCGCACTTTGATCCGGCTCGTCTTGCGGATCGAGTGCACCAGCGAGCAAATGCGCTGCGCATATTCCATCGACCTTTCCAGCTCGAGGTCGATCCGCATTTCCTCCGGGGTGACAAGATCCGTCAGGTGAACGGAAGGATGCCGCAAGGGTGTCTGGTTGGCTACAGCGCGTTCGCGGATGTTATCGGTAAGATTCTTGTATAACCAGTCGCTGAAGAAGGGCGCAATCGGAGACATGAGTTGCGCGGTGACGAGGAGGCACTCATACAGCGTTTCGTACGCGACTTTCTTGTCGTTGTCCAGCCCCGCGCTGACGCCTCCCTTTTCGTTGGTCGGTTTCCAGAACCGCTTGCGGTTCAGCCGCACATACCAGTTGGACAGGTGGTTGTTGACAAATTCCTGGATGGCGCGTGCCGCCCGTGTGGGTTCATAGTCCTCATAGGCCTGCGTCACTTCCTTGATCAGGGACTGCAGTTTCGAGATGATCCAGCGGTCAAAATCGCTCGGCGCTGTCGAAACGTTCATCTCGTCCTTGACAAAACCGTCAATGTTCGCATAGAGGGCGAAAAAAGAGTACGTATTGAGCAACGTTCCGAAAAACCGCCGTTGCACTTCGACGATGCCGTCAAAGTCGAATTTGAGGTTATCCCACGGCGGCGCGTTTTCGATCATGTACCAGCGAACGAGGTCGGGCCCGTACTTTGAGAGCGCCTCGAACGGATTGACGACGTTGCCTTTGCTCTTGGACATCTTGTTACCGCTCTTGTCCAGTACAAGGCCGTTTGATATCACGTTCCTGAAGGCGACCCCTCCGTTGCCCACCGCCTCGTTTACCGCCCTGACTTCCGGGCTGCATTCGTCTATCAGCGCGGCGATCGCGTGGAGGGTAAAAAACCATCCCCGCGTCTGGTCAACGCCTTCGGCGATGAAGTCCGCCGGATAATTTTTTTGGAATATATCCTTGTTCTCAAACGGATAATGCCATTGTGCGTAGGGCATGGCGCCGGAGTCGAACCAAACATCGATCAGGTCCGGCTCGCGATACATCTGCTGACCCGAAGGACTGACGAGGATAACATCGTCGACATAGGGACGGTGGAGGTCCCCGTTCTTCAGCGGCGATGCTTTCATAAACCCTTTTTCGACCGAGCGTTGTATCTCGCCTTCGAGTTCGGCCACGGAACCGATACAAACCTCTTCCTTTCCGTCGGCCGAGCGCCAGATTGGTAATGGGGTCCCCCAATAGCGTGAACGGGAAAGGTTCCAGTCGACCAGGTTCTCCAGCCAGTTGCCGAAGCGGCCTGTTCCGGTGGATTCGGGCTTCCAGTTTATGCGCTTGTTGAGTGCCACCATTTTGTCCTTCAACGCCGTTGTCTTGATAAACCAGGAGTCGAGCGGATAGTAGAGGACCGGTTTATCCGTGCGCCAGCAATGGGGATAAGTGTGCTCGTATTTTTCGACCTTGAACGCCTTGTTTTCTTCTTTGAGAATGATGGAGATGATCACATCCGTCGACTTGTAGTCGGGATGCGATTCGTCTTCATTGGTGTAGTTCTTTACGAAGAAATCATCGGCGCTCAGCGCCTTGTGTGTACGGATGTTATACTTCAGGACACCCTCGCGCAGGTGTTTCCCGATCTGTGTTACGAATTTTCCCTTCCGGTCTACCGTGGGTACCTCATTGCCCGATTCGTCGCGCAAGGTGAGTGGAGGTATTCCATGTTGCCTGGCGACGCGAAAGTCGTCGGCGCCGAACGTAGGCGAGGTGTGAACCACACCCGTACCGTCTTCGGTCGTAACAAAATCGCCAGCTACCACCTGAAATGCTTTGTCCGCATCGTAAAGCGGTTGAAGCCACGGCATGAGCTGGGCATAACGGATGCCCACGAGGTTGCGCCCTGAAAACTCCTGGCTGATTTCAAAAGGGATGGCCTTGTCGCCGGGCTTATAGGCCTCCAGCGATAAACCCTTGTTCTTTTCCGAAAAGTATTTTCCAATGAGGTCCTTCGCCAGCACCACGCTCACAAGTTTGTGGGTGTAGGGATTGAAGGTGTTGACCTGCGCGTAGGTGATATGCTCGCCCACGGCCAGCGCGGTATTCGACGGTAATGTCCACGGCGTAGTCGTCCACGCCAGGATAAACACCTCCCGGTCGCCAGCGGCTTCGTACAGGAAACCCGCCGCTTTGTCGCGAACCACCTGGAATTGTGCGACGATGGAGGTGTCCTTGACCTCCTTGTAACAACCCGGAAGATTAAGTTCATGAGAACTCAATCCCGTGCCGGCGCCGGGTGAGTAAGGCTGAATGGTGTAACCCTTGTAGAGAAAGCCCTTGTCATAAATTTTCCTGAGCAGCCACCAGAGGCTCTCGATGTATTCATTTTCGTACGTGACGTAGGGATGCTCGAGGTCGACCCAGTAACCCATCTTGCGGGTGAGGTCGTCCCATTGGTCTTTGTACATCATCACCGTCTCGCGGCATTTCCGGTTGTACGCCTCGACCGATATTTTCTTGCCGATGTCGTCCTTTGTTATGCCCAGTTGTTTCTCCACCTGAAGTTCGACAGGGAGTCCGTGCGTGTCCCAGCCGCCTTTGCGCTTCACCTGGTGACCATTCAGCGTCTTGTAGCGGCAAAAGATGTCTTTGACGGTGCGGGCCATTACGTGGTGGATGCCCGGGGTTCCGTTGGCGGAGGGAGGGCCTTCGTAGAACGTGAAGCTTTCGGCGCCCTCACGGCTTTCAACCGATTTTTCGAAGATGCGTTCCCGGGTCCAGAAATCCAGTATTTCGTCCGCCACCCGGGCGTAGTTCATGTCCTTGTATTCGTTGTATCTGCCAGCCATTTTGCAATTACCAGTAACCTCAGTGAGGATAAGAGCGCAAAGATATTAAATCCGGGGGTAATGGACGACGGTCGGCGGGCGGTAAATCCGGGAGGATTTTGGTCGCCGGTTACCCTATTCGGCGGCTGAGTGACGATTGTGAATCCGAATTCGGGCCAGGTCGATCTCCTCGTCCTCCTGTTCGGTATAGAAACTCGATCCCACCTCGTCAATGAGGAGGTGATCCTTCTTGCGCCTGGGCTTGTCGAAGGTCATGATCAGGGCGGGGAGCAGGATGAGGTTCGTAAACATCGAGATGACCAGCGTGGTAGAGGTCAGGATACCGAGGGCGATCGTTCCGCCGAAGTCCGAGAAGGCGAAAATGCTGAACCCGGCAAACAGTACGATAGACGTGTACATGATACTCTTGCCCGTCTCCATAATGCTGTCACTCACGGCTACCGGAATGAAGAAATTGTTGGCGAGAATCTCCTGGCGGTATTTCGCGAGGAAGCGGATTGAATTGTCCACCGAGATGCCGAAAGTAATGCTGAAGATCAGGGCGGTACTCGCCTTGAGGGGAATGTCCATGTACCCCATGATCCCGGCGGTAATCATCAGCGCAAGCAGGTTGGGCACCAGCGAGATGATGATCATCCGCACATTGGCAAACAACGCGACCATTGAAAGGGTAATGAGCAGAAAGGCGAGTAGCAAACTCTCCTGGAGGTTGGCAATGAGGAATTTGTTTCCCTTGATAAAGATCTTGGTTGATCCCGTGATCGCGGTGGCGATGGAGTCACGGCCTTCCGTGGTGAAGACTTCCCGCATTTTTGGTTCGATGACGTGATGCACGAGCGAGTCCATCCTGATGGACCCGATGTCGGCCATTTGCGTGGAGATGCGCATCTTTGTCAGCGTTGAATCGACAAACGATTTGAACAAGCCGCTGTTGTCGCTTTGGTTCTTCAGATAAGGAAGAATGAAGTTGGCTTCCCGCCGGGAGGGGAGCGTGTAACGATCGGGGTTGTTGTTGTAAAACGCCTGCTTGGCGGCCTTCACGAAACTGATGAGGGAGATGGGCTTCGAGATATTTGGCAGGGAGTCCAGAAATTGTTCGAATTCCTCGACCTTCTTCAGGTTGTTGACGTTGAGCAGCGGCCTCCTGCGTTTGGTGATAAACTCGACCACCATCTCGAGCGGCATGATGCCACTGAAGTTTTCCTCGAAAAAATGAAGATCGGTTTTTACCCGGCTGTCTTCCGGGACGTCGTCGACCATAAAGGAAACGGACCGCAATTGCCAGAGACCGTACGCTGACACCACAGCGAGCGTGAGGGATACCGCATAGACGATGAGGCGGTGGCGGTGCACAATGAGGTCGATGGCCGTGAGGAAGCGGTTCATGACCTTGAAATTCAGGTGCCGGAGGTGTCGTTCGGTAGGGGTGGGCAGCCATGAAAAGATGCTCGGGATCATGACCAGGCTCACGAAGAACAGCGCCATGATGTTGATTCCGGCGACCACGCCGAACTCGCGCAGAATGGTAATGTCGGTCGCCAGCAGTGTCAGGAACCCGATGGCCACGGTCAAATTGGTCAGAAATGTCGCGAGCCCCATTTTTTTGACCACCGTGGTGATGGCCACCAGCTTGTCCTGCGTCCGCGAAAATTCCAGGTGGTATTTGTTGAGAAGGTAGATGGCGTTGGTAATGCCGATGGTGACAATGACGGGCGGAATGAGGCCGCTGAGCAGGGTGATCTTGTAGCCGAAGAGGGCAAGTGTTCCCAGTGTCCAGACCACCACGACGGCGATGATGATCATTGAAAACATCACCGCCCGCAAGGAGCGGAAGAACAAAAACATGATCAGGCCTGTGATCAGCGCCGAGGCGTAAAGGAAAATTTGCATTTCCTTTTTAACCTGATTGGCCACCACCGTCCGGATAAACGGGAGACCCGCGTAATGAAGCTTTATGCCCGTCCGCTGCTCGAAAGCCTGCCCCTCTTTCTCGAGCGCGGCAATCAGCGGTTCGCGCAGGGCACTGTTCATCACATCTTTGTTAACCGTGACGATGGTCATGGTCGCGCCGTTGGTGCCATTGATCAGTTGATCGGTGTAGAACTTTTGATCCAGTGCAAACGCGAGCAGGCTGTCGAACTGGTCGGGCGAATTGATGCGGTCGGGAAAAATGTTCGCAAGATAGAATCTTGAATTTTCCTTGTCCTTGAGGATGGCTTTCATCACCGGCAATGAAATAACCTCGACGACGCCGCCGATTTGTTTCAGGTTTCTTGCCAGCGTTCGGTAGGCTTCAAAATTCTTCAGTTCGTAGATGGAACTGTCTTTCAGGCCGATCGCGATGATGTTGCCGTCCTCACCGAACTGGGCTTTAAACGCGTTCAGTTCGATCATGTCCGGGTCGCTCGGCGGCACGGTGCGCGCAAAGTCGTAGCTCATTTGCACCCGGGAGGCGTAATAGCCCATGCCAATCGTGATCAATCCTATGAGAAGGATCAGGGACAGGCGGTTGTTGATGATGAACCTGGCGGTTTTATCCCACATGAAAGCGTCCGGTTAGGAAAAAGGAGCGTAAAACTAATGAATTACCGGCAGACTTCGAGTGTGGTCCGATTCGTCCGCTATTAAAATTTGGTTAACGCCTTCACACCGGCTCCAAAGGAATACACCTGGCGAGCGTCCTGTACGGGCTCTTTGTCCCGCCGGGGATGTGGTGTAGGTAATGAAGAAAGACATTGCGTCGCGTAGGGACGCCGTATTGGTCATCCCGTTAGGGATGACGTGTAGGTAGCACAAAAGGAGGAAAGGTATTTGCGTCCCATAGGGACGCTGCGTTGGTCATCCCGTTAGGGATGACGTATCGGTAGCACAAAATGGCGAGAGGTATTGCGTCCTGTAGGGCACCGTATTGGTCATCCCGTTAGGGATGATGTATCGGTAGCACAAAAATGGCGAGAGGTATTGCGTCCTGTAGGGACGCCGTATTGGTCATCCCGTTAGGGATGATGTATCGGTAGCACAAAAATGGCGAGAGGTATTGCGTCCTGTAGGGACGCCGTATTGGTCATCCCGTTAGGGATGATGTATAGGTAGCACAAAAATGGCGAGAGGTATTGCGTCCTGTAGGGACGCTGCGTTGGTCATCCCGTTAGGGATGATGTATAGGTAGCACAAAATGGCGAGAGGTATTTTGCGCCTGTAGGGACGCTGCGTTGGTCATCCACGGGCGGAATCGCCGTGCGCACGTCTCCCGTTCCGGACATTTTGGAATGCGTGCCATGAAGAGGCATCGCCAGGTTCATGGATCGTCGGTGGCACGCGCCCGGTTCTCTGCCGCCGTACCCTGAGGCTGAAGCCTCAGGCTGCCGACACGGCGCCCTTACAGGGCGCTGAGAAGGGGCGAAAGTCGCATTAAATTGGTTCGTGAAAAATGTACCGTTCATCAAAGGCAACGTCGAACTGCTTAAGGAATGTCTCGTACTCGACCATGAACGGGGTCGTCCTATGATGCATTTCCTGATTGATGACATACTGTGCAATCCGCTTAACATCGGACTTCGCGTATGAGAATGCACCATAACCACTCTGCCATTCGAAGTGCCCTTTCACGAATCCCATCTCGTTAACCCAAGTTGCCGAGCGCCCTTTGACCTCCCGCATCAGGTCGGAAAGAGATTGGGTGGGTCGCATGCCAAAGAAGGCATGGAGGTGGTCTGGCATGCCGTTGATGGCAAGCATCTTGTGATTGTGCGACTGGACTATGCCTGTAATATATTTGTAAAGCTCTTCTTTCCAGGCTGCGCCGACGAGACCTATTCTGAACTTTACCGCAAATATTGCCTGAATATGGATCTGGGTGTAAGTGTTGGCCATAAACGAAGGTAAGGTTTAGGGTTCGTGCGAGTCAATCCGGAAAACATGGCAAAAATGTAGCGTATTGGATGAGCGTCCCGTAGGGATGCTGTCCCGGTCACAGGGATGATGTATAGGTAGCACAAGGAGGAAAGGTATTTGCGTCCCGTGGGGACGCCGTGCTGGTCATCCCGTTAGGGATGATGTATCGGCAGCACAAAATGACGAGAGGTATTTTGCGTCCTGTAGGGACGCTGCGTTGGTCATCCCGTTAGGGATGATGTATCGGTAGCACAAAATGACGAGAGGTATTTTTGCGTCCTGTAGGGACGCCGTATTGGTCATCCCGTTAGGGATGACGTGTAGGTAGGCTACAGCGCCACGCCGCTGATTCGTCGATAAACCGACAACGCGTGCCGATCCGTCAACCCGGAGATGAAATCAATGACCTGACGAAGCATGTTGTAATGATTCTCCGGCTGTCCGCTTATGGCAGACCGGATCTCAGACGGAAAGATCAGGCTGAGGTTCTCGTATTTTCTTGACGCCGATGGTGAAAGCATATACTCGCCCGCACGGCAAAATTCCTCCAGGAGGCCGGGAAGGACTTTGTGTCCCGCAGCCTCGATCTCCACCACCTCTTTTGCCCGGTAGATCCGCTCCACGGAAACCCTGCTGATCTCATCCAGCGCGGATGCGTTTATGCCGAGGCTTGTCAGCGAGTCGTCGAAGGTGCCACCGAGGATCGCTGCTTCGTTGTCAAGAAAAACATCCGTGCAGGAATCGATGAGCGCACCGATCGTCATAGCCCGCAGCAGGCCCAGCCGTTCGTTCAATGACGATATGTTGTTCATTTTCTTTTGGTCAAGCCGTGAGCCAAGGATGGCGGAAAGCAAGTCCAGCGTTTCAGCCCAGGTCACCAAACCTAGGCGGCAGCCGTCTTCCAGATCGATGATGCTGTAGCATATGTCGTCTGCAGCTTCGACCACGAATGCCAGCGGGTGCCTGCACCAACTTACACCTGCTCCCGGCTTAAGCTTCAGGTGCGCGGCGACTTCTTCAAACTGCGTGCGCTCGGATTGAAAGAATCCGAATTTCTTTTGACTGCGTTTTTGTTTGTTGCGTTCCGGTAAGGATGCCGGGCAGGGATATTTTGTGAATGCGCCCAGCGTGGCGAAGGTGAGTTTGAGTCCGTACGCATCCTTGCTGAGGATTCGGAATCCCTGCGCGTTCCCCTCGAAGCGAATCAGGTCTTCCCATTCGGCATCGGTTACTTTATCCCGGAAACGTTCGCCGTAGGGATGTTGCCTGAAAAAATCGGAGATGGCGTCTTCGCCGGCGTGTCCGAAGGGCGGATTGCCGAGGTCGTGGGCGAGCGACGCGGCCGCCACGACAGCGCCGAAGTCGAATAGGGAGAAAGTATTCTGCAGGTCGCGATGCCGTTGGGTAACGACTTCGCCGATGCGCTTTCCCAGTGATCGGCCCACGCTCGATACCTCCAGACTATGTGTTAACCTGGTGTGGACAAAATCTTCCTCCGGCAAGGGGTGCACCTGTGTTTTGTCCTGCAGGCGCCGGAACGGATGGGAAAAGATAATGCGATCGTAATCCTGTTCGAATGCGCTGCGCGATTCCGTTCCCGGTCCACCTTTCGAACCCGGGCGCTGTGCTGACATGAGCTCTCTCCACTCCACAATAAATACTGATGTTTAAAATTGCAATGTTACCCAATCCTGGTCACAGGATCGCGGGGTGGTTGGGAATTTGTTTGACTGCGCAGAAACAGCCGCAGCGGGTCTTGCCCCAGCAGGTGGCACATCACCTGGTAAAGCTCGGTCATTTCGGCATGGAAATCCTGCGGGCGTTCAAAGAAGTTTTCAACGGCAACACTGAAGAATTCATGTTCATTGGTGCAAGCGTATGGCCGGAAGAGGGTCTGGGACGAGAAGGATGGATCGATGCAAACGTTGCGTGCGTAGTCGTCGAAGCGTTCCAGCGTCGCATCGTCGAAAGGCGGATGTTCTTCGCTGCGGAGAAACTGCTCCAGGCGGAGGGCGTGCGCCATTTCGTGCAATCCGAGGTTCTTTGAGTCGCGGGGGTTGATGTACCCGTCGACGAAGCTTTGCCATGAAAGCACAATGATGCCAAAACGCGGATTCACTTCACCCTTGTGAAAGCGTTTGGTGATGGACGAGTAATAATCGTTGGGGTAGACGAGGATCTTGTTGAAGTGCCGCAAGTAGTCGCGCGGCAGCCCGAACGTCAGTTGCACGGCCGACGCGGCGATGAGCACCTTCGCCTCTATGGTAACCTTGTCAATCTGACGCGGGATGAAGCGCTTGCCGTAGATGAACCTGGCCACGCGCTTTTCAAACCGTGGCTTCAGTTCGGGTGCCAGTTGCTGGTAATAGGCGAAGTATTTTGTGAGGATGCTCCGGTAGGTGTCTGGTACGGGGAAGACCGCCGTCCGCACCGGCGCTACTTTCCTGCTCGCGTATGCGTAACTCTCCTGAACTTCACGATGGAACCTGTACACGAAAAGGATGACCACCGCGATAATCAGGAGTGTGATCATGCATCAGATTTTTCGCAACAAATGGTTGATCGAGCAGGCATCGACAAGTTTCTGTCTCACATCGGCGATTCTCACGCGTTCCTGTTTCATACTATCGCGGTCGCGGATGGTAACCGTATCTTCGGTGAGGGTCTGGTGGTCTACCGTGATACAGTACGGCGTACCGATCGCGTCCTGCCTGCGGTACCGTTTGCCAATGGCATCTTTCTCCTCGTAAAAGCAACGCAGGTCGTACTTAAGCTCGTTCATGATCGATGCGGCCTTTTCCGGCAACCCGTCTTTTTTCACCAGCGGCAGAATGGCGACCTTGTTGGGTGCCAGGGCGGGCGGTATTTTCAGGACCACGCGTTCAGAGCCGTCTTCCAGTTTCTCCTCCTTGTAAGACTTGGAAAGCACGGCAAGGAAACAACGGTCCAGTCCGATGGAGGTTTCAATCACGAACGGGATGTAGTTCTGGTTTGTCTCCGGATCGAAGTATTGAAGTTTCTTCCCCGAGAATTTCTCATGATTCTTGAGGTCGAAGTCGGTGCGTGAGTGGATGCCCTCGAGTTCGCGGAAACCCATCGGAAAGTTAAATTGAATGTCGCATGCGGCGTTCGCGTAGTGCGCAAGATTGAGGTGGTCGTGAAACCGGTAATTTTCTTCGCCCATGCCCAGGGCGTGATGCCAGCGCATCCTCTTGTCTTTCCAGAATTCGTACCACTGCATCTCCTCGCCCGGCCGTACGAAGAACTGCATCTCCATTTGCTCAAACTCGCGCATTCTGAAAATGAATTGTCGCGCAACGATCTCATTCCTGAACGCCTTTCCGATCTGCGCGATGCCGAATGGAATTTTCATCCTGCCCGTTTTTTGAACGTTAAGGAAGTTCACAAAAATCCCTTGCGCTGTCTCCGGACGGAGATAGATCTTATTGGCATCCTCGGCAAGTGAGCCGATCTCCGTCGCGAACATAAGATTGAACTGCCGTACATCCGTCCAGTTCTTTGTGCCGGAGATGGGATCTGCAATTTCCAGGTCGACAATGATCTGTTTCATCGCGGCCATGTCATTGTTGGCCATGGCCTCTTTCAGCCGGGCGTTGATGTCGTCAATCTTCTTTTGATACTCCAGGACACGTGCGTTGGTGCTGACGAACATGCCCCGATCGAAATTCGCGAACCGCTTTTCGGCCTTCTGAACTTCCTTTTCGATCTTCTCCTCGAGCTTTTCAATTACCCCTTCGATGAGCTGGTCGGCGCGATAGCGCTTCTTCGAGTCTCGGTTGTCGATCATCGGGTCGTTGAACGCGTCAACGTGACCCGATGCCTTCCAGGTTGTCGGGTGCATGAAGATGGCGGCGTCGATGCCCACGATGTTGTCGTGCAGCAACGTCATAAACTTCCACCAATAGGCCTTGATGTTGTTTTTTAACTCCGCCCCGTTTTGTCCATAGTCATAGACGGCGCTGAGTCCGTCGTAGATCTCGCTGGAAGGAAAAATAAACCCGTACTCTTTAGCGTGGGATATTACGTTCTTTAAAAGATTGTCTTCCTGATTTGACATAAGACGGCAAATATAGCGGTCCGATTTAAATCATTAAACAGCACCCCGAAATATTGCCCGTAACGGGTGTTCGTTGAGAACCTACCCCGTTGCTAGCGCTTGGCCCGGTTCCAGTAGACGTCCATCTCGGCGAGCGTCATTTCACCCATTTTTTTTCCATCCTTTGCCGACTCGCGCTCCAGGTACTGAAAACGTTTAATGAACTTCTTGTTGGTACGTTCGAGTGCTTCCTCGGGATCGATATTGATGAAGCGCGCATAGTTTACCAGGGAGAACAACAGGTCGCCGAACTCTGCAACCATCTCCTCCCGAGCTCCCGCCGTGTCGGGAGCCGTGCTTGCCTGCCCTGAGCCGCCCCCGGCCTGCGGAAGGGTCGAAGCCTTGAATTCCTGCAGTTCTTCCTCGACCTTTTCCCACACCTGTGCCTTATTGTCCCAGTCGAAGCCTACGCCTCGCGCTTTATCCTGTATGCGAATGGCCTTCACCATGGCAGGAAGCGACGTGGGCACACCTTCAAGGACGGATTTGTTGCCGTGCTTCAACTTGAGTTTCTCCCAATTGGCTTTTACCGTTTCTTCGTCATTTGCCACCACGTCACCGTAGATGTGCGGGTGGCGTTCAACAAGCTTGTCACAAATTGAATGGAGGACGTCGGCGATGTCGAAAGCATTCTTCTCCGAGGCGATACGCGCATAAAAAACCATGTGCAGCATGATATCGCCGAGCTCTTTCCTCACCTCCGTGAGATCCCCTTCCAGGATCGCGTCCGATAGTTCATACGTCTCCTCAATGGTCAGGTGCCGAAGGGTTTCAAGCGTCTGTTTCTTGTCCCACGGACAGTGCTCACGCAACTCATCCATGATCGTGAGCAACCGGTCAAACGCCTGAATTTTCTCTGCCCGCCGCAGGTCGGGTGAAGATTTCACTTTAGCCATATCTCTGAATTTTGACCGGCAAGGTAGCAATTTGCGGGGGGACGCGACGGGTAACGTCAAAGGTGTTAAATTTGCACTCCATAAAGTACTGGAGATTAATCCAAAAACATCGTGACCCTTATAAAATCTATTTCCGGCATCCGGGGAACCATCGGCGGCGCCCCCACCGACAACCTCACGCCGCTTGACGTGGTAAAGTTTGCTGCCGCCTATGGCACGTGGATGATGAAGATGAAACGGTCGGACAAGCCTAAAGTCGTCATTGGGCGGGACGCCCGCCCCTCCGGGGAGATGGTGTCGAGCCTGGTCGTCAACACGCTTATCGGTCTTGGTATTGATGTGGTCGATCTTGGCCTGTCGACAACGCCGACCGTGGAGATGGCCGTACCCTGGGAGAACGCTTCGGGCGGGATAATTCTCACAGCGAGCCATAATCCGGTACAATGGAACGCTTTAAAATTATTAAACGAGAAAGGTGAATTTATCTCCGGTGCCGATGGTGAAGAGGTCCTTCGGCTGGCCGGGGCCGAAAATTTTGAGTTCGCGCCGGTGAACCGGTTGGGGCAGTACAGGCGGGATGACCGCTACATTCAAAAACACATCGAGGCCATCCTTGCTTTGCCGTTGGTCGACGCGGAAGCCGTCCACAAAAGGGGCTTCCGCGTGGTTGTTGACGCGGTGAACTCCACGGGTGGGATCGCGGTGCCCAAGTTGCTAAGCGCGCTTGGCGTGACCGTTAAAGAGCTTTATTGTGAGCCCACAGGCCATTTTCCTCACAACCCCGAACCCCTGCCCGAACACCTCGGCGACATTTCCCGCGAGATTGTAAATGGAAAATACGATTTGGGAATCGTGGTCGATCCCGATGTTGACCGGCTGGCGCTGGTCTGCGAAGATGGAACCGCCTTCGGGGAAGAGTACACGTTGGTAGCGGTTGCTGATTATGTCCTGAATGCCGGACCAAAAGGCAACACGGTTTCGAACTTGTCGAGCACGCGCGCGCTCCAGGATGTGACCGAGAAGGCGGGTGGAAAGTATTTTGCTTCCGCAGTGGGTGAAGTGCATGTTGTAAGGGCCATGAAGGAACAGCAGGCGGTGATCGGCGGGGAAGGCAACGGCGGGGTGATCTATCCCGATCTCCACTACGGCCGCGACGCGCTGGCGGGCATCGCGCTTTTCCTCACACACCTCGCAAAGGAAGGCGGAACCGCCCGCCGCCTCAGAATGAAATATCCCAGTTACTTCATTTCGAAAAATAAAATTGAACTCACACGTGATATCAACGTCGATAAAATTCTGGATAACATACAAAGGAAGTACGCCAGCCAGCCGATCAATACCGCCGACGGCGTCCGCATAGAATTCAACCGCGAATGGGTTCACCTGCGCAAATCCAACACCGAGCCTATCATACGGATCTATGCCGAATCCGACATGGAAACAAAGGCCGACAACCTCGCGTCGAAGATCATTGGTGACATCAGGGAGATCATCGCGGAAAAATTACGCGCATGAATCTGACATGTCGCCGGGTTCCCGTAACTTTGTTTCCACGATCAACCAGACATGAGAGTTTATTTAGACAACGCCGCTACCACGCCACTTGATCCGGAGGTGTTTGATGCGATCAAGCCATTTATGCTTGAGGATTTTGGCAACCCGTCGTCAACGCATGCCCACGGGCGGAAGGTGCGCGCGGCCATCGAATCGGCGCGGAAGAAAGTTGCGGAACTCCTGAATTGTACGCCCGGCGAAATCATTTTCACCTCGGGTGGAACCGAGGCCGACAATGCGATCATCCGTTGCGCCGTCACTACCTACAACGTGCGGCACATTATCTCATCGCCGATAGAGCATCACGCGGTCACCCACACCGTGGAGAAACTCGCCGATGACGGCCAGGTGCAACTGCATCACGTTAAACTCGATGGTAAGGGTCATGTAGATGTTGCCAGCCTTGAGGAGCTATTGGCCGCACACCCGGGCGCCCTCGTTTCACTTATGCACGCCAACAACGAGATCGGAAACGTGTTGGACATCAAAACCGTGGGCGAGCTTTGTAGCCGTTACGATGCTTTTTTCCATTCGGATACCGTCCAGACCGTTGGACACTATCGGCACAACATGAAGGAATTGCAGGTGTGCGGCATGACCGCCGCGGCACATAAGTTTCATGGGCCGAAAGGTGTCGGTTTCATGTACATCCGCAAAGACAAAAAAATTCACCAATTCATTCATGGTGGCGCCCAGGAACGCAACATGCGCGGAGGGACGGAGAATGTGTACGGAATCATCGGGCTGGCCAAGGCGCTCGAGATCGCTTACCGGGACATGGACGAGCATCACAAGCAAATCCAGGTCCTCAAAGACCGGATGATTACAAAACTTCGCGAGCAGGTCCCCGGTGTATCGTTCAATGGCGACTCGGCGAATGCGCGCAGGAGTCTCTATACGGTATTGAATGTGAGCCTGCCGGAATCCGACGAAGGCGAGATGCTGCTCTTTAATCTCGACCTCCAGGGGATCTCCGCCTCGGGTGGGAGCGCCTGTTCCAGTGGAGCAACCACGGGCTCGCACGTGCTGGGCGCGCTGTACCCGGAGTCCAGGCGCGGCGCAGTGCGGTTTTCATTCAGCAAATACAACAAGCCCGAAGAGATCGACTTCGCCGTGAACAAACTGGCCGACATGTATAAAGTGACCGCGTGAAGAATCCGCGATCCTACGACGGAATGATGCCCATCTTTTTCATCAGGAACGTCGCATTCATCTTCGTCGCCAGGCCGGGTTTCAATTTATAGTCAAAGCTGAGCTGGTCAGCTTCGATGTTTGCCTCAAAGCAGAAGTTCCTTACTTCGGCAGGATATTCTTCCTCCAGGTCCCCCAGTGCGAGATCGTGCGTGGCAATTACGGCCAGGCAGGGATGAGGAAGCAATTGCCTGACGAGCGCCATGGATCCTGTTTGCTTATCAGTCGAGTTGGTTCCCTTGAGAATTTCATCCAGGAGGATGAGTAGGGGTGTGTTTTGGCGCAGTTCCCGCATGATGCCACTGAGGCGGTCGAGTTCTGCGTAGAAATACGATTGATGATCTTTCAACGAATCGGCTGTACGCATGCCGGTGCGAAGTTGGAGTACAGGGCAGCGAAAAGATTTTGCGGACACCGGTGCGCCGTTCAACGCAAGGACAATGTTCACGCCGAGTGTACGAAGGAAAGTGCTTTTGCCGGCCATGTTTGCGCCGGTAACGATCATGATCTTGAAATTATCCCCGATCGCGAGGTCATTGGGTATACATTCGCCCTCCGGAAGGAGCGGGTGCCCAAGGTCTTTCGCCACAATGGAGAACTTCGACTGGATCTCTGCTGACACGTACGACGGATGGTTGAAGGCGAACGTCGCCAGGCTGGAGAATACCTCTGCTTCCGCTATGGCGTCAAGCCATCGTCCAAAATGAGGCGAATGCCGAGCCTTCCACCGTTCCAACCTGTATACGCACTGCAGGTCATAGAGGAGTACGCTGTTCACCACGATAAAGGTCATGCTGTTCAGCCGCGCATCAAAGGCGCGCACCAGAGACGCAAGTTGGGCTACCTTTCGGTCGGCATCCTGTGCGTCGTGTGCGAGCCTCGCCATCGCCCGCGAAGAGAAACTTTTCCCCTGAAGTTGCCCGAGGAGAACAGCGTATTTTTGGAGGATGTTTTTCTTGCGGCTGATGTAGTCATGAAAGGCATTTACGCGCTTGCCATGAAACCCCACAAAACCCCATTGTATCGCCACCATGAGCAGGGCAAAGGGACGGATGGAAGACGAAAAAAACGCGCCGGCGATAAGCGCCATCGTGATCGCCGGAACGGCCATCAATACGATCCGGTAAAATGGCTTGCCAAAAACGAATGAGCCCTGGTCCGCCCAAGTAAGCAGTTGCGCCTTATCGCTTGCCTCCTCGTTCATTTCTAGTCCGGCGGCCTGCAGTTCCTGGCGAAGGTCGTTTTCCGTTGCCAGCTCGGCGATCGCGGCCGCACGGAGTTGGATGATATCCATTGACGCCGGCGGATTGGTCAGACAGGAGGCAAAACTTTTCTTTCCACCCACCGTGTTGCTACGGTTGATATATTGGAAGAGAGAGCCTTCGCCGAAGAGATCGAGATCGTGGGAATAGGGATGGTGTACGTCGATATACGCGGCCCCATCGTCGATACCCTCGAATGAACGTCGAAGCGTGCGCAGTTCGCGGTCATTGATTTCGATGAGGTGTTCAAGGCGCTCCTTTCGGGTGAATAGCTGTCCGTGTACCTGGACCAGAAAGACAAAGGCGACCACCCCAACGGCCAGCAGCGGAAGCAGGTCGTGATGCCTGAAGCCAAGGTACAACACGACAAGAAAAGCAACGGCTGTGGCGAGCCGCGCGTGCGACACCCAGGCGATCTTTATGCGCACCGGCGTGAGCATTGCGGAAAAACGGTCCTTTCGCTCCTGGTAATATGCCCGTAAATCGTCCGGGGTCATGAAGGATCAGGACAATGTTTCAATGATTTGCATTACCTGGCCAAGACCCGCTACGTCGCGATCGTCAAAATCATTCAATCGGTCACTGTCGATGTCGAGGATGAGGAAGACTTCTCCATCTTTGAACGCGGGTAGAACGACTTCTGAACGCGCGCCCGAGTTGCACGCAATGTGGCCGGGAAACTTGTCGACGTCAGGCACTAAAACCGGTTCCCTGTTTTTCCAGGCGGTGCCGCAAACTCCTTTGCCAAAGGTTATGCGCGTGCAGGCGATGGGCCCTTGAAAGGGTCCAAGTACGAGTTGCCCGCCCTTCACGATATAAAACCCCACCCAAAAGAAGCCGAAGGTTTGGCGGAGGGCAGCAGAGATGTTGGAAAGATTGGCGATAAGGTCAGGTTCGCCCGCGACCAGTGCCTCCAGTTGCGGGATCAGCGTGTCGTATTTGGTTTGCTTGTCGCTCGAAGCGGAGATCAAAAGCTCTTCTGCCATGTCACTACGAATTCAGGGATGTAAAGGAACACATTTCCCGCCAAAACACCGCACGCACCCAATCATGCTGGCCAGGCAAATCAAAAGAAATCCTGATCGTCGACGACCGGTCGAATTTTGGGGACGGCACGCTTTTTTACGGTTTGGCGGACTTCCTATCTATGCATCCAATTTCCCATCGCATTGGAAAACGCTTCAAAGGTCATTTCCGTTCTCGAGCTGAGACGATTGTTAGTGGACTTAAGGTCTAAACGCCCTGACATTTGTTTCCGTTACCGCCTGATGGGAGAGATGTGGGTGACGCAAGCCTTGCGTGTCGTCCATGTCACTGAAAAAGGGGTGGTTCTCAACGATGAGACGCAAGGCGCAATGACTGCCTTGCTCGACCTTTCCGCGGTGATGCAGTTCGAGATCGACGCGCCCTTTCAGGGCTTTCAGCCGCACTGCCACTACAACGTAAAACCCATCCCCGAGTTTCGCTGAATGCAGATTATTTCAGGTGGACAAGGTGGGGTTGCCACGAGGGCACAAATGTTGGCGGGGTTGGGAACCATAATTTTTTGTGTTTGTGTGTCGTGGAGCCTTGGGGCGCTGAAATTGAATTCCTTCGGATGGGCCGTTGAACGCTACCCGTTCATTCACGGCGGAACTATTTATCTGAACGCGAAGAAAAAGTCGATCAGCATTCAAACGCAAGTAGTCAACCCTGTGTCTAAGCCATGAATCAAAAGCCATTTTTTTATAAATGACACAGGAAACGAAATCAGAAATAAGTCGGGCCGATGAAATTGATTTGCTCGAGTTGGGCGTAAAGGCCATGCTGTTGGTACGCAAGTATAGAAGAAGTATCGGCATACTTCTCGCGTGCGGCTTACTGGCCTCGCTCACCGTATTTCTGCTCACCCCGAAGCGATATACCAGCACACTCGTTTGCACCATACCCTTTCTCGAACATCATGAACTACAGGAGATCGTTGCCACGATGAACTCGGACCTTCGCGCCCGGCAATTCTCGCCTGAACTGGACGACCCTTCATCCGAGTCCTGGGCGACGCTACACGAGATAAAGCTGGGAGAAAAGGGCAGCCGGGAGACCGAGCATTCCTTTACCCTTAGCGCCACGATGTCATCCATGAAACATTTGAGTGAGTTGGAGTCTGGAATTCTTTCGCACATAGAGCGCACGGGTAAGCTTATCCTGTCAAACAAACGTGAAAGTATCGACAAAAAGATTGCACTGCTCAACGACGAGGTGGCCAAGGTGGATACGATGCTGAAGAACCCGCAGAAGGCGGCCGTTGACGTTGTTGATCTTTTGCGCCTGAAGATCGAACTTCAGACAGAGGTCCTCGACCTCGAAGAAGAGATTCTTAGTATGGGTTCCGTTACCGTGATACAGGGATTTTCCTTTGGGCCGTCGACGCGTTATGCCGACATGGCGGTCATTATCGGCGTGGGGCTTTGCGCCTCTGCTGTTGTTGTACTGCTTGTGGTGGGTTTCCAGGAACTACGGCTGGTGGCCCTGGAGCGCAAGGAAGCCTACGTCGCAAGCTAATCAAATTCAGGACAGGCCCGGGGCGCGCTCAAAGGCGTTCCAGGTCTCTCCTTGTTCTTTCGTTCTGGATGTTTCCTGTGTTCAGCGTCGTCGCGGGCTCAAAAAGAAGGACCTGGACTTCCTCGTCGGCCACCGGCCGGTGTTCGACTTTTCTAGGTACAACAATGAACTCGCCTTCATTGACGACGACCGTCTTCTCCCTGAACTCCATTTTCAACTGTCCGCGCACGACGAGGAACATTTCATCTTCGTTGTCGTGGTGGTGCCAGATAAACGCTCCTTTGAGCTTGGTTGCTTTTACGAGCTGCCCGTTAAGTTCACCAACGACCCGGGGGTTCCAATGGTCGTTGAATTGGGCGAATTTTTCCGCGAGGTTTATTTTATCCATCGGTTGCAGGAATAATCAACGAAAGGGTATCCGAACTGAGGCGCTTTGATTCGATGACGGTTCCATCCAGCCGTGGCGCCGGAATGCCGCGATGAAACACCTGTTCATTGGTAAATACGCGCGCTTCGTCCCAAAGGTTCGCGTCGATGAACGCTTTTAACGTCGCCGCACCGCCCTCGACGATCACCGACTGCACGCCCCGTCCGTACAGGTCTCTGGCCATCTCCCCCAATAAGTCATTTTCGCCAATGCGGATCCAATCAATTTGGTCAACGGCGTCCGACCTTGACGTATTGTAACACAAGGTCTTTTGCTGGCGGTTGAAGAGGTGATGACGCTGGTCTATTTTGAGCGTTTTGTCGATCACGATCCGGATGGGGTCACGCCCCGTCCAGTCGCGGACATTCAGGCGGGGATTGTCGTACAACGCAGTGCGTGTCCCCACGAGAATGGCGTCTTCTTCGGTACGCCACTTGTGAACGAGTTGTCGTGAAACCTCGCTGCTGATCCATTTCGAGGAGCCATCCTCGCGCGCAATGAAGCCGTCGCGGGTTTCCGCCCATTTCAGAATAAAATAGGGTCTCTTCTTTTTTATAAATGTGAAAAAGCGGCGATTCAAATGCAGTCCTTCGTCCTCCAGTACGCCGGTTACCGTTTCAATCCCGTGTGCGCGGAGTTTTTGTATTCCCTTTCCGCCAACGAGGGGATTCGCGTCGATGTTGCATACGACGACCTTCTTCACGCCAACTTCGGTCAGCATATCCGCGCACGGTGGCGTCTTGCCGAAATGGGCGCACGGTTCGAGATTGACATACACGGTGCTTTCGCGAAGGGCTGATCGGTCCGCAACGGCATTGATGGCGTTGACCTCCGCGTGCGCTTCACCGTATGCGCGATGCCAGCCTTCCCCGATCACCCGGTCACTCATCACGACAACGCAGCCCACCAACGGATTCGGACTCACACGCCCGGCGCCGAGGGTCGCGAGGTCCAGCGCACGCCGCATAAAAATTTCATCGGAGGGAAGAGGATGCGTAGGCATTGAGTTAATATTGCAAAGAACGTCATGTCATGAAGAATTCCAAAACGCAGTTCGCCGATTTCGTCGCCCGGATTACCCTCGATGAACCGCAGGCTGAAAAGGAATGCATCGGTGAGCTTGTTTTTGATCACCTGTTCGACGTTTCCCGAACCGACATCATCGCTGAAAAACCCATCGAGGTTTGGGATGACGACATGCGGCGCATTGACGACATCATCCTCCGCATAAACCAGTCGGAGCCGATACAATACATTCTGGGTGTGGCCGAATTTTTCGGGCGCCCGTTCATGGTCAATTCTTCCGTGTTGATTCCCCGGCCTGAAACCGAAGAACTGGTGTGGCGTGTTATCCAATTTGCTTCCCGCAACCGACTCCATGCGCCCGCTATCGTGGATATCGGCTGCGGCAGTGGTTGTATTCCCGTGACGCTGGCTTGCGAACTCCCCGATGCCGCGGTAAGCGGAACGGACATTAGCGAGGGAGCCCTTGCCGTGGCCCGCGCAAATGCTGAGTTGCATGGCGTCGCTGTCGACATGCGCGTCCACGACATACTCTCCGGCGAGATTCCCTTCACAGATGTCGACATCATCGCCAGCAATCCGCCATACATTCCAGACACCGAGAAGAACAGTCTTGATGCCAATGTCGTGAAATATGAACCTCATGTGGCGTTGTTCGTTGCGAGCAGGGACCCGTTTCTCTTTTATCGCGCCATCGGCGCGAGCGCGTTGCGCCGGCTGCGGCCGGGAGGCCTGTTGGTCGTGGAAATAAACGAGCGGTACGGACAGGAAGTAGCGGATCTGTTTTCATCCTTTCAAAACGTGGAGATCATCAAAGATATTAATGGCAAAAACAGGATGGTGTCGGCAATCAGACCAATCGGTTAACTTTGCGGTATGTCGTTGTTACGGAAATTCGGTGCCGGCGGAATGAATGTCTCCATCATTGGAGCGGGCAACCTTGCGTGGCATCTGGCCCCGGCACTTGACAATACGGACTTTGCCGTGAAGGAAGTGTACAGCCGGAACCCGAAAAATGCTTCGGCGCTGGTCGAAAGGCTCTATCAGGCCCGGGTTAAGGCTGACCTGGACTTTTCTGACAGCCCCTCCCGGGTTTTTATCGTTGCCGTGGCCGATGACGCCATCGAAGGCATCGCGCAGCGGATCAGGCTGCCGGATGATGCCATTCTTGCCCATACATCGGGGGCGCAGCCGCTGAGCGCGCTGGGGTACGCGCCGACGCCAAAAATTGGCGTTTTTTATCCGCTCCAGACTTTCACTAAAGGCAAGAAAGTGGACTTCCGGGAAATTCACCTGCTCATTGAAAGCGAGAACAGGGAAACGGAATCGGTACTCATGGCGATGGCGCGCGCAGTCAGCAAGAACACGCGGATGGTCTCTTCCGCCGATCGTAAAGCCATCCACGTGGCTGCGGTGTTTGCGTCCAATTTCACCAACCACATGCTCCGGCTGGCCAGGGAGATCCTGGCGGAACGCAAATTATCCCTTGACGTGTTGAAACCGCTTATCGCGGAGACGATCAATAAAAGCTTTCTGGTCGGCCCGGAAAACGCCCAGACCGGCCCCGCCCGACGCGGCGATGTAGCCGTCCTGGACAACCACTTTGCCTATTTGCAGAAGGACGAGCAGGTCGCTGAAATATACAGGGTGATCAGCCAGCATATCCTCGACACCTACGATCAGGCCACGGCTGAGGATTAATCTTTTTTTCGGGAAACCGATTGTTGCATCCAGGCCAGGGCCCCATCGCTCATGCGCTTAATGTCCCTCGGCGAATTGCAAAGAACCACCAGCAGGAGCCCTTCTTTCGGCATGCTTACATAGTTGGCAACAAACCCGCCCTGCGTACCGGTGTGACCGACGATGTGGTGGCCGGCCGAATCCGTATTGATAAACCATGACCATCCCACGTTCGGTTCGTGCCAGGACCAGCCCGACACCGACCGGGTTTTTCCGTTCCAGTTTTCGAACCGCTGAACCGTCCGGGATTCGTTCACGCGCGCCCTGGGGAGGAAGGTTCCATTTTGCAATGCCAGTTCGTACCGCGCGAGTTCCTCCACGGAACTCCAAACGCCACTGTTTCCCGCGGCGGCGAATGTCGGTTCTTCACCGTAGTCATCCTCAATCCATTCCCCATTGTGATTCCGGTTGTAAGCATGCGCCACGCCCGACGCAGGATGCGGGCCGTCCGTGATGGTGCTTGTCATCATGCCGGAAGGTCGCATGATACGGTCAATAACGAATTGTTGCCACCGCATCCCGCTGACTTTTTCCACGATGAGCGCAAGGCCGTTGTAAGCAGGGTTCGAGTACTCGAATTGTGACCCCGGTTCAAAGCGCAGGGCGTCAGCCTGCGTAACCGGGTACCAGTTCTCCGCATCCTTCGCCGTTAGAAAATAGACCGTATCGCGACCCACCTGTCGATTGTCCGGAAGACCGGAAGTGTGGCTCAAAAGATGCTTGATCTTTACCTTTTTGGCAATTTCCGGATTCTTGAATCCAGGGAAGTATTGATAAAGGTCGTCGTCGAGTGAAAGCTTCCCCTGCTCCTCCAGCATGAGGATGGCGTTGGCGACAAACGTCTTTGACACCGAACCGAGATTGAAAAGCGTTTCAGTGGTAATGGGCTCCCGTGTGACCATGTCGGCAAGTCCATATCCCCTGGAGAAAACGACCGAGTCACCTTTCATCAACAGCACTGCGCCGCCGGGTTCGCCATCGTTGAAAAATTCCCGGAAGAACGCGTCGGGTTCGGCAGGCTGCTGTTCAGGGCTGCGCACGCCAGAGCATGCGGTTACCCCGATCAGGACAATAGCGAGAAGGTTTGAAAACTTAACGTGCCGCATGCCGGGATTTTGATGGTTACAATATGCGGATTTTTTTCATTGTTTTGATAATGTACCTTTAAGGATGATCCCATTCCATTCACATGAGTCATAAGCGCTACCGCGAGGAAAAGAATTGTCTCAATTGTGGCCATGAAGTGCAAGAAAACTTCTGTTCGAGATGCGGACAGGAGAACCTGGAACTTCGCGACCATTTCTTTCCCATGGTCAACCACGTTGTCTCCGACTATTTTCATCTCGATTCAAAATTCCCCAGAAGTGTTGTTCCGCTTTTTTTGGATCCCGGGTTTCTCACACGCGAATATTGGGAAGGAAGGCGCGCACGGTACATCGCCCCAGTCAGGTTGTTCCTGTTCGTCACCATCGTGTTCATGTTGTTTACGACGTATATTTATAACCGATACGATGACAGGGTGAAAGACACGATGATCAACTACGAGGCAACCGTCTCCGGCTACGATAGCACGGAGATCTTCTCCATGCACGATACCACGCGCGTGGAGACACGCGCAGGACGAAAGGCCATCGTAACCGGAAAATATCTGAAGGACGAATACATTGAAGGCGTTCTTGAGTTTAACCAGGTGGAGGTGTCTCTTGACTTTGTATTCAGGAACCTGAAGTATGTGACCTTTTTACTATTACCCGTGTATGCCCTTTGGTTCAAGCTTTTTTACCGGCGACAACGGCCATATTATGTCGATCATGTCATCTACGTGATGCACCTGCAAACGTTCATCTACCTGATTACCACCGGCATTTTCATCGCAGGGCTACTCTGGTCGCCGGTGTTTGGTTTTCTGCTTGACGCCGTGCTCCTCGCTCTTGTTACGTACCTTTTTTTCTCTTTGCGATTTCTCTACCGCCAGCCGTGGTGGAAAACGTTGATCAAATCGTTGATGGCCGGCGGAATCCTTTTTTTTATGACCACTTTTACGATAGTTGGCCTCATCCTGGTCGATGCATTCCTGGTCCACTAGTTCCGCCGCATCCTTTTTTTCTGACGCCCCGGGGGTTACCTTTGTGTCCGCTTTAGACATATGCTGAATACCAGACGACCGCGCCGCAACCGAAAGAGTGAAACCATCCGATCCATGGTGGAGGAGTGTCACGTTAAAACAACAGACCTCATATTCCCGCTTTTTCTGATTGAGGGTAACGGCCGTCGCGTGGAGGTCGGCAGCATGCCGGGCATATTTCGATTGAGCACCGATGAAATGCTCAGAGAGATCGAAGCCTGCATGAAGGTTGGCGTCCGTGCATTCGACGTTTTCCCCGCCGTGGAAGATCAGCACAAAGACAAGACGGCTTCGCGCAGCTATGATCCCACCTTCTTTTACCTTCGGGCGCTTCGCGAAATAAAGAAACAGTTTCCTGAGGCCTGCATCATGACGGACGTGGCCATGGATCCCTACAGCTCCGACGGCCATGACGGATTCGTTGAGAACGGAAAGATCGTCAATGACGCCACGCTTGAGATCCTGGGCAGGATGGCCCTTGCCCAGGCAGAAACGGGAATTGACATCGTCGGACCGTCTGACATGATGGATGGACGCGTCGGATACATCCGTCAGCTACTCGATCAGCACGGCTTCACCGACGTGTCCATCATGAGTTACACGGCGAAGTATGCCAGCGCATTTTACAATCCGTTCCGCGACGCCCTCGATTCGGCCCCGAAGTTCGGCGACAAAAAAACCTATCAAATGAATCCGGCCAACAGCAGAGAAGCCCTTATCGAGGCGGAACTCGATACCCGGGAAGGGGCCGATTTCCTGATGGTGAAACCGGCGCTATCTTACCTCGACGTCATTCGATTGCTCAGGGATCATGCCAACCTTCCGATCGCCGCCTACAACGTCAGCGGCGAGTATTCAATGATCAAAGCCGCAGCCCTCAAGGGTTGGATCGACGGCGACCGTGTGATGCGCGAAGTGTTGTTGAGCATGAAACGCGCCGGCGCGGATGTGATCCTCACTTACTTCGCAAAGGAATTCGCAGAGAAGAACCAATAGCTCGCGACGCGGACTCCAGCCCTCGACCCCCGGCGTCGCGTTCAATCACGGGCCGCCGAATTGGCGGCGACCGAGCTTGCTCCTTTCGGCGCTTCCCGTCTCACCCTGGTCTTCTACAGACGAGCCGGGCAACGGAACTTCGAAACCCTGAAGCCGGAACGTCACCGCGACGCATCTGAATCAATCACCCTCCCAAGAAAGATCGCATTCATCAACAACCGGTTCGTTCCAAACCAGAAGGCCCTGAAAGCGAGATTGTCGGTAAACCCGATCACGCGGCCACGTCCGAGCGCCGAGACGCCGGCGGCCGAAGCGCCTTTGATCATGCTGTAGTTTTCTTCCGAAATGTACCCCGCCATCAACGGCGACGCGGTGAACACGATCGGGTTGCTGTAAGGACTCGCTCCTTTCTCCATATAGAGGTTGTTGCCTTTGAGCAACGGCATTTTGGGTTGATAATATCCATAGAGGAGTGGATGGGTAAGGTCGACATTGGCTTCGAAGATCGCGCCGTCGGTTTGTTGCGCACCCTGATAGTAGCCGATGTCCCCGTAGGGCCGGGCCTTCATATCATTTTCATGGGTCCGTTTTTTCATTTCAAACCTGCCGAGTCCGGCGGATGTCAGCCAGGTCAACGCCTGCTCAAAGCCGACGGCAACACCACCCGCCTGAATCCATTCCCGGAGTCTCTCTTTTGCGCTTTCCGAAACGCCCCGGTAGTTGCCCGAAGGGAAAATGATGGTGTTGTACCGGTCGAGGTTCACGCGATTGAAGACGTCAAGGGGCAGCATCGTCACGGGAATCTCAAAACGTGTGTCGAGCAGGTGCCAGATCTCCCCGGCGTCGTACGAAGAAATACCGCCCTCTACGAGAATTGCGATCTCCGGCTTCTCCACGTTGACAAACGACCCGCTCCCAAGACTGGCACCCTGGTAATCGAGCCCCGTGTTGAACGCGTAGACGTCCAGGCCGTCTTTCTCGGTAATTTCCCGCATTACGAAATCGATGGTCTCTGGTGAAACATTTTGACCCGCAACAGGAATCAGCACGGAGCCCCGTTCGAACTTTCGTCCGTCGGTATGATGGAACGGTTCCGTTGCTACTTTTATGCGAATGTTGCGTTCGAGTAGCCGGTGCATGGCGCGCGGCGTGTAGTAACCGTAGGGATCCAGCACGTAGGCGTAGTCGCTTTTTTCGCCTACGATCTCACCCTGCGGGCGCACCGGCTCATTAACCTGATCACCCAACGAGGGCACGTTTCGCACTTCTTCATAGTCGACGCCGGCAGCAAGGGTCAGGGTCCACGCGGAGATGTCATAAAAAACGCTGTCGGTGAATTCCGTGCGCTTCTCGAACATTCCCTTGATGAGCCGGTATTGCGCCTGCTGCATCGGTATCACGTAGCTGGATTCCGCCGGGAAGCGCCGGCCGTTGAGCGTTTGCGCAGACGCCAACCGGTAGATATCGATGTCCTGCCTGGCCACAATTTCGGCGAGGTGAAAAGCGCGCGCTTCATCCTTTGAGCCGAACACGATCGCCTTCACGGGATCCCGTCCCGCTTCGTTCATCGCATCACGGAAAAACTGGCGCTGATAATTGAGGAAGTCTACCCGCATGGCGTGAACGGCTTCCAGCGAGCTTAACATCGCCGTAAACTGGTTGCGGATGGCGAAGGGAAAACGCACAATGCCGTTGACGCTCTCCTGGGCATGGCCCCTGGGACTCGCTTGTTCAAACAATATTCCAACAGCGCCCTGTACATCGGGAAAGGTTGAGCCCTTGCCATAGTAGTAATCGTCGAAACCCTGTTGGGTGTAATAAAACGAGCCAATGGAATCGAGCGCTTTCGCATGAAATTCGCCCATCCTTCGCGTGAGTTCCAGATTGCGCGCCGGCGTCAGCGGGTGCGTGCGGGAGGGAACGCCGGGCTGGAAAAAGAACGTGGCATTTGTCCCCATCTCATGGTGGTCCGTCAGGACGTTGGGCTTCCATTCCTGGAACTTCCTGATCCGCGCAGCCGATTCCGGTTGCTGGGCGACGAGCCAGTCCCTGTTGAGGTCAAACCAATAGTGATTCGTCCTTCCGCCGGGCCAGGGTTCGTTGTGCTCCATGTCGTACGGGTCGGCGGAGATCGACTTACTTCTGCGTGAGTTTACCCAACTGGAAAAGCGCTGCATCCCGTCGGGGTTGAAACTGGGGTCGAGGAGAATGACGGTGTTGCGGAGCACGGCTTCCATCCGCTGACCCTGGGTCGCGGCAAGGTGGTACGCCATGAGCAACGCCGCATTCGTGCCACTGGCTTCGTTGCCGTGAATGCTGCATCCGAGGTAGAAGACCACGGGCATAGACCCGGTGTTCAACGTATTCGATTTTGCCGGGTCGGTGAGTTGGACGTGCTGCGACCGGATGGCTTCAATATTGCGATGGTTCTCTGGTGATGTTATCGTCAAGAGCAGCAACGGCCTTCTTTCATGTGTATAGCCGATCACTTCGAGCGTGATGCGGTCCGATGCCGCGTCGATGGCGCGCATATACCGGACCAGGTTGTCATGGCTGACATGAAACTCGCCAACCTCATGGCCCAGGATGGACTTGGGGGTGGGAATGTTTTCGGCGTAGGTGGTGCCTTCGGGGAGGTAGTAGGAAAGGTCGGGTTGTGCCGCAAGCTTTGAGGTGAGGGCGATGACACAAAGTGCGGTGATCAGAAGACTCTTGTGTTTCATGTTGCGCGTCGGGTTTTGAAACTGTGAGGAAAATGACTTCTAAAGAGGTCATTAATTTCGTATCAGTCAAATGATTAGACCTTCTTTATTTCTGGGGAACATGAAACGAGTTAATGGGATGTAAAGAAATTTGTGATAGAATTAAAGTTCTCTTAAAGTTTATCTGTCGCCAAAGGGATATTTTTGAGGCAACAAATCATTTATCCCCATCCAAATAAAATCTACTTCTATGCGGAAAACTCTACCAAACGCGATGAAGATGCTGGTCCTGCTGCTGATCAGTTTCTGTTCATTTGGCCAAAGCGGTGATGTCAAGGGTATCGTTCTGGACGAGGGTACGGGCGAGTCCCTGGTTGGCGTCAATGTACTCATCAAAGGCACCTCCAACGGAGCCATCACTGATGGGAATGGAGCGTTTATGCTCTCGTCTGTACCTGCGGGTGCGCAGACCCTGTTGATCTCGTATATCGGATACGCCACCCGTGAGGTTGGCGTGGACGTACCGCCGGGAGGCGAGGCCAACCTGGGGACCATCAAACTTTCAGGCCAGGCGATTGGCTTGCAAGAAGTGAGTGTCATTGCCTCCGTTGCGATCGACCGGAAAACGCCCGTGGCGGTGTCGACCGTGAAGGGTGCGACGATCGAGGCGAAGATCGGCAACCAGGAGTTTCCGGAGATCTTGCGAAGTACGCCCTCGGTTTATGTTACCAAGCAGGGCGGAGGATTTGGCGACTCCCGCGTAAACATTCGCGGGTTCGACCAGAGCAACACTGCGGTGATGATCAACGGTGTTCCCGTGAACGACATGGAGAACGGCTGGGTGTACTGGTCAAACTGGGCGGGCCTCAGCGATGTGACCTCGCAGATCCAGGTTCAGCGCGGCCTCGGCGCGTCTAAACTGGCGGTTCCTTCTGTCGGGGGCTCCATAAACATCATTACAAATGCCGCGGAAATGGAAAAAGAGGGTTCTGTCATCGCCTCTGTCGGAAATGACGGATACCAGAAGTATGCGCTGATGTATTCGACGGGCCTTCTTTCCAACGGATGGGCCTTCACCGCGCAGGGAACACATACCTTCGGCGATGGGTACATCGATGGTACAAAGTTTCGCGCCTTCTCCTATTTCGCTTCGGTGGCGAAGGTGCTGAACGATAAACACGCTTTCCATCTCACGGCCCTTGGCGCGCCGCAGTGGCACAACCAGCGGACTTTCGCCGTTGACTACGCCTTGTACAAGGGCCTGGGTGCCCAGGCCGCCAACGGTCGCGGTCTTAAGTACAACGATTCCTGGGGCTATCTCAACGGTGAGGAATTTAATATTCGCAAGAACTTCTATCACAAGCCCAAAGTATTTCTGAACCACTACTGGACTATTTCCGATAAGTCCGAGCTGTCGACTTCGGTGTACGCGTCGTTTGGACGCGGTGGGGGAACCGGTGACCTTGGAAGAATCAACGGAAGCGCATACTACGCCCTGCCGAAAACGTCTGACGGATTGCTTCGCCTCGACGATATGGTCAGGTGGAACCAGGGCCAAAGCGTGGCGGATTTCGGCGCCGATAACACGCCGGATGGAAACGGCAACTACTACGACGGGATCATACGCCGGGCGTCCATGAATGAGCACAACTGGTTCGGTATGATCACCAACCTCACCCATGTCCTCAGCTCCAATTTCACGCTCGTTGCAGGATTGGATGCCCGCCGCTACCGCGGCCTGCATTACCGCAGGGTGGAAGACCTGATGGGCCTCGACGGATGGATCGATGACTCCGACGTCAATAACCCCGGCAATCTCGTTACCGCGGAGGGACGTGCGGATGGAAACCAGATCGCTTACAACAACGATGGCCTTGTCAACTGGCTCGGGCTCTATGGACAACTTGAGTACACCAATGACAAACTTTCGGCCTTCACGTCGGTCTCCCTTTCAAACCAGGGATTCAAACGCATAGATTATTTCATCTATGAAGACGCTGACCCGATGCAGGAATCGGATTGGCAGAACTTCCTCGGCGGTACTGTCAAGGCAGGGGCGAACTACAACATCGACGACAACCACAACGTGTTTGTAAACGGCGGCTTTTTCAGCCGTCAGCCCATTTTCGACAACGTGTTTCCGTTCTTCACCAACGATGTGAACCCCGACTCAAAAAATCAGTCGGTGTATGCCTTTGAGGCAGGATATGGCCTTCGCATGCCGAACCTCGCGGCCAACTTCAACCTCTATCACTCGCAGTGGGGCAACCGCCAGTTCGACGCCGGCGTGGATGCCGACAACGACGGCGCATTTGATGATCGCGCAATCTTCGACAATGTCGCCCAGTTACACCAGGGCGTCGAAATCGACTTCAACTACACGCCGGTCAGCGCGCTCACCATCAACGGTATGGCCTCCCTCGGCAATTGGCGATACACCGACGACTTCAAAGCCGTAACCGTCGATGAGGACAACAACGTCATCGACTCCAATGTGAGGTTGTACATGAAGGACGTCAAAATTGCCGACGCTGCGCAAATGACGTTCAGCCTTGGGGCCACGTATAAAGTCTTCGAAAACCTGAGCCTCTACGGGTCGTACTACCATGCCGACAACGTTTATGCACAATTCGACCTTGAAGCATTTCTTGAGGAAGGCCAGCAGGTGTGGGAATTGCCATCCTATGGCCTGGTCGACGCCGGTTTTTCGTATAAGTTTAAGGTTGGAGGTGTGCGGATGCGCTGGAACGTCAATGTCAACAACCTCCTCGACACCGAGTATCTCCAGGAGGCATTCGAGAACAACCTCTATGATCCGGAGGACGCCGGCGACCTGGCAATACCGGGCACAAACGCAAGCATCTACAATGGTGTTTATTTTGGATTCGGAAGAACCTGGAATACGAGCCTGAAGATCCTGTTATAAGGCACACTGTTTTTCATAGAGAAGAGGCTCCCTGTGGCCTCTTTTTTATTTAGTGCCGGAATGTTAATTTACCTTTCTATGACGGGTTCAATCCGCGTTTTTGGATGTGTCTTGTTGGTTTTTGCTGCCTGCCTGTCGTGCAATCGCACCCCCCGCCTCAATTTTACCAGCACGCCGAGGGTAGACCTCGACCTCGATGAAATCATCAAGCGCGGCCACATCAATGTGCTCATCGACAACAATTCGATCAGCTATTTTATCTACAAGGGGCAGCCCATGGGCTATGAATATGAGTTGCTCAACCTCCTCGCCAGGGAGTTGAAAATAGGACTAAAAATCAAAGTTACTTCGGGGGTTGAACGCGCGATTGATCTCCTCAACCGTGGTGAAGGCGACATCATCGCTTTCCCCCTCACGGTTACCAAGGACCGGCGGAAGTACGTTTCGTTCACCAATGCCCACTTCAACACCTACCAGGTGCTTGTCCAACGCAAGCCGGAAAACTGGCGCCAGATGACGGCCGACGAAATCGAGGAGGAATTGATCAGGAATCCGGTCTACCTCGTGGGTAAGGAGGTCTGGGTGTTGCCGGGAACGAGTTTCGAACTCCGTTTGGAAAATTTGTCGGAAGAGATCGGCGGTGACATTAACATCGTGCGCGATACCACTTCCGCGGAGACCGAGTCATTGATGCGCAGGGTTGCCCTTGGCGAGATTCCCTATACCGTGGCGGACCATATGTTCGCGGAAGTCAATTCCCACTACTATCCCAACCTCGATGTGAAGACAGCCGTCAGCGTCACGCAGCAAGTGGCCTGGGCGTTGCGGAAGAATTCGCCCAAACTCAGGGACACCATCAACACCTGGTTATCAGAGGTCAAGAAGGATGCTACCTTTGCGGTGATCTACAACCGATATTTCCGAAGCCCGCGCACCTCTTTGATCCGCATGCGGAGCGATTATTCTTCCCTGGGTGGAAACAAACTTTCTCCCTACGACAGCCTGATCAAGCTCGGCGCGGAAAGCCTGGGATGGGACTGGCGATTGCTGGCATCCGTCGTTTACCAGGAATCGCGCTTCATGCCTTCCGTTGAATCCTGGGCCGGTGCACGGGGGCTTATGCAGCTCATGCCCGCAACAGCCCGGCACTTCGGCGTTTCAAACCTTGACGACCCGAGGCAAAGCCTCAAAGCCGGCGTTGCCTTTTTAAAGTATCTCGATAAGTACTGGACCAGACACATCGACGACAGGGACGAACGCCTGAAGTTTATCCTTGCCTCCTATAACGCCGGCCTCACGCACGTCACGGATGCGCGCAAACTTGCCAGGAAACACGGCAAGGACCCGTCGTTGTGGGAGGACAACGTAGAGTTCTTTCTCACCAAGAAGTCGGATCCCTTCTATTATCGCGACCCGATCGTGGTGGCGGGCTATTGCAAATGCGAGGAACCCGTAAATTATGTAAGGGATGTGCTTGAGCGATACGACGAATACCGCATCCACATCGCCTCCTGAGTCGATCACAACTGATCCACAATCGAACCGAAATCCAGGGTTTCCCAATGGTTGGCGATACCGTTTGTCTTCATCACCTTGTCCATGATCTCCCGTTGTTTTCTTCCGAGCCGCTGCGCTTCCGAATAACGGATTTCGTCGTGAAAGGTCACCATGGCGTACTGGGGGATCCAACGGTCGGGATAACGTTCGTGCAACCTGGCTTCGATCTTTTTCCGCAACAGGAACTCCGCATCCGCGACGAGGTCCCGCATCTCGATGAAGTTGTCCAGGGCCAGGTCTGCGATAGCGTCGGCGTCGGGTTTGCGCAGCGATTGAAATTCAGGAAGGACTTTATCCCAGTCGTCGCCATGTTGATCGAGGAGGTCGTTCAGGATCCGGCAGTCCTCGAACCCCGCGTTCATGCCTTGCCCGTAGAAAGGGACAACGCCGTGGGCGGCGTCGCCGATCAGCAACGTCCGGTTCTTCACCCAGGGGTAACACCGGATCGTTACCAGTGAGGAGGTGGGATTTGCAGAAAAATCCCTTAACAAAGTCGGCATGAGCGGCACGGCGTCCGGAAACGTGGTGGAAAAAAATGCAGCTACGGCATCGTTGTCGTTCAGCGTCGCGAACGAAGGAGACCCTTCAAAGGGAAAGAAGAGCGTGCACGTAAAGCTGCCGTCCGGATTAGGGAGGGCGATCATCATGAAGCTTTCCCGCGGCCAGATGTGCAGCGCATTCTTTTCGAGCCGGAAGGTATTGCTGTGCCCGGGCGGGATGACGAGTTCCTTGTAACCATGCTCAATGTAGTGCTGGGTATAATTGAACCGGTCCGTAGTCTGCATCGATCCACGCACGGCCGAGAAGGCGCCGTCTGCGCCAACCACAAGGTCGAAAGGCCGGGACTTCCCTTCGTCAAAGACCAGGGCGGTCCGCGCCATGTCGGCGCCGGCGCAGCGTTGGTTGAAGTAAAACGTCGCGCCCGCGCGCTCAGCTGCGTCCATCAACTCCATGTTCAGTCCGCTTCGCGAAATTGAATTGATGTACTGGCCCTTTTTTCCGTAGGGGAGGAACGAAAGCTTGCCCTCGGCGTCATGCATCATGCGTCCGTGCATGGGAATGGCGTTCTGTTTCAGGCCGTCGGCCATGCCAACCGCTTGCAGCGCGCGAATGCCGCGAGCGCTCAGGGCGAGGTTGATCGAGCGCCCCATCTCGTTGCCGCCGGTACGCATGTCAGGCCTGCGCTCGAATACCGATACCCCGTACCCGCGCCTGGCCAGGTAAATGGCCAACAGCGAACCAACAAGTCCGGCACCGGCAATCGCTATTTTTTTTGACGTGTTTGTCATTGTCACCCGATCACAATGCCCTCTTGAACACCTGCCCGAATCGAAAGACCTCAACAAAGGTATTATACAACGGCACCGGCGCCACCCTGATTACGTTCGGTTCCCGCCAGTCGGCGACAACACCCGCCTTGGTCAGCTTCTGAAAGACTTTCTTTCCATTGCGTTTCATGTAAATCGAAACCTGGCACCCGCGGGCTTTTGAGCTCAACGGCGTAATCACTTCAAAGTTTTTTTGCTCCGGGTCGATTTCGTTGAGGATATGGAACAGGAATCCCGTAAGGAGTTCACTTTTTTTGCACAGGTTTCTGATCCCGGCCTGCTGGAAGATGTGAAGCGACGCCAGGTGCGGCGCTGTGGAAAACACCGGCACATTGGAGATTTGCCAGCCGTCGATTCCCTTCATCGGTTTGAACCCTTTCTTCATCTCGAATCGCTCCGACTCGAGATGCCCCCACCACCCGGCAAACCGGGGAAGATCGAAATCCTGCGCGTGCCGTTCGTGCACGAAGGCGCCGGCGATTCCACCAGGGCCTGAGTTGAGGTATTTGTATGAACACCACACGGCAAAATCGGCGTTGTCTGCGTGAAGATTGAGCGTAACATTCCCGATGGCGTGAGCAAGGTCAAATCCGGCCAGGGCGCCTGCGTTGTGCGCCGCGGCGGTAATTTCTTTTATGCTGAACACCTGGCCCGTGTAATATTGCACACCGCTGAAAAGAACAAGGGCGAGTTGGCCGGCGTGTGCCTGGATTGTGGATACGATGTCTTCCGTGCGAAGGGTCTGCTCGCCTTCGCGTGGTTTAACTTCTATCCACGCATCCTTAGGGTCAAGCCCGTGAAATTTCAATTGTGATTCGATCGCGTACTGATCGGAGGGAAAAGCGCCCTGCTCCGAGATGATTTTGAATCGTTGCCTGGTGGGACGATAGAACGAAACCATCATCAGGTGCAGGTTGACTGTAAGCTGGTTCATCGCCACCACCTCGGATACGCGCGCGCCGGTCAGTTGGGCCAGGGGTTTCTTCGTGAACTTCTGGTAATAGACCCATGGCCGTGTGCCATCGTGATGGCCCTTGACAGCAAGGCGCGCCCAGTCGTCAAGCTCTTCTTCAATATATTTTTTGGCGATGCGGGGTTGCAGACCCAGGGAGTTACCGGCAAAGTAAATGGCCGTCCGACCGTTGACTTTGGGGAAGAGAAACTTGTTTCGAAAAGGAGCCAGTGGGTCGAGGCGGTCGCGGTCTTCGGCGAATGTCAGGGTGTTGTTGAACTTCATGTTTCAAACGGAAGTCAGAATAATTTTAGCTGCTCCGAAAATGCACCCTCGTGTTGTAATAGCCAAACTTTGTTGTCCAAACCACCACCATACCCAACAAGGTCACCGTTTTTGCCGATCACCCGATGGCAGGGGATGATGATGGCGATGGGATTTTGGCCGTTGGCGAGACCAACAGCCCTTACCGCGTTGATGTCGCCGACGCGTATTGCGAGTGATTCATAAGAGCAGGTCCCGCCGTAGCCAATGTTGAGTAGCTCCATCCATACCTTTTTCTGAAAATCCGAACCGCGTGGGTCCAGTTCGACCGAGAAGAATTTCCGGCCTTTCAAAAAGTATTCGTCGAGTTCCGTGATGCACTGTGCGACGGCAGGAGTAACGTTTTCCTCGTGCCGTGCCTCTTTCAGAAAATGCACCGCGGTTATGCGCTCCTCTTCTGACTCAATCAGCAAGTCGCCAACCGGTGATGAATAATAACCTCTGCCTGTCATCGGGATCACACAAAGCGCGGATCGGCTTCCATTACCGTCCCGCATTTATCACAGGTTCTTAGCTCCGCCGAAGCATAGAATTCGCGGAAGCGTGGAAGAAAATCCTTTTCAATATTTGTAAGCGGGAATTTGTATTCGTGAAGTTTGTTATTGCATTTCTCACAAAACCACATCAGCCCGTCTTGTTCATTCGCGGTGCGCTTGCATTCGATCACCAGGCCAACGGTATTTGCCGGCCGGGCCGGTGAATGCGGAATTCTGGCGGGTAGCAGAAACATATCCCCTTCTTTCACGGGTATTTCCACCGCCTTGCCATCCTCCTGAATTTTCACCGTAATATCCCCTTCGAGTTGGTAAAAAAGTTCTTCCGTCTCGTTATAGTGGAAATCTTTCCGGGCATTGGGGCCACCTACGATCATCACAATGTAATCGCCCGCGTCGGCATAAAGATTTTTGTTGCCCACCGGTGGTTTCAGCAGGTCCCGGTTTTCACCCACCCACTGCTTCAGATTAAAAGGTCTTCTGACTGCCATTGTCGTATTATTTTTGTGTACACAAAATTGCAACACCGTCGAGCCCGCCTCAGACATCCCTTCGGGCCGCTGAAAGGCACGGGTCGCAAATTGGGCGACTGCGCCTACCAGGCGGAACCCGAAAACGCCGGGAACCCGAAACCACAAATCCGAAATCAGGAAACAGGAACGCAGAACCCTCCCCCAAAGTAACGAGTTTGCGCCTATATTTACATCCTTAATCCCAATTATCAAATGAATCTCAACCTCAGTGGCAAGCGTGCCGTTGTATGCGGCAGCACGCAGGGAATCGGAAGGGCATCGGCGGAAGAACTCGCACTTCTGGGGGCGAGCCTCACGCTCGTGGCCCGCAACGAGGCGAAACTCGTTGAGGTTCGCGACGGGCTTGACCGGAGCAAGGGTCAGGATCATCACTACCTCGTCGCAGACTTTGCCTTCCCCGACCAGCTTGAATCCGCGATCAACGCGTACGCGCCTTTGCATGGCGTCGACATTCTTGTCAACAACACCGGCGGCCCGGCCGCAGGCCCGGCAATCGATGCCAATCGTGGAGATTTCGTGGCGGCATTTCACGCACACCTCATCTGCAACCACATCCTCGCCCAGGCGCTCGTTCCTTCCATGAAGAGCGCCGGTTATGGACGGATTATCAATATTATCTCGACATCTGTAAAAATTCCCATCCGTGGATTGGGTGTCTCCAACACCATTCGCGGCGCGGTAGCCAACTGGTCTAAGACGCTTTCCGTCGAGTTGGCACCATTCGGGATCACCGTGAACAATGTTTTGCCCGGCGCGTCGATGACGGGGCGACTTAAAAGCCTCATGGAAAGTAAAGCGGCCCGGGCGGGAAAGACGGTCGCGGAAGTTCAACGCGAAATGGAACATGAGATCCCCCTCGGCCGGATTTCGGATCCGTCCGAGATAGCGGCTGCCGTCGCATTTCTGGCGACACCGGCCGCCGGATACATCAATGGCGTGAATATTCCCGTTGACGGGGGAAGAACCGGATCACTCTGAACGTATGAGATTTGTGACAATTTTCTGGCTGTTCTGTTGTTGGCATGCGTATGCGACCCAACCTCCGTTGCCTGTTATTGTGCACGATTCTTTCAATCATAACGACTACGGTTGGTATGAGCAAAAAGACGAAAAGGCCCACGTCTACCTTTCCCATGGAAAATATGTCATGGAGACGCTGGACGATGGATGGATGAGCACCGTCACGCCCTTCATGGAGGAGGGAAAGGATTTTTCCATTGAGGCCACCTTCACACAGGTGAGCGGAAAGTCCGACAACGGACTTGGGCTCGTCTGGGGTTATGACGGGAAAGGAAAGTTGAACAGCTTCACCTTCACGACCGGCGGATACTATCGCATCACATGTTACGACGAAACGCTTGGCATTGACGGACGGTGGACTGAAGCGCGCAACGTCCGCCCCCTGGGCGCGGACAATACCTTGAAGGTCGAGCGCAGGGAGGGTAGAATGAATTTTTTTCTCAATGGGAAACTTCTTAGAAGCACCGGCCCGCTTCCCAATGCCGGCAATGCCCTCGGCTTCGTCACCTACACGCGGATGACCGTACACGTGGACGACTTCACCTTCGCCCATGACATTCACATCAACCTGCCGGAACGCATGGAGCACGTCCGCAGCAGGGAAAACCTCGGGCTTGCGATCAACACGATCTACGATGAGGTCAGCCCCAAAATCTCGGCCGACGGAAAAACACTGTATTTTGGAAGAAAAGGAAGTCCCCGAAACGTCGGCGGCATCAACGATCAGGAAGACATCTGGGTAAGCAAAACCATTGATGGCATCACTTGGTCGAAGAGTTCCAACCCGGGACGCCCGTTGAATTCGCCGGCGACCAACAACCTGATATCCGTCAGCACGGACCAGAACACTTTCCTCTTCCACAGCCCCGACGGATTTACGGCGATGCATCGCACGCACAACGGGTGGTCCGCCCCCGAAGACTTCAACATCCATTTCGAGAACGAATCGGATTTTCTGGAAGGTTGCCTTTCACCCGACGGCAAAGTGATCGTCTTCGTGGCACGGTTGGCACGCAACGCCTACTACCGCCCCGATGTGGATGAGCGCGACATTTATGTCTGTCTCAAACGCGGCAACGGGTCCTGGAGCCGACCGATCAACGCCGGGCGCGTATTGAACTCACTCGGTAATGAGTACTCGCCCTTCCTTGCTGCCGACGGAAAGACGCTGTATTTCGCCAGCAATGGAAGGCCCGGCTATGGGGGCGTCGACATTTTCATGGCGCGCCGGCTTTCCGACGACTGGCAGCATTGGTCTGAACCCGTCAACCTCGGACGCGGCATCAACACCGTGGGCTTTGACGCATATTACACAGTCCCCGCTTCCGGTGAGTACGGATACATGGTCAGTAACATCAACACCATCGGTCTTGCGGACATCATCCGTTTCCGCATTCCCAATTCTCTTCGGCCAGATCCAGTCGTGCTCGTGTCAGGCAAGGTCCTCAACGCGCGTACCAACAAACCCCTGGCGGCAATTATCCGCTTTGACGACCTCACTACCGGAAAGGAAGTCGGCGAGGCACGCGTGAACCCCCGCACCGGCGACTACAACATTGCCTTGCCCGCGGGAAGGAATTACGGATTTCACGCGGCTGCGCCCGGATATCTTTCTGTAAATGAAAACCTGGAACTAACCGATCTTGAGGAATACGGGGAGGTGAGGCGTGACCTCCTGCTCGTTCCCATCGAGATCGGGCAAGCCATCCAGTTGAAAAATGTTTTCTTTGTCCGGAGCAAAGCGGAATTGTTGGCCGAATCGTATCCCGAACTTGACCGGCTCGTAAAGATCATGATGGATAACCCTACGATAGAGATTGAACTGAGTGGCCACACCGACAGCCTCGGAGACGCAGAGGCAAACCTGCAGCTTTCCGAACAGCGTGTCCAGTCCGTGAAGAACTACCTGGTGGGCAGGGGCGTGCCGTCGCGGCGTATCAGCGGCAAAGGGTACGGAGGGTCCATGCCCATCGCACCCAGCGACACGGAAGCCAATCGTCAATTGAACCGCAGGGTGGAGTTCAAGATCGTCAGAAAGTAAGCAAATGGCGGCTGGCGATGAACGTTGACAAGGTTGACTTGTGACAAACGCGGGAGGATTTTATCCGTGCCGGCATGGGCCTTGAAATTGAAAGACAGCACTTATGCAGAAGATTCAGAACTATATCGACGGCGAACTGGTGGCTCCGGCATCGGGGAACTACCTCTCCAATGTGAACCCAGCCGAGGGAAAAGTTTACAGTGAAATTCCCGATTCGGATACACGTGATGTACAGCAGGCCGTTGACGCGGCAAAGGCTGCATTTCCATCCTGGTCGTCGACGTCCCCCGACGCGCGTAGCCGTGTCATGCAAAGGATCGCCGATCTCATCGAACGGGACTTTGAAAAGCTCGCCCTGGCCGAGAGCATCGACAATGGCAAGCCGTTGAAGCTTGCCCGCGCTGTTGACATTCCGCGCGCTTCTGCAAACATGCGGTTCTATGCCACGGCGGCGATTCACTTTGCAACCGACGCGCACATCACCGGCGATGAAGCCATCAACTACACGTCCAGAACCCCTGTGGGCGTGGCGGGCTGTATTTCACCATGGAATCTTCCGCTCTACCTTTTCACCTGGAAGATCGCCCCGGCCCTGGCCGCCGGGTGTACGGTCGTGGCAAAACCTTCCGAGGTTACCCCGATGACCGCGTACCTCTTTTCGCAATGCTGCATCGAGGCCGGCCTGCCGAAAGGTGTGCTCAACATCATTCACGGGCTCGGACCCAAAGCCGGACAAGCTATCGTTGAGCATCCGGACATCAGCGCACTATCATTCACGGGGGGAACGGTTACCGGTAGAAAGATCGCTGCCGCTGCTGCGCCGATGTTCAAGAAACTATCGCTGGAACTCGGCGGGAAGAATCCCAACATCGTCTTTGCCGACTGTGATTTCGAGCAGGCGATAGACACCTCGATACAGTCGTCATTTTCCAACCAGGGTGAAATATGTTTGTGCGGGTCGCGAATCTTTGTGGAACGTCCGATCTACGACCGGTTTTTGAAGGAGTTTGTAAAACGCACCCGGGCCCTCGTCGTCGGTGATCCGCTGGAAGAGCATACACGCGTAGGTGCGTTGGTGTCCGAAGGACATATGAAAAAGATCCTTTCCTACATTCAACTTGCCCGAGAGGAAGGCGGCGAGATCGTTACCGGCGGAAGGCAGGTTAATCCCGGTGGCCGTTGTTCAAACGGGTTCTTTGTCGAGCCAACCGTGATCACCGGGTTGTCAACCCAATGCCGCACTAACCAGGAGGAGATCTTTGGCCCCGTCGTCACCATCATGCCGTTCGATACGGAAGGGGAAGTACTGGCGTATGCGAACAGTACTTCGTATGGGCTGTCGGCTACCCTCTGGACGGAAAACCTCAAGCGTGCCCATCGTGTTTCAGCAGCGTTGAAGAGCGGAATTATTTGGGTGAACTGCTGGCTCTTTCGCGACTTGCGTACCCCTTTCGGGGGAATGAAGAGCTCAGGTGTCGGGCGCGAGGGTGGTTTTGAAGCTTTGCGTTTCTTTACCGAGGCAAAGAACGTGTGCATCAAGTTGTGAAGGAACAAAACGCTGCGCGACTGACCTGTTAAAACCGAAATCCGAACCCTTTAAAGACCGTTTGACCCAAAATCGCTGGTATCACTCCCAGCTTCAGATAACTTTCTGTAAACCTTATGCTATGAAAAATCGAAAACCAATCAAGAACCTGTTCTTGCTGCTTGCCGTCCTGGCCTTCAGTTGCAGCGTCGTGCAAACGGAAGACAAGGCGCCTGAAAAATACTCCATCGAGCAGTTTATGGATATTGTCCAGATCGCCGGCAGCGCTTTTTCTCCTGACGAAACCAAGGTTCTCACCAACACGAAAGAGACCGGGATCTTTAACGCCTACGAGATCGATATCGCTACCGGCGAGAAAAAACAACTGACTGCGTCTACTGACAACGCCATTTTTGCGCAGTCGTATTTTCCCGGTGATGATCGCATCGTATACAGCAGCGACAAGGGAGGCAACGAAATCACGCACCTCTATGTGCGCGATCCCCAGGGTGCCGTGGTGGACCTCATCAAAGACAGCACGGCCAAGGCCTCCTTTGCGGGGTGGAGTTACGACCGAACAAAAATGTACTATTCCAGCAACGCCCGCGACAAACGGTTCTTTGACCTATACACCGTCCAACTGAGCGGTCAGCGGGGAGAGGGCAATGTCTACCCTTCGACCATGCTCTACCAGAACACGGAAGGCCTCAACCCCGCGGCGATCTCCAACGACGACCGCTACATCGCGCTCAGCAAATCGATCACCACCAACAACAGCGACATGTACCTGCTTGACACGCAGCGTGGTGAACTAAAACACCTTTCGCCGCACGAAGGCAATGTCAACTTTCAACCCGCCTTTTTCAGCATGGATGGAACGAAGCTCTATTACCTCACCGACCTCGACAGCGAATTCAGCTATCTGGCGGAGTACGACATCGCTACCGGTAAAACCCGCAAGGATGAAGAGGCTGCGTGGGATATCATGTACGCCTACCTCTCACGCAACGGTAAGTATAAGGTGGTCGCCATCAACAACGACGCCCGCACGGAGATCAAGATCTACGACCTTTCCAACGGTGGCCAGCTTGTGGACATCGAAGGCATACCCGAAGGCGATATTACCGGAGTCAACATCTCCGATAGTGAAAAACTGATGGCGTTCAACGTCACCAGCTCAAAAATGCCGGCAAACCTTTTCGTCTACAATTTTGAGACGAAAGAAGTAAAGCAACTTACCAATACCATGTCGAAGGGTATCGATCCCAACGACCTGGTGGCCGGTGAGGTGATCCGCTATAAGTCTTTCGACGGCATGGAGATTCCCGCCCTTCTTTACAAACCGAAAGGGTTGAAGGAAGGGGAGAAGGTTCCGGCGATGTTGTGGATACATGGCGGCCCCGGCGGACAAACGCGCCTGAACTACTCACCCGTCATTCAGCATCTCGTCAACCACGGTTACGCCATCCTGGCGGTGAACAACCGTGGAAGTTCAGGCTACGGCAAAACATTCTTTGCTGCCGATGACCTCAAGCACGGGGATGCCGACCTCAAGGATTGTATTGAGTCGAAGAAGTTCCTGGCCACGCTGCCCTACATCGACACGGAAAAGATCGGCATTATGGGCGGAAGTTACGGTGGGTACATGGTGATGGCGGCGCTCGCCTTTGCCCCGGAAGAATTTGATGTCGGCGTCAACATCTTTGGTGTGACCAACTGGCTGCGTACGCTGAAGAGCATCCCGCCATGGTGGGCATCGTTCCGCGACGCGCTCTACGCCGAACTTGGCGATCCGGTGAAAGATTCTGTGGCCTTGTACAACAAGTCGCCGCTGTTCCACGCGAAGAATATCACCAAACCGTTCATCGTGCTTCAGGGCAGCAACGACCCGCGCGTGCTACAGGTGGAATCTGACGAGATCGTCGCCGCTGCAAAAGAGAACGGCGTGCCCGTCGAGTACGTCGTCTTTCCCGACGAAGGGCACGGATTCCTCAAAAAAGAGAACAACATCAAAACCTCGCAGGAGATTCTGAAGTTTTTGGACATCCATCTTAAAGGGCTGCCCGAAGACCAGGCGGGAGAAGAACAAAAGGAAGCTACCGCGCTGGAGGAATAGCAGCCAATCAAGGCGACAAAACAAGGGCGGCCCGGTGATGACCCGGGCCGCTTTTATTTTGATTTCCACGAGGGACGAGCAGACAATTTCTGATTGGAGGCACCCGCGCGCTTCCGCTCACTTAGGCTACAATGCCTCAACAGCCTGGACTTCCTCCGGCATCATACGTTTGAAAAGATTTTCAATTCCTGCTTTCAGGGTGATCATCGACGACGGGCATCCGCTGCATGATCCCTGCAGGGTGACTTTTACAATGCCGTCGCGGAAGGAATGGTAGGTGATCGCTCCGCCGTCCTGTTCAACCGCAGGGCGAATATATTCTTCAAGAATGGTCTTGATCTTCTTTACGGTTTCTGTTTCCTCTCCCTGTTCCGCCGTTTCCGGTTCGTTCATTTCGATGATGTAGCGACCCGACTCCAGGAAACTTTTGATGTGTTTTTTCAGCGGGTCCTGGATTTCAATCCACTCCACGTCCTCTTTTTTCGTTACGGTAACGAAGTTGCTCATGTAAAAGACCCGGTCGACGGCGGGATAAGCGAACAACTCCTTCGCCAGCGGCGCATTTTCAGCGCTGGCGGCATCGGGAAAGTCGAAACTCAATCCCTCGGGGATCAGCATCTCGTTGACGACAAATTTCAACGAGTTGGGATTGGGATTCGATTCCAGGTAAATGTGGATGTCCTTGGGTGTGGCTTGAAGCATAACCTTGCTGTTTGATCTCAAAAATACACAACAAATCCGGACGGCTAAATAGTTCGCGCCGGCAGGTCCCTTTCAACGGGAAAAAGCCATTGTGATGGCCCTAATTCGGGTTTTCGGGCATTGACGGGTCATTGGCTACGCCGACGTCCAGCTTGTCCTCGCTGTTGGCCACCACCGTGGCCACGGTCGCGTCACCGGTAATGTTCACCACCGTTCGCAGCATGTCGAGCGGGCGGTCCACGGCGAGGATTAGTGCCAGCCCCGCGGGGTCCAGCCCCACGGCCTGCAGCACAATGATCAGCATGATGATGCCGGCGCCGGGGACGGCGGCGGTACCGATGGAGGCCAGCACTGCCGTCAGTAGGATGGTGAGCTGTTGCTCCAGCGAAAGGGCAATCCCGAACGCCTGTGCGATGAATACCGCGGAAACACCCTGATGAATACTCGTGCCATCCATGTTTATCGTCGCGCCGAGCGGAAGAACGAAGCTCGATACTTCCTCCGATACGCCGAGGTTGTTCTCCACGCACTTCATCGTCACGGGAAGCGTTGCCGCGCTTGAGCTCGTCGAGAAGGCAAGTACCTGGGCAGGCAAAATTCCCCTGAGGAACGTGAAAAATTTCACCTTCGTGAACATCTTCAGCAATGACGGATAAATCAGGAACACCATCATCGCGAGTGCGAGCACCACGTTGAGGCTGAAAGCGCCGAGGGCTTTTACGAGTTCCAGGTCGATGTGCATCGCCGCGAGCAATGCAAAAACGCCGACGGGCGCATATTTCATGATGATGTCGACGATGGAGAGAATGACAGCGTTGGCGCCAGAGAAAAAACGTTTCACGGTTGCGACTTTTTCACTGGGTGTGAGGATCATCGCCACCCCGAAGAGAATGGCGAAGAAGATGACTTGCAACATGTTGATGTTGTCCGACAGCGACATGAACAGATTTTCCGGAACGATGTCGACGATCGTTTGCAGGGGTCCATCATCGGTGCTGCCGCCCGCGGCGCTGAGGTCGAGGTTGCCGGCGTATTCGTTCCTCAGGTAGTCGCGCCGCTCCTGCGAGAGGAATTTTCCCGGTTGGATCAGGTTCACCGTCAGCAGTCCGATGGCGACCGCCACCACGGTGGTGGAAAGATACAGGGCGATCGTTTTTCCGCCTAGACGGGAAAGTTTTGCCACGTCGGAGAGGTTGGAGACGCCATCGATCAGCGACACAATGACCAGCGGGATGGCAATGAGCTTGAGTGCCCTGATGAAGAGCGTGCCGAACGGCTTTATCCAGTCCGACGTAAAGGCGACGAGGCCGAGGGGTTCGGCACTAAGTCCCCATGCGAGGCCGAGGACCATGCCGATGAGGATCTTGCCGTAAAGGGGAATTTTGGGAAGCGCCATGCCATTCAGATTAACGCACCATCAAATTGGAAATCGCTACACCGCAAGTTTTTTCTATATTCACGCCGAAAGCAAACGTTTGCCCCACTAATTTTCCTGCATGAAGCAAAAATCCGTCCGGCTCTTCCTCATTTTTTTGACGATTTCCGCGCTCATTCACATTGTTGACTACTATTCTATTGCCGATGTTCCGAAAATCGCCCTCGTTGCGGTCCGATGGATCACCTGGTCGTTCCTGATATTATACGCCGTTTACAGGAAATCCCTCACCACCTGGATCCTCCTCAGCATGGTCATCGGGATCGAGATCGGGCTGAACTTTCCCAATTTCTCCCAGAATCTCTCCGTCCTCAGCAAGATCTTCCTTGCACTGGTGAAGACGATTATCGCGCCCATCCTGTTTTCGACGCTGGTGGTAGGTATCGCCGGCCACTCCAGCCTTAAGCAAGTGGGCCGCATGGGATGGAAGTCGATACTGTATTTTGAAGTGGTTACCACGATGGCGCTGATCATTGGTTTGATCGCCATCAATCTTACCCAGGCTGGCGCCGGGATAGAGTTGCCGGCGGGCTTCAACCAGGAACTCCCGGAGGCGAAGGCACAGACGTGGTCGGAGGTTGTCCTTCATATTTTCCCCGAGAACATTGTTAAATCGATCTATCACGGGGATGTGTTGCCGATCGTCGTCTTCAGCATCATCTTCGGCATCGCGCTGGCCATGTTGCCAGCCGCCAAAAAGGAACCGATGCTGAAGTTCTCCGAAAGCCTCGCCGAGACGATGTTCAAATTCACCAACATCATCATGCACTTCGCACCCTTCGGTGTGGGCGCCGCCATCGCGGTAACAGTGGGCCATCTCGGTGTCGACATCCTGACATCTCTTCTCAAACTGCTCTTCACGCTCTACGGTGCGCTGATTCTTTTCATGTCGCTGGTGCTGTTGCCGATCGCCCACTTCATCAAACTCCCGGTCAGGAAATTCATCAAGGCTGTGTCCGAACCCGTGTCGATCGCTTTTGCTACCACCAGTTCCGAGTCGGCGCTGCCGAAAGCCATGGAAAACATGGAGAAACTTGGCGTACCAAGAAAGATCGTATCCTTCGTCTTGCCCACAGGCTATACCTTCAACCTCGATGGGACTACGCTTTACCTCTCCCTGGCGTCGGTATTCGTTGCGCAGGCTGCCGGTATTCCCCTGACCATCTGGGAGCAGTTGCTTATGGGCGTCACGCTGATGCTCACCAGCAAGGGGGTGGCAGGCGTGCCGCGGGCATCGTTGGTGATCCTGCTCGGAACGGCTGCTTCGTTCGGACTTCCCATGTGGCCGATTATGGCGATCCTCGGTATCGATGAACTCATGGATATGGCGCGCACCTCCGTGAACGTTACGGGCAATTGCCTCGCCACGGTGGTTATCGCAAAGTGGGAAGGGGAGTTCAAAGAGACGGACGTGGAGACGTTTGATTAGGAGCAGAGAGCAAAGAGCAGAGAGCAAAGAGCAGAGAGCAGAGAGCAGAGAGCAGAGAGCAGAGAGCAAAGAGCAAAGAGCAAAGAGCGGAGAGCAAAGAGCAGAGCGGGACTTCAGTCATTTGAAAATCCAACCTCAAAATATTCCCCGCTGTGGAAAGGCTTCCACAGCCATACACCCACACGCCCGGCATAACTTTTACTCAACTAGTGGTGGGAGTTTAATCTTTCAACACCGCCAACTTATGAGAACTTTAGCCATCATCCTGATCATCGTGGGCGCCATCATGACCGTCTTCACGGGATTCAACCTCGTCACTGAAAAAGAAGTAGCTGACGTGGGACCGATCGAAATCAACAAGACGGAAAAGACACCGATCTACTGGTCACCGGTAACCGGCGCGATCTTGTTGGTTGCGGGAATTATTGTGCTTGCAACCGCGAAACGACACCACGCTTAGGAGCAAAGAGCCAAGAGTAAAGAGCAAAGAGCAAAGAGCTAAGAGCAAAGAGCTAAGCGTAAAGAGCAAAGATCGCCACATTCATTGCACGCCTTACGACACACCTTGCCCTCGTGCCCGCAACAAAAAATCCGCAATTACCAGCGCGGCCATGGCCTCAACGATAGGCACGGCACGCGGTACAACACAAGGGTCATGTCTTCCCTTTCCTGAAACGGTCGTCTCATTTCCGCCCTTATCCACGCTGACCTGTTCCTGCATGATGGTAGCGACCGGCTTGAACGCAACGTTGAAATAGATGTCTTCACCATTGGATATCCCGCCCTGGACGCCGCCGGAGAAATTGCTTCGCGTGCGAATCCTTTCCCCATCGTTGTAGAATTCGTCGTTGTGCCCGGAGCCGCGAAGGTTGACCCCATCGAAGCCGCTGCCGTACTCAAAGCCTTTCACAGCGTTAATGCTCAGCATGGCCTTCCCAAGTTCAGCATGAAGTTTGTCAAAGACCGGTTCGCCCAGGCCCACGGGTGTATTGCGGATGACACCCGTAACGACACCCCCGATGGTGTCGCGCTCGAGGCGGACCTTGTCGATCAGGGCGATCATTTTTTCCGCCGTCGGGGGATGTGGGCAACGAACGATGTTGTCCTCCGTTTGGGAGAGATCGAGTTCGGTGTAGTGGGGCGCGCGGATTTCGCCGACTTGTGAAACGAATGCGTTGATTTGGATGCCATGTGCGCGAAGCAGCAATTTCGCGATTGCTCCCGCCGCAACGCGCGCGGCGGTTTCCCGCGCGGAGCTCCTTCCTCCACCGCGGTAGTCGCGGATGCCGTACTTTTTCTCGTAGGTGTAGTCGGCATGCGATGGCCGGAACGTCTCCGCGATATGGCTGTAGTCTTTGCTGCGTTGGTCCTTGTTTTCAATTACAACGGCAATGGGCGTCCCGGTAGACTTCCCCTCAAACACACCGCTCAGGATCGTAAATTGATCATCTTCCTTGCGTTGCGTCGTAATTTTTGACTGGCCCGGTTTGCGGCGCGAGAGTTCCGACTGGATAAACGCTTCGTCGATCTGCAACCCCGCGGGGCAACCATCTATGACAACGCCGATAGCGGGGCCATGGGACTCGCCAAAAGTACTGATGCGAAAAAGCGTTCCGTAAATACTACTCATGGGGGGTGAAGATAGAGGATTTTATGCAACTATGGATGGACGCCCGCGCCGAACAGTAAACCGATTCACCTTTGCGTATTACGTCCTGCTTCCTCCTACACCTTCCTCGCCACCAAATACACCGACACACCAAAAACCAGTACCGTGAATATTCCGAGCCCCGTTCTCACCCAGTTGGTGTCATTGATCCGGCGTATGGTGTTGTCGGCAGAAGCGATGTTGTCGTAGAACGTTCCCGCGTCGTTGGCCTGAATGACCTCATTTTTTCGGCTTTCGCCCGTGACATACAGGGTAAGCCGCGACTTCAGCGTATCGTACTGTTCTTCCTCGGCGTTGAAGAACACCCACTGGAAATAATCGCCCAGCTCGTAGGCGCCGGGTTCGCGGGGAATAAGAAAATAATTGAAGGACTTTGTTCCGGTGACCCTGCCGTTCTCGCGTGTGATGTCCTGGCGCACGTTGGGTTCATAAAATTCGAAATCTTCATTACGGGTGATGTTCGGCTCGTCGATCGCGGAGATGTTGCCCTCGCCAAAAATGTTAAAGACGTACGACACGCTCTTACCCGTCTCGACGTCGGTGGTGGGCATGTGTTCATACAACTGATAGTTGCCGACGGCCACCGCATCTTTGAGGGGATGTGGCGGAAGTTCCTTCACCCGCACGGTGCGGGGTTGTGAATAGAAGGTCTTGAAATCCTCCTTTCGGTTTTGTCCGAAGAATGAAGGGTTCTTGGCCACCTTGTACTTGATCATCTCGAGCCCGACACTGGGAAACCTGATCGGTTCGGTGTTGAGCGGATAGTAAGTCGCCTGGTAGATCTTGTATTGGGTGTAATCCTTCCCCTTGATGGTCACGGGTTGTCCTTCGATGTTTTCGATATTGAAATTTTCTTCCCAACAATTGTTGGGCTTGATCTTCTTAAGGATGGTTGACAGCTGTTTGCCGAGTTCATGGAATTGCAGGGGCGCGCGGTTGCTTTCGGAAACGAAAAAAGAGAGCGTGGCATTGAAGCCCTCGCCAACGTAAACGGCGTCTTTGCTGGTTGTCACCGCCAGGAACGCATCTTCCTTGATGTCGATGAATTCGGTTTCACCCCGGCCGAAGAAGTCGTCGACGGGATCGCGGTCAAAAAGACTCCGGAAAGGGTCGCGCTGCTGCTGAACCGGCGGGCCGACCTTGACATTCTTGCCCGAAACACTGATCGGTTTGTCGTTAACCCTCATGGTGAAGGAGGGAACGGTAATGGTCCCTTGTTTGGTAGGCAGATAGGTCATGATCACGCTTTGGGATGACGAGACCTGACCGTTGATGATGTTCGTTGTTGTCTGTGACGATGTCCCGCGTTTTCTGAACCCCTCGATGTCGGGGAAATTGTCATAACCTTTCAGGCGCTCGTTTTCGACGGTCACGGTGATGGTCCAGGCTTGATTCTCACCGATTTCGTCCGGGCCGAGCGTAATCTTTATTTCCTGTGCCCGCGCAAACGAAGCGGCCAGCAGCAGTACAACGGGGGTAAAAATTTTCACAAAGCAACTCATGATAACGACCTAATCCCAACCGAAAACCGGGAATAAAAATTGCTGAAAACCGTGTAAAAATACGGCCATCGGCCGCAAATAGTGTCAAAATAGGATGGATAAAAATTTTAACGGTAAATCTTATTTGTGTCCTCAACTATTTTATAACTTAACGGTTGTTAGCTTTGCTGACTTTTAACCTTACACTTCAATTATCATGCTGAACTATGTCAAAACTGTGCTCACCAAAGTGAGTTTTGACGCTCTGTTGTTTGAAAAAGAGCTAAG
>CAZKBK010000005.1:22544-171346 GCA_964551035.1 uncultured Roseivirgaceae bacterium | reverse complement strand
AATGTCGAAGGCTTGCGCAGCATGCTGCGGGAAAAGATAGTGGTAAAGAACAAGGGTGGCTCCTTTGGATACGGCGGCATGGCGGGCTATGGCGGCGCTGCAGGCCTTGGCCCCAGAGGGAAAAATGGGAGAACAGGCGCTGTAGGTTACGATGGCGAACACGGACAGCCTGCGGCAAATGGAACCGTCCTCTTTGAAGACCGATAGCAAATGATGAAGCGCTGGCTATATCGCGAAACTCCGGGTCAAGAGAACGTGACGGCACTGTCGTCCGCCATCAACACCAATCCCTGGCTGACGGCCGTGCTCATCCAACGTGGCATAACGGATTTTGAAAGTGCGAGGAAATTCTTTCGCCCGTCGCTTGGCGACCTGCATGATCCGTTTCTTATGAAGGACATGCGGAAGGCCGTGGAGCGCCTGAAGGTGGCGATCGACAACCAGGAAAAAATTCTCATCTACGGCGACTACGATGTCGATGGTACCACGGCGGTGGCGCTGGTGCATAACTACCTCCACAGGTTTTATCCGGACTGCGAGATCTATATCCCCGACCGGTACGCAGAGGGCTACGGCGTGTCGCTTGCCGGCATCGAGTACGCGGAGGCCAATGGCTTTTCCCTCATCATTGCCCTCGACTGCGGAATCAAGTCCCTGGACCTGGTGCGCACTGCATCCGAAAAGAAAGTAGATTTCATTATTTGTGACCACCACTTACCCGGCGAACATATTCCCGCCGCCGTGGCCGTGCTGGACCCCAAGCAGGATGACTGTGGATATCCCTGTCCCCACCTTAGCGGATGCGGACTGGGATTCAAGTTGATCCAGGCTTTTGCACGGCGGTATCGGCAGGAGCGCGAAGTTTTCGAATATCTCGACCTGGTTGCCGTGAGCATCGCGTCGGACATCGTACCCATCGTCGATGAGAACCGGGTGTTGACCTACTTTGGATTGAGAAAACTGAATGATCAACCGATACCGGGGCTGAAGGCTTTGAAGGATATTTCGGGCACCAAGGGTGAGATGGATGTATCGGGCGTAGTTTTTACGCTTGGACCGCGGATCAATGCGGCGGGACGCGTGGCGCATGGCAGTGCCGCCGTGGAGCTGCTGATTTCGAAAACAGAAAAGGAAGCTAACGAACTCGCGGAAAAGATCAATCTGAAAAATGACCTCCGCAAAGAATTCGACATGTCCATTACCGAAGAGGCCATCGCCATGATCGAGGAAAATCACGAGCTTCGCCATTCGAAATCGACCGTGCTGTTTAAGGAGACCTGGCACAAAGGCGTAATTGGCATAGTTGCTGCTAGATGTGTCGAGAAATTTTACCGGCCCACCGTGATACTTACCGCATCGAATGACAAGATCACCGGATCCGCGCGAAGCGTCTATGGCTTTGATCTCTACAACGCAATCCAGGGCTGTAGCGACCTGCTCGAGAAGTTCGGCGGACATAAATACGCGGCGGGTCTAACGCTGGACGCCCGCAACCTTGAAGCCTTTCAGCAACGATTCGAAGAAGTCGTTTCATCCACGATCACGGAGGATATGCTCACCCCCGTTATCGACATCGACCTTGTCATTCCCTTCGAGGCCATTACGATGAAGTTCGTAAATGTTTTGAAGCAAATGGGACCTTTCGGCCCGGAGAATCAGAAGCCGGTATTCGAGGCGCGGAACGTTTATGTGCTCAATTCGCTTTCTTGCTTTAAGGAGCGCCACATTCGTTTCTTTGCGCAGCAGCAGGGCTCGGAAAAAGTGCTTCAGGCGGTCGGCTTCGACATGGCCGGATATTATGAGCAGCTTGCCGGCGGCGAGCCATTCCGGATGGCTTTTACCGTTGAAGAAAATGTGTATAATGGAAACACTTCCGTACAATTGCGGATCAAGGACATAAAATTCGATTAGGATGGTATTACGGGCAGAAAACCTGGTCAAGAAGTACAAGGCGCGGACGGTCGTGAACGAGGTGTCGGTGCAGGTATCTCAAGGTGAGATCGTCGGGCTGCTGGGGCCCAACGGCGCGGGCAAAACAACTTCGTTTTACATGATTGTCGGGCTCATAAAACCCAACCATGGAAAGATCTTTCTCGATGAGGAAGAGATCACGCCCCTGCCGATGTACCAGCGTGCGAAAAAGGGCATCGGCTACCTGGCACAGGAGGCGTCGGTGTTCCGCAAGCTGACGGTGGAGGAAAATATCATGGCGGTGATGGAAATGCGCGACTACAGTCGTCAGCAACGTAAGGAACGTGTGGAGGAACTGATCGAGGAGTTCGGCTTGCAGAAAGTACGGAAGAATTTCGGGATGTCGCTGTCCGGTGGCGAGCGCCGTCGCACCGAGATCGCAAGAGCCCTCGCGGTCGACCCCGCCTTCGTGCTGCTCGACGAGCCGTTTGCCGGCGTCGACCCCATCGCCGTCGAAGAGATCCAGCACATCGTCGCCAAACTGAAAAATAAGAATATCGGAATCCTCATCACCGACCACAACGTCGATGAAACCCTTTCCATTACCGACCGCGCTTATCTCATGGTGGACGGAAAGCTCTTCAAGTCAGGCACCGCCGAAGACCTCGCCAACGATCCCCAAGTGCGCAAAGTGTACCTCGGTCAGAATTTCGAACTGAGAAGGGCGAAGGTGAACATTCAGGATAATTACCTTTGAGGGGAACCGTCACACCACGACAATCTCCCGGATCATCCTCCACACGAGGTCCGGCTCGTAACCCTTTTGGATAGCGTATTTCGAAAGCTTGTCCCGCCGGACGTACGGACTGGCCTCCGTTATCCTTTCATTTTGCCTTTCAAGCAGGTCAAGGAGGGTACGGCCATAGTCATCCTCATCGATCTCGGTCAACCCGATCCGGATACAGTTGGTCGAGACGCCCTTCGTTTCGAGGCCCTGGATGATCTTTAATTTGCCCCACTTTTTCATTCTGAATTTTCCGCCGGCAAAGGCACGCGCAAACCGTTCTTCATTGAGAAAACCTTCGGTAATGAGTTCGGTTATGACCTCATCAACATCATTGCCGTAAAGGCCGAAACTGAAAAGCTTGTCCCGAACCTCGCGGTGCGCGCGCTCCTGGTAGGCGCAATAGCGCCTGATCTTTTTTCGTGCTTCGTCCGGGGAGTATCGCTTCTCCATCGGAAGACGATCTATCCCTTCACAAGGCCTTTGTTCCGCAGGACGTTCGTGAGAAACTTCCGCTCGTTCTCCGTGTTGAAAATTCTGAAAGGCAGGTGGATGAGTTGCGCTTTGTTGACAAACAACGCGAAGTGATCCTTTCCGATCGCGGCGCGTTTGATCTGGTCCCACTTCAGGGGCATGCCTTCTCGCGGGTTGAGTTTCATGACGATCTGCTGACTGCTGATCTCATAGGAGAATTTTTCAAACAACATCTTGCCCTGTTCAAGTTGCGTGACGCCGTAAAACTGGATCCACCAAAACAACATGTAGAGGCCCAGGCCCACAACGGCGCCGATGAACCACCAGATGCTGGGTATCCAGATGTAGCAAAGACAAAGGGCTACCGCCGCGGAAACCGCGATCCATCCCTGCCGTTTCATAACATTTTGAAAAGCGAGTCTGATGTAGGTCTTCTTGTCGAGCTTGTAATTCCTGGTTCTAACGATCATAACTTTCTTAATAAACTACATTTTGAGCCATGCCCTAACGCGCCACCGCTTTAAGGCTCAGGTCAAGGCTTCTCACCGAATGCGTGAGCGCACCCACAGAGATGTAATCGACGCCACATTCGGCAACGGCCCGCAAGTTGTGTTCGGTAATGCCGCCGCTAGCTTCGGTCTCACACTTTCCGCCGATCATCTGTACGGCCTGTTTCATGGTTTGCGTGTCCATGTTATCCAACATGATTACGTCGACATTACCGGTATCCAGCACCTCCTGTACCTCGGCGAGCGTCCGCGTTTCAATTTCCACCCGCAATTCCCTGCGGCTGGCGCGAAGATAATCTTTTGTCCGCTCGATTGCCTCCCGGATGCCCCCGGCCATATCAATATGATTGTCTTTCAGCATAATCATATCAAAAAGCCCGATCCGGTGATTATAGCCTCCACCAATCACCACGGCCCATTTTTCGGGTATCCTGAAATTCGGAGTCGTTTTTCGGGTGTCCAGGAGTCTGGCCTTCGTGCCCTTCACCATGGCTGCGAGCTTTCTCGTCCGGGTGGCGATGCCACTCATGCGCTGCATGCAGTTGAGCACGAATCGTTCGGCGGTCAGAATGGACCGTGCGGGGCCCGAAACGTGAAAGGCGACGTCGCCTGGGGTGACTTCGGAGCCGTCAGTCAGGTTCACGTCCAGATGAAGACGGTCGTCGACGTGCTGAAAGATTTTCCACGCGAGTTCAACCCCTGCCAGTATTCCGGTATCCTTAACCAAAAGTGCCGCCTGGTGGGTGCGCCCCTCCGGGATAGCTGCAAGGGCGGAGTGGTCGCCATCGCCGACGTCTTCCTTCAATCCTTCGGAAATGAAGTGGGTCAGAAATACATCCGTGACATAAGGCGGTTTCACCGTGCAAAAATAGAGCACGTGGCGGCACAATAAAGGTGGCGGACGAAAAATTAATTAAGCGGCTATTTGGAGAATGAGATCTCCTGGAGCAAATGCTGGTTGTTCACGACTTTGATCTTCATGAAAACCCGATAGACATCGTTGCCGCTCTTGTACTGGCCAATGGCGAAAGGCTGGCCTCCTTTCGACGAACCTTGATGGATGATCCCAAAATCGGAAGGAGGGTGCTGCCTGAAAAAATCCCGAAACACGAACTCGGCCTGCGCCTTGCTGTAGGATTCGACTTTCCCTTCGAGGGTCACATCTACGGTTTGGAACAGATATTTTGACAACTCTTTCGAACTCCCGGCCTTGATGGTTTCTTTTATAAGATCTATCGCATCGGTTTGAGCCGAAGCGGCAAACGCCCGTAAGCTAAAAATGGCAAAAATCGCTACCGCATTCAGTCTGATTCCCTTCATGATAGTCGTCATTAATGGCCAAAACTATGCCATTGTTGAAAGATAGGCAAAAATAATCAGATCAGTAAGACCCGCCTTCGGTGCGTTGGCCGTTCGTTGAAACTCGTGCGCTATCTGGCTATATTTGCGCGCCGACGAACGCCTTCTGAACCAGAAGGAATCCTTCGGAGAGCTTCGGCTGACCGCACACAACAACACGAGATTATGAATAAAAAAGTCTTGCTGATGATCCTTGACGGCTGGGGCATCGCCACCCGCAGGGAGGTCTCCGCCATAGACAAGGCCAATACGCCATTTGTCGATTCCCTCTACACCAGGTACGCAAACAGTACATTGGAAGCTTCGGGACTGGCCGTGGGGTTGCCCGAGGGCCAGATGGGAAATTCTGAGGTCGGCCACATGAATATTGGTGCGGGGCGTGTGGTATATCAGGACCTCGTTCGAATCAACAAGGCCATCGAAGAAAAAGCGCTCGACGGAAACGAGGTGCTACTCAATGCATTTCGGTATGCCACTGAAAACAAGAAGCGCGTTCACCTCATCGGCCTGGTTTCCGATGGAGGCGTGCATTCACACATCGGACACCTCAAGGGTATTATCTCCATTGCGCATGAGAATGGCGTGCGCGACTTGTTCATTCATGCATTCATGGATGGCCGCGACACGGACCCCCGGGCTGGAATCGGTTACCTGAAAGACCTGATGAGTCACACTTCCCGGACGACAGGCAGGCTTGCGAGCATCGTGGGACGTTATTACGCCATGGACCGCGACAAGCGTTGGGAACGCGTGAAACTGGCGTACGACCTGCTCGTTAACGGCGTGGGCGAGAAAACATCCGATCCTCTTGCAGCCATGCAACGGTCGTACGACAACGAGGTTACCGACGAATTTGTGAAGCCGATTTCGATTGTGCCGGAAGGCCAGGCGCCGATAACGATCAGGGAAGGCGAAGTGGTGATCTGTTTCAACTTCCGCACCGATCGCGGAAGACAAATTACGCAGGCGCTCACGCAGCAGGACTTCCCGGAGGTGGGCATGAAGAAACTGAACCTGCGCTACATCACCCTTACTAACTACGACGATTCCTTCCGGGGCGTGGAGGTGATCTTTGATAAGGATAACCTTGAGAAGACGTTGGGAGAAGTTGTCGCAAACGCCGGGAGGAACCAGATCCGCATTGCCGAGACGGAAAAGTATCCGCATGTGACGTTTTTCTTTTCCGGCGGCAGGGAATCCGTTTTTCCCGGAGAGCGCCGGATATTGTGCCCTTCACCAAAAGTGGCGACCTATGATCTTCAACCCGAGATGAGCGCCGGTGACATTCGTGATCAAATTATTCCGGAGCTGGAAAAAGGGGAGGCTGATTTTATATGCCTGAATTTTGCAAACCCCGACATGGTAGGACATACCGGCGTTTTTTCCGCGGCGGTGAAGGCGTGCGAAACGGTTGACCAATGCGCACAAAAGGTGACGGAGGCGGCATTGCGGAATCGCTATACAACGATCGTTATTGCGGATCATGGAAATGCGGACATCATGATCAACGCCGACGGCACGCCAAATACCGCCCACACGACGAACCTCGTGCCTTGTGTACTCGTTGATGACCATTACAAGGGCCGCCTTAAGAGCGGTAAGCTCGGGGACCTTGCTCCTACAATCCTTACGCTGATGGGGATCCCGATCCCGCAGGAAATGACCGGAGATGTCTTGTTGCAGAATTAGAAAGTATGGTTGTGCGTTCGTCGCGTTCGCGATGGCCCTCGCGTCATGTGCGTCGCGCCAAGACGAGGTGGTCTTTTTCCCGATCGATAGCCTGATCAACACCCAGATAAAGGTACTTGCTGCTCGCGAAGCCGGCCTGCAAAAACAAGCAACGCTTGGCGGCGTCATGGAAGAGAAGGAATACACACCGCGCGACACGACCGCATGGCAAAAGGAATTGAACATTTTTTCCGAGTTGAACATCATCAACAAGCCCGCGAACCGCAGCAGTTACGTCGTTCGCGATGGCTTGATCGACGCGAATAGCAACCTGACGGTGAAAACGTTTACAGACACCACCGACCAACCCGTCCGCTACCTACGCATCTACTATCGCCACACAACCAGCAAACCGCGCATCGTTGAAGCCCGGTATGAGACCGACCATGCGCTTTATACCACGGCAAGAATAATGAGGATGGAGTTTCAAACGATCGATGGGGTGCTAACGCTCACGGCGTATTCTATAAACGGGGGGCAAAAAATGATGTTGGGAGACTCGGTAACCTATTCGATAAAAGGCAGAATTCAACTCAACTGAGGAAATGGAGAAAGAAGTACCGCCGAAGGGAATGGCAAAGAAGCGGCTGAAGGGAAAGGACATCAAAATGCTGGCCGGCGTTTTTCGGTACATGCTTCCCTACAAAGGATGGTTTGTCGTCGGATTGATTGCGCTGGGTTTATCAACGGTGATCCTGCTCGCGTTTCCGCGCCTGGCCGGAGAGTTGTTCGATGCCGCCCAGGGAAATGGAAAGTATTTCGACGACATTGACGATGTGGTCGTCGCCGTGCTTGGAATCTTGTTTGTGCAGGGCGTTTTCTCTTTTGTTCGCGTTTATACTTTTTCGATTGTAAATGAGCGGGGCATGCGGGATTTGCGGGCGGCGCTCTACCGCAAGATCGTTTGGTTGCCCATGTCATTCTTTGACAGTCGCCGCACCGGTGAATTGATGAGCAGGATCACGGCGGATATCAGTACCCTTCAGGACATGTTCAGTTTTACCCTGGCTGAGCTGCTTCGCCAGGTGATCACGGTAGTAGCCGGGACGACCCTTCTATTTGTTCTCGCGCCGTCGCTCACGGTGTTCATGCTGCTCACCTTCCCGCTATTGGTGTTGTCGGCCCTGTTCTTTGGAAAATATATTCGCGTTCTCTCGCGCGAGGCGCAAGACAAGCTCGCCGGGGCGAACATCGTCGTGGAGGAGTCCCTCCAGGCCATGCCGGTAGTCAAGGCATTCACCAATGAACGCCTTCAAATCGGGCGGTACGCGTCGGCGTTGGACGAAGTCGTCGACGTTGCCCTGCGGGCGGCGCGCTATCGCAGTGCCTTCATTGCGTTTGTCATCTTCGCGATTTTTGGAGGTATTGTTGGCGTCGCGTGGTATGGGGCCCACCTCCTGGCGTCAGGCCAGTTGTCACTCGGCCTGTTGGTTTCCTACATCATTTACACGCCATTCATCGGATTTTCAATAGGGGGCCTCGGCGACGTATATGCACAGGTTCAAAAATCCGTTGGCGCATCGGAGCGCGTGCTTGAGATCCTGGACCAAAGGGACGAAGACCCGGGCGACAGCAAAACGTTGTCGCTCAAAGGCGACATTCATTTTGACAACGTTTCGTTTTCGTACCCGTCACGACCGGATTATCCGGTGCTTGAGCAGCTTGATTTTTTCGTTGCCGAAGGGGAGAAGGTAGCGCTTGTGGGCCAAAGCGGGGCCGGCAAGTCGACGGTGATCAACCTGCTCATGCGCTTTTATCCCGCCACCCAGGGTGTTATCCGCGTTGACGGGAGTGACATCGCATCGCACGACCTGGCGGCCTACCGGAGCAATCTTGGAATCGTGCCTCAGGAGGTGATCCTGTTTGGCGGCACCATCATGGAAAATATCCGGTACGGTAAGCCCGGGGCAAGCGATGAAGCGGTACGGCAGGCGGCCCTGAAGGCCAATGCGCTCGAGTTCATTGAACGATTCCCGGAAAAATTTGAAACGCTCGTCGGTGATCGCGGTGTAAAGCTGTCGGGCGGACAGCGCCAACGGATCGCCATTGCGAGGGCAATACTTAAAGATCCGGCGATCCTGATCCTCGACGAAGCAACCAGCTCGCTGGATGCCCAATCTGAGTCGCTAGTTCAGGAAGCACTTGAAAAGCTGATGGAGGGGCGAACGACAATTATCATCGCGCACCGGCTCAGTACCATACGGAAAACCAATCGCATTTTTGTTATCCAGCACGGCCGGCTTGCTGAAATGGGCTCTCACGCCGAACTTACCGGTACGGAGGGCATTTATAGTAAATTGCTCAAGATCCAACTTAAGGAAACATGAACAGCTCAAATCGTTTGTTGAGAGACTTCAGGCTGCGGTCGACGCCGACGCGCCAGGAGATACTCCGGCTTTTCCTGAAGAAAGAATACGCGCTGTCACATGGGGATATCGAAAAGGAAATCAGCAATGCGCTTGACCGCGTCACGGTATACAGGACGTTGAAAACATTCCTCGACCGCGGGCTCATCCACAAGGTCCTGGATGATGCGGGTAGCCTTAAATACGCGCTCTGTAGCGATGCATGCTCGGAGGCTACACACCATCATGACCATGTCCATTTCAAGTGCTCCCAATGCGGTCAAACCAATTGCCTGCAGACCGAGATCCCCAGGGTTAAATTGCCCGCGGGATACCGGTCAGAAGGGATGAATCTCCTGATTCAGGGGGTATGCCCACATTGCAGACCCTGAAAGTTCCTTAGCAAATCCCATAGAATATCTTTGATAATATCCAATCGATAAATGAGCCGTGTAGGTTTTTTTGGGTTAAAATATATTACTAGTTTTGAAAGTTTACGGAAGGCTGACACGGCATTTTTTCGATTGTTTTGACGCTAACCTGACTACAAACCTCTTGACCCTATTTGCTGGCGCTCTGGAACATAATTAGCATCTCCCTTTTTGGACAGTGGAGTGAACGGGAGACGATCCTGTTCGGCATTTTTGCCGTTATCATTATCCTTTTCCTTGTGCTGGACCTGGGGCTGTTTCATAAGCAAGCTCACCGGATAAGCACGCGTTCTGCACTTCTTCAGTCAATCTTTTGGGTCTCGATTTCAACCCTGTTCGGCCTTTTTATCTACCTGTATGACGATGGCGGAGGCACGGGTGTCAGCGGAGGCGAAGCCGCGATCGAATACTTTTCGGCGTACCTTACGGAATACGCGCTTTCGGTCGACAACATCTTTGTCATCCTGCTCATCCTCAAATATTTTAAGGTGGATGAAACCTACTACCACCGTATTCTCTTCTGGGGTATATTGGGAGCCATCGTGTTCAGGGCGGTTTTCATTTTTGTAGGCGCCCTGCTCATTCATAAGTTTTCGTGGATACTTTACATCTTTGGCGTCTTTCTCATTTACTCGGGTATCAGGATCTATTTCGAGGATGGTGACGAGAAGATCGAGCCTGAGAAGAATCCCATCCTCAGGTTTTGCAGGAGATACCTGCCCCTCTCCAAGCATTCCGGCGATGGGAAATTCATGCTGTTGGAAAACGGCAAGTGGTATTTTACGCCACTGTTTCTGGTTATCGTACTCATTGAGACCACCGACCTTATTTTCGCCGTCGACTCGATCCCCGCGGCATTTGCGATCACCCAGAATGAGTTTCTCATCTACACCTCGAACATCTTCGCCGTCATGGGCCTCAGGGCCATGTTCTTCCTGCTTGCCGGCATTATCGACAAGTTCTATCTGCTCCAAAAGGGACTCTCGATAATTCTCTTCTTTATCGGCGCAAAAATGCTGCTCGAAATCTGGCACATCGAGGTGGATGTATACGTCTCGTTTACGGTGATTATTGCCACGCTCACGCTGTCCATCATTTTCTCGGTGCTGATCCCGCGAAAGGCCGGAGATGCCGAAGCATAACCCTGCGCCTACGCGCGCGCCGTTCCTGTCCGCGGAAATATTCAAAGCAGTTGCGGCACGTTTCTAGTTGGGGTGAAGCCCCTCGGAGAAGAGATTTCTTGGCAGTATCTTGAGAAGGATCGGCAGCGTAAGGAATTTCTGCGGCAACGAAATGATCACAAATGTCGGAATGGTTTTCAGCATGTGGATAAGTTCGTTCCGCATCTTTTCTTTCTCTTCCAGTGTGAGTTCGTTTGACCTTGCCTTCTTCAACAACGACATGATCTCCTCGCTCTCCTGCAACTCCTTCATGAGCCGGCCTTTGTTCTTCTCGGCAATGCGCGCGACGCGGCGGATGAATTGTTCGCTCACCTGGTTGTAGTCCTGCTTGTTTTGCAGGTATTCGAGTTGCTCCCAATGCTCGAGGACAAACCCTTCGATCGCAATCAGGCTGTTCTCAAGGTCTTCCTCGCTGAAACCGAGATGCGTGCAGAATCGCTTGAGAAACTCCATTTCTGCGTCCTCGAATTTCTTGTCGGCCCAAATCGTGAGCACGGCCATTTCAAGGAAAAACTTCTTCAGAATCCACGAGTTTTCGGACGGCAGGTGAATCTCGTCGATATCAATGCCTTTTTCGAAAATCAACAGGGCCTCTTTCCGCTTGTCAGACGACAGGTCCGTACTGCGAAGGAAGAAGTCCAAAAGCTTTTTCTCTTCGTAAACCACCTCTTTGTTGGCATGTGAGGCGGCAGCAATCACCTTTACCACGGAGAACCGGAGTTCCTCGCGCTCATACCTGAAAAAGTCCGCGACGATCTTGTCCGCGTTGGTATGTATCCATTGGCCAAAAATGAACACGTCCAGGAAGAGCAGGCTGTTATGAAAGAAATAAGTCCAGAAGTTTCCCTCGTAGTCGGAAGTCCGCTCGATGCGTTTGTCGAGTATCTTTTCCGCCAGTTCGATTGGTGTCTTCTTTCGCCCGAACAGCGTCTTTGAGGGGGTCGACAATTCGGGAAAAATGTTGTTGTAGAAATTACCGATATTTTCGAGCGTCTTTATGATCACGCCCGACATCTCGTCGGCTGACTTGAATAAACGGTTGTTGTAGAGCAGCGAGCTGCTGATGAGGCTTTCCGCGAGGAGGATTTTCATCCGGTCTTTCTCGCCCCAGTCGTCATGCTGTGGATGGTTTACAGCGCCAACACTTTGCCCATACATCAGGCCTGTAGGTTGGATAATGCGGTAAAGGGAATGCTCGGGGTGCGAACCCTTGTGGATCTCGGAAGCGAGGTCGAAAAGAAGCCCTTTCCGGAAGTCTAGATATTCCTTAAGCCAACCTTTTTCGCTTGGTTTCATGAGATTTCACAAAATATGCGGGCTTTGAAGGTATAAATTTTAGGGCAATCTTAAAACATCAGCCGGGGAAGGATGCTGATCACGCCTTTAAATCGACGTTTTTTGCCATGGTTTCAACCTTCTGGCGCAAGCCTTCCTTGTAAGATTGCAACGCTTTCGCGACGGTTTCATCGTGCGTACCGATAATCTGTGCGGCAAGGATACCCGCGTTCCGGGCTCCGTTCAAGGCAACCGTCGCAACGGGTACGCCAGAAGGCATCTGCAGGATGGAGAGCACCGAATCCCACCCATCGATTGAATTGCTGGATTTGACCGGCACCCCGATCACGGGCAATGTCGTCAACGAGGCCACCATTCCCGGGAGGTGGGCGGCGCCGCCGGCGCCGGCGATGATCACTTCAAACCCCAGTTCCCGCGCGGTCGTTGCAAATTCAACCATGCGCAACGGCGTGCGGTGCGCAGACACGATGGTGAGTTCAAAGGTGACTCCAAGATCGGTGAGAATGTCCGCAGCTTCTTTCATGACCGAAAGGTCGGACTGACTTCCCATGATGATGGCAACGCGGCGTTTGGTCATGGCGTTAAGCGATTACTTTGAGGGTGTCCTTTACAAAGGTGGCTTTCTTTTTTAAACTATCCATATCAGGGTCAATGATCGTGACATGCCCCATCTTTCGAAACGGCTTGGTGAGCTTTTTACCGTACAAATGGACATTTACGCCGGCAATCCCGAGCACTTCTTCAAGGCCAGCATAGCGCGCGGGGCCAGTAAAGCCGGGCGCGCCTAACAGGTTGACCATGGCGGCGGATACCAGCGTGCCTGTACTGCCCAGGGGGAGCCCCAGGATGGCCCGGAGATGCTGTTGATATTGTGAGGTGACATTGGCCTCTATCGTGTGGTGGCCGCTGTTGTGCGGCCGTGGTGCAATCTCATTAACGAGCACCTTGCCGTCTCTGGTGACGAACATCTCGACGGCAAGCAGGCCGGTCATCTGCAGTTCTCCGATCACCTTCCGGGCAACCCGCTCCGCCTCGGCGGCAATCGGGTGGGTCAGCGCTGCGGGCGCGAAGAGGTATTCGACGAGATTTTGCTGAGGATGAAAGGCCATTTCCACGGCGGGATAGGCAGCTACCTCGCCGGAACCGCTCCGGGCGACAATCACGGCAATCTCACGGTCGAAGTCCACAAACTTTTCGAGCAACCCTGGAGCGTCAAACGCGTTTTCGAGATCGGCTTCCGTGCGCAGCACCTGAACGCCCCGCCCGTCGTATCCTTCCCGGCCCAGTTTGTTCACGGCCGGAAGGAATGCCCGCTGTTTCCTGACGTCCGCGGCGCTTTCGGTGAGCATAAATTCGGCGGTGGGAATGTCCCGTTCGAGAAAGAATTGTTTTTGTTTCCGCTTGTCCTGGATCAACTCGATCACCTGAGGCTGGGGAAATACCTTCTTCCCGCTGGAGGCGAGCGCCTTCAATGCTTCCGTGTTGACATTTTCAATTTCAATGGTGACCAAATCACACGCGCGGCCGAACCCTACCACGGTGTCGTAGTCAGTAAGTTTACCGTGGTGAAATTCCGCCAGCGCAGCACATGGCGCTCCTGCGTCGGGGTCGAGGACGGCAACCGGCAGGTTGAGATCGATTGCGGATTGGATGAGCATGCGGCCCAGTTGGCCGCCGCCCAGAATGCCGAGTTTTTCAGGCAGTTGAAAATTCGTCTTCAGCATTTGGCGAAATTATAACACGCAAAGCAATTCACTTCGGGGAATGATTGAGGAATGGCAGGTCGATGCCCAGGATCTCGTCGCCCACCTGGATCAGGTGAACAACTTCCATACCCTCGGTGACTTCAGCAAAAATCGAATAACGTCCATCCAGGTGTGGTGTCGGCGAATGGGTGATAAACCACTGCGTTCCTTCAGTGTCCTTCCCGGCGGATGCCATGCCAACACTGCCCGTTGTATACTTCCGCGTGGTGAATTCTGACCGTATCGAATAATCTTCGCTGCCCCAGCCGTCGCCGCGGTTGCAGCCCGCCTGAACCACGAAGTTTGGCACCACGCGATGCACAAGCTTTCGGTCAAAATAGCCCCGGGAGGCCAGCGCGACAAAGTTGGCCACGGAGCCCGGCGCTTCGTCGACCAGCAGCCTCATCGTGATGTGGCCGCGTGAAGTCCGGATTACGGCCCGGGCGCCGGAGGGAATCCGGCGGACCAGTTCCCAATCGATTGGGTGATTGTAGGAATTTTCGACGGCGGCCGCATCCCGTTTTTCGAAGTACGCAATGGCGGCCACCAGGGGTTGTAGGGCCTCGTTGTCACGGGGTAGCGACAGCCGCGATTTCGCTTCATGAAGAAAGCCGATGTCTTTGAAAACATCACGATATCCAAGGGCAGGATCGCCAAGTGCGGAGGCCACGGTGCCGATCACCGCAGGATCTCCCGTTGCCACCGCTTTTTCATAAAGGTCTGCGAATATGGTTTTCAGCGCTTTATCGAAGCGAGGGCTTCGGTTCATTGCAACAAGTGCGTTGGCGGCGGCAGACCTTACCACGGGCGTATCGGCTTTCATCAACTCGTCATGAACGAAGGTATGGGTTGCCGGGGAGGCGCCAAGACTGGCCAGCAGCGCCGCACGCTGATAGGGATTTTCTGATTTCGTGTACAAAGCCTTGACCTCGTCGATCGTACCGGAATAGTCTCTGGCTTTTAACGCGGCCTGGTAGACGTTGGCCTGGGACCGCCAATATGGAATGCGCGATGCAATATTCGAAAGCTCGATCCATGCCTCGCCGGTGGCCGTGGAAAGGATCGATTCGGAAGCTGCAACAGCGAGGTGCTCATTCTTGTCGCCAAGGGCATCGAAGAGGAGTTGCTTTATTCGTCCGTAGGGAAATGCCGTCAGGGCGCGAAGCGCATTGATTCTGACCCGGTCGTCGTCGTCCGAACTGAGAATAGTTTCTAGCGCCAGGAATGAGGAATCCGAGTTGATCTTTCGAAGGGCCAGCGTGGCCGCCATCCGTACTTCTGCCAATGAATCGTCCAGTGCCGCAGTGGAAATCACACCATACCAGGGGCCGATGTCCGTCGCGCCGCGCGCAAAAAAATGCGCGGCGGCGAAGCGCGTGGCGTTGTCACCGCGGGCGAGAAACGCTGCCGCGCGCTCATTGGCTTCGGACGAGCTTTTGTTTCTCAGCCCCATCCGATACAGCGCCCACGCAGCACCTCGATCAGTGGTCGGATCGGATTCAGTAGCGGACCATGCATCGGCTGTCTTGCCAATTGCTTCCAGGACGGTGGCGAGCACCCATGTGTTCTTTTCCGCTTTCGCCGCTTCCATGAGCACCGCAGCGCTTTCACGGGTGGGCGTCTGCCCCAGGGCGAATGCCGCGGCATTGCGGACCGTTGAATCCGGGTCGTTGAGAAGCACGGCAATGCGGTCAACCGCTGCCGAATCCTGGATGGAGCCGAAGGCAAGGACCGATTGCCATCGATACTGTGCATGCTCACTTTCAAAGTATGCGTAGAGGCTATCGGACAACCTCCGGTCTTTCAGATCGGCAATGCGGATCATCTCGGGATCTTCAAAGCGATTGAAACCTTTTTCTCGGAACGTGCATGAAGCAACCAGGGTCATGCACAGGAGCAGGAACAGTGGGCGAAGCATAAATCTATTTATAATAGTGCGGGAGTTTCCCGCGCGTGATGGACAACCTCTTCGAAGTCGATCTCCGCATATTTGATTGAATATAGAAGCAGTCGAACTTCGCCGACATGGACGCGGCCATCGACTTCGGACAACTTATAGAGGAGCACAAATATCCTCAACTTTTCGTCGCGGCTGCATTGGTTGATCAGATCGATGCTGAACTGATACACGTCCCGTTCCCTTCGTTCACCAACGAGTTTTTCAAAGGCCTTGAAAGTTTCGTCCGAGATCTTTTCGTTCTGTCTGATGATCCGGATGGCGTCGTATTCCTCCTCGTCGATAATCCCATCAGCACTTACAAGAAGGTGAGTCAGGCATAGCAAACTCAACTGGTATTGATGGTTCATTTGATTAACAAACCCTAAAGATAATAAGTCGCGCGTAAAATGCGAGCCGCGGCTAAAAGGAGGTCAGGACATCACCTGGTAGACAATGAGGGCCGAGAGGTAGGCCAGGGCGGTCATGTATCCCAATTGAATGGCGGGCCACTTCCAACCTTTTGTTTCGCGATAAACAACGGCCAGCGTGCTCATACACTGCATGGCGAATGTGTAAAAGATAAGCAGGGAGAAGCCGACCGCGGGCGTAAAGCGAGGGCCCCCGGTATCGGGGTTGATTTCCTGCCGCAAGCGTTGTTTGACGGTGGCATTGTCGTCGTCTCCGACGCTGCCGATGCTGTAAATGGTCGCCATGGTGCCGACGAAAACCTCGCGGGCGGCGAACGACGTGATCAAGGCGATGCCGATCTTCCAATCGTAACCGAGGGGTTCGATTACGGGCTCAACGGCTTTGCCGATTACACCAGCGTAAGAATGTTCGAGCTTATACGCAGCAATGCGGTCCTCGAGTTCCTGTTCCGGGATCGGGTCACCGGCGGCGGCGGTGAGGATGGTCTCGCGCGCGTTATCCATGTGGTCGCCGGGTCCATAGCTGGCCAGTACCCAGAGGATGATTGATATGGCCATGATTACCTTTCCGGCTTCGAAGACAAACGCCTTGGTTTTTTCAATGATGGTGAAACCGACATTCGACCATTTCGGAACGCGGTAGGTGGGAAGTTCCATGATGAGGTAGCTGCGCTCTTTCACGCGAATGATCCACTTCATCACCCATGCGGAACCGATTGCGGCTACGAAGCCGAGTACGTACAGGCCCATGAGGGCGAGGCCTTGAAGGTTGAAGAATCCCAATGCCCGCTGGTCGGGTACCACCAGGGCGATGAGAATCGTAAACACAGGCAGGCGCGCCGAACAACTCATCAGCGGTGTGACCAGGATCGTGATCGTGCGTTCTTTCCAGTTGTCGATCGTCCGCGTGGCCATGATGGCAGGGATGGCGCAGGCCACCCCGGAGATCAGCGGGACAACACTTTTGCCGTTCAGCCCGAACTTGCGCATGATCTTGTCCATGAGGAACACCACCCGGGCCATATACCCTGATTCTTCCAGCATGGAGATGAACGCAAATAAAATGGCGATCTGAGGGACGAATATGACGATGCCACCAATGCCGGGCACAATCCCATCGGCCAGCAAACTCGTCAGCGGGCCCGCGGGCAGCACGTTCTGCAACCAGGTGCTGAGTCGTGCGAATTGCTCATCAATAAAATCCATGGGCAGCGTTGCCCATGCAAAGATGGCCTGAAAGATCAGAAAGAGTACGGCAAAGAAAATCACATAACCCCAGATCCGGTGGGTGAGTACCTTGTCCAGTTGCTTGGAATTCTTCTTCCAACCCAAGTCGGCGGTCTTCAGGGTCGCGTCGTTGAGTATGTCCTGGATGATGCTATAGCGATGAATGGTTTCCGCACCCTGAAATTTGCCGGGGAAGAAGTTGTGCTTCGAGCGTATTTCGTCGATCACGGATCGTTGGTCGGGTGTCAGGAAAGACAGGGATTTCGGTTGCTCCAGAAATTGATAGGCTTCGTAGTTGTTGTCGACGCCGGTCCGACCGCGCAACTCGCTCACCGCGGGCCGGGCTTCATCCCACATTTCCAAAATGACTCGCGGAGCCGGCGTTGGCGCCTCGCCAAGTTGCTTCTTGAGTTCTGAAACGCCAGCGCCGCTGCGCGCATTGATCGGAATAACCGGAATGCCAAGGCGGGCGGAAAGTTTCTTGATGTCGTAGCTGATGCCCGCTTTTGCAGCAAGGTCCATCATGTTGAGGGCCAACACGGCCGGCAGTCCGATGTCAATGATCTGTGTGACGAGCAGAAGGCTGCGCTTGAGATTTGTTGCATCGGCGATGACAACAATCGTGCTTGGCGATGAGGCCGAGTGGTGATCCAGGAGAATACTGGAGACAATCTGTTCGTCAAGGCTGCGCGGGTATATGCTGTAAATGCCCGGGAGGTCGATGATCTCCATGACGTCGCCGTCTGGCATCGTACATACGCCTGAGCGCTTGTCAACGGTCACTCCGGGAAAATTTCCGATCTTTTGGTTGAGTCCGGTAAGGAGGTTGAATAAGGAGGACTTCCCGGAGTTGGGATTTCCGATCAACGCAATCTTGGCCCGCTTCTTCACTGACATCAATTCACGATTGAGATGGTTGCGGCTTCCTCAATGCGCAGGGAAAGTTCGTAACCGGAGACACTAATGCAGACGGGATCTCCAAAAGGGGCCTTAAAATTGAACCGTATGGGCACGCCCGGCAGACATCCCATCTCCATCAGCTTGACAGAAAGGTGCTCGTCGGTGAAGCCTGCAATAATACCAACATCGCCAGGTCTCATTTGCGCCACGTTCTTGGGGTTCTCCACTACAATTATTTAGATTAATTTTAAACAAGGCAAAGATATGGGTGGTTCCTGAGGGAAGCAATGATTTGTATCAGGATTGTGTTTGATGGAATATGGTCAACAGGAAGAAAAAGCGCACGAAGGAAAAGGCGCGTTCGGAAAAACCGAAGGAGGATGAAACGGCCCGGGACAAAACGGTGCACGCGAACGAATTTGGCGGCTTGCCGGAACGCGATCTGAAGAAGAACCTGGGATGTGGCTAGCCAAACACCAACCAGGCGATTAGCAGCGTAAACGCCACGTTGAATATTTGGGCCAACAGGAAGGCGAAGGCCGGACGGCCGTTTTCCATGGCGAAAATGTCACTGAATCGAGTTTCCAGCCCGATACAGGTAAACGCAATCGCAAACCAGAAGGTCTGTATTCCTTTGAGGGCACTTCTTACGGCACCTTCCTGCCCGGGTAGCAGGAATGAAAAAATGAACGACGCCGCGATAAATCCCAGGACGAACTTCGGAAATCGGTCCCAGATCGTCTTCAGCGATGGCCGGTCTTGCGGGGTTGGCGAGTTTCGGTAGGTCCAAAAGACCGAAATGGCAAAAGCAGCCAGGCCAAGCAGAAAATTTTGGGAGAACTTCACCACCGTCGCATACTTCAGCGCCTCTTCGCCCAGGACCGTGCCCGCCGCAACAACGGCGCCGGTGGTGTCGATGGTCCCGCCGAGCCAGGCGCCGGCGACAGCATCGCTCATCCCGCTGGCCTTCGCCACATGGGGCATGATCAGCATCATTGGAATTGCGGTGATGAGTACAAGAGATATCACGTACGATAGCTTTTTGCCGTCGCCCTTGATCGCACCCGCTGTGGCAATCGCAGCCGAAACTCCACAAATCGCGACGGCGCTCGACAGCATGGTTCTCAGTTCATCATCGAGTCCGAAGCGTTTGCAAAGCCAGAAGCAAAATTGCCACACCACGAGCACCACCGCCAGTGACTGAATGAGCCCCAGGGCCCCGGTTTGTAACACTTCGCTGAAGATGATGCCCGTTCCGAGAATGACCAGACCGATCTTGATGTACAGCTCCGTTTGTATGAGGGGTCTGACCCAACGGGGTACACGGAGGACATTGGATATAAACAGTCCGATGAAGAGGCTAAAGAGGACAATTTCGAGCCCCAGGCCTTTTACAGCCTTGTTACCCGTGATCATTTGCGCCAGAATAGCGACGAAAAATATCAGCGTATAGCCAAAGACGTTGCGCAGGCTGACACGATCGCCCTTGAGCAGGAACGCAACGCTTATGGCCACAAATCCAAAGATCCAAAGGACGATTATGGCGTTGCGCAGCCCGGCCCGGGTGAGCAGTTCGAACAGTTCATTCGTGTCTGACCACGTCAGGGACGGAAGCGTTGGTCTGAAGCCGACCACCACCATGGCGATAATCGCAAAGGCGATGGCAACCGCCGTCCAGTCCTCGCTAAGCATTGGCTTTATTTTCATTTCCGAATATTAGAGACTTTCCGCGACAAAAACGCGTTTGACCCGTTCACTCGTGTTGGTAAGAATTTCATAGGGGATCGTGTCAACGGCCCGGGCAACATCGCGGATAGGGAGATCGCCACCAAAGATGATCACTTCATCTCCGGCCTTTGCCTCCACGTCCGTCACGTCAACCATGGTCATGTCCATGCAGACGTTTCCCACTACCGGACACAACTTGCCGTGAATCAAGACATGTCCTTTGCCATTTCCAAATGCGCGACTGAATCCATCGGCATATCCAATGGCTATCGTGGCGATTTTCATGGCATGCCGCGCCTGAGCCTTTCGCCCGTATCCGACAGTCTCACCCTTTGGAATATTCCTGACCTGCGAGACGATCGTTTTCAATGTGACCACGGGCTTCAATGCATGCCCTTCGCTTTCCGTGGGGTCGATGCCGTACAACCCTATGCCCAGGCGCACCATATCCATCTGAAAGGCAGGGAACCTGAGAATGCCGGGAGAATTGAGCACGTGAAGCAGTGGCCTGTAGCCAATCGCGCTTGCGATCCTTTCAGCCGATTCCTGGAAGCGACTCACCTGATGCTTTGAAAACGCGTCGTGTTCCTTTTCGTCGGCGCCCGCGAGGTGGCTGAAGATCGAGCCGATTTTCAGGTTAACGTGGGAAGTAACCCGTTGAATAAGAAGATCGATGTCGGCTGGTTCAAAGCCGAGCCGGTGCATGCCGGTATCGAGTTTCAGGTGAATGGTACAGGAGCGCCCCCTGAGAAATGTCAGGAGCGCTTCGAGGAGTTCAAAGCTGTAGACCTCGGGTTCAAGCCGGTGCTGAAGAAGGGTTCCAAACGTTTCCTCCGCCGGATTCATGACCATGATCGGCAGGGAAATATTGTTCCGGCGCAGGTCGACACCTTCGTCGGCGTAAGCCACACCCAGGTAGTCTACTTTATGATATTGGAGAATGTTGGCAATCTCGGCGCTGCCACTCCCATAGGCAAACGCCTTCACCATCACCATCACTTTTGTTTCCGGCCTTAGCCGGTCCCTGAAGAAATTGAGATTGCTGACGAGCGCTCCCAGGTTGACCTCCATCATCGTCCCGTGCACCTTGCGCTGCAGGCGTGAAATAATGCGTTCGAATTCAAAAACACGGGCGCCCTTTACCAGGATGACTTCCTGGTCGATTGAATCCCAATTGAACGTCTCCACGAACGCATCTGTCGTCTCAAAAAACAACGATCCGGAAGGAAAGGCTTCGCGGTGCGCAGAAAGTATGCTTCCTATTCCCACAAAGTGCTGAACGTCATTTTTCGAGATCAATGTGGCGATCTCTTGGGCAAGCGCGCTGGCCTCAAGTCCCGACTCGAGTATATCGGAAAGGATTACCCGTTTCGTCCGCTTTTGATGTTGCCCGGAAAGAAAATCAAGGCTTATTCTCAGGCCTGCGAGATCGTTGTTGTAGGAATCGTCGATGACCTGACTGTGGTTGATCCCTTCTTTCAATTCGAGGCGCATGGGAATGGACTGCAGGGTCTCTATCCGTTTTTGGATTTCTTCCGCCCGGTAGTCGAGATAAAGCATCAGACAGACACAATGAAAACAGTTTTCCACGGAGGCGGGATCGGTAAAGGGCAAGGCGATGCTGAATGAGATCCCCTTGTAAGACACCGAATAATGGTCACCCTTTTTATGGATCTGAATCCCTGCGGTTGAAGAAATGCCCCAGCTCAACGATGGGATGCCCGCGGCTTCGACAGCCCTGTCGATGGCCTTGTGATCTTTGCAATAGATTACGACGCGCGCCGCCGTAAACAACTTCAGTTTTTCCTCGGCCTTTTCCTGTTGAGACCGAAATCCTTCGTCATGCGCAGGGCCGATGTTGGTGAAGATGCCGATGGTCGGACGAATGATCGTTGCCAGCTTTTCCATCTCACCGGGTTTTGAAATCCCGGCCTCAAATACGCCGAGTTGGTGGTGCGCCTGCAGTTGCCACACCGACAACGGGACTCCGAGCTGCGAGTTATAACTGCCCGGATTCTTCGCAATCTTGTACTCGGGGGTAAGCAGTTGAAATATCCATTCTTTTACAATCGTCTTTCCGTTGCTACCGGTAATTCCGACCACTGGGATATCAAGCCCTTCGCGATGATGCGCAACCAACGCTTGCAGGGCATCGAGCGCCGACGACACGACCAGAATATTGACGTTTTCCATGTCATCATAATCTTTCAGGTCGCGTTCAACGACGAATTGACGAACCCCCTTTTGGTAAAGGTCCTTCACATAACGATGGCCGTCGTGATGCGGACCACGGATCGCGAAGAACAGCGCTCCTTCCGGAATTGATTTCCGACTATCGGTGATGAGCGCCCTCACGGCACTGTCTCCCGCAAAGGCGCGGAGTTTGCCGTTCGTTACTGCCTGCATTTGCGAAAAGGAGATGGGCATGGTCAATACATTCTTGAGCCGTTGGGAACCGGCCTGTCGACCGTGCAGAGGATCACGTTACCTGCAGCGTTATCAAATCCCGTCACGAGGACTTCTGAAACAAAATTCGCGATCTGGCGCGGGGGAAAATTGACGACGCAGACCACCTGTTTTCCGATCAGCGAAGTCGTATCGTAGCATCCCGTAATTTGCGCGCTGGAACGCTTGATTCCCATGTCGCCGAGGTCGATCCAAAGCTTCAGGGCGGGCTTCCGGGCTTCCGGGAATGGTTCGGCCCGAATTACGGTTCCAACCCGGATATCGATTTTCTCAAAGTCATTCCAGGAGATCATTCGACGACAAAGCTTGAAAAAACTACAGAAAGCCCAAAAATTCACCGGTCGATTATATCGCGGTGCCGGTCGGCCGCAGAAAAAAGTTTTTCAATTAGCTTTTCCAGGTTTATTTTGTACTTTTCCAGATACAAACAATCGTTGGCATAACCCGAGTCAGCCCTTCTTATGCGCAAAGATCTGATCACCCTTCTGGCGGTTTCCGGCATCGTGTTGATGACGCTGCCACAGGTGGCCTTTTCACAGGAAGGTGCGCCAACCGAATACGAAACGACCGATCCCGAACGGGAGCGCTACGAACGTGAACGCATCATTTCGTCGCCGGGAGAGGGCGACTATCGCTATACCCCCCCCGCAAGCACCCACGCTGTTACACCATCAACGCCTCGCGATACCGTTGCTGCCGCTCCGGTAACCAGGACTCCTCCGGTTGAAGCCGATAAGGAACCGGAAGCCAAACCGGAGGCGCCAATCAAGCCTCCCGCTGAAAAGCAACTTCCCGCTCGCGGTGAGGATGATTCTATCCTCTCCTTTAACTTCCTCTACTACATCATTCAGAAATACAAACTGCAGGATATCATCGATTGATGCACGCAGTTGTAAGGGGTCTTCAGAGCCCGGTCACAGGAAGCCTTTTCAGTGAAAGGCAGGGCGGAGCGCCTACATTTCCTTTTTCACAAGGAACTGCTCAAGCGCTTTCAGGTCAAGCACGCCTTCATAGTATGCCTTGCCGAAGATTACGGCAAACATACCCATGTCGTTCAGGCGCTTGATGTCGTCAATGCCGCGGACGCCGCCACTCGCAAGCACGCGGATTTCAGGAAATTTGTCGATGATCTCCTGGTAAAAATCAAATGCGGGCCCTTCCAGTACACCGTCGCGCGAAACGTCGGTGGACTTAACATACTTTAAGCCGCGGGTATAAAAATATTCAAGGTGTTCAAACAACGTAAGGTTTGCGCGTTTACGCCATCCCCGGAAGAGGAGTTCCTTGGTGTCCTTGTTGGTGACGTCTGCGCCCAGGGTCATTTTCTCCCTTCCGTAGGATACAATCCAGGAGGCAAAGAGTTCGGGGTCCGTCACGGCGACGCTGGCGGCCGTAATGTAGTCGGCGCCATATTCGTACGCTTTCGCGACATCGCCGTCCGTGGAGATGCCTCCGGTGAAATCGATCTTGAGGTTGGTGTGACCGGATATGGCTTCAAGCACATGCCAGTTCACAGGACTTCCCTTTTCAGCGCCGTCCAGATCGACAAGATGAACGATTTCGATGCCGTGGTCTTCGAAGCGTTTTGCGAGATCCAGCGGGTTTTCATCATAAGCTTTCTCGCTAGTAGGGTCGCCCTTGCGCATTTTCACAACGTTCCCCTTGCGGATGGCTATTGATGGAATGACCTGAATCATCAAAAAAGATTTCTGGATTTGTTCTTGCAGCGAAATTACAAATCCACCGCCAAACATCCATCTAAAACCCCAAAAGAGGGCGGATTTATTTGGTGGAATGCGGCTTCACCGCTGCTAATTATTATGTTTATTTTTGATCTGTGCACGTGCAATCGTATGCAATATTGAAACCCTACATGACCATGAAATCTGTCGCGCTTGCTGTCGTCCTGATTACTGCCGCTGCGTCGGTATTCGCGCAGGCGAAAGTTCGCAAACTGCCCACCAGCATTAATCATCCTTCGCTGAACGTATACGCGCCATACTTGAGTGCCGATGGCAATGCGATCGTATTTGTTTCGGACAATGCGGAAGATCGCGTGCTGACGCCGTTCTACAGCTTTCGCAATCGCGGTGACTGGAACGAGCCGCGTACATTTCCAGCAGCGATCTACAGCCGCCTGAATTTTCTTTATGGTTTTTCTCTCGACCGGGAAGGCAAGACGCTTTTCTATTCTACATTGAAAAGCCCCGGCGTCGGCGGTTTTGATATCTGGATGGCGGAATGGCAAGGGAGCGGTTGGTCTGCGCCAACCAATCCGGGTATGCCGCTGAATTCGAAAGTGCATGATGCTTGCGTATCGGTGACCCCCGACGGCACCACCCTGTATTTCATGCGATGTGAAAGCATGAACCAGAAGCAGGCATCGAACTGCAAGATCCTGAAGATCTCCAGGCGATCAAACGGAACGTGGGGTGAGGCGGAGGAATTACCCGAACACATCAACAACGGCAACGCGCAGACGCCCCGCATCATGCCTGATGGGCAAACGTTGATTTTTTCTTCTGACAAGGTGCCCGGAGGAAAGGGCGGGATGGACCTGTACATGACGCAGTTTTTGAATGGGGCATGGAGTGATCCTGTGCCGCTGGACTTTGCGAATACAGAAGGCAATGATCAATATGTCACCGCGACGGCTATCGGTCGCTACCTCGTGCGCGACGCCATGGGCGAGCGCCGCAATGAAATCGTCGAGTATTTGTTCCCTGATCATCTGCGCCCCAAAGGCATGACGAAATTGACTGGCACCGTGAAGGATGCTGACGGCAATCCGGCCCGCGCCTATATTTCAGTGATCGACACGAAATCCGGTGACCGATATTATAGCGGACGGCCTGAAGGCGATGGTTCATTTTTTGTTTACCTCAGGGAGGGCGGCATTTATGAGGTGGCCGTTGATCCCGAAAATGACCGGCACACGTTTCATCTGCAAACCATCGATCTCAGCACCGGCGACATTCCGCAAGTTCAGCGCCTGGCGGCTACGATTAAACCCCTGGAAGAGGGCGATGTGCTGGATCTCACGATGTTCTCGTTCGCGCCCTTTTCGTCTGATGTCGTTTATGAAGGTTCGCCGTCGGAATGGAAACGATTTATGCGAATGATCAACGCAAATGCGGACCTTACGCTGGAGGTGCAGGTACTTATGGATGGCTACCGCCAGGATTCGATTCGATCCGACCCCGACCTGACCGAAGTCCGCGTTGATTCCACCGTGTACATTTACGATGAAATCGATTCGTTGGGACAACTTTTTCAAAAGGATACGGTGATCGTGAGTACAACCTGGCACAACGACCGCACCTGGGAACAGGCCGAAGCCATTGCGATCTGGCTCGCCGGGCAGGGCATTGACCAGGATCGCCTTACATTTTTTGCGAACGCCATACCGGCTACCATCCCTGGCGAAAAGAAGGTGACCATCAGGGCGCAGGTACGCAGAAAAGAAGCCGACTAGTAAGAAAAAGGAACGGCCACGAGGGTCTGATCCCACATCAACACCATTTCCGCGTCTTGTCCTGTCTGCTCAAAGGCGATGGTGAATTGTTCAAATACTTCGTCCTGATGCACAGCCGGAACGTTGACCAACAAAGCGTCCCGTGCAGGATCCCGGTTGGGTTCCCCTTTTGAGTTGATTCCCCATTGACCGTATTCCGAATTGAAGATCACGGTCCACAGATCAGGCCGGGGAATGGTCCACAGCGAATACTTGCCTGCAGGCAGTCGTTTGCCTTCTATGGTGAGATCGAGATTGGTCTCGAAAGTCGTTGCTTCGTTTGCCCCGGTTCTCCAGACGGTATCAAAAGGCACGAGGCCGCCGAAAATCTTGCGACCCTTCTTATACGGCCGATTATAAAAAACTTCGACACGGAGATTGTCGGCGTTAAAGACCACCTCCTCCTCGGGGCTTTTGGATTTTTCCTGCGAGCGCTGTATGTGACTGATGACCGTCAGCAAAGTGACAATCACAACAACGCCGATGGCGACAAAAATCAGGAACTTCTTCATTGGCGGTCGGTTTTCAAGTCGTTGCTTGTCAGCGGGTTTAACTTAAAACAAATTTCGATCGTTTCAATGATTATCGACCGAATCCCTTATTTTTACGGCCTTAAAGCGATTAAGTTATGCAAGACTGGTGGCCATTTTTTGTAGTTATTTCCCTGTTTCTCCTTGCGATCATTTCGCCGTGGATCTTTCCCAACAAGATGTTGAGCAAGAATAAGCACGATAACAAGTTCTAAGCCCCGGGGGCGATCAAAATGCGCATATGCGTTTTCTGCGGCTCTTCCTCAGGGCGGAATGAAGCGTATGCAGGTGTCGCCCGGGAGTTGGGTCTGCTCATGGCCCGGAATTCCATTTCATTAGTGTATGGCGGCGGCAACGTTGGACTGATGGGCATCCTCGCTGACGAAGTGATGCGGGCGGGCGGCGAAGTCATCGGCGTAATTCCTGAATTTCTTTTGCAGCGGGAGGTCGGCCATCGCGGTATAACCCAACTGGAGGTCGTCCAAAGTATGCACGAACGAAAACAGCGTATGGCCGCATTGGCGGACGCGTTCCTGGCGCTGCCCGGCGGCTGGGGGACCCTCGAAGAGTTGGCGGAGATTCTCACCTGGCGTCAACTGCAACTCGTCACCCAGCCGGTTGCCGTCATTAATACCAGGCAATTCTTTGATCCCCTGTTGCTTCAAATGCGAAAGATGTGTGAGGAGGGCTTCCTGCACCCATCGTATGCCGACGTAATGAACGTCGCACCAACGCCCGTGGAGGCGATTTCTTTGCTATCCCGCAAAGTGGGTTAATGCACAGTCTGTCGAAATTGTTTTATATTGAAGGAGACTCGAGCCGTCAATGTTGCTATTCGTCAGATGCGCTATTCTGTTTTTTCTTTGCCTTGCTTTCAATGGCAGTGCCCAGACCCTGGGCTTTTCGCTGGCTGACGGGCAAACCAAGGTCCAGATACCCATCGAGATACACAACAACCTTGTGGTTGTCCCGGTAATTCTCAACAATACCCTTCCGCTTAAGTTTATTATCGACACCGGTGTAAGGACAGCCATCCTGACGCAAAAGTCTTTCAGCGATATTCTCAATCTCAAATACTCGAGAAAGTACACCATTTCCGGACCAGGCGGAGAAAAACTCGTCGATGCCTACGTGACCAACAACGTTTCACTCGAACTCCCCGGTGTGGTTGGCAGGGGGCATGCGTTGCTGGTGCTCGAAGATGATTACCTCGAACTTCGAAATTATCTCGGCACCGATGTGCATGGAATTATCGGGTACGAACTATTTAGCCGGTTCATTGTCAAGATCGACTATACCCGAAGGATGCTGACGCTGATGCATCCAAGCAGGTTCAGAAAAAGGCGCAGGTATCAGACAATCCCAATTCGGATCGAAGACACGAAGCCTTACGTAACCACGCCGGTGGTGTTGGCCGACGGCACGCAGTTTACCGCAAAGTTATTGGTCGATTCAGGTGCGAGTCACGGCCTTCTGCTGGATCCGGAAACCGATCCCCGCATCGATGTTCCCGATCATTATGTAAGCAGCGTGATCGGAAGGGGTTTGGGTGGGGAAATCACCGGCAAGATTGGCCGCGTCAAAGCGATCCACCTTGGGGAGTACCGGCTCGAAAACGCCATCGCCAGCTTCCCCGACCCCAACAGCTATTTCGATAGCCTCAAGCTGACGTCGACTGACCGCAATGGTTCTATCGGCGGTGAAACCTTAAGCCGGTTCACTGTTATTTTTAATTTTCCAAAAGAGGAAATGTACATTAAGAAAAACAGTGCCTTCAAGAAACCATTCCATTACAACCTGAGCGGTATCACCATCAAGGCGAAAGGCGTAAGCCTGGATGTATTTGAAGTTACATCCGTGCGCAACGAGTCCGCGGCATACAAGGCAGGCGTGCTCGAGGGCGATCTCATTCTTTCCGTAAATGGCATTTCCAGTTCGATGGTCAGCTTGAATTTTCTCAATGCCATCTTTAATCACCGTCCGGGCAAACGGATATCGCTGACGCTGGAGCGCAATGGCGAGCGTCTGCGTACGGATTTCAGGCTTGAAGACCAGATTTAATCAGAACGCAAGCCGGTGGTTGCGTTTCCGCGCCCGGTAAATGCCGGACAAAAGATGCTGCGTTCTTTTGATTTTTAACGAGTTGCAAATCGTGCGGTAAAGCGCGTCGGCGGAAAAATTCTGTTTTAAAAGAAAATCCAGTACGCCCCGCGATGGCATAGCCTCCTGATAGTTGGAGTTCTTGATGATGGTGATGGGTATGTTGCGGGTCTTCCGTCGGTGATTGAGTATCTCCAGTGTTTGGGCGAGTTCCCCCCGCCCGATGTTGTCGTCGATGACGATATAGTTCGGGCTGAAATTCACAAGCCGCTCAAGCACGCTTCTAAGATCGAACGCGATTTCGGTCATCACTTTTCGCCCCCGGATCTGGCGGATCTTTTCGAGCGTGCCGCTCAGCTCAATCGGATTGTTTCCAATCAGTAATACGTTAAGGGGAGCCCCCGCTGAAACCATCTTTCTTTCCATAAAGCCACTACATCTACTTAAACATTACTTGAACGCAAAAGGTTACCCAAGATTTGTACCAATTCTTTTTTTTCTCCGCCGGCGTCGATAAAATCGCCTGAACATTTCATTTTGAACCGCACTTACTCATTTTGAGAAACGTCTTGATCGTTGGGGGTGGCCTTTCCGGCCTGGTCACGGGGATCGAACTGGCGCGATCAGGGGTGCCGTGCACAATTGTTGAAAAAAAGGCGTACCCTTTTCACCGGGTTTGTGGCGAGTATGTTTCCAATGAGGTGACACCCTTTCTGAAACGGAGTGAACTTTTCCCTGAGGAATTTTCACCACCGGAAATTCGCCGGCTTTTGCTCTCGTCAGTCTCCGGAAAGCACCGGACCATTCCCCTTGACCTGGGCGGTTTTGGCATCAGCCGATTTTCTTTCGATCACTTTCTGTATCTGAAAGCTTGTGCGCTGGGTGTGGGGTTTTTCACCAGTGTGGAGGCTACGGGAGTCCAATTCAGGGCCGACAAGTTTCAGGTGCAAACAACGCAAGGTAACCTCGAAGCCGACGTGGTTATCGGCGCATTTGGGAAGCGCTCGAAGCTCGATGGGGCAATGAACCGGCCGTTTATTAAAAGGCGTTCCCCGTACACCGGAATAAAGTATCATGTCCGGGCGAAACACCCCGCGGAAGTCGTGGCGCTTCATAACTTCGAAGGTGGCTATTGCGGCGTCAGCAATGTTGAGAACGGCATCACAAATGTCTGCTATCTTGTCCGTCGGGAGCTTCTTCGCGAAGCCGGAAGCATCCCGGCCCTGGAACAAAAGATTCTGGCCCGGAACCCATTCCTTGCCGAGATCTTCCATAATGCGGATTTCATTTTCAAAAAGCCGGAAGTGATCAATGAAATCTCTTTTGAGACCAAGGGGCCCGTGGCGGATCATGTACTCTTTGCCGGTGATGCCGCTGGCATGATTGCGCCGCTTTGCGGAAACGGAATGGCCATGGCTATTCATGCGGGCAAGGTACTCGCTGTGTTGGTGTCCGCGTTTTGTCAGCAGCGACTCACGCGTGCCTCGCTCGAGGTTGAATTTGCGCGTGCGTGGCAGGGACGATTCGCGCGGCGGTTGTGGTATGGGCGTCAGGTTCAACGGATGTTTGGGCATCCCGCCGCATCGGCTTTTGTGGTTGATGTGCTGCTTCGGTCTTCGCCGTTGGCCAGCGCGTTGGTGCGCCGCACACACGGAGGGGTGTTCTAAAGAAAGGTCGCGGGTTGATTTACCGAACGAACCCCGAACCCGCATGCTCAAAGGATCTGGAGCACATGGGAACTCTCCAGGAAGAGATAGACGAAAAAGGCGTTCAGGCTCGTTGCGGAAAGCATGTTCAGCAACATCGTTTTTTCGTACGTCGCTGCGGACTCCTGTTTTCGCACGCGGAGAAGCCAATGGACGAAGTAAACCAGCACCGGTGAAAGGACCCCTAGAAATACCACGGCGTGTACGCCCTTGAAGTAGTAGGTAAGGTAGAACGCAAACGCAATTGCCGCCAGTGCGAAGAATATACCCGAAAAGTAAAAGGTCCGGGTAATGCCCAGAACGATGCTCAGCGTGTGGTCGCCCCGTCTGGAATCTTCGTCGTGCTGGTAGACCTGCGTCATCGGATAGTTCGCCCACAACATCAGGGAGGTAAGGCCCGCGGCGAACAAGACCTTGGGATTTAGCGCAGCTTGAAGGGCAAAGTCGTTCAGTCCGCAATAGCACATCAGGAAGGTAAACAGGCCTTGAAATAATCCTGCGATCAGCCAACCTGTCACGGCATATTTTTTTATTCTCACGGAAGGATGGCTGTATGCCTTCGAAACCAGCCCGTAGATGAGCAACATGAACGCGAACGTGAAATTTACAATGAGATACCCCAGCACCAACGCGATGATATCAAGGAGTATCGCAAGGTGATAAAGGCCCCGTTTTACCGGTGGGGGGTTTTTGAGCCCGCCGATGCTGTTTTCATCTTTGTCAAAGTAACTGTTGTAGCCATTGCTCGCCGGATAAAGCAGAAAGTGAACAATCAGGAACACCCAACCGATTCGCGGTACGTCAATGTTTGGTGAAACGCACAGGCTGAAAAGGAAAACCGGAAGCAGAAACCATGAGAAAGGAAAGCGAAGATGAAGCCAGGATGACCGCGTGAACATACCTACGGGTTTTGAAACAAGTTAGCGGTTTTTACATTATAATTGATAAATGAGCTACATCACCGGCATCGGCATCGCAAATCCGGCTCACCGCTTTGGTCAGGCAACGCTTGCGGAATTCATGCTGCATTCCATGCGACTCAATGGGAATGGCGACAGCCGGAAACTTCGGACCATCTTCAAGGCGAGCGGGATAGAATACCGACACAGTGTGCTTGCGGATTTCGCACAACCGTCAGGAAATGGATTCTTTTCATCGCCCGCCGACGCGGCGCCATCCACGCATGCGCGGTTGCAGGTATTCAAGCGACATGCTGCGGATCTGAGCGTTGAGGCGGTGGTGAACCTCTTAAATCAAAGACCAGGTTTTAATCGCGCAAATATTTCGCACCTGATCGTCGTGTGCTGCACGGGTATGTACGCGCCAGGCCTCGATATCGATTTGGTGAAACAACTCGGCTTGCGCAAAACGGTACACCGCACGGCCATCAACTTTATGGGGTGCTACGCGGCGTTCAACGCATTGAAAATTGCCGACGCCTTGTGTAAGACCGACCGCGATGCCACTGTGCTTGTTGTCTGCACCGAGCTTTGCAGCTTACATTTTCAACGGGAGCCGACAGAAGACAACCTTATTGCCAATGCGCTTTTCGCCGACGGATCTGCCGCCGTTCTGGTGGAATCAACCCCGGCAAACAGACTCAATCTGGAACTCGAAACTTTTCACAGCGACCTGTCGCCTTCCGGAGAGCAGGACATGGCCTGGACGGTGGGCGATCTGGGTTTCGAAATGAAGCTTTCATCTTATGTGCCGGATATCATTGGGGCGGATATCCGGCTACTAACAGATTCACTATTGTCGCGCATATCCAGAGAACTTCCCGACATTCAACATTTTGCGTTGCATCCGGGGGGCAAACGAATCCTGGAGGCCATCGAGCAGGCATTGGGAATAACACGTGACCAAAACCGGCATGCTTACGCCGTGCTTCAACGTTACGGGAACATGTCGTCTGCGACCGTGCTCTTCGTGCTCCACGAGCTTATGAAGGGATTGACAGCGGCCAACCGCGGTGAATACATTCTCAGCTTTGCGTTCGGTCCGGGGCTTACAATGGAGAGTATGGTCTTTCAAATTCAAACCAGTTGAGGATGCCGTTCAACTTTGATGTCCGGTCCGCGGAGGAGGAAATGATGGATGACCTCAAATGCGCCGGCGACGAGGTGCGACAGACGCTGCATGAACTTGAAATGATTAATCGCCTCCTGGGCGGGAACAAGGTGACCATCAATGCACTCTCGAGAATGGTCGAACCTTACCGGGGAAGACGTCTGTCGGTCGCAGATCTGGGTTGTGGAAGCGGTGAGATGCTGCGGTTGATTCGAAAGTGGTCTGACCGAAATGGATTTGACCTTTCGCTTACCGGAATTGATGCCAACGCCTTTATCGTTGACCACGCGCGTCGGGAAACGCCGGCATCGATGAACATCAAGTATGAGGTGAAGGACATTTTTTCGCCGGACATGGACCTTGAACGCTTTGATGTCGTGATCGGCACCTTGTTCTTTCATCATTTTACCACAGGCCAGTTGACGGAATTCTTTGCAGGCGTTCGCAGCCGCGTAAAGGTGGGGCTCATTGTCAACGACATTCACCGCCATCCGCTGGCGTTTCATTCGATACGCTGGATCACGGCTGGCCTCTCAAAATCGCCTATGGTCAGGAACGACGCGCCGTTGTCGGTGTTGCGCGCATTCAAACGCCGTGAATTGGTGGAAATTCTTCAAAATGCGGGATTCTCAACCTATTCGATCCGCTGGATGTGGGCGTTTCGGTGGCAGGTAATTGCCGGGTCGCAAAAAAAAATGGCATAATTTTTCGTTACAATCGAATAAATTCGTGATATGAAAAATTCGCACTATATCTCGCTTCTTACCATTGTTCTTGCGTCGGCATGCGCTTCCGGAACAATGGGCAGAAAAGTGCGTGAACCGTTTCAGGGGAACGCCTATGAATCGAACAACCGTTTTTTCCGCGCCACCGGTAAGGGGGAAAGCTCACAGGACAATATCGCCCGCGGCAAGGCTGACATCGACGCAAAAGCGCAGTTGGCCGGGCAGGTAAACACCACCATGAAACAAGTGGCCGACCAATATCTGGGGCAAACAGAAAATGAGGCGGCGGCGGATGTCGCCGACAAGTTTCAGAGCCTTGTACGACAGGTCATGAACACCAGCATCGCCGACCTACGGAAGATCGGTGAGGAGAAGTATTTCAATGAAAAGGAAAACAAGTACACCGTGTTTATCGCCTATGAAATCAAAAAGAATGCAATGCTTCGCTTTTTAAAGAAGCAGGCAAAGGTGGATCAAACCGTGAATGAGCGACAGCGTGATCTGATTGAAAAAATCATTGATGAGGAACTGGAGAAGATTGAAGACGATGAGTCCGACGGGCGGTAGTTTACGGATGCAGGCAAAAAGGATCCCTTCCAGCGCGGAAGGGATTTTTTATGCGTGGCGCAACCCGCGTCGGCGGAATGACGTCTAACCTATCTAACCCCTCACCATCATGAAACACCTGGTTCTTTTTGCGCTCTCCTTCGGGCTTTTGACCGTTGCCCTGGCGCAGGATTCCGAGTTCCACCTCGACGAAGAATATCCGATGGACAAGTCAGGGACGATCGACCTGCGCGTGTCCGACGCCAGGGTGTTTGTCACCGGATCATCGCGATCTACGGCGCATGTAAAAATAGACCGGACCGTCACGATGAAGGGACTTTACAGTTCGGAAGAGGAGTTTCGCGTGGACGTTGATCCGGTGAATGGCGGACTGGTGATACGGGAACATCAGAACACCACCACAAGCGGCATCATTACGTACCTCAAAGAGGATTATAAAGTTGAAATCGCTGCACCCGAAGGCGCCAGCCTGGTGATCCGGGGAGATGATGGCGATTTTGTCATCAAAAATGTGAATGGGCAAATCTCGCTAAGCGTTGACGACGCCGACGTTCAGACCACAGGTTGCGGTGGGGACAAGTTTTCCTTTCGAATTGACGATGGCGACCTTCGCATGGACGGCGGTCGTGGGGAGTTGGCGCTGGAAGCGGATGACGCCGACATTGAAATTTACGCGGCAGCATTCCTATCGGTCGACGTGCAAATCGATGACGGAGACATGGTCCTTGAAACATCGCTTTCGGACGCGGGCAGCTACGAAGTGGAGACGGAGGATGGTGATGTTGATCTTCGCGTTACCGCAGGGGGTGGAACTTTCTCAATCAGCCACGACGATGCCGGCATTCGCCTGCATGGGCCATTCGAAACCAAAGATTCGGAGGATAATTTCAGCAGGGTGGTTCTGCCAGGGGGTAATGCGAACGTTCGCATTCGCGCCGACGATGCCGTGGTTCACCTGAGCCACGGTGACGACCGTTAATTCTCCACATCCCTCACCATTGGCCGATCGTCATTTGCCCGCACGTCATAGCCGACCTTGAATCGTTTGAGGTCGGGCGCGTATGCGCGCTCCCTGGAAAGTTCATGCCGGTAAATAAGTTGCCCGAGTTCGAATAAAAATGGATGTGCGACGGCATCGTATTCATAGCGGTTGTCGTTCAGGATGCCGTCGGCATTGGCATAGATAACGGCCGAAAGCATAAATTCCACGCCGTTTTCAAAATCCGCCACATAGGAGACATCGGTCATAAATCCGTAAGACCATCCCACTTTATTGAATACCCGCACGCCTTTTGGTAGTGTGCGGTGAAGACTGTCGCGGAAAAAGAATTTCACGTAACTGTCAAAATATTGTTGCGGGTCGTATTTTGGAAAATTCGTTTCTCCCGGAAATTGGGAAAGGTATTGATACAGGAACGTGTAGTCGCCTTCCGTCAGGTCGAACCGCTGTTTTTCCGGGACTGATTCCGGGAACATTACCGATAGGAGGATCTGGTGTAAGTCCATCAGTGGAACGCGGTTCTTCCGGGAGAAGTCCATCGGTTCATGGAAAAGTTCGCCGCGACGATAATGCCCGTTGCCGAGCTTTTCGACGCGTGAAAAATCGAAACTATCTTCATTACAAGTGGGGCCCTGGTAATACAACACCTTTCCGTCGGGGTCCAGAAACCGTACCGGATTGGTACACCGGTTTTCCTCCTCGGAAAGAGCCACGAAGCGGTGGGTGATCCGGATGTCGGGATATCCCCTGGTGTGTAACCGCCGGTTGATCTCCCCCTGGCCCATAAATTCGTACATCCGGTTATACGCATCGTTGTCGCTAACCAGAAAAGCTTTTCGGATAAAATGCGCTATCGTCGGCAATCCGGATGCTGACGTCTCGTCGCGGTGCATAATGGTTTGGCCGCTGGAGGCGCTGTCAAATTGGATCGGCGTAGATCGGTTGACGCCGTTGATGGCCAGGTGATTCAGCTTTTCCAGGGACAACAACGCCAGGGGAAGCTTAACGGTCGACGCCGGATTGAAATATTCTTGCGCGTTCACGCGAAAGCGATGATGGCTAAACGAAGGTCTGTTGGCCTTATCCCGGTCAATTTGCGTGTAGATGATCTGGATGCGATACTGTTCCGCATGCCCGATCTTGTCACGAAACCAGGCATTTTCACTGCCATGCAACAACTCGACAAGCGACGCATCGGTCTGCGCGAAGCTGTTACCGCCGCAGAGCATCAGTGCGGTAATAAGCGGGGGCAAAAGTGTTCTCATGAATGTGCCGGAGAATTTGGTCAGAAAATGCAAACACGCAACAAACGGAAGCGCCCATGGGGCGTCCTTGGAAGGGAATTTACCGGACAGCGCGGGAGGGCGTCGGATTTACACATCGCAGATCTTCACGGCGGCATTCAGGGACGCGAGCGGATCGGCGCTTGCGGGAATAAACTCCTGCGCCACGTGGCCCGTGAAACCGGTGTCGACAATGGCCCGCATGATGGCCGGGTAATACAATTCCTGCGATTCGTCAATCTCGTGCCGGCCGGGGACGCCTCCTGTATGATAATGCGCAATATAGTCCTTGTGCTTCCTGATCGTGGCAATTACGTCACCCTCCATGATCTGCATGTGATAGATGTCGTAAAGCAACTTAAAACTTTCCGAGCCGATCTTTTTGCAAAGTTGCACCCCCCATTCGGTGTGGTCGCACTGATAGTCCTTGTGGTCTTTTTTGCTGTTCAGCAATTCCATCACGATGGAAATGTTGTGCTTGGCCGCAATCTTCAGGACGGGATCAAGCCCTTTTGCGCAGTTTTCAAGTCCTTGCGCATCGGTAAGCCCGTTGCGGTTTCCTGAAAAACAGATGAGATTCCTGAGGCCGGCGTCGGCGGCTTTGGGAATGGCCGCAGCGTAGTCCTTTAGCAACTGCTCATGTAACACGGGGTCATTGAATCCCCGGTTCAGGCCAATGCTCGTCGCGTAACCCATGGCACAGGTAAGGCCATGCCGGATGACGACGGGCCACTGGTCGGCGTTCAGCAACTCTACGGAGGACAAGCCCATGCCCTTCGCCGCCTTTGCCAGTTCCTCCAGCGGAATGCCGGGGTAGCACCATTGGCACACCGAATGGTTGATGTTTCCCCTGGCCGGGTCCAACCGAAGGTTTTCGAGAGACTTCGTAAAGGCGGGCAGGGAGAGCGTTCCCAGCGTGCCGGTCGCCAGGGTTCTAAGGGCCTGTTTCCGTGTTAGTTTCATACAACGTTGATTCGTGATCTTTTACTCCTCCGATCCAAATTACGATACTTTGGGACATGGCACAAATTTGTTTAATACAACGAACTTCGGCGTTATCTGTGTTGACAATTCCTGGTTTTGATTATTTGCATATAAATTGCGGCTGAAATTTTTGGGATGATTCGCGTCTACACCATAACCAACGGGAAGATCGAGCAGTACAAGAACCCGGCGCTCGAGGACATTCTTGACTACCGGAATATTATCTGGATCGACCTGCAGTCTCCTACGCAACAGGAAAGAAAATTCGTTGAAACGCATTACAACATCGAATTTTTTACTTCACAGGAGTTGCAGGAGATTGAGAGTAGTTCGCGTTTCCTGGAAACGGAAGAGACCATCGAGATCAACCTCGGGTTTGTCGGCATCGATGCCGAAATGACGGCGCAGACGATCACCTTTATCCTGAAGGGCAACATATTATTTACCTACCGCCAGGGCGACCTCCGAACTTTCGCCGATGCCGTGCGCCGGCTGAAGTCCATGAATACGGAAACGAAGGAACACGGTCTCGATGTTTTTTTGACCATCCTCGAAGCACGCATCGACGCTGATGCCGATTTGATCGAGAATACAAACCGAAAGATCAGTATTGTCAGCAGGCAGCTACTCTCTCAACGGGAACTCAAGCAGGATCTTTTGCTCCGGATTGCCCGGCTGCAGGAGAACGTCATGCTGCTTCACGAGACCATTACGGAAAAACAGCGCGTGGTTAGCTCACTCATTCGCATACCCGAATTCAACAAGTTTGAAAGTGAACGCCTGAGTATCGTCATTCGCGACATCGCGTCGCTTTTACAGCATTCACAGTTCAGTTCCGAACGACTGGAATACATGCAGAACACGTTCCTTGGTCTGGTCAATATTGAACAGAACCAGGTGATCAAGATCTTTACGGTTGTGACCGTGGTTTTCATGCCGCCGACCCTGATTGCGAGCATTTACGGCATGAACTTCACACACATCCCCGAGTTGGACTGGCTCGTGGGTTATCCGTTCGCGATCCTCCTCATGATCGTTTCATCGCTTTTATTCCTTTGGATCTTCAGACGGAAAAAATGGTTGTAAGTTTTTTACCCGAATAAAGTAACGCAATGCTGACGCGCCTTCTTCCCCTCATGGTGGTCTGTTTTTCCCTCCGGGTGGCGGCACAGCCCGCTACAGAGATTTTTCTTTACGATCTTAAGATAAGAAAGGGTGGCGTTTCATTGGAGAAGGGGGAAAATGTTACCAATCATCCCGGGTACGACAATCAACCTTTTTTTCATCCGGAAGCGCCGCTCCTTTATTATGTTTCGGCTGACCCCGACGGAAGAACAGATATCTATGAATACCAACTGGAATCGGGAAAGACGACACATGTGACGAGCACGCGCGAGCGCGAATACTCTCCGACCGTGATGCCCGGAGCGCGCTACCTCTCCTGTATCATTCAGCGGGATAATGGCGAGCAGGACCTGGCGAGGTATCCGATTCGCGGTGGAGAACCTGACGTCCTTGTGGACAACCTCATGGTTGGCTACCATGCCTGGGCGGATGCGTCTCACGTCGCGCTGTTTGTGTTGCCGCAACCTTTTTACCTTCATTTGGTGAATGTAGAAAACCGTACGGACACCCTGATCGCCAGCGGTATCGGAAGGTCGCTGCAAAGAATACCCCGCGCTCAGGCGGTAAGCTTCCTGCAAGAGGAAGATGGGGTCTGGTATGTGCGCCGTTTCGACCTCAAGACCCGGGAAGTCTCAACCCTTACCCAAAGTCTCAATGGGCAGGACCACGACATGTGCTGGACGCCCCGCGGCGGCATCATCATGAGTCACGACCATCAGTTGTTTTACTGGCACCCACGGCGTCCGGAATGGGTAGCGGTCGCGTCCATTGAGCCGGCGCCTAAGGGCACGATTTCCCGCGTGGCTGTTGACCCCGCCGGAAAAACGATTGCCCTTGTCTTTGACGAAGAATAGCGCGCGCAAAAGCGGAAAACTCATTCCTTTTTTCTTCAGGACGCGTACCTTCGCATCTTTGAAAAATCTCCCGTGAAGAAGAAGCCCCAGCATATCGCAATATGCGGAAACATCGGCTCCGGCAAGACCACCCTGACCCAGAAGCTGGCAAAGCACTATGGGTGGACGCCACTCGTCGAGTCAGTCGAAGACAACCCGTACCTGCGCGACTTTTATGCGGATATGGAAAGGTGGGCCTTTCACGTGCAGATCTATTTTCTGAACAGCAGATTCAAGCAGGTGAATGAAATCCGCGACAGCGGGCGGACTACCGTGCAAGACCGGACAATCTATGAAGATGCCTACATCTTTGCCGCCAACCTTCACAAAAGCGGCTTCATCAACGACCGTGACTACAAGAGCTACCTCGACATTTTTCAATCGATGATCAATATGGTTCCGCCGCCGGACCTGCTGATCTACCTGAGCGCCGACATACCCAAGTTGGTGCGCCAGATCGAAATGCGCGGACGGGACTACGAGTACGCCATCCGTCTGGATTATCTCAAAAACCTCAACGCGCATTACGAGGAGTGGATTTCCGGATATCGGCTCGGTAAACTGCTCACCATCGATGTGAACCACCTCGACTTTGTGGCCAACATCGAAGACTTTGCCTATATCGTCAGCAAGGTCGACCTCGAGCTCAACAACCTTTTTGACCAGTAACGCGACTCCCCCGCTCCTGTATTTTTTCTGGCGCCGTTCATGCTTTTCGCTACATTCGTGATCGTGAAGAGATTGGCGTCCATATCACTGTTGATCATACTGGTCTGTAACGCCGGCGGATTTTACCTCTATTTTGTCGTCGAGTTGGGGGTTATCAAAAAGGAAATGCGGGCTGAACTGAAAAAGCTGCCGGACGAGAAACTCCTGCGGCTGAAACTGTCAAATGCATTCTTCGGGCATGCGAAAGTCGAGGAAGATGAAATAAGGATCAACGGCAGGATGTACGACGTTGCCCGAACCGTGGCGGCCGCCGGCGACAGCGTCTTTGTGTATTGCCTTCGCGATGAAAGGGAGGAGAACGTCCTTGCGTTCCTTGCGGAGATATTGGGTAAACCGCTAAAGGAGAGGAAGACTTTTCCGGAAACAATCCTGCGGTTTATATCCCTGAACTATATTGCCCCGGTCAGCCCATCGGTCGAAGCACAAGCGATTAACACCCGTCCGGGTAATACGCCCTACCGCGTTTTATTTCATAGCCCTGATTTGACACATGCTACTCCGCCGCCCTGGTTCCTATCGGCGTAACGGCCGCCCCTGGCAATGATTGAAGTAGTATTGAACCTCGCCGACATCCGGTGAGCTGATGTAATCTTGATTTCTATGAAGAAGCTTTTGTTAATGTGTCCGGCATTGATCGGATCGGTATTGGCGTATGCCCAGCAGCCAGCACCGGAGGATACAACCCTGGTGATGCTGGAAGAAATGGTGGTGTCCGCCAACAGAATTCCGGAGCTGCGGAGCAAAGTGGCGCAGCAAGTGGAGGTGCTGTCCGGCGAAGAGATTCGTCGCATGAGCATGCAGTCCACGGCCGACCTTGTCGCCAATTCCGGTGTGGCCACGGTGCAAAAGAGTCAGCAGGGTGGGGGAAGCCCGCAGTTGCGGGGCTTTGAAGCGAGCAGGGTGGTATTGGTTGTCGACGGCGTGCGGATGAACAACCTCATCTATCGCGCGGGACACCTGCAGAATGTCATCACACTTGACAACAACGCCCTCGAACGCGCGGAGGTATTGCTCGGCCCATCCTCAACGGTGTATGGGTCAGATGCGCTGGGCGGCGTCATTCACTTTATCACCAGGAGCCCGACACTGCGCGGTGCCGACGACGAAGGAATGGCCAGATCCGGGAGCGCATGGCTGCGCTATGGAACCGTCAACAACGAAAAAACGGGTCATTTTGATCTGAACCTCGGCGGGAAACGGCTGGGTTCGCTGACTTCATTTACGATAAGCGACTTTGGTGATTTAAAAATGGGCAAGCAAGTCAACCCGGCGCTTGGACGACCGTTTGGTCTACGGGAGAAATATGTGCAGAGGGCTACGGACGACGAACTGGTTGACAACCCCGATCCCTACGTGCAGCGCTTTAGCGGGTACACCCAGTATGATCTGCTCCAGAAATTCCTTTACAAACCTTCGGATCGGGTATCTCACCTTTTGAATGCGCAGTTTTCAACCTCGTCGGATATCCCGCGTTATGATCGGCTTACCGACCTCGACGACGCGACGGGCCTGAGGAACGCCGAGTGGTACTACGGGCCACAACGGCGCCTGATGGTTGCATACCAACTGGCCATCGCTGACCTCGGATCATTCGCCGACCATCTGCAGGCAACGCTTAGCTTTCAGGACGTGGAGGAAAGCCGGCATACCCGACGCTTTAATAACCCCGTCCGTAGCAATCAGGTTGAAAACGTCAGCGTGCTGGGGCTCACTGTCGATTTTCAAAAACATTTGAAGCGGGGACGCATCAGATATGGCACGGACATTCAACGCAACAGATTGAATTCGACAGCCCATGACGTCAACATTGTTTCCGGTGAACGCACCGATGGCATTACACGCTATCCCGACGGCGAAAACAGGATGGAGGGCTACTCGTTGTATGCCACGCACACCGGCGACCTGTCTGAGCGGCTGACCATTACCGAAGGTTTACGGATTGGCGTGTCCAGCTTGTATTCACGGTTCGACGACAAGACCTTTTTCCCATTTCCATTTAACGAAGTGAAACAAAACAATGAGTACGCCAGCGGGAACGCGGGAGTTATCTATCGTCCTACGGAAGACTGGAAATTTGCGTTCATGGCCAGTACCGGCTATCGGGTACCCAATGTCGACGACCTCTCAAAGGTGTTTGACACCAACGCGGGCACAGCGCTGGTCGTGCCAAACCCCAATGTGAAACCGGAGAAGACTTTTAACCTTGATTTTTCCGTCGCGAGATTCCTGTTTGACCGGGTGCGCTGGGAAGCAACATTCTACCACACGACCTTCTTCGATGCCATTGTGATGGATTCATTTACGTTCAATGGCGAAAGCACAATTGACTATCAGGGGCAACCGACACCCGTAGTGGCCAACCAGAACAAACGGCGCGCGAGAATCATCGGTTTTTCGAGCGTCCTCCACGCGGAGATTGCCGCGGGCCTCAAGGCGCAGGCATCGGTGAATCTGAGCAAAGGGCGGATTGCGTCGGAGCCCGACGACCTGCCGCTCGACCACATTCCGCCAACGTTCGGCCGCGTCAGCGTTTCGTATGAGCGGGCAAAGCTGTCGGCGGAGTTGTTTGTCAACTACAATGGATGGAAGCACATTGAAGACTACTTCCCGGGCGGAGAAGACAATGAACGCTATGCGCCCGCTGAGGGAATGCCGGCATGGTACACTTTCAATCTGAGGCTGGGCTGCAGCCTGAGTGAGCACGCGTCCGTGCAGGCCGGCATCGACAATCTTTTCGATCTTCAATACCGGGCTTTCGCGTCAGGGATCAACGCGCCCGGCAGAAACTTTTTCATCACCGCCAGGCTTGGCTTTTAAAAATTTTTTCTCATGACGGATTCGATACAGCGGTTGGTTGGAAGCCTAAGGAGGTTTCGCGCGCTGCACCGGTGGATGGGCATACCGCTTGGCGTATTCATGATCATCATGGCGCTCACGGGATTGATCCTTGGCTGGAAAAAGAATGTGGATGTGCTACAGCCCCCGACAGGCGCCGGGCAATCCACCGATATGCGGGCGTGGCTTGGTCTGGACAAGATCGCGAACGCGGCTACCCGGGCAATGGACGTTGCCGGTATTGATGCCGGCGGAATTGACCGGATGGATGTGCGCCCCGGTGATGGCGTGGTGAAAGTCCAATTTAAGGATGGATACTGGGAAGTACAGGTTGACGCCACCACCGGTGAAGTTTTGTCCCGCTCGCGCCGGCATGCCGACTGGATCGAGAAGGTTCACGACGGTTCGATCATCACCGATATGTTTAAGCTCGCCTACACCAACCTGACCGGCATCGGGCTGTCTGTGCTCGCGCTCTCGGGCCTTTGGTTGTGGCTAGGTCCCAAGGCACTCCGGCGCCTGAAGACGTTGCAAAAGATGGAGTAATGCATCATCTTCGGAATAAATACCTACCCGGTTGATTGAACTCTTCTCCTACACCTTCTCACCCGATGAATTCGCCGTTTTTCTTTTGGTGGGATTATTCATCGGCATGTCGAAGGCCGGTGTCCATGGCGCGGGGATGATCGCCGTTCCGCTGCTGGCCGGCGTATTTGGAGGTCAGCTCTCTTCGGGCATTTTGCTGCCGATTCTTTCGTTTGCCGATGTGTTTGGCGTGTGGTATTATCACCGGCATGCGTCGCGGTATTACCTGAAGAAACTGTTTCCATGGGCGGTGGTGGGGACGCTGTTTGGCGTTTGGATCGGCAGCGTCATCAATGACGAGGTGTTCAAGATGATTATGGCGGGGATTATCCTGCTCAGCGTGGGCATTATGGTCTGGCTTGAGCGCGGCCATCGGAAAGACGTCCCGGATTATCCGTGGTTTGCCGCGTTGACCGGAGTTGCCGGTGGATTTACCTCTATGGTAGGCAACCTTGCAGGATCAGTGATGGCGATTTATTTCCTCTCCATGCGATTGCCGAAGAATGCATTCATCGGTACGACCGCGTGGTTCTTTATGGTGATCAACTGGTTCAAAATTCCCTTTCACGTATTCTCCTGGGAGACGATTACGTTGAATACGTTCCTGCTCGACGCGGTCACCATTCCGGTGATTATTTTGGGAGGCGTTCTGGGAATCCAAATTGTCAAAAAATTGAAAGAGCAAACCTATCGCTGGTTTATCATTGCCATGACCATCGTGGCGGCGGTGTTCATGTTTCTGTAAATCAGGCGGGATGGTTTGAAAGGCCGGCACTGCCTTGCAATCCGCCGGTATGAATGGCAAGGACGGTGCTTCCGCGCGGGAATGCGCCAGCCTCGATTTCTTTCAGGAGCGCCCACATCATTTTAGCGGTATACACGTGGTCCAGGGGAAGGTTGTGCGCCGCTTCCATCGTGCGTATGAAGTCGAGCAACTCCGTGGTAACCTTTGCATAGCCGCCGTGATGGTAGCCCGTCAATAGGGACCAGTTTCCGTAATCCCGTCCGTGAAACGCCGTCACCAGTTTGTGCACTTCGTTCCGGAGAAATTCTCCGTTCTTCAGGACAGTGACACCGATGACGCGATTTTTGCTTGCAAGGCCGGAAATAATTCCCGCCATCGTACCCCCTGTTCCCACGGGAAGAACGACATGATCGAACGCCGTCGTTAGCAATTCCTCCGTCGCGAACGCCGCGCACCCGCGCACGGCCAACGCGTTTGTGCCGCCTTCCGGCAGGAGATAAAAATCACCGAACGTTTTGCGAAGCGTTTGAAGGAATTCCGGATCGCTCTTTTTTCGGTATTCATCTCTTGAAATGTAGTGGAGATGCATCCCCTGGCCAACGGCAAAGGCGAGCGTGTGATTCAGTGGCGTTATTTTTTCGCCGCGAATAACACCAATGGCCCGGAAATTCATTTCCCGCGCAGCGGCCGCGGTCGCATAAACGTGGTTGGAATAGGCGCCGCCGAAGGTCAGGAGCGCAGGCTTGCCCTGGGCGCGCGCAAATTCCAGGTTGTATTTCAATTTCCACCATTTATTGCCCGACACCGTGGGGTGGTTGAGATCATCCCTCCGCACCAAAAGGCGTACGCCGGCCCGCTTCGTGGCGGTGGTGATGATTTCAACGACCGGCGGGCGGCTATATGACAGCATGGAAAGCGGGTTGATTTGCAAGGAAACAAATTTTCAGCAGGGAAAGGCCACGAACAAAAGCTAAAATGATTAGATTTATATCTAATATCATTAGAACATGGAAGAACGGGACCAGGGCTATCTCAAAGGCAGGGGTGCGCAGATAAAAACGGGAAACAGGTTCCTGAAGGCGGAATATGTCGCCGAGCATATTGAAGGCCTTGACGAGCCGCTCGTTTCCGCGCCCGACACACAGGTGTTCGAAGAAATGGCGAAGTCGGTTGTGAACAAAGTCACGAGTCCGGATCTCGGCATGATGTATTCAATGAATCCATACCAGGGATGCGAGCATGGATGTATTTACTGTTATGCGAGGAACACCCACGAATACTACGGCTTCAGCGCTGGTTTGGATTTCGAGTCAAAGATCATGGTAAAGAAGAATGCCGCGCAACTGCTGGAAAAGTTCATCACGCGACCGGACTGGCAGGCCGTGCCTATCTCCGTCTCAGGAAATACCGACTGCTATCAACCCCTTGAGCGAAAATATGAGATCACGCGGAGCGTACTTAAAGTGTTCGCCCGCTACCGCCATCCCCTGGGCATGATCACGAAGAACGGGCTGATCACGAGGGATATTGACCTGCTCAGCGACCTGGCGAAGGACAACCTGGTGCATGTTTACATTTCCGTTACCACGCTTGACGAGGAGTTGAGAAGGATCATGGAGCCCCGAACGGCAAGTGGCATGAAACGGATGAAAACGGTGGAAGCGCTGGCCAGTGCCGGCATTCCGGTGGGAATTATGAATGCACCGGTTATCCCCGGTCTCAACCACCATGAAATTCCCGAGATACTCCGCTTGGCCGCAGACCACGGTGCGCTCGGCGCAGGCATGACCGTGGTTCGCCTCAATGGGTCGATCGGAAAAATCTTTGAGGACTGGCTTCGAAAAAACTTCCCCGACCGTTATGATAAAGTGTGGAATCAGATCTGCGCACTCCACGGCGGAAACGTGAATGACTCACAATTCGGCAGGAGGATGGCCGGCGAAGGTAATTTTGCCGATGCGATCCATCAGTTGTTCAGGGTTTCAAAAAAGAAATACTTTTCCGAGAGGAAGTTTCCTCCGATTGACCTGACCAAATTCATCAGAGGTGGCACGTTGAGTCTATTTTCAATCTGAGCGGATCATTCCTGTCGAGAGGAAAGACGTTGGCCAAAGGGTTATCGTTTGATTACGACGTGAAAATGGTCGTCGTGCCGTACCGCCTGGCATCCATGAAACCTGATCTTTGCGATGGATAATGAGAGCCGTTCCCGGAGATGAGGCTCGAGGAAAATTTTGGTGATGCCAGGGTCATTTGCAAAATATGCGATAAGTTTCCTCGTGCGCGTTTCATCAAGCTTAAAACCATCTCGGAGTGGCATGAACCTGCTCATCAGATCATACTGCCAGTGGCCGCTTTCGGCGCATTGGCGCGGCATATTGATCTCCTTTCCCCGCGGCGGCTCGGATGCGCCATAGCCGATAGGTGAAGGATTTCCTACCGAGGGTTCTCCTTTGTAGTAGTAGAAGAAGGAAATGTCGAGTTTTCTTCCATCGTTGTGTGTCAAATGGGGAAAAAGCGGGAACCCGTCAAAGAATGGGAAGCATGCGTCCATGTAGTTGACCGTCGTGCCAGGGTATTCATTTTGAATTTGTTTGGCTACTTGGAAAACCGTGCTTCTCAGGTCGGCGGTCACGTAGTGTCGGTTGAGCAGGCATGTAAATAGATTGACGGGCCTGACGCCGGATTGCTCAAGAGCGGGCAAGGGGACTCTTCCAGACAGCGGCGCCAGCAGTGGAACGACTACCAAGGTCGTGAAAAGATAAACCACGGGAAAGAGTGTTGCCCTCAACAAGGTCGTGTAGCCATGGACTCGTACGCTGATAGTTTGGTAAAGCCACAAACAAACGAGATAGACGATGCCACCCACCTGCGTCAATACGGTGAGGAATACGACAGCGAACGCATGCCAAAGTATACGCCACCCTTTGTGCCGCATTGGCTATTTCCCGTTGAAATGCTTGTAAAAAGCAACGATGGTCTCAATACCCATCAGGAAATTTTTGACGCCAAAGTGTTCATTCGGAGAGTGGATGGCGTCGCTGTCCAACCCAAACCCCATCAATACAGTGTCGAGCCCAAGTTCCTTCTTAAACAGCGCCACGATTGGAATGCTTCCGCCATCACGTGTCGGTATGGGCGTCTTCCCCCACACGTCCTGGAAGGCGGCGCTCGCAGCCTTGAATGCTTTTGAGTCTGTCGGGGTAACGGCGGGCTCTCCACCGTGGTGGGCGGTCACCCTGACCTTAACGTATCCGGGGGCGATTGATTCGATATGCCTTGTGAAAAGTTTTGTAATCTCGGCACTGTCCTGGTCAGGGACAAGACGCATCGAAATCTTTGCGGTAGCCTTTGAGGGAAGCACTGTCTTTGCTCCCTCGCCCGTGTAGCCGCCCCAGATTCCGTTGACGTCGAGTGTCGGACGAATACCGGTGCGTTCAAGGGTGGTGAAACCCGCTTCGCCTTTGACCTCATCGATCCCAAGCTCGTTCTTATAGGCCGCGAGATCGAAGGGCGCGCGGTTCAGGGCTTCGCGATCGCCCTTTGAAAGCGTGGCAACCTTATCATAAAATCCAGGGATCGTTACGCGGCCATTTTCATCGTGCAGGGAGGCAATCATCGCGCAGAGCGCGTTGGCGGGATTTGCAACCGCCCCACCGTATACACCTGAGTGCAGGTCGCGGTTTGGACCGGTCACTTCAACTTCCATGTAGCTCAACCCGCGAAGACCCGTCGTGATCGAGGGATGCTCCAGGGAAATAATGGCCGTGTCGGACACCAGTATGACATCTGCAGCCAGACGTGCCTTATTTTCTTTTACGAAAGTTCCAAGATTGTCGGAACCCACTTCTTCCTCGCCTTCGATCATGAACTTGATGTTGCAGTTAAGCAGACCCTGGTTCGTCATGATCTCGAATGCTTTGACGTGCATGTAAACCTGCCCCTTGTCGTCACAGGCGCCGCGAGCGAAGATCCTGTCGTCTTTTACGACCGGTTCAAACGGAGGCGACTCCCATAATTCCAGAGGGTCGGCGGGCTGCACGTCGTAATGACCATAGACCAGCACGGTGGGGAGCGATGGGTCGGACATCTTTTCAGCGTAAACGATCGGATGCCCTTTGGTTTCGCAAAGTTCAGCGCGATCGACACCCGCCGACAACAATTTTTCTCTGACAAATTCGGCAGCCTTCCGGACATCTCCTTTGTGCCGGCTGTCGGCGCTGACAGAAGGGATGCGCAGCCAGTCAAACAATTCAGTGAGGAAGCGTTCCTTATTGGTGTTGATGTATTCTTTTACCATGATTCAAAGCGTTGCCCAAATTAAGAGTGATCGGCAGTGCCAACCAATACTTTGCGGCAATCTTTTATGGGCGGCGGGGGTCAAAAGCCGTCGTCTTCAATTTTTTTCTCATCCGGCGTGTTGGTGGGCACGGCAGCACGGTCGTAAAGACTGTAAGGAACTTCAATACCGTAGTATTCTTTTCTGAACCGGTTGATGAAAGCCAGCGTTTCGTCGTCACTACCCGGAATGAAAGCCACTTCGCCGATCTTTGCCTTGCCGGCATTTGATTTTTTTGAAACCTGCTCATTGAATTCCTTGTTTGAGGAGTATACCAGCAGTCGGCTGCCTTCAAATCCGAAGTAGTACCAGGCTTCGGGCGAGGCTTTGAAGAACACGTTGAACATTCCACCGCCGCTCTCATCGCGTTTCACTTCCATAAAGCCCTCAAAACCCCCATTAATATCATTCTTGCCGATGTTGGAAAGGCCGATTAATCCTTGGCTGTAAAACGCCTTTTGCTCAGCCGACCATTTCATATTTACGTTGGAAAAAACCAACGGACGCGCGAGGGGGGGCAACGTCGCAAGTGAAACATAACTTTGCAGGCTGCGTTCCTCGTAGTCCCTGACCATTCGTTCGCCAACGATGTCCGCGATCTTGTAAAGCAGTTCCGTTTGATCGCCCAGTCCTTCCTCCGCTCCTTCCAGCTTGATAACTTCCTGGAGATGTCTGGCCATGATGTCGAGGATCGTTGAGGGAATATCGGTGTCGGCCATAATGAAGGCGTTCATCATGATCTCGTTCGTTTCCATGTTGCCTGACCCGATGGCTGTCGCCGTGAGATTGAAATTCTTCGGGCCCTGAAAGAGGTTGATTGGCCCCTCGAACTTGACCTGACGGGTTTCATCATTATAGGAAAACACTTTGCCCGAGAGTTTGTCTCCCGCGGCTTTTTCAAGGTCTTCGATCTTGTATTCGCCCGATTCGTTGTCGAAGAACAAGGTGCCGCTCGGCTTGTAGAAGTCGTCGTCATCGTCTGACTTCATCTCGTTGAGAAACGTAATATAAAGGCTGTTGTCGACGGCGTTGAAATGCAGGCCGGCCGTTGCGCGCTTTCCCGTTTCGGTCACGGCGTTGTCGAAGTCGATGAAGACCTCGGTTTCGTCCCCGCTCTGTTCGTAGGCGATCCAGTTGGTGGACGGCAGATTTCGCGTTGCCAGTTTGATATACCCTGTAAGTTGCAGCGCAGGACGGGTGGCATACATGGTCATGTCCCCCTTGTAGTACATGCCCGCCCCGAGGACGAGGCTGTCGCGGTCGCTCACGGACCCGGTACCTACCGTCTGCTGCGTTGCGACGGAACCGAATCTACCCTTCCTTCGCGACTCGTCCTCTGTGATGGGTTCGAGGTGAAAGTCCGTCAGCTTGATGGCAAATGTGTCATTGAGAAAATTTACGTACTGGTAGGTGGCATATCCCCGGAATTCCTTTCTGGAGATAACGTCGACCACGCCTTCGGTGAGCCGGTGATATCCATTGAGGGTATCCAGGACGATAGTGGTGTTGTGGAGCGTTCCGATGCGGGCGTTTTCGAGAATAAGGACTTCGTTGTTCTCCGGCGTAATCAGCGCATCCGCTACAACGATGTGGGGTATGCCACTCACGCGCAACTCTTGTGTCTTCAGGTTGTATTCCGCCTTAGTGGCGTTAAAGGAAAGCGAATCCAGGTCGTCACGCGTTGTGTAGAAATAGGAACTCTCGATCGGAACGTCGGCGTCCTTGGTCATGGTGATCTTTTGCTCATCGAGGTCCCATCGTGCGTTGGGAATGGATGTCTTGAACTGCGCGTAGGGGAAATCGATCGCCGCTTCTCCTTCGATTTCGGGACTGATGTCGGCATAATTCTCGTCAAGGTCGAAGGTCAGTCGGATGTTATCGCCGGAAAGAAGGTTTTTGTTGGGGTCGTCCGATTTGACCTTAAAGCGGGCGTGCCTGGCGCTAAAATCGTCACCATTGAACTGCAGGTACCGCGATACCAGTTCAGTGCCGCGCGTTTCGAGCTTGCCTGCGCCCGCCACCCCGCTCTTGGAGATGGTCAGGGTACCCTGCATCTGGGCCGTTGAGTCGTAAAAATTAAAAGGCGACCTGAGGTTCTTCAGCAGCAACCGATCTTGCTTGGGATACCATTTCATATCGTAGTCGGGCAGCGACGCCTGGGGAAATTTCACCGGTCCAAATTGCTTCTCCTCGATTTTGGCCCGCGTTCCGCGTGTTACCACCGAGTCGGGATAGAACACAAAGTCGCGGGAATGGACCGTAACCGCAAGGAAGTTGATGGCACCGTCACCGCGGAGTCCCCGGTTGTCCATAGACAGTACACCATTCATTATTCCGTCGCCGTTGTAGAGTTGGTATCCGGGTGGAGGAATGGCGTGTATGAAGCCCAGGGACTTGTCGGGTTGCGTCGATAACTTTTCCTTGAAGCTCGGCAGCATGCCGCTGGAGACAAAGGTTCCGTCGAAGTTGGTTGAAGCGGGGTCGGCATCGTTGAGGCTATCGAGTTTGAAAGGAGGAACGGCAAAAAACATCGAGCGATCGTAAACGCCGCCGAGCACCTCGGCGCGGTCAAAATAGATCACCCCACCCGTGGTGGCATCGAGCCTTGGATAGTTTGGCAGTTTGGTTTTCCCGGACTTGTTGTTCGCGCGGCTTATAAAGAGCGTGCCGGAAGATTGAGATATATCGCCCAGACCACCGGCGGCGGCAGCGGCTGAATCCGCCCCAACCATGGCGTTGTTGACCTTACGGCGCACGAGTTGCCCACGGGAATTTTTTTCCGTGACAAAGAAATTGATCGAGTCGATGTGGGTTAAACTGATAAAGAAGCTGTCGTACTTGAGCGTAAACCCTTTACCGCTGATTTCAAAATTGCCTGCAGTAACGGTGCCATCGAACTTGATGTCCCGGTTCTGCAGGATCGTAATGACGCTGCTGTCGGGTTCGATGCGAACATTGAGAGAATCGCTTACACTGAACTCATCGACACCCCTGACGGTCAGGTCGCGCCTTTCAAAATTCAGCGTGGCATTCGCGGCTTTCGAGGTCACCGAATGAATCTTCAGGTTGTCATAATCCTTTTCTCCCTTGAAGGCCATGAACAGTGTGAAAGCCTTGTCTTTAATCGTGACAAGGTCCGAACGTTCGTCGTATACGATCATCCCTTTTTGCCAGAGAAAAAGTAGCGCTTGCTTCACGTGTGCGGGGTCGAGGTTGTAATGCAGGGAAAGGTCTCCTCCATAGAACGCTGAGACGCCCATTTTTATCCCGTAATTTACCACCAGGGCAAGGGGATGGAAATTGAAGCCCTTGCCCTTAAGGATACGGTAATCATTCAGGTCGTAGTAGTTTACGGATTCGATGATCATCGGCACAATGCTTCTGCCTCCATCGGTTCTTATGTTCATGCTGTCGGCGTTGAGATCCCATTGGATAACGTCCGCGGAAAAGTCAATGTTAAAGAACGATGAAGCGTATGGCGCGTTTCGCATGTTGCCGCGGTCTTTTCGCAACGTCAGTAGCTGCGTGCTGTCATTGGGGAAGGAATACTTCAATTGCACGCGTGAATGAACGATGGAATCGTTATCCTGATGAATCCTAACCTGGGCATTCGCAGAAGTAATGGCTTTATCGTCGAAGCTGAACTCCGGGGATACGGCCGTAAATTTCTTTTCTCCGCTACTCCAAACTTCGACGGTGGCTGGTTCGCCAATGAGGGAGCTACTGATGATCTTGTTTCCGATCAGAGAAAAGCCACCCGTATATCGCGTGTTCTTGTCGCCGAGGCCGGCTACATCCAGATCGCCCGCGTACGATCGGAATCGGGGATAAGTAGACCACGTAGAGTCTGGTCGCGTTTGTGAGCGGAATTCAAAATTACCGGCGATGAATCCGTGCGTCTTGCCATGGTAGATGAGCTTCACAAGGTCGGTTTTCAGCTCCGGTTTGGATGGAATGAAATGATAGCTTAGGAAATTGCAGTAGACGGAATCCGCTGGCAGGCCTGCGGCACTCCAGTCAAAGGTACCCCCTTCACCAACGAAAACATTTTCAGTCAACGACCATTTGCCTCCCGAGTTTTTTAGAAACACGGAGTCGTACGAGGTGACGAAGTTGAGGGTAACATTGTCGAATTGGATGACCGGGCCTTCGAAGTAGGGGGCCGGCTCCTGGACCATCCAGGCGGGAACGATTTGCTCCTGCAGGTTGTCGTCCTCATATTCATCTTCGTAAGAAATCGTATCCTCCGCATAGGGATCTTCAACCTCGTCGTCATATCCCCCATAGCTGTCCATATCGTCCTGGTAAGCGTCGGTTACCATGTTGTCGCTGCCCGTATCTGTGTCATCCCAGGAAATGGGCGCGGGAGGTTCAATAAAATCAAACCGGTATTTGTCGTCTCGCGCATACAGGCGAAAAGTCCGTTCGTGGTGGAGGGCGTGGTGTGCAAAAAAGGTGTTGACAGAAGCGAAAAAGACGTTAGCCTTTTCTGGCGGGAGTAAATCGATCACCCGTCCGGCCACGCGTAGGAAATCGCGAAGCGTTTTGTCATCTACCCGTTCCACATCGTGCGCGTTGACGATGGCAGAAAAGTAGTTCAGTAGATGCGGCCTAAGGGAGAATTTCCTGGCGCTCATCAAAGCCGTTTGTTTCCGGACGCGTTGCTGAACGTCGATGCCGAGATCGGACCATACGCGTGGAAATGCACTTGCGACGAAGGCCGCCTCGTCGCTGCGAAGATTTTCCAAAACTGTTTGGACGCTGTCGGGAAACGAACCCGTCGAAGATTGTGCGGGCATGGCCGGTCCCTGGCCGCGAACCGCCAGGGCCGCGGTGACGAATACGACGAAATATGTTAGGACCCTGCTCACCATATACCGAACCCCGAAATTCGCAAATAAACGTTAAATAAGCTATCGCATGGTGTCTCCTTGTCAACCAGAAACGAAGAGAAAGCTTGTCGAGTATCTTATTGTCTGGCTTTCGAAATAAGCAACAGTACCACGGAAATGATGATACTGACGATAATGCTTGTCGTCAATGGGAAGTAGAACTTTACGTTGCCCCTTTCAATATAGATATCGCCCGGCAGTTTACCCAGGAAGGGGATACGCGAGGAGTAGTGGATGACGAATCCGACAACAACGAGTATTATTCCGGTTATTATGAGAAATTTGCCCATTATCGTTGCATTCCATGGTAAACAAAGGTACGCTGTTTTTGATTCCGACGCTCATTTCAGCGGAATCGGAAATTTCGGTCTTGAGTACTTCGGTCATCGAAGTGCTTCCGTCCATCCGTTTCTTTTTGGCAGAGGACGTGCGATCTGCCCGGCGGTATTTCAGCCGGCTAAAGATTTACCCATCAATCGAAGCCCTGAATTTTTCTGTGCTGGACAAAGATACGCGGCAGGAAGACCTGTCGACATTAATGGCGCCGTTGTCGCTGGGTAACGACATGGGGGTGATATCGGAAGCGGGGTGTCCCGGCATTGCCGACCCCGGCTCGCTCGCCGTGAGGTATGCTCACCAGCTTGGGCACAAGGTTGTCCCGCTGGTTGGCCCGTCGTCGATCTTACTTGCGCTGATGGCGTCTGGTCTCAATGGTCAGCGGTTTGCATTCAATGGGTACCTGCCGGTCGGCGATGAAGCGGGCGGTGCGATTCGTTCTTTTGAAAAGGCATCACGCGCCGCCGACCAGACCCAGATTTTTATTGAAACACCTTATCGCAATAACGCGATATTCCAGCAACTCATCCGACACCTCGCAAACGATACGGCATTGTGTGTTGCCCTGGACCTCACCGGGCGCGAAGCGTACACCATGACCAGGCCTGTGGTTGAATGGCGTGCGGCAGACGTCAGTTGGCCGAAAAAGCCAGCGGTGTTCTTATTCCTGGCCGCGGGACGTTAAATCTTTTTTTGATTTCATCAATTCCTATAAATTTGCCCACTCAAAAATTAACCACGAATCCACATGCCCTACCTCTTCACCTCGGAATCAGTTTCTGAGGGCCATCCCGATAAGGTCGCAGACCAGATATCTGATGCGCTTATCGACTATTTTCTTGCTTATGACCCTAATTCGAAGGTAGCCTGCGAGACGCTGGTAACCACCGGCCAGGTCGTCCTGGCGGGAGAAGTCAAATCCGAGGCTTATCTCGATGTTCAGGACATTGCACGGGAGGTGATCAAAAAGATTGGATATACCCGGAGCGAATATATGTTCGAGGCCAACTCGTGCGGCATCCTCTCAGCGATTCACGAACAGTCCCCGGACATCAATCAGGGCGTTGAACGGAAAAAGAAAGAAGATCAGGGCGCCGGAGACCAGGGAATGATGTTCGGATACGCGACCAATGAGACCGACAGCTTTATGCCGTTGCCGTTGGAACTTGCGCATCTCCTTCTCCGTGAACTTTCCGTACTCCGACGCGAAAACAAGGTCCTGAAGTACCTGCGGCCTGACGCAAAATCGCAGGTTACCATAGAGTACAGCGATGACAACCGCCCCCTTCGCGTCGATACCATCGTGATATCGACTCAGCACGACGACTTTGCCCGCGATGCGGTCATGCTGAAGCAAATTCGCGAGGACATCATTAACATCGTGATGCCCCGCGTCAAAAAGAAACTGCCCAAACGGGTGCAGAAACTTTTTGGTGATGACATCAAGTACCACGTGAATCCGACGGGGAAATTCGTGATCGGCGGGCCACATGGTGACACCGGGTTGACGGGCCGCAAGATCATCGTTGATACCTACGGCGGTAAGGGTGCGCACGGTGGTGGCGCCTTCTCCGGGAAAGATCCTTCAAAAGTGGATCGCTCAGCGGCATATGCCACGCGCCACATCGCGAAGAACCTGGTGGCGGCTGGATTGTGTGATGAGGTCCTGGTACAGGTGGCATACGCCATCGGGGTGGCAAGACCCGTCGGGCTTAACGTCAACACGTTCGGCACGGCGAAGGTTAGCCTGAGCGACGGCGAAATCGCGCGTAAAGTGGAAAAACTGTTTGACATGCGCCCCTATTTCATTGAAGAGCGCTTCAAGCTTCGCACGCCAATTTATGCCGAGACCGCCGCATATGGTCATATGGGCCGCGAGCCGCGCGTAGTCGAGAAGATTTTTAATAAAGGGAAAGCCACCGAAAAACGCATGACCGTTGAGTTATTTCCCTGGGAAAAACTCGATCATGTCGATAAGGTGAAAAAGAGTTTTCGATTGTAATTAAAAAGGCCCCGCAAGGGGCCTTTTTATGAAGGTCACACGCGACCGTTGTGCAATCGCGTTTTGAATTTTTCAATCTGCATTTTCAGCGCATCTGCAGCCTGGTCCGTGGCGGCTTCAAACGAACGCGCCTTTTCGACCGCGAACAGTTGCGTTCCTGGCGCAGTCAATTTTATCTCGACCGTTTTGTTGTCCACACCCTCATTGTTGAGGCGAAGGAATACTTCACCGCCTAAAAGTCGGTCGTAAAACGTCTCGAGCTTGTTGACTTTTCGTTGAATAAAATCAACAAGTTTCCGGTCGGCATCGAAATGGATGGAGTGAACTTTCAGCTTCATGGCTAAAAAATTAGTGTTAAACATGGAACTACCCGACATTTTTCGACTTCGGGTCGTCGTTGATCGATAGCTTAATGATTTAACGACATGTGTTACGCTTTCGGGTGTGCCTGATCAAAAACCTTTTTCAGTTTCTCGATCGAGTTGTGTGTATAGACCTGTGTGGCGGCGAGGCTCGCGTGTCCCAACAAATCCTTTACCGCGTTGATTTCAGCCCCCTTGTCCAGCAGATGGGTGGCAAATGTGTGCCTGAGCACATGGGGGCTTTTCCGGTCAGCCGTAGTGCCCGCGAGGAATTTCTTTACGATACGGTAAATCATCGTGGGATAACACGGCTTGCCACTGCTTGTGACGAAGAAACGTCCGTCTTCGCGACGCCCGATGTCGCGGTTTCTAACTTTCCAATAACCTTCGATAAGGGGAACCAGCGTTCGACCAATTGGAATCATTCGTTCCTTCTTTCGTTTCCCCAAGACCTTTACCAGGCCTTCCCTGAGGTTGAAGTCCGCGTCGCGCAGCATCAGCAATTCGGATAGCCGCATCCCGGTGGCATAGAGTAATTCCAGGACGAGCAAATCGCGTGTCGGCTCAAATAGGTGTTCGCCTGACGGGTGGATGGGGCCGCTTTGGTCGATCACGGCGTTGATCTCATCTTCGCGGACAAATTTAGGCAGTCTCTTTTTCGTCTTCAACATGCTGATCCGCAGTGTCGGATCCCTGGTGATTGCCTGGCGCTTCAACAAGAATTTGTAGAACGATTTTAGGGCTGCGATTTTTCGATTCACCGAAGCGGGTTCCAACCCGGACTCTACCAAATGAACCACGAATCCACGCAACGATGAAAAATCGGCGGATGTAATGTCGTCGATTCCGGAATTTTGGCCAGCGAATAACTGGAATTGCTGAAGATCGAATCGATATGCGGCGACCGTGTGCAGGCTTGCCCGCTTTTCGTATTGAAGGTATTTCAGGAAAGGTTCAACCATGCACTACACTTACCTCCGGTGTAGTGCCAATGTAAAAAAATAATCCCCGAAAGGAAAACCCTCGGGGACTGTATCCGGATGAAGTCCGGGGCGAAACCCGGAATCTTCGAAAAATGGCTAGCTGTTCTCGAGATTCTTCATTCTCTCGCGATACGCGGCGCGAATAATCTCGTTTCTCCGGCTTACCGACGGCTTCTCATACGAGGTTCTCGCCCTCAGTTCTTTCAATACGCCGGTTTTCTCGAATTTCTTCTTAAAGCGCTTAAGGGCTTTGTCGATCGACTCGTTCTCTTTTACGTTAACTATAATCATAATCTTTGTTTCGGGCTGCAAATATATGTTCCGGGGGTCAAACTTCAAAGGCTACTTCAAGATTGACCTTGAAATAACGAGTTTCTGGATCTCGGAAGTTCCTTCGCCGATCGTGCAAAGTTTGGCGTCGCGGTAATATTTTTCAGCGGGAAAGTCTTTGGTATATCCATAGCCGCCGAAGATCTGTACGCCGTCGTTTGCCACCTCAACCGCGATTTCGGAAGCGTAAAGCTTGGCTATAGCCGATTCCCGTGTCACGGATTTGCCTTTGTTTTTAAGGTCCCCTGCCCGGTAGGTGAGCAGCTTGGCTGCCTCAACTTTTGTAGCCATATCCGCCAGTTTGAAGGCGATACCCTGAAAAGCGGCAATTGGCTGATTGAACTGGTGACGCTCCTTGGCGTACCGAAGGGCCGCGTCATACGCGCCCATAGCGATACCCAGGCTAAGGGCGGCTATTGAAATCCGCCCGCCGTCAAGGATCTTCATCGCCTGCGGGAATCCTTCCCCCTCGGCACCCAACATTTGCGTCTTGTGAACCCGGCAGTCGGTAAAGATCAACTCGGCTGTTTCAGAGGCCCTCATGCCCAACTTATTTTCCTTTTTGCCTGAAGTGAAGCCGGGAGTTCCTTTTTCGATGATGAAGGCCGTCATGCCATGAGAGTCGCCAACGTCGCCCGTCCGGACAATCACCACCGCAACATTTCCGGATTTCCCGTGGGTGATGAAATTCTTGGCGCCGTTTATTACAAAATAGTCTCCCTCCCTTACCGCCACTGTGCGCATGTTCCCGGCGTCGGATCCGGTGTTCGGTTCCGTCAGCCCCCAGGCGCCGATCCATTCCCCGGAGGCCAGGCGGGGCAGATATTTTCTCTTTTGATCCTCATTTCCGAATTGTAGGATGTGGTTCGTGCACAGGGAGTTATGCGCGGCCATGGAAAGGCCGATCGAGCCGTCGATCTTTGCCACCTCGGCAATGGCGGTGATATACTCCAGATATCCGAACCCCGCCCCACCGTACGCTTCCGGAACCAAGACGCCCATCAGCCCAAGTGCTCCCATCTTGCGGAAGACTTCGATGGGAAATTCCTGACGCTCATCCCATTCCATCATTTTTGGTGTGATTTCCTTTCGACCAAAATCCCTGACCATTTCGGCGATCATTTTCTGGTTCTCGGTATCCTCAAAGCCCGTCATCGACGGCAGGTTATCCACTAACATCTCCATTTTCGAACTTTATTTTTTTCCTAAAGGGCAGCTAAAATAGAGCAAATTGGCCAGTTTTACAAACGAATGTTTGTTTGTGGTGCGGTATAATATTTTAAACCCGCTAGCCGAACCCGGATTTCTCTTAGTAAATCCTTTATTTCGCGACTTAATCCATCAAAGATGAAAATTGCCGTAGTTGGAACCGGTTATGTTGGCCTTGTGACCGGGACTTGTTTTGCTGAAACCGGAAACACGGTAACGTGTATAGACATTGATCAAAAGAAAGTTGAAAAGCTTAAGGCCGGGACCATTACGATCTATGAGCCGGGTCTTGAGCAATTGTTTGAGCGCAACATCAAGCAGGAACGCTTGTATTTTACGACCAGCCTGGAGGAAGGCATAAAGGACGCGAAGGTGATTTTCCTGGCGTTGCCAACGCCGCCTGGCGAAGACGGCTCTGCGGATTTGAAGTATATCCTTAACGTGGCCGATGACCTTGGCCCGCTCCTTAGCGAATACACGGTAATAGTCGACAAGAGCACGGTTCCTGTGGGTACTGCAGACAAAGTCCGCGCAAGGGTCGCCCGGAAGGCCACCGTTGAATTCGATATTGTATCCAACCCCGAGTTTTTAAGGGAAGGTGTTGCGGTGGATGATTTCATGAAACCGGAACGCGTCGTCATTGGCACATCGTCGGCCCGGGCCCGGAAACTGATGGAGACGCTGTACGCGCCCTTCGTCCGTCAGGGCAATCCATTGGTGTTTATGGACGAGCGGTCTGCGGAGTTGACAAAGTATGCGGCAAACTCATTTCTTGCCACCAAGATCACTTTCATGAATGAAATTGCCAACCTGTGTGAGTTGGTCGGTGCAGACGTGGATGCGGTGAGAAAAGGCATCGGAACGGACAGCCGAATCGGCAAGCGGTTTCTGTTCCCTGGAATCGGATACGGCGGAAGCTGCTTTCCCAAGGATGTCCAGGCGTTGGAAAAGTCCGCTGCGGATTCGAACTACAACTTCAAGATTCTTCAGGCTGTCATGGAAGTGAATGCCGATCAAAAGACGAAGCTCATCCCGACCATAAAGAAATTTTTTAACGGAGACCTCCGCGGGAAGACCATCGCATTTTGGGGCCTCTCCTTCAAACCGCATACGGACGACATACGGGAAGCACCTGCCCTCTACAATATTGAGGCTTTGCTTGACGCGGGGGCAAAAGTCAAAGCCCACGACCCTGAAGCAATGGAGAATGTGCGACAGATACTGGGAGACAAAATCGAATATTTTGAATCTGCGTATGACGCCGCCGAAGGTGCGGACGCCATATTCATTTCGACGGAGTGGCCGGAGTTTCGCACACCCGACTTCGAAAAATTGAATGCGCTACTCAACCAAAAAGTGATCTTTGATGGGAGAAACGTCTATGAAGTGGATGTGATGAGAGAGCAAGGCTTTATCTATTTCAGCATAGGCCGGGAGGTGGTCAATGGCTAAGGAACGGGTGTTGATTACCGGCGGTGCGGGTTTTCTCGGTTCGCACCTGTGCGACCGCTTTCTTGCGGAAGGGTATGCTGTTGTTGCCATGGACAACCTGATCACCGGTGACCTTCGTAATATTGAACACCTTTTCAAGAAAGGTGATTTCGAGTTTTACGAGCATGATGTGTCGACGTTTGTCCATGTCCCCGGTGCGCTGAAGTACATTTTGCATTTCGCTTCGCCGGCTAGCCCCATCGACTATTTGAAGATCCCAATTCAAACGATGAAGGTTGGTTCTTTGGGTACACATAATGTGCTTGGATTAGCTCGTGCAAAAAGTGCGCGTATTCTGATGGCCTCAACCTCCGAAGTCTACGGCGACCCGCTGGTCCATCCGCAATCCGAAGAATACTATGGCAACGTCAACCCGATCGGGCCGCGGGGCGTGTACGACGAGGCGAAGCGATTTCAGGAGGCGATGACCATGGCCTACCACCGTTATCACGGCGTGGATACCCGCATTGTGAGAATATTCAATACCTATGGTCCCCGGATGCGGCTCAATGACGGCCGTGTCCTTCCGGCCTTTATCGGACAGGCCCTGCGCGGAGAAAATCTGACGGTATTTGGCGACGGCTTGCAGACGCGCTCTTTTTGCTATGTCGACGACCTGATCAACGGCATCTATCGGCTGCTGTTGTCGGATTACCACCTGCCGATGAACATTGGCAACCCTAACGAGATTACCATCAAGGATTTTGCAGAAGAAATTGTACAACTCACCGGGACAAACCAACGCATCGCCTATGAACCGCTGCCCCAGGACGACCCCAAACAGCGACGCCCTGATATCACCAAGGCCAAAGAGATTCTCGGTTGGGAACCCAACGTGCCGCGGGCGGAAGGACTGAAATTGACGTACGAATACTTTAAGTCTTTGCCGCAGGAAGTCCTGTACCAAAGAGCGCACAAGAACTTTGATAAGTTTGTAAGATAACCGATATTCTATGGCCCTGAGAAATGTATTGATTACAGGAGGTGCCGGCTTTATCGGCTCCCACGTCGTGAGACGCTTCACAAACAGGTACACCACCTATCGGATTGTCAATCTTGACAAGCTGACCTATGCGGGAAACCTCGAGAATCTCCGGGACGTCGAAGGAGCGAAGAACTATCATTTTGAAAAAGGCGATGTCCTCGACATAGAATTCGTGTTTAGTGTCTTTAAAAAACACGCGATCGATGGCGTTATCCACCTCGCCGCAGAGTCGCATGTCGACCGATCCCTGCATAACCCGACGGAGTTTGCCCAGACGAATATTCTCGGCACCCTTAACCTGCTTCGGGCGGCACAGGCAGCATGGCAAGGATCCTTTCAGGGTAAGCTATTTTATCACATCTCCACCGACGAGGTTTATGGCTCCGCCGAGCAGGGCGAATTCTTTACCGAAAACACGTCCCTTGATCCCAGGTCGCCCTACGCTGCTTCGAAGGCAGGCAGCGACCATTTTGTGAGCGCGTTCTTCAACAGTTATTCATTGCCTGCGATCATCAGCCGGTGCTCAAATAACTATGGGCCATACCATTTCCCAGAAAAGCTCATTCCCCTGATGATCAACAACATCATCAACAGCAAACCGTTGCCGGTGTACGGTCGGGGCGAGAACGTTCGCGACTGGCTTTATGTGGAGGACCATGCGCGCGCGATCGATTCCATCTTTCACAAAGGAAAACCGGGCGAGGTCTATAATATCGGCGGAAACAATGAATGGAAGAATATCGACCTCGTCAACTTGCTTTGTCACATCATGGACAAAAAACTGGGAAGAGAAGACGGCACATCGGCGAAATTGATCACCTACGTTGAAGACCGCCTTGGACACGACTTGCGCTACGCTATCGACCCTTCGAAGCTGACCAGTGAAACGGGCTGGCGGCCTGAGACCGCATTTGACGTCGGCCTGGAAAAAACCGTAGATTGGTATCTGGCCAACGGCGAATGGCTCAAGCATGTCACATCGGGTCAATATCTACAGTATTACGACAACATGTATTCAAACCGCGCGGTTGAACACTAAGCTGTTGCACAAGAGTTAGGACTATGAAAGGGATCATACTCGCAGGAGGATCGGGCACACGACTGTACCCGCTGACGTTGGCCGTCAGCAAGCAGCTCATGCCGCTTTACGATAAGCCCATGATCTACTACCCGCTTTCGGTGCTGATGACGGCGGGCATTCGTGATATTCTCATCATTTCAACACCCCATGATCTGCCGCATTTTCAACGCCTGTTGGGCAATGGAGACCGACTCGGATGCAATTTCCAATATGCAGAACAACCCAGACCGGAAGGGCTGGCGCAGGCATTTATCATCGGCGAAGACTTTGTGGGAACGGAAAAAGTGGCGCTTATACTTGGCGACAATATTTTTTACGGTTCCGGACTGAGACAACTTCTCCAGGAGAACCGTGATCCGGAGGGAGGCGTTGTGTTTGCCTACCATGTGACTGACCCCGAACGTTATGGGGTCGTGGAATTCGATTCCAGCAGGAGGGCAATCTCCATCGAGGAAAAACCAAAGAACCCGAAGTCGAGCTACGCCGTTCCAGGCCTCTACTTTTATGACAACGAAGTGGTTTCGATCGCCAGATCGATAAAGCCTAGCCCGCGCGGCGAACTTGAAATCACCGACGTTAACAACGTCTACCTCAGGCAAGGGAGGCTCAAGGTTGCGCCGATGAGCCGCGGGACCGCCTGGCTGGACACGGGCACTTTTGACTCGCTGATGCAGGCGGCAAACTTCGTCCAGGTCATCGAACAACGGCAGGGCCTCAAAATCGGGTGTATTGAAGAGGTGGCTTTCAGAAACGGATTCATCAGCCGCGAACAATTGATTGCCCTGGCCGGGCCCCTCGAAAAGAGTGGGTATGGCCTGTACTTAAAGAACCTGCCGGAGTACATCTGACATAGCCTTCGTTGGCGGGGACCAGGGCGTTCCGGTACGATCTTTTTGGTCTGCCGTCGGTGCACCTGGCTGGGGACAGGTCGGCACCGACGAGGCCGTCTGTCGTTGAAAAACGCTTAGTTAACGCATTATTTGGTATAAAGTGAAAAACATTATACCTTTGCGCAGCTTCTGAAAAAAAATTAGAGGGGACGAACAGGTCCCCTCTTTGTTTATACCATTCGATGGAACGGGAGGAGGAAATAAGAAGGCTGACGGACGGTGTGCTTACCGACGGACAGTTTTTGGTGGACGTTGTCGTCTCCGCGAAACGGGGGCCACGGAAGATTTTGGTGGTTGTGGACGGTGACCAGGGCGTCGGCATCGACGATTGTGCCCGGATTAGTCGTGAGCTTTCCAAAGGGCTTGACGAGATGAAGTTCCCCGATGACCGCTATCTTCTGGAAGTGACGACGCCGGGTGTGGACCAGCCGCTTAAGCTGAAGCGGCAATACCGGAAGCACATCGGCCGTAGGGTTAAGGTAACCTTCAACTCCAGGATCGTTGAAGGCCTGCTTACCCGGGTGGACGAAGATGCGATAGTGGTTGTCTCGGAACGTGGAAAGGGTAAAGATAAAGAGACGGTGGACGAAGCGATCGCCTTTGCCGACATTGAAAAAACATTTGTAATGATATCGTTCAAATAATACTTACTATGGATATAGCTAATCTGATCGAGTCCTTTGCCGAATTTGCCAAGCAGAAGAACATAGACCGGCCGACGATGATTCGTATTCTCGAAGATGTGTTTCGGAATATGATCAAAAAAAGGTACGGAATGGATGAGAATGGACGCGCCATGCCGACGGATAACTTTGACATCATCATCAACGCCGACAAAGGTGACCTGGAAATCTATCGCATTCGCGAGATCGTTGAAGACGAATCCGAAGATATCTGGGAGCACGACAAGATCAGCCTCACAGAGGCCCGCAAGATTGAGCCTGACTTTGAAGTCGGCGAGGAAGTTTCCGAACCCATCAACATCGAGGAGTTTGGACGCCGTGCGGTGACCACCGCCCGCCAGACGTTGATGCAAAAAGTAAAAGACCTTGAGAAAGATATCCTCTTCCAGAAGTACAAGGACATCGTGGGTGAGATCATCACCGGCGAGGTGTACCAAGTGCTGAGCAAGGAGGTATTACTTATCGATGGAGAGGGGAACGAGATCTCCATTCCGCGTGGAGAACAAATTCCAAAAGACAGGTATCGCAAGGGTGAAAACGTGAGGGCGATCGTACACAAAGTGGAAATGGTCAACGGCAACCCGAAGATCATTCTCTCACGAACCTCTCCGGTATTCCTTGAACGTCTCTTCGAACAGGAGGTCCCGGAGGTCTACGACGGGTTAATCACGATCCGGAAGGTTGTGCGCGAACCGGGCGAAAGGGCGAAGGTCGCCGTCGAATCGTATGACGACCGTATCGACCCCGTTGGTGCATGCGTCGGTATGAAAGGCTCGCGCATTCATGCGATCGTCCGGGAATTGCAGAACGAAAACATCGACGTGATCAACTTCACTGAAAACCTTGAACTGTATATCCAGCGCGCGCTCAGCCCCGCCAAGATCACGTCGATCAAAATCGATAAGGAAAACGGACGGGTATCCGTTTACCTCAAACCGGACCAGGTTTCCCTTGCTATCGGAAAAGGTGGGTTGAACATTAAACTCGCCAGTCGCCTCGTCGGTTATGAAATCGATGTGTTCAGAGAACTTGCCGAGGGACAAGAAGAGGAGGACGTTGATCTCGATGAATTTGCGGACGAAATCGAGAGCTGGGTGCTCGATGAGTTGAAACGCATTGGACTGGACACAGCCAAGAGTGTGCTGAACCTTAACAAAGATGAGCTTGTTCGCAGAACAGACCTCGAAGAAGAAACAGTGGAAAGTGTAATCGGGGTTTTGAAGAAAGAATTTGAATAAATATTGCATTCCGTCGCAGAAATCACAAAAATCATAGGGATATTTGAAGTATGGCAGAAGAAAAAATGATACGGTTAGGACAGGCGTCGCGTAAACTCAATGTTGGACATAACACCATTTTGGAGTTTTTGGCCAAGAAAGGTTTTACGGTCGATAACAATCCGAACGCCAAGCTCACGGCCGAACAATTTGCCATGCTCTCGAAAGAATACGCATCCTCTGCCTCCGAGAAGCTGGAAGCGTCCGGCCTGACGATCGGCACCAAGCATGTCGAAGATGTTGTTATCGAGCGGGAAAAGGAAAGCGCGAAAAAACGGCTCGACGAAGAAGAGAGCATCATGATCAAAAACCTGGGGTCGAAAGACCTGAAGGCGAAAGAAGAACCCAAGCCCGAAAAGGTCGAACGCGAAAAACCGAAGCTTGGAGGGATCAAGGTTGTCGGGAAGATTGAACTCGGGAAAAAGGCGGCGTCCAAAAAAGAACCCGAGCCCGCACCTGAAAAGGAAGTTGAGACCCCTAAACCGGAGGAGGTACAACCGGTTCCGGAAAAGACACCGGAGCAGGAACTCATCAAGGCCAAAGCAGACAAGCTGAAAGGCCTGAAGGTGGTGGACAAGATCGAACTGCCCGTTGAAAAAAAGAAGGAAGCGCCTGTGGCCTCCTCCGATTTGAAGGATGATCGCAAGGGTAAGAGACCGAGAAAGCGTATTGCAACGGTCGGCGACCAAACGCAACGAGGCCCGCGCACGGCGCAAAAGGGCAAAGGCCCGATGCGTACGCAGAAGGAAGAGCCCTCTGAAAAAGAAATACAGGACCAGATCAAAGCGACACTGGCAAAACTCAGCGGCGGTGGAAAAAAGACCTCAGGTTCAAAATACCGCCGGGAGAAGCGACAGGCCATATCCGATGCACAGGAACAGCAGGCTCTTCAGGAACAGGAATCATCAAAGACGCTACGCGTCACCGAGTTTATCTCGGCCAACGACTTGGCTTCGATGATGAACGTCTCGGTTAATGAAGTCATCTCCACGTGCCTGGGTTTGGGCATGTTCGTGTCTATCAACCAGCGCCTAGACGCCGAAGCCATTACCGTGATAGCCGATGAATTCGGTTACGGCGTCCAGTTCGCTTCCGCGGATGAAGAACTCACCGTCGAAGAAGAGGTAGATCTGGAAGAGGACCTTCAGCCGCGCGCTCCGATCGTGACCATCATGGGGCACGTTGACCATGGTAAGACCTCACTCCTTGACTATATCCGGAATACGAAAGTTACCGCTCAGGAAGCTGGCGGCATTACGCAGCACATTGGCGCCTATGACGTAATGACCAAAAGTGGAAATAAGATCGCTTTTCTGGACACTCCCGGCCACGAAGCCTTCACGGCCATGCGCGCGCGCGGTGCGAAGATTACCGATGTGGCCATAATCGTGGTTGCGGCCGACGATGACGTAATGCCTCAGACCAAAGAAGCCATCAACCATGCCCAGATAGCGGGCGTTCCCATTGTGATCGCCATCAATAAGATCGATAAGCCGGGCGCAAACCCCGACAAGGTTCGTGAATCTTTGTCGAAAATTAACATCCTCGTCGAAGAATGGGGAGGCAAGTATCAGTCTCAGGAAATTTCCGCCAAGACGGGCCAGGGGATTGATGACCTGCTCGAAAAAGTGTTGCTCGAGGCGGAAATTCTGAACCTCAAGGCAAATCCGGACAAAGCAGCGGCGGGATCAATCATTGAGGCTTCACTGGACAAAGGTCGCGGTTATGTAGCCACGTTGATGGTGCAGAGCGGCGTCCTCCACATCGGGGATATCCTCCTTGCCGGACCCAACTACGGCCGTGTCAAGGCGATGTTTGACGATACGGGAAAGAAAGTTACGGAAGCTGGACCGTCAACCCCGGTGGTAGTGCTCGGCCTTGACGGCGCGCCGCAGGCAGGTGAAAAGTTCAACGTGATGGAAACAGATCGGGAAGCCCGCGAACTGGCCACGAAACGCACGCAGTTGCTGCGTGAGCAGAGCATGCGGACCAAGAAACACATCACCCTGGATGAGATCGGCCGACGTTTGGCCATCGGTAACTTCAAACAGCTGAATGTGATCGTCAAGGGCGACGTGGACGGATCGGTCGAAGCGCTTTCGGACTCGCTGCTAAAACTTTCCACGCCTGAAGTACAGGTGTCGATCATCCATCGCGGCGTAGGCCAGATCTCGGAGTCGGATGTGTTGCTTGCTTCGGCATCGGACGCCATTATTCTCGGGTTCCAGGTTCGGCCTTCCGGCGCTGCCAGACGCATCGCCGACAATGAGGAAATCGAAATTCGCCTCTACTCCATCATATACGACGCGATCAACGACGTGAAGGATGCCATGGAAGGCATGCTGGCTCCCGAAGTGGAGGAAATTATTGTCGGCAATGCCGAAGTGCGCGAGGTCTTTAAGATTTCAAAGGTCGGTACGATCGCTGGATGCATGGTGACCGACGGCCTGATCAAACGCGCTAACCCCATACGTCTGATTCGTGACGGTATTGTCGTTTACGCTGGCAAGCTTCATTCACTGAAGCGCTATAAGGATGACGCCAGTGAAGTAAGGTCCGGATTTGACTGTGGTATCGGCATCGACGGCTTCAACGACATGAAGGTCGGGGACGTGATTGAAAGTTACGAGAACCGCGAAGTAAAGAGAACACTTTAATCGACATAAAGAAACCAAGCGCTGAAGGGTATGATGAACGTCATACCCTTTTCGCTTTTGTCAATGCCGGTAGAAGGTCCTGCTGACGATGCGCCAGCCCGCCTCGAACTTATAGGCAGAGGAAACTACTTCTGCAATGGCAGCGGCGTCGTCGGTTTGTCCCCGGACCGCCGCCAACGACGCGACGAGGACCAATAATGTCAGGAAAATTTTTTCGTGGGGATAAATACGAACAGCCGTGCCCGGAAGTCCGCCTGATCGCACAATCATAAAAAAACCCACCCCATTTACGGGGTGGGACTCTCAATTTGCAAGCAGAGAGTGAAGATTTTAGAACTGTACGGTAGGGGCTTGCTCGGCGCCTTCGGCGGCCTGGAAGTACCCCTTCTCATCAAAGTCGAACAGGTTCGCGATCATGTTGTTCGGGAAGCGTTTGATATAAACGTTGTAAGGCTGAACCGACTCATTGAATCGGCTGCGGGCGACGGCGATTCGGTTTTCAGTGCCTTCGAGCTGCGCCTGAAGGTTGAGGAAATTTTCGTTGGCTTTCAAATTCGGGTAGTTTTCAGCCACCGCAAGGAGCCTGCCCAGGGCAGAACTTACGCCCGCCTGCGCCTGTTGAAACCGGGCGATTGCCTCCGGTGTCAGGTTGGTGGGATCAACCCTAACCTGCGTGGCGCTGGCGCGGGCTTCCATAACCTCAGTCAGGGTTTGTTGTTCATGCTCGGCGTATCCCTTCACCGTGTTAACCAGGTTGGGAATGAGGTCCGCGCGCCGTTGGTATTGAGTTTCAACCTGTGCCCACTGTAGCGGGATCTGCTCCTGAAGTTCAACCATCGTGTTGTACTTGCCACCAAAGAAGCTATAGAAAATCAAGCCCACGACGAAGATTATCCCGATGACGATCAATGTTTTTTTCATAGACGATTGGTCAGTTGATTAAAGTAACGAAAATCAAGTTTTTTGGTTAACCCATGTGCGCAAACCCTATGCCTTTGCACTTCCTTCTGTCATTTTTTCCGCACTGTCGGCAATGCGCAACTGTTCAATGAAGTCATCGATCTCTCCGTTCATGATCGCGGGCAGGTTGTGTTGGGTAAACCCGATGCGATGGTCAGTGACACGACTTTGCGGATAATTGTACGTCCTTACTTTTTCGGATCGGTCACCACTGCGGACAAGCGACTTTCTGGCAGCTCCCATTTCCTTCTCCTGTTTTTCAACCTCCATCTCGTAGAGTTTTGTTTTCAGCATTTGCATCGCGCGTTCCCGGTTCCCATGCTGCGAACGTTCGACCTGGCAGGTGATGACGATGCCCGTAGGCTTGTGCGTCAATTGCACCTTGGTTTCCACCTTGTTGACGTTTTGCCCGCCGGCGCCACTCGATCGCGCGGTTTGAACCTCAATATCGGCGGGGTTGACCTCGACGTCGCCAACCTCATCAACTTCAGGCAGTACAACTACCGACGCGGCCGACGTGTGAACCCGTCCCATCTGCTCGGTAGCGGGTACCCGCTGAACGCGATGAACACCCGACTCAAATTTAAGCAAGCCGTAGGCGCCGTCGCCGGTCACGCTGCTGATCACCTCCTTGTAACCACCCGCCGTTCCCTCGGTGACGTCGAGGACGGTCATCTTCAGACCCTTGCGGTCACAAAAACGCTGGTACATGCGCCAAAGGTCGCCGGCAAAAATGGCCGCTTCGTCGCCGCCCGTTCCGGCGCGGATTTCAAGGAGCACATTCTTGTCATCGTTGGGGTCTGTCGGAATCAGCAACTCCTTAAGCTCGGCATCCAGGGTTTCGATGCGCGGCTCGAGCGCTTCAATCTCCATCTTGGCCAGCTCGCGAAGTTCGGTGTCCTTTTCACGTACAAGCACGTCCTTCGCCTGGCGGAGATGGTCATTGGCGCCTTTCCATTGCCGGTACTTTACCACAATCCTTTCCAGATCCTTGTATTCCTTACTCAGCTTCGTGTAATTCTTGAGATCCGAGGTGGTTTCCGGCTGCATAAGCAGTTGCCCGATCTCTTCGAAACGATGCTTGATTTCTTCCAGTTTTTCAACCATATATTGACGCGGGTGTAAATTTAATAATTCTCGGGGGTATTAAGTTCCGGTGGATTAAAGTTCATTCTCTTGGAATTTGGCCGATCGGTGGGCAACTTTGTGAATGCGAACGATCATTTTACTTGGCGCCGTTTTCCTTTTCGGCTGCGGAGGCACCCTGTCGGAAGAACAACGCAGAAAGATCAGAGAGGAGAGGGTTCAGCACGAGATACGCCGTGTCACCGAAGTGCAACTCACGGAAGAGGCTTTCAAAAAAGGAAGGGAATTGATCGCGTTACTTGAAAGTTTTGGCCGCGATTCCGTAAGGACCGACTCGCTCATTGATGCGAGTGGCGGACGCATCAGGTTCCTGGTTCCAGGCGCAAAGGACACACGCGCGATTGAAAAGCAACTTATCGACGCCTACATCGCCTCCGGCACCACCGGCGAGATTGATAACATACAGATGCTGCGAAATGCGGCCGGAAAAGCGACGGACTCCCTGCTGTACACAAAGCCGGTTATTGTGAAACAACCCGACGGGGTTGACCGGGTCGAAGGGGTATGGAACATCTGGCTGTCCCGCAAGGAACTGATTCTTGGGATGGACGAGTGAGGTACTGCCTCAATTTTCCACGAATGGAACCTCCCGAATCAGGCCCATCCTTTATTTTTACTCATTAACCTAATTGTAAGACTATGAAGAAGCTATTCATGCTGGTTACACTCATTTCATGGGGTGCAATGGCCATTGCCCAATCCCCTGAAAAGATTGATACAGCAGCCGTTTCAAAGATGAAAGCCGAGGGATTTGAACGCTCCCAGGTCATGGAGATACTGAGTTATCTGACGGATGTACATGGGCCGCGCCTCACGAATTCACCGGGCTATCACCGGGCCGCTGACTACGTCAAAAAAACCCTTGAATCCTGGGGTCTGCAAAACGTGCACTTCGACCAATGGGACGAGGAGTTTGGACGCGGATGGGACCTCAGGAAGTTTAGTTTGCAATGCACGGGTCCTGTCTATTTTCCCGTAATCGCTTACCCCAAGGCGTGGACGCCGGGCGTTAAGGGAACCGTTCAGGCGGAGGCTGTCTACCTCGACATCCGCAAGGAAGAGGATCTGGCCAAGTACCGCGGAAAGCTCAAAGGAAAAATCGTCTTATTCAGTTTGCCTACTCCTGTAGAACCAGGATTCGAGCCCGACGCGAGAAGGCTCGAAGACAATGACCTTTTGGAAATGGCCAACTCCGGCCCATCGGAGGCATTTCGCGGACGTCGTTTTCGCGGTACGCGGGAGCCACAACGTTTGGCCTACATGAAATGGGAACTTTGCCAAAAGGAAGGGGCCGTGGCTGTGATTGAGGCGAGTTCACCGGCCCGGCTTGAAGACGGGACCGTGGCCGTAAGCGCCGCTACCATTCCCTATCCCCCTGAAGTCCCGTTCAGCGATCGCGTACGGGCACAGCATGCGGATGCCCCAAAAATTTTGCCGCAGATCGTGGTCGCCGCCGAGCACTACAACCGCATGGTGCGACAGATCGGGAAAGGGGAGACGGTCCGACTTTCGCTCCAACTGGAAACGGCATTCACAGATGCAGCCCCCGGCTTCAACGTCATCGCAGAAATCCCGGGCACCGATTTGAAGGATGAGGTCGTGATGATCGGCGCCCACCTCGATTCATGGCACAGCGGAACGGGCACGACCGACAACGGTGCAGGGTCGGCCGTGATGATGGAGGCCATGCGCATCCTGAAATCTGTGGGACAAAACCCGAGAAGAACCATCCGCATCGCCCTCTGGGGCGGCGAGGAACAGGGATTGATCGGTTCCCGCAACTACGTGAAGCGTATGTTTGGCCAACGTGAAGACCGGGAATATCCCTATGACTCGATCCGGCTCACGCCTGCCGCGGAGAAGTTCTCGGTATACTTCAACATGGATAACGGCACGGGCAAATATCGCGGTGTGTACATGCAGGGCAACGAAGCTGCCCGCACGATATTCCGCGCGTGGATGAAGCCTTTTGAAGATATGGGCATGACCACCCTGACGTTGCGCAATACCTCTGGGACGGATCACCTCTCCTTTGATGCCCTCGGCCTGCCGGGCTTCCAATTTATCCAGGACCCGATAGAATACGGTACACGAACGCACCATACGAGCATGGACGTTTTCGACAAGGCCATAGCGGAAGATTTGCAGCACAACGCTGTTGTCACCGCAGCGTTCGCATGGTTCGCAGCAAACCGGGACGAGCAGTTTCCGCGAAAATAGCGTCGGTTCACCGGCCCTGGCCCTGTTCTTCGAACAGGGCTTTTTTATTTCCAAAAAGAGCGATAATTTACATTTCCACCATAGTCCAACGATGTGATTAGCCGCCTGACCCTGATGTGTCTTATGATTGTGATGACCTTTGCCGCGGTCGGCCAGGGCTTCACGCCGCCATCGGAAGGACGGGCGGCGGTGTATTTTGTGCGAACATCATCGCTGGCTTTCGCGGTTGATTTTTCGTTCTTTGATGAGCGCAGCTATATCGGCGACTTTGGAGGACGTAATTACCTGCGTTACGAGTGCCCGCCGGGCACGCATTTGTTCTGGGCATCAGGCGAAAACAAGGATTTCCTGAATGCTGACCTGGAGGCGGGGGGCGTGTATGTTGTGATTGTGGATGTGGACCTCGGTGATTCGGTCGCTCACGTTGGGCTGAAACCGATCACCGCTGTAAGCCGGGAATTCGCTCGCGCAAAGAAGCTTGTCGACCGAAAACGACCGGTCGGTTTTGTCTCGTCCACGCTACGCGCCAGGAATGCCGAGTTGAGCGAATTTATTAAGAAAAACATGGACGGATTTCCCGCGGACACAGAGCGCAAACAGCTTTCTTCCGATATGGCGATTCCTGCGAAGTATTTATAATGAACGAAGGATAATGAATTTGAAACGGAAGCGCTGGCTGTTTTTGATTGTGGTTCTGGCTGTTGGGTGTGCGAAAGAGGACGACCCTGCAACAAGGTCCTTCCACCTTGGCTTTACCCCTTTTCCCTACGCAATTTCTTCGGATGCCGTCGAGTACGTCTATGACAAAATCGCCATCCATGGCGATATCATTAATCATCATTTCGACAACGGGGTGCCCTGGGTCGAGGCTTTTGAAGGGAAACCGTTTCACGAAAACATGATGGCGGACTGGGAATTCCGGAAAGCAAGAACGCCGGAAGACCTCAACGTATACGTATCGGTCACTCCGCTGAATGAGATGCGAACAGGCCTCGCTTCCTATCGTGGTGAAGAGGATCACATGATACTCCCCGAACCCTGGGCATCGTATTCATTTACAGATGAGCCCGTCCGGCAGGCCTACCTCGCCTACTGCAAACGGGCGATTGATTTTTTTGAGCCTGACTATTTCGCCATGGCCATAGAGGCAAATCTCTTCTATGCCAGCACACCGGGGCAATGGACAGCGTACTATGATTTCCATCGATACATCTACAAGGAACTGAAGGCTGCGTATCCCGAGCTGCCCGTTTTTACTTCCATCGCCGGGGCGTATCTGATGCCGGGATTCATTGACCATAACGACCACCTGCTGCAACGCCTGGCCACCCTTCAGTTGATGGACTATTCCGACTATTATGGGATCTCTTTTTATCCCTATCTCAGCACCTATGCCGGTAATCCCTATCCGGAAGGGACAATCAGGGAACTGTTTTCAATTTCGGAAAAACCCGTGGTGATCAGTGAGACCGGCTATGCAGCAGAAACTTTTTCGGTGACCCTGGAGGGTCAGCCCACCATTACCATCGAGTCAGACGAGATCAGACAACAGACTTATTTCCGGGACTTGCTAAACGCGTGCAGCGAGCGGGACGTAAAATTTGTGATCAATTTCACGCTGCGGGACTACGACGAATTGTGGAAGGAGATTGGTTCTCCGGCCGGACTTGAAATCGCCTGGCGCGATACGGGCCTTTATAACGAGGTTGGCCAGCCACGTCCTGCGTTGACGACATGGAGCGAAGCGCTTTCCAGAATTTACAAACCCTAGTTCTCGCGGTTCACGTTTCACGATCTTTTCCCCGCAGGTCGTTGAACAGGCTGTTGAACAGGGAGAGAATGAGGCTGAAGATGAGCGCCCACCAGAATCCGCCCACTTGAAATCCTCCTACGAGGAAATCCACGAAGAGGATGATCAGGGCATTGATCACCAGGAGGAAAAGGCCCAGGGTAATTACGGTGATTGGAATGGTAAGAAGAATGAGGATCGGCTTTACGATTACGTTGGCAACGGCAAGAACAAAGGCGACGATAAGGGCGGCGCCAAATCCGGAAACCTCCACTCCGGGAAGCAGGTAGGCGGTCAGAAAAACAGCCAGCCCGTTTAGCAAAAAACGAACAATGAGATTCATCTGCAATCGGTGGTTCAGGCCCCCCGTCCGCTGCAAAAAGTTAGCCGCGGGAACGGGCATGAGGGTCTGTTTCTTTTAATTTTTTTTGAGCATTTTTGAACGATCTTACCGCTGGAAAGATAGGTAATCCTTTCTGAACTTTGCCTATGTATGCGATCGTTGACATTGAGACGACAGGAGGATATGCGGCTGGCCATCGCATCACCGAAATTGCAATTCACCATCACGATGGTGTTCAGGTTACGGACGTGTGGCATAGTCTTGTAAATCCCGGGCGCAACATCCCCTATTACATTACCGGATTAACGGGCATTACTTCCGAGATGGTTCACACCGCGCCGCGATTCACCGATATCGCGAAAGACATCCTGTCCCGTTTGGAGGGGAAGGTATTTGTCGCCCACAACGCGCATTTCGACTATGGTTTTCTGAAGAAAGAGTTTGAGGACGCCGGCATCAGCTGGCAGGCAAAGAAACTTTGTACCGTGAGGCTCAGTCGAAAAATACTCCCCGGCCTGCGCTCCTACAGCCTCGGCAGTCTTGCAGAAAGTCTTGGCATCGCCATCGCCAACCGTCACCGGGCCGGAGGCGATGCTGCGGCGACGGTCAGAATCTTTCAGGAACTCCTTCGGCGGGATCGCGAGAACTACATTCTCAAAGCCCTGAAACGGAATTCCGGAGAAACGATTCTCCCGCCGAACCTTTCACGGGATGAATTTGACCGGTTGCCGGCGAAATGCGGTGTTTATTACTTCCACGACGCCCGCGGCAACGTCATCTATGTCGGGAAAGCACTCAACATCAGAAAACGGATCACCGGTCATTTCACCGGCGACGCGCGTGAATGGAACCGGTCGCGCATTCGAAACGACATCCATCACATCACCTACGAGCTGACGGGTAATGAATTGATCGCCCTCATTTTGGAATCGCAGCAAATCAGGAAACACTGGCCCCGATATAATCTCGCGCAAAAGACGCGCGTCGAAGAGTGGGGGATATACAATTACGAGGACCGGAATGGATATTTGCGCTTCTCTGTGAACCTGGTTTCCCGCGGATCAAAGCCCCTGATCCGGTTCACCACGAAAGGGGATGCGTGGAATTTTCTTTGGGGAAAGGTTCGGCACCACGAACTCTGTCCAAAGCTCAGCGGCCTGCAGGTCGCAAAAGGACTCTGTTTTAACTATCAGGCGGGAGAATGCCACGGCGCATGCATGTGTGTCGAGAGCGTTAGGAAATACAACCGCCGTGTGGCTGACGCTATCCAATCGTTTTCAGCCAACGGCAGTTCGGTTGCGATCGTCGGAAAGGGCCGGCATCGGGATGAGCAGTCGTTGGTGCTCGTCGAGAACGGCAATTACCTGGGCTTCGGTTTTTTCGACAGCCATCTTTCCGTCTCCAACCTCGAGGCTGCGCGCGGATTTGTCGACCGCAGTCTGGAGACGCCGGTGGTGCAGAACGTCATTAACTCGTGGCTGACAAACCCCCGCGGTGCGGAGGTCATTAACTTCAGCTGACCTCACCGCAACGCCCTCCTTCCGGCTACGCCAGGATACAACGCCGGAACCGGGTCGCTGAGGTAACAAGTATAATCGTCGATGTCCATCAAGCTGAGCACGCCGCCCCACCCGGCACCGGTATCCATGAGCCACACGCCACCCGCGCGGACGGGTTTACCGAACGGACTCGGCGTATGCCCGACAAATATTTCGTCATATGGGGTGAGTTTTGTGCCGGTATTCCGAAGATGGACGTCGATAGCCCGGCGCGCGAGGTTCCGGTCCCACAGCAACGTAGTCAATTCCTGCTGACGCATATCCGTGCGTGGGTCGATACCGGCATGCACAAAAACCTTTCCATCGAGAACAAAGTATGGTCGCGCGCGTTTGAAGAAATTGAGGTGCTCCCGCGGGACGCCCTGTGCGTAACTTGCCATGGTTGCCCTGCCCCCCTGCCCAAGCCAGATTTCGGAGGCAACGCCTGATTCCATCCATTCGCGGGTGTGCCAGTCGTGGTTTCCCAACACGTGGGTAAGGTTTTTGATGCGTAACAGTTCCTCGACGCAGGCGCGGGTTTCGGGCCACCCATCGGCGACATCTCCGAGGGAGATCAGGTGGTCATGATTGTAGTCGAAGGCCGCCTGTTCAAGGCATTGGCGCAAGGCGCGGTGGGCGCCGTGAATATCTCCAACAACGAATGTTCGCGGCATAATACCTTTGATACTCCTGAGCGGCGTTCCGTCAAATTTTTTGAACCCGAATGTTGATAATTACGCTATTTTTGGCTGATTTTTGAAAGAACCGAAACAGAACAGAATTGATACATGGAAGCTGCAGCCGTTGAAAAGCAACAGGAACACAAAGAGAAGATTCGGCAGGTCATCACTGAGGTGGGAAAGGTGGTCGTGGGACAGGAGTACATGGTCAACAGGCTGCTGGTCGGACTTTTTACGAATGGACACATTCTGCTTGAAGGGGTGCCCGGCCTGGCGAAGACACTGACGGTAAGCACGCTGGCTCAGGTGCTGCATCTCGACTTTCAGCGCATTCAATTTACCCCTGATCTACTGCCGGCAGACCTCGTCGGGACCATGATCTACAACCAGAAAGAGGGAAAGTTTGAAGTGAAGAAGGGTCCTATCTTTGCCAATATTATCCTGGCCGACGAGATCAACAGGTCGCCGGCAAAGGTCCAGTCGGCGCTGCTGGAAGCGATGCAGGAGAAGACCGTTACCATTGGTGAAACGACGTTTACCCTCGACCGGCCGTTTTTGGTGATGGCTACCCAAAATCCCGTCGACCAGGAGGGAACGTATCCGTTGCCCGAAGCCCAGGTTGACCGCTTCATGCTGAAAGTAGTGATCAACTATCCGACCAAAGACCAGGAAATGGAGGTAATGCGGCGAATCTCCAACATGCAATTCAGTTTCACGGTTAACACCATCCTCACCAAGGAGGATATCTTCGCCATCCGCGATCAAGTGAACCGCGTGAAGATATCCGAGTCCCTGGAGCGCTACATCATCGAACTCGTGCACGCCACCCGGCATCCGCTGGAGTACCAACTCAACGAACAGGCGCAATACATTCAGTTCGGCGCCTCTCCGCGGGCGAGCATCAACCTCAACCTCGCTGCCAAGGCCATGGCCTACATGGATGGACGCGATTTTGTACTGCCCGAAGATATCAAGGAAGTGGCGCCGGACGTCATGAACCACCGCATCATCCTGAACTATGAAGCCGAGGCCGACAACGTCAGGACAACGGACATCATCAAGGTATTGTTGACGAAAGTGCCGATCAACAAATAGAACATCGGCCGTGTTGCGGGTGGGGACGCTATTGCACCTGCTGCCGGCGTAGTTTGTGCATCTCGATGGCCTTCTTTATCTGCGCTGCCGCAATGGAAACCGAATCCTGATCCTTGAGATTTTTTTCCATTCGTTTCGTGAGATCCTCCAATTCAAGTTTGTTCTCTTCCAGCGATTGCTCCAGTTCAATTTTTTCCTGCTTGTTGTCCTCGATGCGGCCCGTGAGGTCGCGGTTCTGATTTCTGAGTCGCTGCAATTGTTTGTCGACCGCCTCGGAAGCACGAACCGACTCGTCGATCTGCCGCTGAATTTTTTCCTTATGAAAATGCACAGCGAAGTCGTATACCATTTGTTTCAGTTGCGGATTGATCGATTCAATGTCGTTCCTGCTCCACTCGTCCCGAAGTATCCCGATCCAGGCTGAAACAAGGTCGCCCATCTGTCGGACCTGTGCAAAGATGCGCCCGCCAACAGGCGTTTCACCTATGGTGGGTTCGTCGATGACGATCGCCTGGTCATCCGCTTTTGTTTTGCCGAACGCTTTCATCCACCTGCTGAACGAATGCTGGACTTCGTCGTACGTCGCACCCTCGAGCAGCGCTTCATATCCTTCACCGTACGCGTTTCGCAGCGGTGCCTTCTCTTCCTTCACCGTGATCGCTTGCGCAGAAGCGGATGCGCAGCATACCACCGCGCAAAGCATCATCAACAGGTTTTTCTTCAGCATTTTTTTGAAATAAATAGTCTAGATTGCTCACAAACTTAAGCAAAATGGAGGCTTCACCCATCACCGGTCACCGCATTCTCATTACCGGGGCCTCCGGACTGATCGGCTCCGCGTTGACCGCTATGCTCCTGAATGGTGACGGGCAGGTTTCCCACCTCGGCCGGACGAAAAGTGCAAATGGAATACCATCTTTTTCGTGGGATATTTCCCGCCGCCGGATCGACCCGGGCGCGCTGGAAGGTGTCGACACGATCATTCACCTCGCTGGGGCAAGCGTGGCGCCAGCGCGATGGACCACGAAGCGAAAAAAGGAGATCATGGACAGCCGCGTCGAGTCGACGCGTTTATTGCGGGAGGTCCTGAGTTCGACGGGACACAATGTCCGGACGTTGATATGTGGCTCCGGCGTGAATTATTACGGCTACGGCAAGTACAAGACGTTTCGTGAAGAGGACCCGGCGGGTGACGATTTCCTCGCAAGGGTGACTCGGGCATGGGAAGCTGAAGCGGACCGTTTTTCGGAACTCGGGATTCGGGTTGTGAAGTTGCGGATAGGCATGGTATTGAGCGGTGAAGGCGGGGCGTTGCGGGTGCTCGCCCTTCCGGTGAAATATTTCCTCGGCGCGGCCCTGGGCGATGGCGAGCAACCCATCTCATGGATTCACATCACGGATTTGTGTCGGATTATCGCAAAGGCTATTCAGGATCGTTCGATGTCGGGAAGTTACAATGTGGTGGCGCCGGAAGTCGTGACCAATCGCGAGATGACGAAGGGAATTGCCCGTGTGCTGCACCGGCCCATGCTGCCGGCCGTGCCGGCGTTTGCCATGAAGCTTGCTCTGGGTGAGTTGGCCGAAATGGTTTTGAATGGTACCCGCGCATCGTGTGAAAAATTACGCGCCGCCGGATACGCCTTCACCTTCCCGGAACTGATGCCGGCGCTCGGTGATGCACTCAGGGGTGAGACGATTCAATAGGACCCGTGAAACTTCCGCAACGCCCACTCAGCCGTAACTAAAAGCAAGAGCAGCCAGAAGATCCATTTGATGTTAATGACAGCGTCGTACGTTTCTTCGCTGTGGATAACGGTACGTGCCTCCGTCTGTTGAAGGAATTGTGTCAGTTGGTCAAAGTTCCCGGCGTTCACAAATCGGCCGCCGGTATTGGCTGATAGTTTCTGCAGCAGGTCAAAATCTGCGGTGAGGTTTTGTAGTTCTGCGTCTTGCGCAACGACTGCGAATTCACCGCTCACCTCCTCACGCTTACCATTGAGCGTCGTGCTTGCGCGAAAGCGGTATACCCCTTCGCCAAGCCCCCCGATTTGGTATCGGGTGTTTCCGGGACTGGTCACGTAGTTGTAGTCGCTCTTTTGTCCGCTTTCGTCGGTGATTTCGATGTCGATGGCATTGCCGAACACCGGTTCGAAAATGTCGTTGTAGACCTGGCTTTCAAAGACCACAGCTTCCGTTTCGGAGAACTCCTGCTCAATGGGGTAGCTTCGGAATTTTCTTTTTTCTTCCGTAGTGCTCAGGAACTGGACCAGTTTACCGAAGACCTCATCGAAGGCCTCTGTTTTTTCTGTGCGATCAAACTCGTTAAGTCTCCAGCGCCAGATGCCCTCGCCAAAGAGTATGCCGACCTTCCGGTCATTGTCAACGTTTATGGTCAGCAGCGGCCGGTCGGTCACGATACTCCCCACGCGTTGGTAGAGCAGCGGCGTGGCGCTGGCCGGCGTTTGCACCTTGCCGTAGTGAACGCTCACGGGGGGGAAACCGCCGATGATGGCGTTGTGCTCCGGCGAAATGGTAAAATTCGAGAAGGCCGGGTTGACCACGGGCGTGACCTCATCATAGTCACGCGGGGCATTTTCAAACGCGATCGGCATGCGTTCGCGCTCAATCAACGGAAGGTCGGAATGCTGGCCCAGGACAAAGAACAGGGACACGTCGCTGCCGGCAAAGCGCTGGAAAAGCTGGCGTGTCTTGCCGCGAAGGTCCGGACTTTGATGAAGGATCACGAGGTCATTCCGCGCAGGCTGTAAGGCATCGTTCGATTGCTCCTGAATGCCCGGGATGTGGAGCCGGAACTCGTAATTTGAATTCTGTTCAATGACTTCGCGAAGGGCTTTGATGTCGGGGTGGGGGGCGGGCGCCACAAGGAGGATCTTCTTTTTCCCTTCGATCACTTCGATGTAGACCGATGCCCGGTTGTTACGGGTATTCTGTTCCTCCTTGTGCGTCTCCACCTGGATATCATATTTCTGTATGCCCTGTTGGTCCGCTTCGGGCTGAAAGTCGAAGACCGCCAACTGCTCCCCGGATACCGTTTGGGTCTTCCTTTCAATAACCCTTCCGCGACGAGTCAGTGTGACGGTCACCGGCTGGGCGGGGAGGTTTTTGATTTGTATCTCCGCGCGAATTGGAAACTTGTTCCCCTGATAAGCGATCCGGTTATACGCCACATTCTTAATGGCGATATCGAGGCGCTGAAGGGTGTCGCCGATACCGACGGTGTGCACCGGAAAATTGTAAATTGAATAGAGCGGTGACAAACCGGAATTGTAGATGCCGTCCGAGGCAAGGATTACACCTGCAACATTTCTTCCTTCGAACCGGTTGTCGATGGCTTTCAGTGCACCATTGATGTCAGAGATCGGCGCGGCATACCGAAATGAATCGGCGATTTGGTTTCCCTGGAGATCCTGGATGATGGCCTCGTAGCCGCGTGCCTGAAGTTCTTCCATTGCTTGCAGGAGTCCCGTCTCAACCCGCTGCCGGGCCGAAGAATCAGCCGCGTGCTTCACGGACACCGAGTTGTCGTGAAGGAGCACGAAAACGGGCCTTTCAAAATAGTTGCTAACCTGTTTTACAATCGGACCGAGTAACAGGAGCGCAAGGAAGGCTACCAGCACCGCGCGGAATGCGAACAAGACGGTGTTCACGGTCTTGTTCCAGGGACGCCGGGTGTTGACATACTGAATGGCCGCGTATGCGATGCCCACCAGCAGGCACACGATCGCGAATTCAGAGGCCGTTTCAAAAATGACGCGTTGCATGGTGTCCGATGTTTCCCTTAATACCCGTATTTATCCTTCCACAAACTACGAAGATATTTCCTTAACTCGTCTTCGCGTGAATTGTTTCCGGGATCATAGAATTTCGTGCCCGCGAGCGCTTCGGGCAGGAATTCTGCCGGAACAAAATTTCCCGCATAGGCATGCGCATACTGGTACCCTTTTCCATAGCCAAGCTTCTTCATCAGTTTTGTTGGCGCGTTTCTGATGGACAACGGCACGGGTAGATCCCCGGTTTCGCGAACTTTTGCAAGGGCTTCTTCAATGGCCTGATAGCTGGCATTGCTTTTTGGTGAAGATGCAAGGTATACCGCACATTGGGCGAGTATAATGCGCGCCTCGGGATATCCGATTACATTTACGGCCTGAAACGTGTTGTTGGCAATGACGAGCGCCGTGGGGTTGGCGTTGCCGATGTCTTCCGAGGCGAGGATAAGCATGCGTCGTGCGATGAACTTGACGTCTTCGCCGCCTTCGACCATCCGGGCGAGGTAATAGATGGCGGCATTCGGATCACTGCCCCTGATCGACTTGATGAAGGCGGAAATGATGTCATAGTGTTGTTCACCGCTCTTGTCGTAAATCGCAATGTGTTTTTGCGCGACGTCCATGACGAGTTGGTCAGTCAACTCCACATCTCCGGGAATTGCCTCTGCGATGAGCTCGAGTAGGTTTAGCAGTTTCCGGCCGTCGCCCCCCGAGATGTTCAGCAGCGCCTTGTTTTCAGCGATGGTGATTTTGCGCGCGCGCAAGTCCGGGTCTCTGGTGAGGGACTGATGAACGAGCTCCATCAATTCGGATTCGCCGAGGGGCTGGAGGGTATACACCTGGCACCGAGAGATAAGGGCTGAGTTGACTTCAAAGGAGGGGTTTTCCGTCGTGGCACCGATCAATGTCACGATTCCCTTTTCAACCGCGCCGAGGAGCGCGTCCTGCTGAGATTTGTTGAACCGGTGAATCTCATCAATGAAGAGTATCGATCGGGTCGAAAGGCGCGCTTTCTCGATGACTTCACGAACTTCCTTTACACCGGCGTTTACGGCGCTGAGGGTGTGGAACGGTTTCTTTACCTCATGTGCGATAATATTGGCGATCGTGGTCTTTCCGACCCCCGGCGGACCCCAGAGGATCATGGATGGTACATTGCCGGATTCGATCGCTTTGCGAATGACCCCGTTCCTGCCCGTCAGGTGACCCTGGCCGATCAGGTCATTCAGTGTTGCGGGCCGCATGCGTTCAGCCAGCGGTGGTTTTGAATTCAGTAACACCCCAGAAACAAGTATTTGAACAGGCAAATTAACAATCCATGGTTGATCTTTTGCCGGATGTCCCGTAAAAGAAATATGCCTTAAAACTTTGGATCGATCGTAAGGTGCGGCGTCGAATGTTTTTTAATTTGCATCTAGAAGAATACGGCGAGTCGTGCGACCAGAACCCCACCTTGACGCATGTCGCCAATGTTGTCGAATCCCCCGACCGGGGGAAACCAGTTCGCAAGTATGAAGATTTCGTGGTTTATTTTTTTGGGGTTCCTTTTGATCCTGCTGTTGTTTTCCATTACTACTTACATCAACTTCCGCCAGGCAGAGGATGTCAACGAGAATTCCGCGTTTTTTGCACGGTCGAGCGATATGGTGCGGAATACCAATCGCTTCCAGCGAAACATATTGAACATGATCAGCGGCCTGCGCGGGTTCCTGCTCACCGGGGAAAACCATTTCATCCAGGCATACGACTCTTCGGTGGTAGAGAATCAGCAAATACTTGAAGATATCTCGTCGATTATTCCCGACGACTCCGACCAGAAGGCTGCGCTGCTCGAAATTGCGGCCTTGAATCGCAGGTGGGTGGAGGAATTTGCTGCACCCCTCATTCTGGCCAAGCGCGTGGCCAACGAGTCGGACAGCGCACAACGCGCGTTCAACACGCTTTATCGTGAAAAGATGGTGCTTGGCGACGAACGAAATCTTCACCGCTCCCTGCAAGTGAAATTTAAAGTTTTCAGCAATTTCGAGTACAACCTCCGCGAGCAGAACCGGCTGGCGTTGACCGAGTCGATTCGCAAAACCCGCACGGTTTCTTTCTTGCTTACTTCCTTTTCGATCGCCGTGGGCCTGGGCATTGCGCTCTTCCTAGCCTACAGGGTCTCATCGAACGTGGTAAGCATGGTGAGAATGTCCGACGCAATCGCGGCGGGGAACTACAGCGTTTCGACGCGTGAAACCGGCATGGACGAGTTCAGTCAGTTGGCACACTCCCTCAACCACATGGCGCGTGTGTTGTCCGAGAACATCGAGTTGCTGAAACGTAAAAACGAAGAACTTGATCAATTTGCCCATATAGTTTCGCACGACCTCAAAGCACCTTTGCGGGGCATCGACAATGTGATCACCTGGATCGAGGAAGACCACAGTCGGGAGTTGTCGCCAAAGGTCAACGAGTACATCGAGTTGATCAAGACGCGCCTTCAGCGTGCAGAAAACCTCATCAAGGGAATCCTGATCTACTCGCGCGTGGGACGAGACCGCAACCCGAAGGAGCGCGTCGATCTCAATGCTTTATTTGAGGAAATTCACGAAAGCCTTGAGATACCCGACCACCTTAAACTCGAAATTCCACCAGGTCTTCCAAATATTGTTTCTGAGAAGATTCCCCTTCAGCAAACGCTGTTAAATCTTATCGGCAACGCCGTCAAATATCATGACAAGCCCTCGGGCAGGATATGGGTGGAATTTTTTGATCGGGACGATCACTATGAATTCAGGATCGCCGATGATGGCCCAGGAATCGGAAAGAATTATCATGAGAAAATCTTCATGATTTTTCAGACCCTGCAGGAACGGGACAGCTTCGAAAGCACGGGCGTTGGCCTGGCGATCGTCAAGAAAATCCTCGACGACAGGCAACAAACCATTCAGGTATCCTCGGAGGCCGGCAAGGGCTCGGTTTTTGTTTTTACCTGGCCAAAACACACGGGCGCATGGAAAAGGTGATTAATATACTTCTTGTCGAAGACGACACGGTCGACGTGATGGATGCACAGCGGACGCTCGATCGCATTGGGCTTTACTATAAGATGCAAGTCGCAAAAAACGGTGAGGAGGCGCTTGAATGGCTGAAATCGCTCGGCGATAACACGAAAGCCCTGCCTGATGTAATCTTGCTCGACCTCAACATGCCAAAGATGAATGGCCTTGAGTTTCTTCAGGTACTGCGAAAATCACCGGCGTGGCGAAGCATCAAGGTTTTCATCATCACCACCTCGGAGGAACGGGAAGACCGAGAGATCACCAACAAGCTGGGCGTCTCCGGTTACATTGTCAAGCCATTGAAATTCAACAACCCCTCATCCATTGATTCCTTTAACCTCATGATCGACCTGATGAATATCAAGAACCGGCTCTGACTCACCGGATCACGATCTTCATGCGGGTAATCGATTCCCGATTCGACAAGATCAGAACATGAACGCCCGGCGCCAGCGCTTCCAAATCGATAGTGCCGTCGCTTTCGCCGATCGTCCCCCGCTGAAGTTCCAATCCGGATGCGCTCACGATGCGGTATCGTGTTGTGCCCGGGGGCAAGCGGTTGAAGTGGATCTTGTCATTCGCGGGGTTCGGGAAAAAGACGACTTCATCCCGGCGCTCGATGCCGGTGACAATGAAGGTGACCGGGTCGGAAGCCCGCGTGCATCCGCCCGCGCCAGCGGCTACCGTATAGGTGCCACTAACGTACGGCGTATACCCTTGACCCGTGGCGCCCTCAATCTTTTCTCCATTAAGAAACCATTGGTTCCCCGATGACGAACTTGAAACCAGTGTGCTTCCCTCGCGAGATATCACCGGTGTTGCTCCCGCGTCAGGAGAAAATTCGAGGGTAAACCGATTGTCGCCGAACGTCGCCGGGTCAGCACTTACCTCAAACGCATATTCGCCATGAGCCGCGATCAATACGGAGTCCTGCGTATAGCGGTCAATGAGTTGTGCTGAAACCGTTTCATCGAAAACGCTCCCTTCGAAAGCCAGGGCATATGACCCGGGTGACGTGCCGCGAACGGACAGGAACAACGCTTTGCCGCAAATGCGCTGCGATGACGAGTTGATCGCCAGCGCCACCCCATCGGCAGACAGCGTGGTGAGGTTGAAATAGCCATTGGACATTTTCACCGCGTCGTTGAAATCGATATGGTCATTTCCGTCGGCAGCGAACCTGACATAGGCACGGTCAGTAAGGCTTCCCTGCGACAGCGTGATGGTCAAACGTTTCTCATCACTTTGGGTGCGGAATACCCGGGCTGTGGTGTCAACGCTGGCGCGCGATGAAACCGCCAGGCCCGGGGCGGACCCCGTTGTCCTCACGAAGAATCCCTGGCCGCGACCAATGAGGCCGCCAAATTCACGGTCGCCGGTTTCTCCATCCCAGACCAGGTAGCGCCCGCCGGGATAAGCATCGTCTAACACATATGCCGCTGAAGAGACGGACGAAGCGGTCCACCCTTCCCGTCCCCACCTGATTGGGGCCGTGAAGGGATTCCCGATGAGGTGCCAACCCTTGTGAGGATCGCTTTCTCCATTTGGGTTTAAGGAAAACTCAAAATCAGTCAACGCCACGGTTCCGGACACGGCAAGCAAATGATGCTCCTCCGAGGCGGGGAAATCTATTGCGTACCCGCTTCCCTGGGCAAGCATCTCTTCATTAGAATACCTGGGGTAAGGCACCCACGAATTCGAGAGATAGTCGTATTCGAAAAGAGAAGGCGAAGTTTCGCCGTTCGTCGCTCCGTCGAATGGACCTGTGACAGGAATGTGTTCCTGCAGTTCCGATACGGTGACGCCGTCAACCGGAAATGAGATCAACCGCCGCTGCGCGCCTCCTGGTACGCGCAATTCAACGACGACATCCCCCGTGACGTTTCCGTTGCCATCCGACTCGACAAAGGCGGCGCTGCTTTGCGATGCGGTGAGTCGGAGATTTCCGCCGCTTTGCACGTTCCCGCTCTCTAGCACGAGGCGCCTTGTTATTCGTAAGGGCGAGGCAATCACGAGGTTTCCGCCTCCGGTGAGATCCACAGTAATGGCTGTGGCCGTATTATCTGTTTCTCCTGCGTAAAGGAACTGGTCTTCCGGTGAAGTGGATTCGAACGACAAAACGGACTGATTCATAAGAATTTGTCCGGTCTCTCCCTTGCTGTTGAGTACGCCCGCCTTTGAAATAAGCAAATGCGCATCACCCGGCAGCAGGCGTCCGCCTTCTTCGATATCCATTCCGCCGCCGTGAACAGAACCTGTTTCAACCACCGATCCTGACGAAGCCGCTTCCAGTTGAAGGAGCGTTCCCGCTGAGATCGAAATTTTTTCGAAAGCGATGTGCCCGGCCTGATAGCTGAGGCGTTGCGCATGGCCGCCGCTGAAAAGCAGCCGGATCCGCGGTGTTGTGCCGAACAGATCGTTCTCTTCGAGCGTGACGTCTCCCTTCAGTTCAAGTGTGCTTGGGCTGCCGGCGTTTCCATTCACCGGCGTGTCGTCCGCGATCAAAAGATTGCCCTGAACAAGCGTGGTTCCGGCGGACAATGTTTTTTCTACGCCGCTGCCGCGCAAGACGAGATTTCCGAATGCCGCCATGGGAACAACCGTTGCCTTCGATTCCATCACCACGTAGGACTCCGGGTCGATGTCACCGAATACGATCGTTTCGGCCGTATTGACGATTACCCGGGCATTTTTTTCCAGGGTAATGGGAACGTTGGGGGCGCTGTTGAGGTGAAGGATTCCGCCATCCGCGATGACGAGCTGCGACGAAGGGTCAAGGTCCAGCGGACCATTCAGAAAAACTTCAGCCCTGATTTCAAAGACCTGCCCCGTCGTTGCAAAGGATTCGGGCGATTCACCACTGCCATCGGGCCTGCTTTTCCATGACGCCAGCGACCCGATGTCGCTCCCTTCCATGGCATAGAAATGCGTCGGCTCCTCACCGTCATCGGGGGGATCGCCGCCCTCATTGGCGACAATGATCTTGTAACACTGGGAAATACCGGTGTTTCCCCGCGCGCCGCGGTCGTCATAGGGTGTCGCGCACACGAGATATTCTCCATTCCTCACTTCCCATTCTCTTCCGGTGATGATGAAAGGCCCAGGGGTGTTCTTCGTACGTGTGTTGTGGTCGTCGCTGATCCGAAAACGCACGCTGAGCGCCGCGGCATTTGCTTCCGCCCTGATATTGATTCTCCGGGTGCCCAGGTGGTCGGGGTTGATCACATAGCCGTCGTAAAGTTTTCCCACCTCCCTTTCGGTCTTGTTATTAAGGAGCACCAGGTCTATGACCTGCGGGAGATCCCCTGCCTGATCGAGGACTTGAACGGCAACCCGGTCGGTGCCGGTCGCGCCATCGTTGTCGGTGACGCTGAGTTCGAACTCAAAGGTCCCGGCGATCAGGTCGCTGATCTTGAGAAAGCCATCCTGTTTTTGAATGTTGAGGGTCGGCCCCATTGTTTGCTTCCATTCGACTTTTGCGACGGTCCCATCCGAGTCGAAGAAATATCCGTTGAGATGCAGGGGGGCTGAGCGGTTGAGGATCTTGAGATCATTTCCCGCGTTAACGTAAGGAGCGTGGTTGCTGTGGTCGCCTTTTCGGAATTGGAGCAGCCATTCGTAAATCCGATGGCCGCTGGTGTAGTTGTACACGTCGCTCCAAAGACCGTCGTGACGCCGGGCCTCCATCATCGTGAGGTGTGCGACGTAGCGGCCTCTGGGCTGACAGCTGTTGATCGCGTTCACCATCCCCGTGGCAAACCGGGGAACGATCAGCCCGTCGTCCTGGCCATGGAATACCCATGAAGGAATATCTTTTACAAAGCATCCCGTCGTGGAGTCGGGTACGCCGGACATCGCCACCATCGCCGCCACCTTTTCCGCGTATGCGGCGGCGTATAACCATACACCCGTTGCGCCGAGGCTCAATCCGACCACATATATTCGGTTTGGGTCGACGTCGTAGTTTGTTTTGACATGTTCAAGGACTTCATCGATGGCCTTCGGATCCCAGTTTTGATCGCGCGGATCAGGAATGGCCGGGTCGCGTTTCAGTTGCGGAGAAAGTACGATGAACGGACGATCCTGCGGCCACCGGTTAAGGTGAATGAGCTTTGCCGGAGAATGATCCTGGCTCTTGAGAATTTCTTCCAGGTCGTTGCCGATCCCCACTTGGCCATGGAGTGACAACAAAAGGGGATAAGGTCCTTGAGAAGGGTAGCCCGGAGGCGTATAAAGAAAGAAACGTGTTCCCGCGGGGCTTATGTTTTCAGTTTGTTGCGCTGCCAGAAAACGGCTGGTTAAAATAAGAAATACAATGACCAGACTCCGCGCAACATTCCCTTTCAAATTCATTCGCCCCTCCTTTCCAACTACCTTACCGGGCAGCCGAAAAAAGTTGTTCCGCCGAGGAGCGAAAATGAGGTTTTAGACGCGCCAGGGAAGGAACCGTTATGGTCGCTTGCAAATAAACTGACAAGGCCGGGTGATACTTTTCAATTTTTCTGCACTTTAGTATGTACCCCTAACCAGTTCGTATATGCCCGTAATGAGTTGCAAAATCACAAGCCTGGCTGAAAATCGCGTCCGGGAAACCGCGGTCGTCGACGACAGCGATTTTTCCGGGCTGTACGAAACGGCGTTCCCCACCGTTGCGGCGTTCGTCAGCCGGAACGGCGGACTTCTGGAGGATGCCAAAGATATTTTTCAGGATGCGGTGATCGTTTACTATGAGAAGTCACGTGAACCGGGATTCGGTATTACGAATACGGAGGCCGCGTACCTGCTCGGTATCGCAAAGCACCTGTGGATACGAAAATACAACCGCGAAAAGCTCACGGTTCATTTGGATTCCTGGGAAGCAACCCTTTCGATTCCTGAAGATTTCTACACCGAGGTGGTGGATGACAAACTATTGACGGTTTTGGGGCGAACGGGGAAAAAATGCATGGATCTTTTGCTGGCATTCTACTACGAGAAGTTGTCTATGGACGGAATCCGGAATCGCTTTGGCTACGGGAGTGAACGATCGGCAACCGTTCAGAAATTCAAGTGCCTGGAAAAGGTAAGGAACGAGGTTAAAGACAAATCATTGCGCTATGAAGACTTCACTGAATAGAGTCAAGGAAATTGAGGACTTTCTCCTGCGCAACGGCTCTGCGGGACGAGTGTTGCTGTTTCGCGCAAAACTTATTATCGATCCATTGCTCGGCAATGAGACAGCAGCGCAAAACGCGACCTATTCCATGATAAAACAGTACGGGCGCAGGCGCAATCGGAGGCTGCTCGACGCAGCGTATGATCGGTTCATGTGTAATCCATCTCTTGCCGGGAAGATTCGAAAACTTTTTAAAAACGGCATCCAATGAATGCGAGCGTAATTCCAATGGTGATTGACCACGATGGTCGGGGTGAACGCGCCTACGACATCTACAGCCTTCTTCTAAAGGAAAGAATTATTTTTCTGGGAACGGCTGTCTCTGATGCTTCCGCGAATCTGATCGTAGCGCAACTGCTCTATCTCAACAGCGTCGATCAGCGGCGTGACATTCACCTTTATATCAACAGTCCCGGGGGAAACGTCTACGCCGGCCTGGCCATATACGATGCCATGCAAATGATCCAGGCACCCGTTTGCACATACGCCGTCGGCGTCACCGCCAGCATGGGGACCGGTCTGCTTGCGAGCGGTCGAAAGGGAAAACGCTATGCTTTACCCCATGCGACAATTCACATGCATCCTACAAGTGGTGGAGGACAGGGCTATACCGAGGACGTGAGAATCTCCACACGCGAACAGGAGCGCATTCAAACGCAGCTCTTTCACCTTATCGGTAAACACACCGGACACACCTGGAAGGAAATCGAAGCGTACTTTCTCCGGGACCGTTTCCTGAATGCCGTCGAGGCCCGGGAGTTTGGACTGATCGATGAAGTGCTGGGTAGTGTTGACGATATTGTCTTACTTGACAACCCTTCGTTCCAGATGAGTTTGCTGGGCGAGCAAAGGGATTCGAAAGCGATCGGTGGCAAGGGTCCGGCATCTGCCTCTGTAAAACCGGTTTAATTCTACCGCTTCCGTTTGTACCGCCAACAGTCCATGATGTGGTCATTGACGAGGCCGCAGGCCTGCATGTGCGCATAGATGACCGTGCTTCCAACGAACTTGAAACCCCGCCTGATAAGATCCTTGCTCAGCGCATCGGACTCCCCGGTGGTTGCCGGAATTTCCTGTGTAGACTTCCATTTGTTCACGATGGTCTTGTTGTTTACAAAAGACCAGATGTAACGGTCAAATGAACCAAACTCCTTCTGTACTTCCAGGAAACGCTTCGCATTGTTGACCGAGGCGTTTACCTTCAGGCGATTTCGAATGATGGATGGGTCCTGAAGAAGTTTTTCAACTTTCGCTGGCGTAAATTTCGCGACTTTTTCCGGGTCGAACGATGCGAATGCTTTGCGGTACCCTTCGCGTTTCTTCAAAATGGTGGACCAACTCAGGCCAGCTTGTGCGCCTTCCAGAATGAGGAACTCGAAATGAACGCGGTCGTCATGCACGGGCACGCCCCATTCCTCATCGTGATAGCGAATGTAGTCGTCAAATTTAAGACACCAGGGGCACCGGACCTTTTCCCGTTTTGCCATAAGGTTTACAGTTCGTTGAGTTGTGGATCAATTTTCACGCTGCCAGACATCCACCTGCAACGTGATAGCAAATGTGGGCTTTTTTCTGAAAATAAGCGGGTATTTTTTTACCCAAAAGCGGCACGTCCTTTTTAGCCCGTTGTGGGTGCCACCTCTCGTATGCCGATGATCAAACCCGATGCGCCTCCCGTTGAAAAAGCGAGTTACGCCTTTGCTGGCCGGAAGGTGATCAGGGTGAAGAAGACCACTGGCCAGTTTCTTGAGCCGGGCTACATCACTTCCCTCTATGGCGACGTCGCTTTTCGCATGAAGCCGCTTCACCTGAAACACGACTCCCAATTCATCCGCATGGCTGACATCGCCGACATCGTGTTCGTTTGAACACAGCGGGCTCGAACCAATCGCACAACAACGGTCGCGTTAATTTTTTCGCCGCGCATTTCAACGTGCCCGGGATATTTTTATCTTTCTCCCTTCAAACACCAAACCTATGAAACCTGGCCATATTGCAAGCCTCTCACTGATGATGCTGCTGGAATACTTTGTGTGGGGGGCTTGGTATGTGACGCTGAGCACGTACATGGAAACCAACCTCGACTCGTCGGGTATCCAGATTGGGCTTGCTTACAGCGCCCTGGCTATTGCCACGATCATTTCTCCATTTTTTGTCGGGATGGTGGCAGATCGGTTTTTCGCCGCCCAGCGAATTATGGGCGTGCTGCATGTGGTCGGAGCGGTGATCCTCGTCCTGGCGTCCTACATTGAAAACAACACGGCGTTTTTCTGGGTGATACTTTTTTACTCGCTCCTTTACATGCCGACCATCGCGCTGTCAAACAATGTCGCGTTCCACCAAATGAGCGACCCCGGAAAGCAGTTTCCATGGATACGCGTGTTCGGGACCGTCGGTTGGATCGTTGCCGGCCTGATGATCAACGCGCTCGGCATAGAAGGGGACCGCTTCACTTTTGTGATGGCCGCGGCCGCATCGGCCGCACTCGGCATCTTCAGCTTCTTTCTGCCTGACACGCCACCGAGAGGAAAAGGCGAAGCCCGAAGTGCCATCGGCGCAGAAGCCTTTGTGTTGTTCCGCGACAAACCTTACCTGATTTTCTTTATTGCGGCAATTCTCGTCTGCATTCCGCTATCGTTCTACTATGGATTTGCAAACCTTTTCCTCAATCAGGCAGGAATGGAGAATGCGGCGTCCAAGATGACCCTGGGCCAGGTATCGGAGGCGTTGTTCATTCTCGCCATTCCCTTTCTCTTCAACAGCATTGGCGTCAAGAAAATGATAATCATCGGGATGGTGGCGTGGGCGCTAAGGTACATTTGCTTCGCGCATGGCAACGCCGACGAAGGGTTGTGGATGTTGTACGCGGGAATCATCCTTCATGGCATTTGCTATGACTTCTTCTTTGTTACGGGCTACATGTACACGGAAAAGAAGGCCAGCGCCGGTATCAAGAATGCCGCGCAAGGGCTCTTCACTTTTGCGACCTATGGTGTGGGTATGGTTATCGGCACGGTCGCGTCCGGAGCCGTCGCTGATTACTTCACCGTGAACGGGGCCTACCAGTGGACCAGCATCTGGTATGTGCCCGCGGGAATCGCCGTGCTTGTACTGATCTATTTTATGATCTTCTTCCATGAAAAGAGAGAGATACATGAGGCCCGGTAACGTCCTCCGCAAACATTGTATTTTGTCTTAACGTCAAACTCAAACGCTACGATTATGAACATCGCCATGCTTGGCTCCGGATTTATTGGAAGATTTTACGCGGATTCGCTTCAGGGTTACCGGAGCAAAGACAAGATCGTAACGATCTATTCCCGTCGCGTGGAGAGCGCGAAAAAATTTGCCGATGACTACAGCGTGCCGTTCGCCACGACGAATATGGAAGACGCGATCAACCGCCCCGAAGTCGAGGTCGTATGCATCTCGCTACCCAATAACCTGCATGAAGAGGCCGTGATGCTCTGCTGTAAACACAAAAAGGCCGTTATCACGACAAAGCCTCTTGGAAGAAATGCCGCGGAAGCAAAGCGCATGCTGGAGGCCGTCGAAAAGGCGGGCATCTTCAATGGCTACCTCGAGGATCTCGTCTATACGCCGAAGTTTCTCAAGGCACTGGACAGTGTAAAGAGCGGATCCCTCGGGAGAGTCCTTTGGGCAAAATCGCGCGAGACGCACCCCGGACCACACAGCGACTGGTTCTGGGACCTCGAGCAAGCGGGCGGCGGCTGTATTCTCGACCTCGGATGCCATTGTGTGGAAATCACGCGGAGTTACATCGGCAAAGACATCAAGCCCATTGAGGTGATGTGCTGGGCGGACACACAGGTGAAGCCGATCGATGCAGAGGACCACGCCATCGGATTGGTAAAATACGAGAACGGGTCCATCGGACAATTTGAGGTGAGCTGGACATTCCGCGGCGGCCTCGACCTGCGCGATGAGGTGATGGGTACCGAAGGGACGATATGGATAAACAGCTTCCTGAGAACGGGTTTCGAAATGTTCACGACGGGTAAGGGCGCCGACTACGTCGCGGAAAAAGCCGAAAGCAACACCGGCTGGCTGTTTCCGGTTGGCGACGAACTCAATGAACTTGGCTATAACCACATGTTCGCCGACATGTTTAATGCCATTGAAAAAGGGACGCAACCAAAGGAGACATTTTACGATGGCTACGTCGTCAACGCCGTCCTGGACGCTGCATACAAATCTGCAAAAACCAAGGCATGGGAGCCGGTACAGCTTGAAATTTGGCGCGGGAGGACCGGCGTCACCAAAGACAGCCACTTGCAGGAGTACGACAACGAACATTACCTCGTGAAGGAGGAAGTCACGCACTACGGTGCGAAAAAGGTGATCCTTAAACACAAGAAGACGGGTAAAATATCGGAGCGCGTGTTGGAATAATGAAGCCATCCGGTATTTGAGAAATGAAAACCTGATGGAGTTGCGCCAATGCTGATTCCCCCCGTGGATTCATTATTTTTGTTGTCATGACATTCGAAAGGCAGGCGTAAGATTAGCTGCCCTATCTTCTATGGAGATTCGCGATCCACTTTTGGTGTACAACAAACAAGAACTTTCACAGACTGAGTATCTTGAATTTGAAAAGGCCGCAGGGGAAAAACACGAATTCTTCCAGGGCAGGGTTTATGCAATGGCTGGTGCCAGCCCGCGGCATAATGTCATCTTCTCAAATCTTTTTCGGGAAATCGGCAACCGACTGAAAGGGCAATCATGCAGACCGTATGGGAGCGACCTTCGCATCCATATTCCGGAGAATACACTTTTTACCTATCCGGATATCTCCATTATTTGTGGAGATATCATTCCCTCCAATGCAGACGGGGACACGGCCATCGAACCAACTGTATTAATTGAAATTCTTTCGCCGGCAACCCGCGATTACGACCGCAGCCAAAAATTCAAACTGTACCGCGACATTCCCGCACTGAAGGAGTACATTCTTGTTGATTCCGAGGCCGTCAACGTGGAGGTTTTCAAACTCAATGAACGCCTTCACTGGGAGCTTTACGAATATAAACGACTCGATGAAACCCTTCTTATCGCGACCGTCCAGGTCCGGATTCCCCTAGGTGAAATCTATGAAGGGATAAAAATCAGGAACTGACCTCACTGAGAATGCCGACAAACCGTTCGCTCAAAATCCGTCGCGCGTACTTTCGCTCGGCCAGCGCCCGGGCATTCAATTGAAATTCCTTCAGCAGGGCCGGGCTATGAAGGAATGGGCTGATCGCCGTCACAAAGTCAGCGGGGTCGTCAACATTGAGCCGGACGCCACAACGGCATGTCTCAATTTCGTGGGCGATCCAGCCGCCAAAGTTCGTGATGACAAGCTTGCCCGCCGCCAGTCCGTCAAAATACTTGTTGGGCGAACCCGTCTCGAGGATCGGCACCGGCTTGTAACTGATGAATACGGCGTCTGTAACGTTGAGTAAATCCCTTACACCGCCGCGCGTCTGGAACGGGACAATGGAAAAGTTCGGCAAAGACTGACGATCCGCCATTGATCGAATATGGGGAAGTCTGGCGCCGTCGCCGCAGAGGATGAAGCGTATTGGCAGCGCGGCGTCGAACGCGGATCGCGCGCAGGCAATAAAATGTTCCAGGCCGTTAGCCTCGCCGACGGCGCCAATATAAGCGACCACGAAGCTGTTTTCCACGCCGAATTTCTTTTCAAGGGTGTTGTTCTTTGAAGAAGGCTGATAAAAATCGGTGTCGGCCATGTTGGAAATGAGGTCGACGTCGCGCCTTCCACTCTTCTGGCCAATCGCCTCTTGGATCGCGGGTGAAAGGGCCACGATCCGGTGTGCCGAATGGTAGATCCTGCGCTCAAGTGCATACAACCAGCGACTGATGGGTATGCCTTTGAACACGCCCATTTGAAGGGGTGCGTCGGGCCAGAGATCCCCGACTTCAAAGATGAAGGGGATGCCATGCCGGCGTTGGATTTTTCGGGCGGCGATGCCAACGGTAAGGGGCACCGACATGGCGTAGCAAAGGTCGAAGTCTGCGAATTGCTGCGCCAGTCGGACACTTGCCCTGGTGAAACGGAGAAACGCGACAATCCTTTTAACGAACCCAAACCGGTTGTCATAGGGGATGGGGAGAAAGTGCACTTCCATTCCGTCCACGGTATCCACCTGGTAGCGTTTCGCGGAATGCGCGGTAATAACGACAACCCGATGATTCCTTTCCACGAGGGCCTGGCCGAGATACCATGAGCGGATCGCTCCCCCGGTGGAGGGAGACTTGAAATGTTGATGGACGATCAGCACTTTCACGCTGCAAATAAATGGAGGAATCTGTGGATTCGCAGGCGGTGTTGAATGAAATCCTGCGAAAAGATCCGCGCGACCCTCGTTGAAATGGCACCTTTCGCTATCTTGGGGTGAACTGAATACAGCTATATGAAACACATCCCGCTTCTCGTGTTGATAATCGGTGCCAGCCTGACGGCATATGGACAGGCAGACTTGTTCAACGGTAAAGACCTGACCGGCTGGGAAATTTTCGGGACGGAAAAATGGTATGTCGAAAATGGCGAACTCATTTGTGAGAGCGGCCCCGACCGGGCGTACGGCTATCTGGCCACCGATGAAAGGTTTAAGGATTTTGAACTCGAGTTGGAGTTCAAGCAGGAGTCAAATGGGAACAGCGGCGTGTTTTTCCATAGCGAAATAGAAGGAACCAAGGTCAGCGGTTGGCAGGCCGAGGTTGCGCCGATGAACCGCAACACGGGGGGCATTTATGAATCCTACGGGCGGGGATGGCTGATCAAGCCGGCGCCTGAGAACGAAGACGTCTTGAAGGAAGGTGAGTGGAACAAGATGGTGGTCCGTGTAAGCGGCGACAATGTAGCCACCTGGCTGAACGATGTACAGATGGTTACTCTTGACGACCAGAAAATCGGCGACACCGAAGGGCGCATAGCCCTTCAGATTCACGACGGCGGCGGCGTGAAGGTGCGCTGGCGCAACATCAGGATAAAACGCTTGTAACGCCTAACCCGCTACGCCTCTTTTGGCTGGGTATTCCTCGAATGCGTGAGGATACTGAGCACCGTGGTAGCCGACGGTTCGAGTTTTACGTCATTCATTTCCCGGAGGGTCGCGCGAAGCTCATCGCACAATGCCATTAGCTCGCTGTCACAGAGGAGGGCCTTGTTAATCTCCCTCTCCTCCTCCTCCGTAGTCTCTCGGTATAGATACCTGATTAGATCCGTTTGGGTAAAAGTTTTTATCATAGGCTCTGTATTTCGTCATCTTCTTGCGCAGGTTGATCAGCGCATAGCGCATCCTTCCGAGCGCCGTGTTGATGCTGACGCCAGTGCGGTCGGCGATTTCCTGGAAACTCATGTTGAGGTAGTGCCTCATAATAAGGACCTGTTTTTGTTCGACGGGCAGCTCCTTGATACAATCCCTCAGGCGCGACCGCGTCTCACGCAGCATCTGTTTTTCTTCGGCGGAGTCGTCTGCAAACTCGATGGAATTGAACAGGCGGCTTCCGTCTTCCAGTATTATCTCGGGGTAACGTTTGTCTTTTCGAAAGTGATCGATCGCCAGGTTGTGGGCGATTCTGCTGATCCAGGGCAGGAACTTACCTTCTTCATTGTACCTTCCATTGCGGATGGTGTTGATCGCCTTGACGAACGTTTCCTGCAGTAAGTCCTCAGCCGTATACCGGTCCTTTACGATCAGGTATATTGCTGTATAAACTCTGGATTTGTGTCGGTGGAGGAGCACTTCGAAAGCTTCTTCGTTACCGTTTTGATAGAGCGACACTAAATGGCTGTCGCTGAATCCCTTGTCTATCATTCTGCTTCACATTTAAGGTAACGTAGAGGTCTCTCTCGATATTGTGCGGGTTTTGGTTCAACGATTGAATCCAAAAGGTATGAAACTTTCGCCAATTCCCTCAAAACTTTTTCCTAAAAAATCTTGCCTTCTAGATAATTTCTTTGGGTATTTGTCGCATAAAAATTTTTTCGACGGGGTATATATGCCGATCAGCAAAAAGCGCGTTATAAAGAGTTTGGAGAACCTTTCTGACGACCTCCGGGACCTCATGAGAGAGCAGTATCCCAACGGATACGAAAGCAGCATTACCCGCATCACCAACGCCAAGAAGGAACCGATCTTTGTCTTTCCCCTGGAAACCGAAGACGCCACCTATCTCATTAAAGTACCTGCCACCAAGAATAGCGATGGGGAGTATGATGTGGAGGCAAACCCTGTGGCGGAATTTGAAAAGGACGCCGTGGGCGATGATGACGACACCTATGGAACGGATGACGAATACGCCTCCGGAGAAGAGCGGGATGATTATGAAGAGGACGGGGGCGGACAGAAAAGGCGGGAGGCGAGTTATGACCCAGACTTTGACAATTGAATCAGACTGAAACACATTCAATGAACACCATCCGGGAGGGTGGTGTTTTTGTTTGCTGATAATGAACCCTTTTTCCGGGAATTTTATTTCAACTTAATGAGCGCATCTCAAACGGCGAGCGATGTCCGGTTAGACGACCTCGATCCGAGGAATTTTATCATCATAAAACGGGCGCGGGTCAATAACCTGAAGAACCTTAGTGTCGCTATCCCGCGTAACAAATTGGTGGTCGTTACAGGCCTTTCCGGTTCCGGCAAGTCGTCGCTGGCATTCGACACGCTTTTCGCCGAAGGCCAGCGTATGTATGTGGAAAGCCTGAGCGCTTACGCCCGACAGTTCCTCGGCCGCATGGAAAAGCCTGACGTCGATTACATCCGGGGCGTATCGCCGGCCATCGCCATTGAACAAAAGGTTAACACGCGAAACCCGCGGTCTACCGTCGGCACGACCACGGAAATCTATGATTACCTCAAGCTGCTGTTTGCCCGCATAGGAAAAACGATTTCTCCGGTAAGTGGAAAAGAAGTCCGCCGTGACTCGGTCACCGACGTCGTCAACCGGATAAACGAACTTCAGGCGGGAACCCGCGTCATGGTTGCCTGTCCGCTTCATGTCCGGAAAGGACGCAAGATGGCGGATGAATTGACCCTCCTCCTCAGTAAGGGTTTCGCCCGGGTACTCGTCAATGGCGAAACCAGGTTTATCGAAGAACTCCTGGCGCCCCCCGGAAACGGGAAAAGGAAGAAGGCCCTGAAAATTGAAGGCGAAATAGAAATCCTTATTGACCGCGCTGCGGTTGCACCCGATGATGAAGACACCGTTTTCCGGCTATCGGATTCCGTCCAGACGGCATTCTTCGAAGGCGAAGGTGACTGCATCGTCTATGCCGAGGGCCGGGACAAGATGCTTTTCTCGGATCGGTTCGAACTCGACGGCATCACTTTCACCGAACCGTCGGTGAACTTCTTCAGCTTCAATAATCCTTATGGCGCCTGCCGCACGTGTGAAGGTTTTGGCAAGGTGCTGGGTATTGATGAAGACCTCGTCATTCCTGATAAGACCCTTTCGGTGTACGAGGGTGCTGTAGCACCATGGCGCACGGAGTCGATGAGTCAATGGTTGAAACCGCTGGTGAAGACTGCGATCAAGTTCGATTTTCCGATCCACCGGGCGTACAGCGACCTTTCTCCAAAAGAACGCGACCTTCTTTGGGAGGGCAACGAGTTTTTCGATGGCATCAACGATTTCTTTAAACACCTGGAGTCGAAGAGCTATAAGATCCAGTACCGCGTAATGCTGTCGCGATACCGTGGCAGAACAAACTGCCCGGATTGCAAGGGGACCCGCTTGCGAAAGGATGCCCAATACGTGAAGATCGCCGACACCTCCATTACCGATCTCGTACTGATGCCCGTTGAGGATATGCTGGCCTTCTTTCAAAAGCTCCGCCTTCCGGCCCATGAGCGGAAAATTTCCGAACGCATACTCACCGAAATCACGACCCGCCTCAGTTACCTGGTGAAGGTAGGGCTTGGGTATCTTACACTCAACAGAATTACGGCGACGCTTTCCGGTGGGGAGTACCAGCGTATCAAGCTGGCAACCTCGCTGGGCAGCGCGCTGGTCGGCTCGATGTACGTCCTCGATGAACCCAGCATTGGCCTGCATCCCCGCGACACAGCGCGTATGGTGGAGGTATTGAAGGCGCTTCGGGATATGGGCAACACCGTAATTGTCGTTGAACACGAGGAAGAGATTATGCGCGCGGCCGACCAGATCATCGACATCGGTCCTGACGCTGGAAGCCACGGAGGCGAACTCGTCTTCCAGGGGTCGGTATCGGAGGTGAACGGAAACATCCGATCGCATACTACCGCCTACCTCAAAGGCATTGAAAAGATTGCCGTTCCAGCGAAGCGCAGAAAGTGGAGAGACGCAATCACGGTGGTGGGTGCACGCGAAAACAACCTGAAGAACCTGACCGTAAAGTTTCCGCTTGGCGTGCTAACCGTGGTGACCGGCGTCAGTGGTTCGGGCAAATCGACATTAATCAAGAAGATACTCTATCCGGCGGTCGGGAGGATGAACGGAACGGTGGCGGAAGCACCCGGACGGTATGACAAGCTTGACGGCGATGTCGGCCGTATCACCCAGGTCGAGTTTGTCGACCAGAACCCCATCGGCAAATCGTCGCGGTCGAACCCCATCAGCTACGTAAAAGCCTACGATGTCATTCGCCAGCTTTTCGCGGACCAGCCGCTGGCAAAACAACGCGGGTACAAACCTTCGCATTTTTCGTTCAATGTGGAGGGGGGACGCTGTGACACCTGCCAGGGTGAAGGCGAGATCAAGGTGGAAATGCAATTCATGGCGGACATTTTTCTCAAATGTGAAAGCTGTCATGGTAAACGTTTCAAGCAGGAGGTGCTCGATATTGAATACAAAGGCAAAAGCATTGCCGACGTGCTCGACCTGACCGTCGCCGATGCGCTCGAATTTTTCGTAGACAGGAAACCGGTATATGACAAGATCGCTCCGCTCTATGACGTGGGGCTCGGCTATGTGAAGCTGGGACAATCATCGAACTCCCTGAGTGGGGGCGAGGCGCAGCGCGTGAAGCTGGCTTCGTTCCTGGGCAAGAACCACACCGACGGGCAAATCATGTTCATTTTCGACGAGCCCACCACCGGCCTTCATTTTCACGACATCTCAAAACTGTTGAGAGCGATCAATGCGCTGGTGGACCAGGGGCACACCGTAGTCGTGATCGAGCACAACCTTGAAGTCATCAAGTGCGCAGACTGGATCATCGACCTCGGCCCTGAGGGCGGTGAAAAGAAGGGGGGACAGTTACTTTTCGCGGGTACGCCGGAGGATATGGTCAAAAAGGGCAAGGGTCATACGGCAGCGTTTCTCCGGACGAAGCTATAGTGTCGGTGAAAGCCCAGGGAGCGAAGGGCGCAGCGTTTTACCGCAGTGACACAATGGACGTGGAGGTTTCGCAATGCCATTTTTCAAATATCTTCTTTGCGCTCCTTTGCCCGCTCCTCAACTGACAATCCGCTCGAACGACGCACAAATACCTTTGATCAGGGAGGAGCTGAACCCCTGGTGTTCCATTTCGTTCAGGCCGACGATCGTGCATCCTTTCGGCGTGGTCACCTTGTCGATCTCTTCCTCGGGGTGCCGGTTGAGTTGTAACAGCAACTCCGCCGAACCCTTGACCGTTTGCGCGGCGATGAGGCTGGCCGTTTTGGCGTCGAACCCAATCTCGATGCCGCCTTGGGTTGCGGCGCGAATAAAACGCAATGCATAGGCCACACCACATGCGCCGAGAACGGTTGCCGCATCCATCAACTTTTCGTCGATGTGTATGGCAATGCCAAGCTGGTCGAACAACCGCGACACGTAGGCCACCTGCGTGTCTGTCGCCCCGTGGTGGCAGAGGCAGGTTACCGATTCGCTGATGGCGATAGCGGTGTTCGGCATCGCCCGAAAAAGCGGAACGCCGTGGTCGATGATCGATGCGAGGTCTTTAAGATACAGACCGGTAACCACGCTGATCACCACGTGACGCGCCGGGTCGAATCTTTCCTTCAGGCTCTCGAGCACTTCCCGTACGTTGTAGGGCTTCAACGCCACGATAATCACGTCGTTGTTTTCGATGGCAGCGGCATTGTCGCTCGTTACCCCGGCGCCGAGCGCGCGAAGGTGTTGGATCGCTTCCGTGTTCCTGCGCGTGACAGTAATTTTCTTTGGTTCTGCAAAGCCGCTTTTGATAAGCCCTTCGGCAATGGCCGCTCCGAGGTTGCCGCCTCCAATTATGGCGATTCCGGGATTTTTCATTTTCATATCAGGTGAACATGAAAATTATGATAACTTTCACGTACTTCTCTTTCTCACGACAATTAAACTTCTGAAAACGATGGAAGTCCTTTATAAACCGTGGCCCTGGTATGTGTCCGGGATCATCATTGGCCTTACCGTGCCTGCCTTACTGTTGTTAGGCAACAAACGGCTGGGTATCTCATCGACGTTGCGCCAGGTATGCGCCGCATGCTATGCGGGAAAGATTCCGTTCTTCAACTACGACTGGAAGAAGGATAGCTGGAATCTTTTTTTCGCCGGAGGCATTTTGATCGGTGGGTTTCTTGGCGGCTATGTATTGGCCAACCCCAACCCTGTTCAGGTGAGCATGGAAACGCGGGGGCTGTTTCAATCGTGGGGAATCAACAGCACGGAGGGTCTTATGCCGGAAAGCATTTTCAATCTTAATGCGCTCGGCACCTGGCAGGGCCTCGTGATGATGGTCTTCGGTGGGTTCCTCGTCGGGTTCGGGACACGGTATGCGCGCGGCTGTACGTCGGGCCATGGAATTTTCGGTTTGTCGGCCCTGCAGTGGCCGTCGCTCATCGCGACTGCCGGGTTTTTTATCGGCGGGATCCTGGTCAGTCACTTTGTACTTCCGCTAATCCTGACCCCATGAAGAACCTGAAGTATCTCCTGGTAGGGATTGTTTTTGGACTGGCACTGACAAAGGGCGAAGCGGTCTCCTGGTATCGTATTCAGGAAATGTTCTACTTCCAGAGTTTTCACATGTATGGCATTTTCATGACCGCGGTTCCCGTCGGCGCGTTGTCGTTGTGGCTGATCCGTAAACTCAACACCCGATCGATAGAGGGTGATCCCATCCAAAAGCCGCTAAAGCCTTACCACCATGGTGTGATCTTCGGAAGCCTCACCTTTGGTTTTGGATGGGCGCTCACCGGCGCGTGCCCTGGACCCTTGTATACGCTCATCGGAGCCGGCTATGCGGCCGTGCTGGTGATCTTTGCCGCCGCGATGCTTGGCGTCTGGACCTTTGGCCTGTTACTGCCCTGGCTGCCAGACGATCCATCACCGCTTTCGCGTGTTAAATCCGACAAGCAGACCGATACGCCCTCCATGCTGTGAGGGAACAAATGCGACATTGATCGGGAAGTTAACGTGGTTTGATCGCAAAGTTACGCCGGCAGCAAAAGCAAAAGCCACGCCCCCAATCGAAAGGTTCGGGCCGAAGCCGAATTCCATACCCCGCGCGTTGCGCACGCCCACCAGGCAACTCACACTCGGGAGAAATAGGTTTTGATCCATTCCGCCGACCAGGAACACCCACTCCACCAGGCCCACAGTGCCTGTCGGCAGGGTGAAGAACCGCGTTTCCAATTGCCAGCCGAACTGGGTAATCATGGGATTAATATCACCCACCCAATCCTGCAGGCCGCGGTAGGTGTCGTGCGTTAAATACGTTACGCCGAACCGCGGGCCGCTGAGATTCACCGGTCGGATGACCGCGGCGCTATCGGGCGTTTGCGCGAGAACGACGTTCGGCAAAAGCGAGGCCAGGAGAAGGATGATGGGAAATGCTGTGCGTTTCATGGCAAGTCGGGTTTCGTCTAACATTGTTTTTACACATGAAATTTACGGCAGGTGTGCGTGCGCGAATTTTCGATAATACCCCTCGCAGTGTATATCTTTTGCAGTAATCGCGGGCAACGCGACCAACGAAGCATGCCGGTGGCGAAAAACGCAAAACTGTAGTCGGTGGTGGCCGCGGTCTTGCAAAAAATGCGACGGGACGGTGGCCGGCGCACTCCTTCCTCGCTCGTTTTTAGCTTTCTTTGCGTTCCATATTATGGACTTACGGATTCAAACGGGTTATCGTGCTATTCTGAGACTGGCGTTGCCAATCTCGCTGGCCATGCTCGTTCCCCAGATCAACTTCATTACCAACAACATTTTTCTCGGCGGGTTGGGCCAGCAAGAGTTGGCGAGTGCGGGCATCACCGGTGTTTACTACCTGATCTTCGCCGTCATCGGCAACGGGCTCAATAATGGCCTTCAGGCGCTGATCGCGCGCCGGGCGGGGCAAAACCTTTCCAAAGAGATTGGACGATTGTTCTTCCATGGTGTTTGGATCGCCCTTGTTATTGCGGGAATGGGAATACTTGCAACGTACACCCTTGCGCCCATGGTTCTTCGAAAGACCATCCATGACGCCGCCATTGCGGAGCAAGTCATCGATTTCCTTCTGATCAGGATTTGGGGCTTGCCCTTGCTGTATCTTTATGTGATGCGCAATGCGCTCCTGGTGGGAACGAACCAGTCGAAGTTCCTGGTGTGGGGAACGCTCGCCGAGGCCGTTACCAACATTGTCCTCGATTATGGTCTGATCTATGGTAAGCTTGGCCTTCCGGCGATCGGCTTCAACGGCGCGGCTTATGCCTCAATCGTCGCCGAAGGCACCGGGCTGGTAGTGATCTACGCCATCATCCACGGCAAAGGGTTTCATCGGCGGTTTTCGTTCTTTGAGGACATCCGCCTCGATGGAAAGATCAGCCGGCTCATCCTGACGAAGTCGTCACCGCTGATTGCCCAATACGCCATCAGCATCGCGACGTGGGAATACTTCTACATCCTGGTTGAGCACCATGGCGAGCGCGCCCTGGCGATATCCAACACCATGCGAAACATCTTCGGCTTGTTCGGAATCTTTTCGTGGGCGTTTGCATCAGCAACCAACACGATGGTGAGCAATATCATCGGGCAGGGAAGGGAGGGCGAAGTGCTTCCGCTGGTCAGACGGGTGGTAAAAGTCAGCGTCACGTTTTCATCCCTCTTGTTTATCGCCCTGGTAGTCCGGCCGGAATGGTTTCTGTCGTTCTACGGGCAGGGGCAGGATTTTATCGACGATGCCAAACCCGTGGTTTACGTCGTCTCGTTTGCGCTTTTGCTGATGTCGTTCGGGACCGTGTGGCTCAACGCCGTCACCGGCACGGGGAATACGACCGTAAACCTCATGATCGAACTGATTACGATTATCCTTTACAGCGTATACGTGTACGTTGTGCTCGAATACCTCCGGCTTCCGATCACCTGGGGATGGGCTTCGGAGTGGGTATACTGGCTGTCGATGTTCTGTATGGCATTCTTTTACATGAAGTCCGGCCGCTGGAAGAACAAGACGTTCTAGCCGGCGTGTGCCAAAGTTTGCAATGGAGGTGATACCTTTGCCCCATGGGCGAAAACGAAATCCAGGACGATCAGGACGAATTGTTGTTTGAACACCATCGCATCGTGGCTGACCGCGGACAAGCGTTGATCCGGATCGACAAGTTCCTGATGGCACGGCTTCCGAATGTGACCCGCACGAAACTGCAGGACGCCATGCATGTTGGATTTGTCAAAGTGAATGACAAGCCTGTGAAACCCAACTACAAGGTTCATCCCGTCGATGTGATTACCATCTCGCTGCCGCAGCCGCCGCGCGATACGGAAGTTGTCCCTGAAAATATTCCATTAAATATCGTTTTCGAAGATGAACACCTGCTGGTCATTGATAAACCTGCGGGCATGGTCGTTCATCCCGCCTACCAGAACTGGAACGGCACGCTCGTCAACGCGCTGGCTTATCATTTTCAGAACCTCCCCGAAATGCCGGGCAATGAAGGCAGGCCGGGACTGGTTCACCGCATTGACAAGGATACCTCGGGATTGCTGGTGGTGGCGAAGTCAGAAACAGCATTGACGCACCTGGCGAAACAATTCTTCGACCATACCATTGAACGCACCTACTGGGCGCTTGTGTGGGGCGTTCCCGATCCGCCGGAAGGAACGATCGATGTGCATGTCGGAAGAAGTCTGAAGGACCGGCGCGTGACCGTTGCATTTCCCGAAGGGGATTTCGGCCGGCACGCCATCACCCATTACAAGCTTATGAAGGATCTCCGCTACGTCTCGCTGGTGGAGTGCCGGCTGGAAACGGGGCGTACCCATCAGATCAGGGCACACATGAAGTACATCGGGCATACATTGTTCAACGATGCGATGTACGGCGGCGATCAGGTGTTGAAGGGGACGGTGTTCTCAAAGTACAGACAATTTGTAGAGAACTGTTTCAAACTGATTCCCCGACAGGCGCTGCACGCGAAAACGCTCGGCTTTATTCATCCCGCCACAAAGCAGCCCATGAGGTTCGATTCGGAATTACCGGAGGATTTTGTGAATGCCATTGAAAAGTGGGAGCAATATGTGAAACACCATTAGGCACCCTCGGCAACCGTTGGCACCTTCCACCTGCTCAAGGCACGGGTGAACGCCAATGGTAATTTCCACTAACGAACCCTGTGTCAGGACTGAACCCCTATGGCGTCCTGGTTTCTTAAGGCCTGGCGGATTTCGAGGAGGGCCTGGCGCTTCATAATTTCGTGGGCGTCCTCGTCGTGATTGACCGGCCTAAGGCCGCGGATGTACGCAAGCACACGGGCGCGTTGAAACGCCGTAAGGGATTCAATGGATTCGAGGAGTTCCAGCTTATGACGAACGGTAGTCATGCGCGGTAGTGGTTGGTTGATACTGCGAATAACGGAAACTATTTGGTTGAGTTTCAAGCGTGTAAGAAAGGATGACGAAAAGGTAAAAACCCGTAAAGATTGCGGTAATACGCGAATCCTTACGGGATCAGAAAGGGCTAAAGGGGGTCCTCTAGTATAGTCAGGTGCTGGTGAGCGAAGCGTTGACCGCCCCGCCGCGGCGGGTGGCTTTGGTAAAAAATGCATCCTTTACGATTCGCCCCAACTTTTCATCCATGTCGTTCTGGACGAGCATTCCGGCGACGCCGAGCGCGGTGCCCAGGTGATCGGTCTTGTAGTTGAGTTCCTCCGCCATCATGATGACAGCGACTTTCCGGTTGATCGAGTTGTTGCGGATGGCCCGCACCATTTCGAAACCTGTGACCACAGGCAGGTCGATACCGCAGATGATCAGGTCAAAGTTTTCGATTCGTGAGGTTAAGAGCCCATCAAAACCTGAATCGCAATGGATGACAACGGGGTTGTTGTCCCTGAGTATGGACCTGATTTGGTCTGCCACCACCTCCTGCCTGTGAACCACAAGTATCTTCATAGTAAAAAGGGCATCGGAGTGCCCTAACCCAACCGTTTCCGGAATTTCGTTAAATCAATGAATCATGTAATTGCGGCGCAACCGCTGGATTCAGCGGAAAAAGGGGCATGTATGCGGAAATAGGCGAAAAAACCGGTTTTTGGCACCGAGGATCGCAAACACGACTAGTACAATTGTACTATCAAAATAGTACAAAAATACTACTGGACTTATCGCGATTATTTAAGGAGGCCGGTCTGGTAGGCGTACTTGACTAGACCAATTGCGTTGTTGACCTCGATTTTCTCCATGATGTTGGCCTTGTGGTTTCGGATCGTGTTTTCGCTAAGGCTAAGGCGGTCGCCGATCTCCTTAATGGTCAGTTCCTGGCAAACGAGCCGGATGATTTCCTTTTCCCGCTCGCTGAGGTCGTTGGGCGCAAAGTCCGGCCGCTGCGATATGCTTTTTTGCCGGACGTTTTTCCGAAGCACCATGGCGACGAGGTCGTTGTGGTAAAAATCCTTTTCGTGTACGGCCTTGATGGCGGCTTCGAGTTCGTCGGGTTCCGTGTTCTTTAGGAGGAAGGCATGCACGCCCATCTCCATCATGTGGAGGATGTACCGGTCACTGTCGTGCATCGTGAGGATGATGATCTTGACGTGGGGGTATTTGCTGATGATGATCTGGCTGGCTTCGGTTCCATCCATGACCGGCATCTGCAGGTCGATGATCGCCACATCGGGCCGGGATTCCCGGATGAGGGAGAGCAGTTGCTTGCCGTTTTCGGCGTCTTTTACTTCGCTCACGTCGGGAAACTCGCGGATGAGATTAACCATCGCCTTGCGGAACAGCGTGTGATCGTCGGCGAGGTAAACTGTCAGTCCGCTCTTCATGGTGTCAACGGCAGGGTTAGCGTAACGCGGGTACCTTTCGGGTCGCGTCGGTCGTATGCAATAGCCGCCCCGATAAGCCGGGCGCGGTTCTCAATATTAAAAAGACCCAGGCCTTTTGCAAGTTGTTTGTTGGTTTTGTATGTGTCGACGTCGAATCCTACGCCGTCGTCTTCAACGGTTACGGTAAATTCCTTCGACCGCTCGACGCTGACTTCAATGGTCCCGGCCTGCGCGTGTTTGATCGCGTTGTTCAGCAGCTCCTGCGTGATGCGGAAGATCATCAGTTGCTTTTGCGTATCCAACTCAGGGACCGCACCCGCTTCGCGGAAAGTGACGGCAATGGCCGACGTACCCTGAAAGCGTTCACACATTTCGCGGATGGCGGGAATGAAGCCGAATTTCTCCAGCGTGGAGGGGAGCAGGTCGCGACTTATCCTTCGTACGGAGGTGATGGTCTCGTCGAGCATCTGCTTCGTCTCTTTGACCGCCGTCGGGTCGGGAAGCGCTTTGGCAATGGTACTCAACCCCACCCGTATGGCCGACAACATGCCTCCGATGCTGTCGTGAAGGTCTGCGGCAAGGCGCCGCCGTTCGCTCTCCTGCGATTCGAGTTCGGCCTGCATCATCCGCTTCTGGTGGTCGAACTCCATCACCTGGCGTTTCATCTGTTCTTGGATCATCCGCTTCTGGTAGAAGACGACAAACACCACGATGGAGCCGGCCATCATCAGCATGGCCACAATGCCAACGGCGATCATGAGGTAGATCTCGGTAGTCGAAGCGTCGTCCATCCGTGTTTAACCCGGGGTAAGGGTCCGACGCAAAATCTACAAGGAAAGTTCTTGAGAACCAAACAGAAATCCCCCGACGTTCAGACAGGCCTGCGCCTGAGTTGCAGCCACACACCGATCGCGATGAGCACGTTCTGAATCACGGTCAATACATGATGCATAATTGACGGAACAATGTTGGGGTCGTTCCTATGACTGATCATGTATTCTGTCATGCCAAAGATCGCGATGTAGCCGGAGTAAGCGAGGAATAACCCTGAGACCACCCAAAATAAGGGGAGCGTCTGCACCTCCTGGGTGGGAAGATCCTTTAGAAGCTGGAAGTAATAGAGGATGGAGTAGCTGGCAATCAGGATGGATTGGATCGTGTGTGTATACGAGTTGATGTGGTTAGTCTGAATAAGGGTAAAGTTGACCAGGGCAAAGGTCACGTAGACAATGTTCACGGAGACGAACCATTTCTTCAACCGAGGCGACCCAATAGCGTGGTAGAAAAATACGCCAAACAACGGTACACCCACGGCTGCATAAGAACTGGCAACGACATTGACCACGGGCAACCGCAGCTTCAGGACCAGGAGCGACACAAGATCGAACAAGATCGACGTGCTTACCGCAATCGCCAGCCACCTAAAGGATAGGGGCTGACGACTGAAGTTTCGCCAAAGAAAGAACATCGCAACAAGGGAAATAGCGATGTAGCCGTAATACAGCGTCCAAAAAAACGTCATGCGCAGGCGCGAGGACTATTTAGGACAGTTCGGGGGGCAAAGCAACCCGTTGTTGTAACCACCGTCCGGATCATCCATGGTTTGTATTCCAGAAGAGTCGCCTTTATCCCACGCCAGTGATCCGTCCTCATAGGTACCTACAAGGACGAGGTCGTTGTAAGGCGCGCCTGGTTCGTTGACCTTGCGGCAGAAGAAAAAGCTTATTCCCGTGAACTCCTGATTTGACAGGATTTTTTCCAGCGCATCGCGTCCGTAGAACACCGACCTTGTATCTTTTGGGAATGCTTGCTGGTAGGTATTGATCCACGCCTGCGCATCTTTCTTCAGAACGCCCTTCCCGACGTTTCGGTTGAACTGGTTAGCCATGTTGATTGGGGTTTAGTTTAACATAGGGACAAAATACCGATTTTTTTCAAATGTGATTTTTTGGGAGACGGTGATGTATCTTTAGACGATTTTTAATACTCCATTCATGACAAAATTCGCTTCAAAGCTAACCCAAAGTGTGCACAGCGGCTCCCACGGCGACCCGCGCTTCAAGGGTACCGTCAACCCGATCTTTCCCTCCTCCGCATACGATTACGAAGAGGTTGAGTCTACACTATACCCACGGTATTTCAATACGCCCAACCAGCAATCCGTGGCGGAGAAACTCGCCGCCCTGGAGAATGCGGAGGATGGTATCGTCTTCAGTTCCGGCATGGCGGCCATTCTCACCGCCCTCTTTGCCATGGTAAAAAAGGGTGATCACGTGATCTTCCAGAACGATCTCTACGGAGGCACCTACCACGCCATCGTCAACGAGTTCCCCCGCTTCGGGATCGACTACACCTTCGTCGACGGCGCCGATCCCGGGAATTTCGAGAAGGCTATCCGCAAGGAAACGCGCCTTATTTATGTGGAGACGCCATCGAATCCTACACTGAAGATTACGGATCTTTCGGCCGTGGCCAGGATCGCGCGCACACACAACCTCCTCGCCATGATCGACAATACGTTCGCGTCGCCTGTGAACCAGAATCCCATTTCCCTGGGCATCGACATTGTGGCCCACAGCGGCACAAAATACATCGGCGGTCATAGTGACCTCGCCTGCGGTGCGGTGCTCGCTTCGAAGAACCTTATTCAAAAGGTTCACGGGAGTGCCATCCACTTTGGGGGATCGCTGGATGCCCACGCATGCTGGCTCGTGGAACGGTCCCTCAAGACGATTGTGTTACGGGTTCGTCAGCAGAATGAAAACGCGATGGCCATCGCCAGGTTCCTCAGCGGCAATTCGCGCGTGGGGAAAGTGTACTATCCGGGCTTGAAGGACCACCGCGGCCACGGGGTGGCCCGCGCGCAGATGCCCGGCGGGTTCGGGGGCATGCTCTCGTTCGAGACGAAGGGTGATGCGGCAGCGTTCATGTCCCGACTTCAACTCATTCGCCGGGCCATCAGCCTCGGTGGCGTCGAGTCTACCATCACGTCTCCCGCGCGAACTTCACACGCGAAGATGAGCGCCGAAGAGCGCGCAAACATCGGCGTATCGGATAATCTGGTGAGGTTGTCGGTGGGGATTGAGGATGTTGGGGATCTGGTGGGGGATATGGAGAGGGCTCTGGGGTAGGGACGCGGAGGCAGCGGAGGACGCAGGGCTTTACCGCGAAGGCGCCATGTGCGCAGAGAAATCGCAAAGGCGGTTGTGATTGTATTTTGTCCCTGAGTGGTTGCTTTCTGCTAAAATTTCTTTGCGGAGCTTAGCGTCCTCCGCGCCATTGCGGCAAAATCCCTGCGCCCTCGCCTACTCCATCGACACATCACCGCTGCCGCTCCACCAACCCCAACGTAAACAACTCCAACTCGCGTTTCGCCTCCCTTCTCCCTTTCACTTTCGCCAGGCTGGAAAATCCCTTTTTAAAATACTGGTCGATCTTTTTTCGGACGAGCGCGCCCACGCCGAGCAGGTTATAGATCCCAATGATGGACGAAACTTTTTCTTCTGCGTCGAAGTCTTTGCGTTTCAACCACGACTGCAGTTTTTTCTTGTCGTTGCCGCGTGCGTGTTCGAGGGCTTTAATGAGCAGGTAGGTCTTCTTGTTGGCGATGATGTCGCCGCCGACTTGTTTTCCGAATTTCTCCGGGTCGGCGTAGGCGTCGAGGTAATCGTCCATGAGTTGGAAAGCGATGCCGACGTTGAGGCCGAAGTGGTAGAGGGCCTTTCGGTCTTCACGAGAGGCGCCCGCGAGAATGGCGCCGAGTTCAAGACTGAATCCCAACAGCGCGGCAGTCTTACGACGGATCATGTCGAGGTATTGCTTCTCGCTGACACCGTTCAGCCGTTCGAATTCCATATCCCATTGCTGGCCTTCACACACTTCCGCGGCGCAACGGTTGAACGCCATGACGACTTCTTTCATCGTGCCGGCCTCGAGGGAAAGGAACATGTCATACACCTTGACGAGCATGACATCGCCCGAAAGAATGGCCGTGTTGACGTTCCACTTTTCATGGACCGTCTTTCTTCCACGGCGGAGCGGCGCTTTGTCCATGATGTCATCGTGCATGAGCGTGAAGTTGTGAAACGCCTCCACAGCTGTCGCGTAAGGAACGATTCGCCTGACGTCTTTCTTAAATAATGCGTAGGCGTGCAACGTCAGCGCTGGTCGCAATCGCTTGCCGCCGATGCCCATGATGTAGCGAATAGGATCGTAAAGGGACGCCGGGTCGCTGCCGTATTTCTGCTTTTTGATGTTGGCTTCAATCCAGGGGAGGTAGGGGTTCATGGTTGTTCGTGCGTGGTGTGAAGAAGGCAAGTGTGCGAAATTTTACCGCAAAGGTGCGGCGACGCAGTTGCTCGCGAAGGTTTCTTGTCATGAACTTTCCGGGCTCATCACGTTGACGTGGGCAAAGATGGGTTTGCCCGTTTTCTCTATCCCTTTCATGAAATATCCTTCGCGCACCGTCGCGCCCTTTGCGTCATTGCGGTAAAGCATTGCGTCCTCGGCTTCCTTCGCCTCCTCTGTCTTTTTACTCCACTTCCTGATCGCCCTTCTTCGCAAACACGAGGTCGATCAACCGTTTGTCGATGTCGGTCTTCTTTACTTTCACCGTGATCCGGTCACCGAGCGTATACATTTTCTTGTTCCGGCGGCCGATGATCCTGTACCGCTTCTCGTCAAATTCATAATAATCGTCGGTAAGGTCGGCCATGCGGATCATACCTTCGCATTTGGTTTCGATAATTTCCACGTAAATCCCCCATTCGGTGACGCCGGATATGAGTCCTTCGTAGACTTTCTTTTCAGCAAGGGTCATGAACTCCACCTGTTTGTACTTGATGGATGCGCGTTCCGCGTCGGCTGCGCGTTTCTCACGCTCGGAGGAGTGAACGCATTTTTCTTCGTATTCGGTTTTGCTGACGGGTTTCCCTTCATCGAGATAATGTTGAAGAAGGCGGTGTACCATCATGTCGGGGTAACGGCGAATGGGTGAGGTGAAGTGCGTGTAGTGCTGGAAAGCGAGCCCGAAGTGTCCCTTGCCCTCCGTGGAGTATTTGGCTTTTGCCATCGTGCGGATCGCGAGTTGCTCGAGGACGTTCTGCTCCGGCTTGCCTTCGATCTCTTCCATGAGTTTGTTCAGCGAACGGCTGATGGATTGCTCGTCCACGTTCATCTTGTGCCCAAACTGTTTGGCGAACAAGGCGAAGTCCTTCACCTTTTCGGGATCGGGGAAGTCGTGAATGCGATAGACGAAGGTATTCTTCTCCTTTCCTTTTTTGTGACCCCAGATGAAGGTGGCGACTTGTCGGTTTGCCAGCAACATGAATTCCTCAATGAGTTTGTGCGCGTCCTTGCGAATTTTAGGGATCACGGCCAGCGGTCGCCCCTGGGCGTCGAGCTTGAATTTCACTTCCGTGGTCTCGAAGTTGACAGCGCCTTTGGCGAAGCGTTGTTTTCGGAGCTTTTTCGCCAGGTCGTTGAGAAGGGTGATCTCTTCGGCATAGTCGCCCCGGCCCGTCTCGATGACTTCCTGGGCCTCTTCATACGAGAACCTTCGGTCGGAATGGATGACGGTGCGTCCAAACCACTCCTTGATAGCCTTGCCTTTGCCATCCATCTCGAAGACGGCCGCAAATGTGAGTTTGTCTTCATTCGGGCGCAGGGAGCAGAGGTTGTTCGACAACCGCTCGGGGAGCATAGGGATGGTGCGGTCGACGAGGTAGACCGACGTGGCGCGGTCGAACGCCTCCTGGTCCAGGATGGAATTCGGCTGGACGTAGTGGGTGACGTCGGCAATGTGCACGCCGACTTCATAGTTCCCGTTGTCGAGCTTTCGGAACGACAGGGCGTCGTCAAAGTCTTTTGCGTCTTCCGGGTCGATAGTAAATGTGGTGACGTTCCTGAAGTCCGCCCTTCCTGCCAGTTGGCGTTGCGATATTTCTTCAGGCATTTCCTGCGCCTGTCTTTCGACGATTTCAGGGAACCTGAACGGCAGATCGAACTCTGCCATGATGGAGTGGATCTCCGCTTCGTTCTCTCCGGCCTTTCCCAGTATCTCGACCACTTTGGCTTCGGGTTTTTTGTCGTGTTCCGCCCAGGAGGTCACTTCCACGATCACCTTGTCGCCGGTCCTGGCGCCATTGATGTGTTCGGGGTAAACGAAAAAGTCCTGGTGTATCTTGCGGAAATCCGCCACCACGAAAGCGTAGTTCTTCGACACTTCGATTTTTCCTACGAAACGGTTTCGGTTGCGCTGCAGCACCTCCACGACTTTTCCTTCGGGATGCTCGCCGTGCCGCGACGCGAAGGGCACTACTTTGACGCGGTCCCCGTGGACTGCGGAACCCAGGTCCTGTGCTTTGACGTAGACTTCGAGTTCTTCTTCGCTGTCATCGATTTTGACATAGGCGAAGCGCGAACTCACGTGGTCGACTTTGCCGGAGAGGGCACCCTTGACATTGTCGTGGGGGCGATTGGAAACATACTGGCCGCTGCCGAGTTGTTTGATCTTTTCCTGCTCTTCAAGCTGGTCGAGGTAGTCGCCGGCCCTTTTGATATCTTCCTTCTTTTTGACGCCGAGTTTTCGCGTGATCTGTTTGAAGGTCATTCCGCGGCCCTGACTTTCGCCGAGCAGCGATTCGATGGCGTTGCGTAATCGCGAGAACTGTTCCTTGGTCTTGGTCTTTCTACGGGTCGCGCGCACTTCCTTCTTTTTTTTCTTGCTCATAGGGGCATCAGGCGATTAGAATGTCGGCGTCGGGGATGAGGGGATAACCTTTGAGTTTCAAAAATAACTGTGCCAGCACGACCACATCGCCGCGGCAATACTCGCTGATCTTTTCGAGGTTGTTTTCGCGATGGTAGACGTGGTTTACCTGGCTGCCGTCGATCTTGCCTTTGCTCGAGGGAATGTCGAATACCGTGGCCAGCAAGTCGAGCGACGTGAAGTTTTTGTAGTCTCCGAACTTCCATAGCTCCATGGTGTCGAGGTGCTGTACCTCCCAGGCTTTCTTGCCGCTGAGGTTGAGCGCCGCGGGCAGCGAGATTCCGTTGATCAGCATCCTGCGGCAAAGATAGGGATAATCGAACTCCTTTCCGTTGTGCGCGCAGAAGCGCAGGGTGGATGAATCGAGTTTTTCCAGCATGGTCTTGAATTCGGCGAGGATGGCTTTCTCGTCGTGGCCGGCGTAAACCTTGGTCTTCAGGCCGAGGTTTCCCCCTTCATGGTCGAAATATTTTCCGACCGCGATGCACACCACCTTGCCGAACTCGGCGTAGATGCCGGCGCGTTCGTGGTAAATGTCCTCGTCCGTAAGGTCGCGGTCGCGTTTGAGGAATGCGGCTTTGCGCGCCCACTGGCCCTTGAGGCGTTCGTCGAGCGAAGGGTAATCGTGGGTATGGGCGACGGTTTCGATGTCGAGGAAGAGAATGTCGCGGAGTTCGTGGATCATGGTCGGATTGGGTTGCAAGTTAGCGATTCGGTAGCCGTGGTGCAATGTAAGGGTGCGGTGAGACAGAGAGTGACGAAGGAAGGCTGCGGACGGATTTATATCCTGGTACAATCCTTGCCTTTTCGGGATCGATGGCGGTGATCCTGACCTTTTACCGGAACTTCCTGGTGCCATGCACGGTGTTCACGCTGATCCATTGCTTCTTCCTGGCCCAGGCCGGCACGTTTGTCTTCATTACGAAGACCTGGTACCTGAAAATTTTGCCCACGCTGGGATTCGCCGCGTACGTGGAGATCTTCAGGGGCGACCAGTTCTATTATTTCAACAACCTCGGCTACTCAAAAACGAAGCTTTACACCGGGGCGTTCGCCGTCGACGTTACCACGTGGCTATTGGCTTCGATGCTGGTTCTCAAGGCCCATGACTTTAACCTTTGACAGTATTTTTCTCCGCTTTGGGGAGAAGACGGTGTTGTCCAGCGTCTATGCGTGTTGCGAGACCGGCAAGATCACCGGACTGTTGGGACGAAACGGCGCGGGAAAATCTTGTCTTATGAGGATCGTCTTCGGCGTGATGCAGGCGGAGCACAAATCCGTGCGCATCGACGACGCGCCCCTGCGTCCCGGATACCTCGCCGCCCGGCACATCGCCTACCTCCCGCAGGACTACCTCATCCCACCCTGGCTTACTATTCGGCAGGCGCTCCGATTGTACCAAATCACTCCGGGCGCTTTGGAAGAACACTTTGCCGACATCGGCGACTGGCTCGACTTCAGACCCGGACATATCTCCGGCGGATGGCGCCGCATTGTTGAAGCGCTGATGGTGTTACTCTCGCCATCGCCGTTCTGTCTGCTGGACGAACCGTTCACCGGGATGATGCCCATCCATGTGGCAAAAATGAAGGCGATTCTGAGAACCGTGAAGGCTACCAAGGGAATCTTCCTTACCGATCACATGTACCACCACGTGATGGATATTGCAGATGACCTCATGGTACTGGCGAACGGGAAGACCTATCCGGTGCGAAGCCGGGAGGACCTGGTGCGGAAGGGCTACATCTCCGGGCGGTGAGTTTCGCGTCGGACGAGTTCGGTGGCTGGGTAAGTCGTCCGGGCCATCACTACTGCGGGTGGACACCAGTAGGGAGCGGGTGTTCTTCTGAAAAACACCAGCAAGACCCCGCGAAAATCACTCATTCCTTTCCCAGGAACTCCGGCAAGCTAATCCCGACAATATGGTTCCATCCCTTATTGAAACTGCCCCACGCGAAGTCGGGCGTACCCTGTGGGAATGTTTCCAGGCCATGGTGCGTGACCGTGAGTTTCGTCTTGTTCCCAACGGACGTGAGATCGAACGTGACCAGCGAATACCCGTCATAACCCTCGTAGGCCCAACTGAATTGGAGTCGTTGCATCGGGATCACTTCCGTGACCGTGCAATGGTGAATGTACTTTTCTCCTTTGTGGCCCTGTCCGGGAAATGAAAAATGGAAACCCGGTTCGGCTTGGAAATCGTCGAGGTGGAAGTACCACTGTTCCATCTGCTCCTTCTCCGTAAGCGCACGCCAAACGCGTTCAACGGTGGCGCTGTAGGTTTTCTCAACGATCACCGGCTTGTGTTTGATGACGTCAGGAAGAGTTCTGAAGACTGCAGCGGCGTAATGGACTTTTATCCTCACGACTTCCGGATCGTTGTTGTCGTCTCCGAACGCGTGAACGGCATCGCTGCCATTAAGTCGTTGCTCCAGCCTGTCGATGAGGCAATGAAATCCCGACGGCGCGCTGACAGCATAGTCCGACGGGAGTTTGCTGTAAGTGAGTATCAACCGGGTTGTATTCGCGTTTACTCTTTTCAGTTCCCATACGGCAAGTTCTCCTTCCCATGTCCAGACGAACTTGTTGGGCGGGTCGATGCTCACGATCTCGCCGTGGGAAGTGGTCCGGGCCTTATCCCTGAATTGAATGGTGATCTTTCCTCCGGGGCGAAAGTCCATTTCAATATCGGTGAACCAATATCGGAGTTGTTCCGGATCGGTGATGGCATTCCAGACTTGTTCGATCGAATGATTCAGGATACGGTCTAATACAACCTGGTATCCGTCGTTCTCTTTCGTGACGAGGCCTATGTTTTTCATCTTTTCTTGTTTTTTGATCTCGATGTCTTCCGTTGGGCTTTTCTGTTTTTCGTATCCCGGTCGAGATACTCCTCCAGGGCGTCGAGCCTGGATTCCCAGAAGCGGCGGTATTGTTCAATCCATGCGGCGACATCCCGCAGCCGGCGGAAGTTGGCCGAACAAAGGCGTTCACGCCCTTCCTCCCTGATGCTGACCAGGCCACACTCGGTCAGTATCTTGATGTGTTTGGAGATCGCGGGGCGGCTGATGTCGAAATTTCCCGCGACGGCGTTGAGGTTCATGGGCCGCCGGGCGAGCAGTCCGATGATTTCCCTCCTTGTGGGGTCTGCAATGGCCTGAAATACGTCTCTCCTCACGGATATATGTGTAACTGTTCGGTTACAAATATAGTGTAACTAAATGGTTACGCAAATCTCTCCGCGAATTTCGGGCTAATTTTCTTCTTCGAGTTTGCTTTTCAGGATCTCGAGCTCGCGCTTACGCCGCTTATAGAATTTGTGTTCCCATCTGCTGCCAATGGCAGTCAGGAGAAAGAAGATGAGCACACCTGCGATCGACCAGGCGGATTTACCTTCCTCCCACACGCTCAACGTCGTAAAGAGCGCAAAGGGAATGAGCCCCCACCTTCCGAACTGGGAAAGTTTTACCTGGTAGGTGGCCACCGAGAGTCCGTATTCAAGGTCACCTCGCATGGAACGGTCAAACTTGCGGCTGCCGTTCAACCGACGGGCGCGGGCGATGGCATAACAGCATCCACTGATGAGCATCCACACCGCCAGAAGGAGCGCATAGAAGTTTCCGTTCGGCTTGTAAACGCTCAGACCGACAATGAGCGACCCCACGGAAAAATTGACAATGATCAGCAGCAGTTCGCTGACATGGGTGATATGGCGGGCGCGGTTCTTTTTTGCAATGATCACCCGATGCAATGCCGGTTCGTTGATGGCGTACAGCGGCTCATTATTTTGAACGTCCCAGATTTTTTTCATTTCGTCAAAGTCCATGGTGATGGGTTTTCGATCTTGCCGTAAGTTGTTTTTTGATTCGGTTAATGCGGACGCCCACATTGGAGGCCGTGATACCGAGGATGTCAGCCATTTCCTGATAAGTGAACTCGTCGAGCAGCAGCAGGATGATGGATCGGTCCACTTCGTTCAATTTCCTGATCTCAGCGTACAGCCACGCGAGGCGTTCGCCGGCATGGACGTCCTGTTCCTGGAGCAGGTGATGACCAAGTTGTCTCGCATCGGCATGCTTTCGTTCCTTGCGTGCCCACGTGATTGCGGTGTTCAACGCAACGCGATAGATCCAGGTCGTGGGCTTGCACGCATTCCGGAAGGAGGGTATGGAATTCCAAACCTGCGCGGCGATGTCCTGGAATAGATCATCCCGGTCCATGGGCTCATCCGTATAGGCCCTGACGATCTTGAAGATCACGCCACGGTATTGGTCGAGCCAGGATTGAAATATGCCGCGTTGTTCCTGTTCGGTCATGAAACCAGGTTTATGCCTATTAGTAACATGACGTTTCGAATTCTTACGGATTATGGTGATTATTCCTTTGGGCCGGAACTTAGCCGTGCAACACGCCTTCCATATCCAACTCCTCGATGTAGGTAAGATTCTCCTCTTTTATTGAATCAGGCACGAAGATAAACCGCTTGTCGTAGATCTGATCACCGATGTAATAGCTCACCCAATATTCGTTGCTCAGGTGAAACATAGCCGGGTCGATGGGTTCGATCAGGACACCGCTGTGGGCGGGCACCGTTTCCAGGAAGTGACGCAAGGTGGACGTCTTTTGCTTCACGCCCTCTTTTTCGCCATAGCCGGTGCTGGCGACAAGCGTGTTTTCGATGGAATGCTCGCTGTTGTTGATCAGGTACACTTTCCACTCATCAGCGTCACCGGCGTTTTGCTTTCGCGCAACGGCAAGGGTAACATTTTTTACTTCGGGGATGTCGATATCTTTCATCATAGCCACTCCATTCCGAATTGTTCTCCGAATTTTTCTTTCAGCACCGATCGTACAACGGCGAGATCCTGTTTCGCGCCGAGTTCTTTCTCCATGGAAGTAACGGCTTTGTCGTTAATTCCGCAAGGGACAATAAAGTCGAAGTACTTCAGGTTGGTGTTTACGTTCAGTGCAAAGCCGTGCATCGTCACCCACCGGCTGGTCTTTACTCCCAGTGCGCAGATCTTGCGGGCGCGCGTTGGGTTTTTCGCTTCTATCCACACGCCGGTGAGACCCGGAATCCTTCCGGCCTGTATCCCGAACTCCAGGAGCGTGAGGATGACCGACTCCTCCAGCAGGCGCATGTACCGGTGGATGTCCGTAAAAAAATTGTCGAGGTCGAGGATCGGGTAACCAACGATCTGCCCGGGCCCGTGGTAAGTGATGTCGCCACCGCGGTTGGTATGGTAATACGTCGCCTGAACGGCGTCAAGGCGTTCCTTCTTGAGTAAGAGGTTACCTTCGTCTCCGCTTTTGCCGAGCGTAAAAACGTGGGGATGCTCGCAAAAGATCACGAAGTTGTCGGTAGGTTGTTCGTTACCTTGAAGATTTCTATTCTGGGATTTCACAGACAGTATGCCATTAAAGAGGTCGGCCTGATAGTCTGTGGCTTCTTTGTAATCGATGAGCCCCAGGTCGATGAATTTGGTTTTGTTATTCTTTCCAGCGCTCATGGTTCCTGATGTCGTCGGGATTAATTCTGTGAAACGTGACGTTCATATTGACGACCTTATCGTAGTGAATGGTAAACAGTTCGCCGGGCATTTGATAATAGCGGTCGTCGATTTGTGGAACGTTGATCTTGGCATATGTCCCCTGCAGATAGGAGAAGCCAAAGATCAGACCGGGCGAAATGACGACAAGGAGAAGTATCGAACTGAAAAGGAGGCTCATGGGACTTGCCGCTATCGGCGATTGCTCACCTCGCCAACGCGAACAACGTGGAATTCTTTTCCCTCAAGGGAGATCGTGTGCTTCCCGGGACCGTCGCCCTTAAGCAGCAGCGCCTGCATGAGTTGTTTCGCCAGCACAGGATCGGCGAGGATCTTCCTTGCGCGTTTACTTAAAGGTGCCTGCATAAAATTTACCGTTGTCACAAGTTATAACGAAAAAAACCAATGGCAAGTTCAGCCGGCCTGAGCGAGGATCATTTTACTTTGCTAAGTTCTGATTTGAGGTAGTCAATCGACTCGATCGGATCCGGTTCCACACCATTTTCCCTGGCCAGGAAATAGGAGATCCAGTCGGTAAGGTGGATGAGGTAATAATATTGCTCCAGCAAGGAGGCACCTTCGCCGATCACGTCGATAATGGGATTGGATCTCTTTTCAAAGATATCGCGGCAGATTTCCATTCGCTTTTCAACGCGTTCATGGTCGTGGTCCGAGTAGAGGTATACCACCTGCAGCAACGGCATCAGGTTTTCCGGAAACTGCCATCCCACCAGTTCATTGTGGTTCATCTCGGGGAATGTATTCAGGTGGGCGATGTGTTTTGCATTTTCATTGAGCTGTTGCTGAAATCGCAGTGCCATCGCCTGGAGGCGCGCGTCGCAATAGATCACCGGAAGTTTGCCCTTGAGTTTTTTGGCGATGATCTCGGCCTCGGACTGAATTCCCTTCTCTCCCCGGTCGAGGTATTCGATGGCGTTCTCGGTTTCCTTGATGAAGGCCGCGCCAATCAGGTTCGTATGATAGAGGAGCGACAATAGCGCGGTCATGTTGTAACCGAGCATCGCCCGTGGGCTGTCCGACCCCGCAGGCAACTGAATGTAAAAGAGGTTGTATTCGCGCGCGATGTCCAGCACCTTCCCACCGGAAGAGATCACAATACACTGTGCGCGCTTTAGCAAAGCCTTGTTTAAGGCCGCAATGGTCTCTTCAGTGTTTCCGCTGTAAGAACTGGCGATGAAAAGCGTGTGCGGGCTGACGAACTGGGGAATGTTGTAGGTTTTACACACGGTGATCGGAATCGGAATCTTTCCAAAGGTCAGGGAATCCACCAGGTTGGCGCCTATCCCTGAGCCCCCCATCCCGGCGATGACAATATTCCTGATGTCGCTTCCGGGCCGGACGAGGTCGAGGGACTGGCCGATCTTCAGGGCGTCAGCAAGTTGCTTTGTAAATCCTTCAATGTACTTCTTGGTGGCAGACATAAATTGTAAATTCGGATTCAAAGGTAAACACTTTTGAATGAGCGATAAAATTAATACCGGGGTCGAGGGAGAGAATCTGGCGGCTGAGTTTCTCGCCGGGAAAGGCTATGAGATCGTTGCCAGGAATTACCGTTTTCAAAAGGCGGAGGTCGATATTATCGCGCGCCAGGGCAACTGGCTACTCTTTGTGGAGGTCAAGACCAGGGCGTCGGACGAATTCGGAGAGCCTGAGGAATTTGTCACCGGGACGAAAAGCAACCACATTTTCCGGGCGGCGGAGCAGTTCATCTACAACATCGACTGGCACGGGCATGTGCGCTTCGACGTGATCTCCGTCAAACTCGGAACGCGGCCGGAGATCCGCCATTTCGAGGACGCCATTAACTAGGTTATCGTCCACCGTCCACCGCTTGCTACGCGTTCCCTGCTCAAGCCAATTTTTAACTCCCTGGAATATCGCCTTGAACCGTCGACCTTCGACCGGAACGATTGACGGTTCACGATACGCGGCCGACGACAACCAGCCCTACTGTTTCTTCCGGTTGCGGTAAATCTCCTTGCCTTTTTCGTTCCACTCAATGCGGATAAAGGGCCGGCGGCTATCGTCAAAGGGATCCTCGGGATAGGCTATGATCTTTTTTCGCTTTTTGTTGGGATAATATTCCGTCCAGTCACCCACTTTGGTATCCCAACGGTATTCGCCGACCACAGCCCTTTGGCCATTCTCAAAGAATCGGTAGTAGTAGCCGTCTTTCTCGCCAAATTGAATCGGTGTGATCTCCTTCATTTTGGTCCGTTCGACCGGGTCGTAATAAGAAACCAGTGACTCCTTGGGCCACCCCCGGAAAAATTTTTCTTTGTTGACGAGCACGCTGTCGCGGTTGTAGTACATCCAGCGCCCGTGCTTCGTGCCCTTATAGTAGATGCCTTTGGTCAGCAGGACCTCTCCTTGCCGCTTTTCGTAGGGGCCGTGCAATAGCACCCCATATTCCGGGTTGAACGCCCGCGCGCTTGTCGTTCTGATTTCCTCGCGGCGGTAGTCGAACCAGGTAAGATCGCGGACAAAGGTCTTCGGACTTTCGGGCTTCTTGAGATAGAAGAACAGCTCGTAGGTGACGCGTTCGCCATATCCGCTTCGCGTAAAGCCTTTCCTGGTTTTGATCCCATAAAAGACCTTCTTTTTTGGTTTCTTCTTCTTTTTGGTGTCGATGGGCTCATCCTCCTGGGTGAAATCCAGGCTGACGGGCGTATCGATGGTGAAGCGCTCATCCACCGGCTCCAATGCTTCATCGTCCTGCGCCTCAAGGGTGGCTGGAAACGTGAAAACGAACAGGGACAGTAAAAGTAATCGCCTTGGCATCAGTGCTTTAATTTTTCGGACAACGAAATTATAAAAAAAATAGTATGCCGGTGCTTAAGGTGCGTCCTCGCTCTTATCTCCAATTACCCGGTCGTTTGATCGTATATCCTGTTTTCAGATCGGTGACTTCATCTCGAAGAAGAGACGCCTCGAACTTTTTCGAGTGACGCTCAAGTTTCACATAACCGTCGCTTATTTTCCTCAGGCTCGTGGACTCTCTTTTAGGAGGGAAATAAACGAATATTTTTTGATTCGGCGTGTGGGATCGAATGAATTCGATTGGCGGAAGCAGGTCACTATCAGCGCTAACCAATATTGTTATATCGCAAATATTCTCAACGACGTCCGAAATCATCTCTGTTGCCACCCGCACGTCGGATTCCTTTTCTTCAAAAGTGGTGTGGGTTTGTTTGCAGTTAGGGCATGTAATTGTTTTCCTAAGGAATTTACCCAAATGAAGTTGAAACTTCGGGTTCTGTTGATTCGCCGAAAAAAACGAATCCTGGCGTAGCTGCTGTCCCCGATTGTCGGGTCTGGCGGAAAAGTAATTCACTTTCACTAGTTCCTGGTGGGCAGGAAGGAAGAGGGAGAAAAATTTTACTACGTCAAGCCAGTAGTACTTCTTCCATCGTATGGTTCTTAGACCGTAGTAAAAATTGAATCCGTCAACGTATACGATGACTCTTTTTTTCATTCAAAGAAATAAGCCCTCTGCAATCGAGGGCTTATGCCTATGACTCATCGTCATAGGGGGGTAAAGTACTGTTCAAAGTTAAACGGTAAATCTCATCTTAGCCATAAAATTACACTAGAATCAGGAAAAAAGTTCTTCACATGCTCACTTTTGGGCCAATTCGCATTCTGACCCTTACTATGTGCTACAAAGAATGCACCCTTCGAACCGCCATCAGGACACCAGCTCCACACTTCGCCGGATAAAGCTGGTCAGGTCTGCGCCGGTGAGCATGTTCTGGGACAACAAGGCCAGGTCGAACGCCTGCTTGGCAAGCTTTGTTTTCTGTTCTTCCGAATCGGCGTTGAGGATCTTTTGAATAATGGTATGGTTCGCGTTAACAGCTACATTGTAATTGTCGGGCATGTTGCCCATGAAGCCGTACCCTCCCCCGCCCATCTTCGCCATGTCCTTCATCCGGCGCATGAACTCGCTCATGGTAATGACCACCGGCAGATCTTCCGGCGACATGGATTCGACGGACACGGCCATGTTCTTGTTGTTGATGGCGGTTTCAAAGATGCCCTTTACCTTGTCGCTGTCTTCCGTGCTGAGCACACTCTCCATTTTCTCGTCCTTGTCGATAAGCTTGTCGGGCGTGTCGCTGTCGACGCGTTTCAACTGCGTTTTTTCCAGTTTTTGCTCCAGCGTGTTGATGAAGTGGTTGTCAAGCACACCGTCCAGCAAGACGACGTCGTACGCCTTGTTCTTCGCAGCCTCCACGAATCCGTGTTGTTTGCCTTTGTCCGAGGTATAAAGAATTACGACATTTTTGTCTTTGTCCGTCTGGGTGGCCTTCACCTTTTCGGTGTATTCGGAGAAGGTGAAGTACGCGTCGTCAACGTTCTTCAACAACGCAAAGTCCTTGGCGCGGTCGTAAAACTTTTCGTCGCTGATCATTCCGTATTTGACGAAGATGTTGATGTCGTCCCATTTTTTTTCAAAGTCCTTGCGGTCCTTCTTGAAGAGGTCGTTGAGTTTGTCGGCAACTTTCTTCGTGATATGCTGGCTGATCTTCTTCACATTGGTGTCCGACTGCAGGTAACTCCTCGAGACGTTTAGCGGGATGTCCGGGGAATCGATGACGCCGTGGAGGAGCATGAGGAAATCGGGCACTACGTCCTTGACTTCGTCGGTGATGAACACCTGGCGGGAGTAAAGCTGGATCTTGTTCTTTTGCACTTCAAAATCGTTCTTCACCTTCGGGAAGTACAGGATCCCGGTCAGGTTAAAAGGATAATCGACGTTCAGGTGTATCCAGAACAGGGGATCTTCGGAGAAGGGATACAACTCCTTATAGAACTTGAGATAATCGTCGTCGTTGAGTTCGTTGGGGGACTTGGTCCAGAGCGGCGTGGTGTTGTTGATGATCCGGTCTTTGCTGACCGTCTTGTACTTTGGCTTTCCTTCCTTGTCGACGCCGTCTTCAACGCTTTCTTCCTCAGTACCGAATTTGATGGCGACGGGGAGGAACTTGCAATATTTTTCAAGAATGCCTTTAAGTTTCCATTCGTCGAGGAATTCTTCGGCGTCTTTGTTGATGTGGAGGATAACGTCGGTTCCGCGTGTCTTGCGCTTCGCGGATGAGAGTTCGAATTCTGTCGAGCCATCACACTCCCAGCGCGCCGCCTCATCCTCGCCGACCCTGTAGGAGCGGGAGATCAGCTCCACGCGATCGGCCACCATGAAGGAAGAATAAAAGCCGAGGCCGAATTTTCCAATGATGTCCTTGCCGTCTGCCTTGTCTTTGAATTTTTCGACGAACTCGGCCGCGCCGGAAAAAGCAATCTGGTTGATATATTTTTTGATCTCGTCCGCGGTCATGCCGATGCCCTTGTCGCTGACGGTGATCGTTTTTTTCTTCTTGTCAAAGCTCACCTCGATGGTGAGGTCGCCGAGCTCGCCGCTGTATTCGCCGAGGGACGCAAGCTTTTTTAACTTTTGAGTGGCGTCTACGGCGTTGGAAACGAGCTCGCGGAGGAATATTTCATGGTCCGAGTACAGGAATTTCTTGATGATCGGGAAAATGTTCTCGGTATGAATGGAGATGGTTCCTTTTTCCATGGTTTCTGCCATACGGATGTCGTTTTAGATTTCAAAAAGTTGATGAGGCAAAGTCTTCAAAAGGCATTCCAAATGGCCTGAAGTGACAATTTGGCGCGCCTGGACCCACCCAACGGCCGGGGCTGGTCACCAATTTTTTATCGCAGCCGGTTTGACTCCCGAACGACGCGTTCGTCACGGCGGATGAACCGGTTTGCCAGGAGGTTGCACAACACGGCCAGGCCAGGCAGCCATAGTCCAAGCCCATAGGTCCCACCATAGGCTTTCACCAGGTCGTTGGAAAAGAGTACCGCGCAAAGGATCGTACCCGCCATGAAAAGCGAATTCAGCGCGCCGAGTTTCATCTGCAGCACACGGTTTTTGGATTTGCCGATTTCAATGATGGCCAGCGTGATCGCCGCCACGGCGAGAATGGCGGTGAGCGAGTAGGGCAAATAGATGGTATTGCCCACTTCCTGGCCCGGGCTCTTCACGGTGTAGTGCAGGGGATAGAGCTGGTGGGTTTCCGTGGTGCCCTCGAAAACCCAGATGGGCAGGAAGATGGCAGCCACCAATGCCAGGATGGCGATTACCAGAAATAGCGTTTGAATTCTTTGCCACATGTTGGTGTTGCTTTAACTTGGCGCTCCGGCGACCGGCGGCGCAAAACTAAGGAATTGAATCGAAACGAAAAGCCTATGCCCGGTGGTTGTGAATTGCTTTGCCAGCATTTGATCTCACAAATATGAATACTGCCTATATCCTTGATATTGTGCGCACCCCGGTGGGCAAATACGGAGGCGCGCTTGCGTCGGTCCGACCTGACGACCTTGCCGCCCATGTGATCCGCAAAGTAATGGAACGGAATTCGGCTGTTGACGCCGCCGCCGTGGAGGATGTGGTATTTGGCGCGGCCAACCAGGCCGGAGAGGATAACCGGAATGTGGCCCGCATGGCGTTGCTCCTGGCGGGTATGCCGAAGGAAGCCGGTGGTGTCACGGTGAACCGGCTGTGTGCTTCCGGCCTGCAGGCCATTATGGACGCGTCGCGCGCAGTGCTGTGCGGCGAAGGAGATGTATACATCGCCGGCGGCGTGGAAAGCATGAGCCGCGCGCCGTTTGTCATGGGAAAACATGCTCAGGCGTTCGATCGAAAGACGGAGCTCTATGATACCACGATCGGCTGGCGTTTTGTCAACACGCAACTGGCAGCGCGCTACCCTCCCTACTCGATGGGAGAGACGGCGGAAAATGTCGCCGTCCAGTGGAACATCTCGCGCGAGGAACAGGACCGCTTTGCGTATGAGTCGCAACAAAAATATCAGCAGGCGCATGACGCGCTGAGGTTTAAGGACGAACTCATCCCGGTGACGGTCCGGCAGGGCAAGGGTGAGCCGTTCGAATTTGACAAGGACGAGCAGCCCCGTTCAAGTTCGCCGGAGAAACTGGCTACGCTAAAGCCTGCCTTCCGGGAAGGCGGAACGGTCACTGCTGGAAATTCGTCCGGCATCAATGACGGCGCGGCCGCGGCCCTTGTGGTGAGCGAAGCGTTTGTGAAGCGGTCCGGAGTCAAGCCGTTGGCGCGCGTTGTATCCATGGCGATCGCGGGCGTGGATCCGGCTTGCATGGGCGTTGGCCCGGTGCCGGCGACCCAAAAGGCGTTGAAGCGGGCGGGGTTAAAGGTGGGTGACCTTGGGCTGATTGAATTGAATGAAGCGTTCGCCTCCCAGTCACTTGCATGCATTCGCGACCTCGGTCTTGACCCGCGAAGGGTGAACGTCAACGGGGGTTCCATTGCCATCGGGCATCCATTGGGATGCAGCGGGGCGCGGATCAGCGCGACGCTGTTGCACGAAATGCGAAGGCGAAACGTTCGCTACGGGCTCGCGACGATGTGCGTCGGCGTAGGGCAGGGAGCGGCGGTGATTTATGAAGGTCTTACATCGTGACATCCGGACTGCCGACTTAGGCTGGACGTTTTTGAAGCTTTTGCTTTTTGACTTCGTGCCCCGTGGCACAACCCACGATCGTTGAATGCGTTACTTTTTTGAAATATCCTATCACGGGAAGAATTACAACGGATGGCAAACCCAGAAGAATGGGGTCGGTGTGCAGACCGTGGTTGAGGAGGCGTTGACGCAATTGCTCAGGCATCCCGTTGCCATTGTCGGAAGCGGAAGAACCGACACGGGTGTGCATTGTGAACAGCAATTCTTTCACAGCGACATCGACAGGGCGTTCGATGCGGAGGACCTGGTGCAGCGGCTGAACGCATACCTGCCGCGGGATATCGCCATAAAGTCCGTTCGACCCGTGAAGGGGGATGCGAGCGCGCGCTACGACGCGATCGAACGCAGTTATCGCTACGAAATCACGCGCGTGAAGAATCCCATGCTGGAGGGACTGGCCTGGCATTTTTTTAAGTCGCTCGACATCCAAACCATGAACAAGGCGGCTGCGTTATTAGTGGGGGAACACGATTTTGAGTGCTTCAGCAAGGTGAAAACAGATGTAAATCATTTTATTTGCACAGTGAAGAAAGCCGAATGGAAGACGGAAGGCGAAAAGCTGATCTTTTACATTTCCGCAAACCGGTTTCTGCGCGGGATGGTTCGTGCGATCGTCGGGACGCTTCTTGATGTCGGCGCCGGAAAATTCACCATAGAAGACTTCCAGCATATCATCCGGAGCCGTGACCGGCGGCGGGCGGGTGCGAACGTACCGGCCCACGGCCTCTATCTCGCACGGGTCCGGTATCCGGCTTCAATATTTATCGCTTAGTGGAAAAGGAACAGGTAAGCAGTGGCAATATCATCGACTGGTCCGTCTTGCGGCGGCTGATGCGTTTTGTGACGCCATACCGGGGCCGTTTTTACTTCCTGATCTTTCTTACCCTGGCCATCGGTGTCCTTACGCCACTCCGGCCGCTCCTTGTGCAGTGGACCCTCGACGACGACGTGGCCGCCGGCGACTACAACGGCATGGTGGTGATGATGCTGATCCTCCTGGGCCTTTTGCTGGTGCAGTCGGTCGCACAATATGTACACACCTACCTTTCGGGATGGATGGGGCAGCAGATCATCCGGGATATCCGGACCAAGTTGTATCAGCACCTCGTCAATCTCCGCCTGAAATTTTTTGACAAGACACCCATCGGGCGCCTGGTGACCAGGACGATATCGGACGTCGAAACGTTATCGGATGTTTTCAGCGAGGGGCTTGCTGCAATGGTTGCCGACCTGCTGCAACTGATATTCATTCTCGGCCTGATGTTCTACACGGACTGGCGGCTCTCCCTGCTCAGCCTGTCGACCATCCCGCTCCTGCTGATCAGCACGTACATCTTCAAGGAGAAAATAAAAGTAGCATTCAACGATGTGCGAAATGCCGTTGCAAACCTCAACACATTCGTACAGGAGCACATTACGGGGATGAATATTGTTCAGATCTTTGGATCGGAAAAACGCGAGTTCGAAAAATTCAAAGCGATCAACGATGAACACCGTCAGGCCAACCTGCGTTCGGTCCTTTATTATTCGATCTACTTCCCCGTGGCGGAAATCATCTCCGCCGCAGGCATTGGGCTGTTGGTGTGGTACGGCGCCAAGGGCGTCATCAATTTCGATGTCACCGGCATCACCATCGGTAAGCTTATCGCTTTCATCATGTACATCCAGATGTTTTTCCGTCCCATCAGGATGATTGCCGACCGGTACAATACGCTGCAGATGGGGATCGTAAGTTCCTCGCGCATCCTCAACCTCCTGGATAACACCGAACACGTTCAGTCGAACGGAACCCATCGCCCGGCGCACCTGCGCGGAGAAGTGGCGTTCTCGAACGTGTGGTTTGCCTACACTGATCAAGACTATGTCTTGCGCGATATCAACGTACACATTCGTCAGGGAGAAACCATTGCGCTGGTGGGCGCGACGGGGGCGGGAAAATCTTCGATCATCAACCTGTTGAACCGGTTTTACGAGATCAACCGGGGGTCGATCAAAGTGGACGGAATCGACATCAAGGAGTACGATCTTGGCGAATTGAGAAAGAATATTGGTGTGGTGCTACAGGATGTGTTCCTCTTCTCAGATACAATTTTGAGCAACATCACACTCAACAACCCCGATGTCACCGAAGAGATGGTGTGGCATGCCGCCGAGCTCGTCGGCGCCCGTACCTTCATCGAACGTTTGCCGGGCAAGTTGCAATACAATGTGATGGAACGCGGCGCCACCCTTTCCGTCGGACAACGCCAACTGATCTCTTTTATCCGGGCCATGGTGTACGATCCCCGGATTCTTGTACTCGATGAGGCGACTTCTTCGGTCGATACCGAAACGGAGGAGATGATACAGGAGGCTATTGGAAAGATGATGGCTGGCCGCACGGCCATTGTTATCGCGCACCGGCTGTCAACCATCCAGAAGGCGGATAAGATCATTGTCCTCGATCATGGCCAGGTCAAAGAGACCGGAACGCACGAGCAGCTGCTGTCCATGGAGGGTCATTACACGCAACTCCATAGGATGCAGTATAAAGAGTTCGCCGACTGACTGTCCCGACGGGAAAAAACTTCGCAACCCTTAACCAACCGCAAAAGCGCTATATTTGCCGTAATGCGCTCAAAAAACTGGATACTGGTATTGGTAATCATTTTGGTCGGATCCGATTTCGCCCTGGCGCAGCGTAGAAACGGAAGGAAGCACGGGAAGAAGAGTTACCTCACCCGTAAAATGTACAATGCACGGGCAACCAGTGTTCGGGGACACAAAGCCAAGATCGTCTGCCCTGTATTTGAGAACTCCGAATATCCTTACCACGGCCTCGGTTTCAAGTTGGGTGATCCGTTTGCCGTCAGTTATAAATACTACGCAAACAAGCGATTCTCGATCGCCCTGGACTTTGGCAAGCCCGCGAGTGGATTGTACAACCGCTACTTCAGGGACCGCTTCGACGAGTATGCGATGGAAACCGATACCCTTTCCGACAATGCCTCGATGACGTACTCCTCCCATCGCGTACGGTCTGACCTTATCGGGGAAGTAAAATTCCTTTACGGCCTCGAAGCGGACAAGATCTCGCCGGGGCTTGAGGTTTACGCGGGGTTAGGGTGGCAATGGAAGAGCACCAAGCTGGACTACTTTTTCTTCTATAATGTGACCACGCCCAATGGCGGCGATCTGGTGAATGAATTCCGTTCCTTTCACAAAAACCGCGTGACCATGGGGCCGCAGGTGGTGTTGGGAATTGAATACGCTTACTTCCAGATTCCGATCTCCGCTTTTATGGAAGTGGAATTTTATTCCGATATCCAGGCCGACCCCGGGTGGCAGCATTTCGAGGGCGGCGTGGGCCTGAGGTATGTGTTTTAGCTTCGGTTTCTTTGTGCCGGAACCCGCTATCCCTCGGCCTCATCCAATTGCATTTGCTTCTCATACAACTCCCGGTACATTCCGTCTGTTGCGATAAGTTCGTCATGTGTCCCCGCCTGTATGACGGCTCCGTCGGAGAGCACGACGATCTTTTGCGCCAGTTTCGCCGACGACACACGGTGGGAAATGATGACGGTGGTTCTCCCTTGCATGATACGTTTCAGGCTGTTGAGAATGTTGTTTTCCGTTTTGGTGTCCACGGCGGAAAGGGCATCGTCGAGCATGAGTATCTTCGGTTCCCTGACGATGGCGCGCGCAATCGACACGCGTTGTTTTTGCCCGCCGGAAAGGGTGATGCCACGTTCGCCTACGCGCGTGTTGAACCCTTGTGGAAACGCCTGGATGTTGTCATACACATCCGCGTCGCGCGCGGCCTGGAAAACTTTTTCATCTCCGACATCCCGCAATCCGAACCCGATGTTGTTGTGGATGGTGTCACTGAAGAGGAAGATGTCCTGGGGGACGTAACCGATCTGACTTCGCAGCGAGGTCAGGTCGTAGTGGGTGATGGGGATATCATCGATAAGGATGCCCCCTTGTCCGGCGTCGTAGAGGCGCGAGATCAGGTTGGAGACGGTGCTCTTGCCGGAGCCGGTCGTCCCGATTACCGCGAGCGATTCACCGGGGTTAACCACAAACGAAATCCCATCCAGCGCTTTGATACCGGTGTCGGGATAGGTGAAGGATACGTCGTTGAATTCAATTTTGCCGTTGATCTCCCGGACGAGGTTTTTTTCGGAGATGATGTTTGTTTTCGTGTGCAGGAACTCGTTGATCCGTTTCTGGGAAGCTTCCGCACGCTGCACAAGACTGCTGGTCCACCCGAGCGAGGTCACGGGCCAGGTAAGCAGGTTGACGTAAATGATAAATTCTGCGATGTTGCCCAACGTGAGGTTGCCATTGATCACCTCCGTGCTGCCCGCGTAGACGGTGAGGATGGTACTCAGTCCGATCAGTCCCATGATCAACGGGAAGAAAAGCGCCTGCACTTTCGTTAGTTTCAGAGAATACTTCTTGTAGTCTTCCGCCTCGTGGTCGAAACGACCGATAGATTCGTGTTCGCGGTTGAATGATTTCAGCACCCGGATACCGCTGAAGGCTTCCTGTACGAACGTCGATAGTCGCGACTGACGTTTTTGAATCTCTTCAGACCGGCGTTCGATCTTGTTATTGACAAGAAAGATACTCAATGACAAAAGGGGCAGCGGGCTCAACGCGTACCATGTCAGCTTCACGTTGATGAGGAACATGTAGGGGATCAGCATGAGGAAGAGCGTGATCAGGGTCAGGCCATACATGATGGCGGGGCCCAGGTACATTCTCACGCGGCTCACATCTTCCGAGATCCGGTTCATGAGATCGCCGGTGTTGTTCTTCCTGTAAAAACCGAGCGGCAAGGTTTGGTAGTGCTCGAAGATTTCGTTCTTTAGATCGTATTCGATGTGCCGCGACATCACGATTAGGGTTTGCCTGACGAGGTAAAGGAATATCCCCCGCAAAAAAGCCATCGCGAGGATCAGTCCCGCATAGATCAAAATTCCAAAAGCGAAAACCTTAAAGTACTGCCCCTGTAACGTCAGCCCGCTAAGGCTTTCTTGCAGGTAAATATTTTCGACGACGAGGTCGATGGCATGCCTTACAATTTGCGCAGGTATGATCTGAAAGACGTTCGAAATGATGACGAATACCGTTCCCCAGATGAGCAGCCATTTATATTTTAATAAGTACTTATTGAGATACCTGAGTTCTTTCATTGTTGTGGAATCAACCGGCTTTTTCCGGCGGTTTCAACTGCTGACGGGTTGCAAAAAATTAAACCTGCTGATGCAGCGGACCCTGACACAAAATTTGGCGCGTTGTAGCTAATACGAAATATCCTTCCAAAAGTTCATGCAAACGTTTGAGATTGGATAATTTTGCCTAGTTTAGACCTGATCGACTGCCATTTCAGGGCCGGCTAAACTACAACATCAATCTTAAAAAATAGTCGCATGGAAGTAAAAGAAATCGAAAAGGGAACGCGGGAAGCGGCGGGCGTCTTCAGCAGCATTGCACAGTCCGGCCACGAACAGGTGGTCTATTGTTATGATGAAGCAACAGGCCTGAAAGCGATCATCGCCGTTCACAGTACGGTGTTGGGCCCGGCCCTTGGCGGCACGCGCATGTGGCACTACGCCTCTGAGCAGGAAGCGCTTACCGACGTTCTCCGCCTTTCAAGGGGGATGACGTTCAAGGCATCCATTAGCGGCCTGAACCTTGGCGGCGGAAAGGCGGTGATCATCGGTGATGCGCGCACGATGAAGGGTGAGGCATTCATGCGCCGTTTCGGCAAGTTCGTCAACAGTCTTAATGGAAAGTATATTACGGCGGAAGACGTGAACATGAAGACGGCCGACATGGAGTACATTCACATGGAGACCGATCACGTCACAGGCTTGCCCGAGTCTATGGGTGGTGGCGGCGACCCCTCGCCGGTAACGGCCTACGGCGTTTACATGGGCATGAAGGCTACGGCCGGGAAGGTCTTCGGCAACGACAGCCTTTCGGGAAAACGCATTGGCGTGCAGGGCGTGGGCCAGGTAGGCATGCACCTCGTCGAACATCTTGTTAAGGAAAATGCGCAGGTCTGGATCACCGACCTGTTTGAAGACAAAATGAACGCGGTGGCAAAGAAGTTCGGTGTTAAGACCGTCGCGCAGGACGCGATCTACGACCTGGACATGGACATCTACGCCCCTTGCGCGCTGGGCGCCACGCTAAACGACGACACCATTCCAAGGCTGAAGTGCGCGGTGGTCGCAGGGGCCGCAAATAACCAGTTGAAGGACGAGTTGAAGCACGGATATATGCTGATCGACCGCAGCATCACCTACGCTCCCGACTTCCTCATCAATGCGGGCGGGCTGATCAACGTTTACAACGAATACCTTGGCGGTTACAACCGCAGCCGCGTCTTTGAGCAGGCGGAAAAGATCTACACCACTTGCCTTAATATCCTTGACCTGGCCACGACCGAAAAAATCGCAACCCAGGAGGCGGCGATCAGGCTTGCCGAAAAGCGCATTGCCGATATCGGCAAAATCAAAATGACGCGCTGAAAACAGTAATCGGCCCGCTCGTCGGGTTCTGTACTGGATTTTCTGTCAATTTTCTCATATTTGCATCCCGCTGGGCCGAAACCTGGCGGGATGCCTATTTTTACGGCCCGTATGAGATATTTTGTGTACCGACACCGTTAGTTCTTTAACATGCTGAACAGAAGGAGCCTAAGGATCAAAGTCATGCAAAGCCTTTTTGCATTGCAACAATGCAAAGATGCGGCTTATGAAATGTGCCTTGACCGGATTGCCGACGCCTTCATGCCCGATCTGAACTCCATGGAGGTTCAGGACAAGGTGCTCCTTGGGCAGCAGAAAAAAGCCGCCGTCAAACTGTTCAAATCCGCTTTTGCGGAACAGTCGTTCCCTGTCGACAATGAAGATGAACCGGTCAGCACATCGGTCAACAACGCCTACGACTTTTACCTCGACCAGACCCGCAAGGACACCGCGTTCTTTCGCCGAAATCTCGTCATTGACGTTGAAAAGATCTACGACCACTACGTCAGTACGCTGAGTCTGATGGCCGCTTTTGCCGAAATGGCGGCGGCCGACAAGAAGGTCAGCCACAAGAATTTCCTTTCCAATACGTGGATACAGGCTTTTCGCAAAAGCGAGGACTTGAAAAAGGAAGCTATCCGGCTGGGTAAGGACTGGAACGGAAAAGCGGAAACGGTCAGGCAATGGTTTCGCGACGTCATCAGGCTGGACAACGAATACCTGGCTTACCTGGACCGCAAGAGCCCCACGGCCGACGACCAGCGGAAACTGGTGTCCCATCTGTTCAAGAAGGTCATCTTTGGGAAAACGATCATCAACGACTACTTCGAAGAGGAAGTCCTCCGGTGGATCGAAGACCGCGAGATCGTGAAAGCCCTGGTGGAAAAAACCGTTAAGTCGTTTGAACCCGCGACCTCACAGGAAATCACACTGCACGCCCTTTCTCTCACCTGGGATGAGGACAGGGAATTCATCGAGACGTTGTACGACACGTCGATATCGCTGAGCGAAAAACACCATGAACTGATCGCCAGCAACACACGAAACTGGGAGGTTGAACGCTTGCCCCTCACCGACCGGATCATTCTGGAAATGGCCATCGGCGAGTTGATCAGTTTTCCCAACATTCCCGTAAAAGTGACGATCAACGAATACATCGAACTCGCCAAGAACTACAGCACCCCAAAGAGCAGACAGTTTGTCAACGGCATACTCGACGTCATTTCCAAAGAACTTCAGGAGGCCGGTGAGATCCGCAAGAGCGGAAGGGGACTCATTGATAATAAGTAAGGGTGTTGGGCATGGGGTGACCGTCGCGCTTCTCGAGGTGGGTTGGTTGGTGCCAGGGGGTGGAGGTTAAAGAATTTTGCGGGACAGCCGGGCGACCTTGTGATTGCGGTGCGGGAGCGCGTGAACGTTTTTGGTGGGCACAGCCTGAACCGGACCGCATAAATTTCTTGAGGGAGTCGCCCCGATATTTGTTAAAAAATGTTAAAATATTGAATTTGCATACCGACCGCATTTAATATTGAAAATTCTATGAGCAAAAAAGGAGGGAATACGTTGCTGGCATTTTTGGTGGGCGCCGCGACGGGAGCGATTCTGGGAATTCTTTATGCCCCTGACAAGGGTTCCAGCACCCGCGAGAAGCTGTCATTCCAGTTAGACAAGTATCGCAAAATGCTGCAAGACCTGATCAATGATTTTGTGTCCGGGGTGGATACACCGCTCACCTCCGAGGCCAAATCGCAGGGCCAAAAGGTGGTAGACGAGGCTAAAAACAAGGCTGAAAAACTTTTGGAGGACGTTGACGAACTTTTGGACCAAATTCGTGGTAAGAAGAGTGACTGACGGGTGCCCCTCCCGGTATTGGAGTAAATTGAAAAGGAAAGAAAAAGATATAAGGAAAGCGCTATGAAACACATCCTGATCAAAGTTTTGCTGGTCGCCATTATCGCCGTGCCATTTACGGCATGTAAAGATCGCGACGCTGAAAAACGGATCGCCGAACTGGAGAGCCGGTTGGCCGACCTGGAAGGCAAGAAGAAAGACACACCCACGCCCGTGACGCCGGTCACCAAGCCGGCTGACGAAAAACCGGAGGGACCCCTTCCCGTCATCCAGTTCGAAAAAACTGAACACGACTTTGGAACCATCCCCGAGGGAAAGGTTGTGGAATACAAGTACACGTTCAAGAATACCGGCGAAGCGCCGTTGATCATTCAGAACGCCCAGCCCTCCTGCGGATGCACCGCGCCCAGTTGGTCAAAGGAACCGATTCCGGTTGGCGGCACCGGTTTCGTGACGGCGAAGTTCGACAGCAAGGGAAGGCCCAACGTTCAGAACAAGACCATTACCGTAACAGCGAACACGTGGCCAAAACAGACCGTGCTGCGGTTCAGGGTGATGGTTACGCCGGCGTCAGCGATGGAAGGCCCCGTAAAGTAGGACGCCTGCGGCTAGGAATATCCCGACCCGGATCTCAGATCCGGGTTTTTTCGTTTACGGTTATCCCGAAAGAATAGCTAACTTTGGCGGCTTAATTCAATAAGATTATGTTCAGTATCATACTACAGGCGCAAGCCCAGCAATCTCCCTGGATGTCTTACATCTTCTTTGGCGCGATCATCCTGATTTTCTATTTCTTCATGATCCGGCCTCAGCAGAAAAAGGCGAAGGACCAACGCAAGTTCATTGAGGAAGTGAAGAAGGGCGACTACGTGGTCACCATCGGTGGCGCACATGGCTACATCGCGGAAATGGAAGGCGACACATTTATTCTGGAAGTGGAAAAAGGTGGCCGCATCCGTTTCAACAAATCGGCGATCTCGCTGGATGCCACGCGGGCGGCAAACAAGAAGTAATCAGAGGAAGGGCGGGCTGTAGCCGCCGCACCTCGCCAGGGAACACAAATGGGACTGTTTAACTCCATTCTGAATATCCTCAAGTTCAACCGGAGAAACTGGAAGGCGGTGGTGTTGTGTGTTTTGGCGGCGATGGTTTTCTGGTTTCTGAATGCGTTGAACAAGACCTACACGACGAACCTTAATTTTCCCCTCGCCTTTGAGTTTGACCGCGCGGGTTTTGTGCCCGTGGAATCCCTTCCACAGCAAGTCCGCCTGAACGTGACGGGAAACGGTTGGGATCTTTTTAAGCGCAGCACGGGCCTCGATGTAAGAACGCTGCAGATTCCCCTCGAGCGTCCCGCCGAAGTCAGGAAGATCGATGGGGGAAGCCTGCACCGTTTCTTTTCGCACCAGGTTGAAGGGCTGGAGATCAATTTTTCGGTGACGGACACCATCTATCTCGACATCGATCCGAAGGCGTCGCGCTGGGTGAAAGTCGCCATCGATTCTGTCTTCCTTAGCATCGAGGAGGGCTATGGCCTTACGAGCGAGGTCAGCATCGTCCCCGATTCCATTCGCATCGAGGGGCCCCTTCGCATGGTTGAAGCATTTGAAGAGCCCTTGTTGCTCCGGCTGCGACAGCAGGAGATCGATGAACCGTTCCGGGAGGAGGTAGAGATCAACCTGCCGTCGTCGGAAATCATCAGTTATGATCCCCGCGTGGTGGCGATCCTCTTCGACGTGGAAAGGATGGTCACCGTCGAAGACTCCGTCAACGTTGAAATTGAAAATGTCCCGCCGACGATCTCGGAAGTGGAAGAGATCCGGATACCCCTTACCGTTTCGATGCCCGAAAGTGTCGCGAAGGGCTTTTCCATGGATTCAGTACGCGCCGTTCTTGACCTGACGGATTTCGTGAGGGGCGATTCGGTTATTTTCCCGCGGATCGAAGGGTTGCCCGATTTCACCACGATCATTGAAGTCGACTCCGTCCGCATCAGGTTGTGAGCAAGCCACTGGAAATCGGTGTTACCGGGGGCATCGGGTCAGGAAAGAGCCTGGTGTGTAGCATCTTTGCAAGATTGGGCGCGCCCGTCTATGATGCCGACAGCCATGCGAAAGAACTTATGACCACCGATGGAATTCTGGTCTCCGACATCAAAAAAGAATTCGGTGATTTGGCCTACCATCCCAATGGCGCCCCCGACAGGGTCTATCTGGCCAATCATGTGTTTAATGATCGGAGGAAGTTGGAAGCGTTGAATGCCCTCGTTCATCCCCGGGTGAAGCTGGACTACGAACGCTGGGTCGAAGGTCATGCGGCGCGCGCCTACGTGATTAAGGAAGCCGCGCTGTTGTTTGAGGCAGGCACCGACAAGCTTCTCGATGCGATCGTTGTGGTGTTTGCGCCGCTGGCGCTCCGGGTGGCGCGCGTGCTGAAACGGGATGCACACCGCACGGCCGGGCAAATTGAACAGATCGTCGAAAAGCAGATGCCGGAGGAAGAGAAGGTCAGACGCGCCGACTATGTGGTGACCAACGACGAAACACAGTTGCTCGTCCCGCAGGTACTCGAGCTCCATGCCAGGTTCAACCGCGGCATCATTGAATGATGTTCCAACCGAACCACTTTGTAATCGCCTTTGTTAGGATTCGTTATACAGTAAATATGGTTTTTTCAACTCGCAACACATTTTTTAGCGCCGCCTTAATTTTCTTCACCATTACCTCATGTGATTCAGAAAAAGGTAATCAAGCGGCAAGCCGGCGATCGCAGGGGCCCGTGATCGTCGATGCCTTTCGCGTGAGCACGTCTTCCGTTAGCGAAACCATCGAAGTCCCGGGTTCGCTACTGCCCTATGAGGAGACGGACATCCGGGCGGAGGTCGGCGGCAGGATCGTTGGCCTGAACATTCGCGAGGGGTCCGTGGTTGAAAAGGGCACACTTTTGGTGAAATTGTTCGATGAGGACCTGCAGGCACAGTTGAGAAAACTTAAGGTGCAACTTCAGATCAACGAGAAGACTGAGGAACGCAACCGTGAATTGCTGAAGATCAACGCCATCAGCCAGCAGGATTACGACCTCAGCACGCTGAATGTGGAGAACCTCAAGGCAGATATTGAAGCAACAGAGATCGACATTTCGAAGACCGAGATCCGCGCACCCTACCGCGGCACGCTGGGACTCCGAAACGTCAGCCTCGGGTCGTACATCTCTCCGGCGGATGTGATCACCACCATCCGCCAGGTCGAGCGGCTCAAGCTCGAGTTTTCAATTCCTGAAAAGTATGCAAGGGAAGTGGGCAAAGGTTATAAAGTCCGGTTTAGGGTAGATGGCGGTTTCCGCGAGCACACCGCAGAAGTGATCGCCACTGAAAACAGCGTCGATCAGACGACCCGCACGCTTAAAATCAAGGCGATCGTCAACAAGACCGACGCAGAACTCGTTCCGGGAATTTTTGCCCGCGTGAACCTCCAGCTTGGAAGGGATACGATGGCATTGCTCGTTCCGACCCAGGCTGTCATACCAACCATCCGCAACAAGCAGGTCATCGTCCTGCGCGAGGATAGCCTGGTGTTTACGGTAGTCGAAACCGGCATACGGGACTCCGCCTACGTCCAGGTTATCCGGGGATTGAATGCCGGCGACACCGTGCTCACGTCCGGGCTGATGGCGATACGACCAGCATCAAAAGTGAAGATTTCGAAAGTGAGTACCCTCTAACATTCCGGCACCAGCATTATGAACATATCCGAGTTAAGCATACGGCGCCCGATCCTTGCCTTTGTCATGAACATCATTCTCGTGCTGTTCGGCATTATCGGATTCAATTTCCTTGGCGTTCGTGATTACCCTGCCATTGATCCGCCAAACGTGAACGTGCGGACCTCATACCCGGGGGCGAACGCGGATATTATAGAGTCACAGATCACCGAACCGCTTGAAAAGTCTGTCAACGGGATTGCGGGCATCAAAAATATCACCTCGTCGTCAAGTGTGGGTACGAGCAATATCAACATCGAGTTCAACCTCGGCGTGGACCTCGAGGCCGCCGCCAACGACGTGCGCGACAAGGTCTCGCAGGCGCAGCGGTCGCTGCCCGACGACCTTCCCGGTCCTCCGGTGGTCAACAAAGCCGACGCGAGTTCAAGCTCGATCATCTCCATGACCGTGCAAAGCAACACGCGCAATCCGCTCGAGTTGACCGAGTATGCGAATAACCGGCTTGTCGAGCGCCTGGAGACCATTCCCGGCGTGAGCCGCATCCAGGTTTGGGGCGAGCGCCGGTACGCGATGCGAATCTGGCTGGAACCCGCGCGCCTGAGTGCATACGGGCTCACGGCCCTCGACGTGCAAAACGCCCTGAACAGCCAGAACGTGGAGTTGCCCTCGGGCAAGATCTCCGGTACCGCTACCGAGCTTACCGTGCGGACCTTCGGAAAACTTTACAGCGAAGAGGATTTTGAAAATGTCATCATCCGGTCGGGGACGTCCACGGGCGACATTCGCCTCAAAGATGTTGGATATGCACAACTCGGGCCCGAGAATGAGGAGTCCGTGTTGCGCGAAAGCAATATCGTGATGGTGGGCCTTGCCATCGTGCCGCTGCCCGGAGCGAACTATGTGGAGATCGCCGATGAATTCTACCGGCGCATGGAGCAGATCAAACAGGAGATACCGGACGACATCAAGCTCGACATCGCCATGGACCAGACCGTGTTCATCAAACGTTCGATCCTCGAAGTGGAGGAGACGTTGATCATCGCGATCATCCTCGTGGTGTTGATCATCTATTTGTTCTTCCGCGATTTCCTGATCGCCATCCGCCCGTTGATCGATATTCCGGTCTCGCTCATCTCGACGTTCTTTATCATGTATTTGTCGGGATTTTCCATGAACGTGCTTACCATGCTCGGCATCGTGCTGGCGACGGGGCTCGTGGTGGACGACGGCATCGTGGTAACCGAGAACATCTACAAGAAACTCGAAGGGGGGATGAACAAGTATCGGGCGGCGAAAGAAGGCTCGAAAGAGATCTTCTTTGCCGTTATCTCGACGTCGATTACCCTTGCCGTTGTATTCCTCCCGATTCTCTTCATGGAAGGGTTTGTAGGCAGGCTGTTCACGGAATTCGGCGTGGTGGTTGCCGGCGCGGTACTCATTTCCTGTTTTGTATCCTTAACGCTGACACCCGTATTGAGCATCAAGCTCACCCGCAGCAAGCACAAGCACTCGCGGTTCTACGAAATCACGGAACCGTTCTTCAGGGGTATGGAAAACGGTTACCGCAACCTGCTTGGAAAGTTCATGAAGGTGCGTTGGGTGTCGCTCGTGATCATCGGCGTTTGTCTTGCCTCCGTATATTTTATCGGTACCAACATTCAGTCCGAGCTCGCGCCGCTTGAAGACCGGAACCAGTTTCGCCTTACCTTAACCGCGCCCGAGGGCACGTCGTACGACTACATGGATGACTATGTGCAGGAGATGGTGCAGTTCGTGCAGGACTCCATTCCCGAGTATGTGAGCGCGCTGTCGGTAACGGCGCCGGGCTTTACCGGTTCGGGCTCTGTGAACTCCGGCTTTGTGTTCGTACGCCTCGTCGACCCGCAATACCGCGACCGGTCGCAGCAGGAGATCGTCGACATGGTGAATCGCAACATGGTGCATTTTCCGGAGGGAAGGGCGTTTGCCATACAGGAACAAACCATTGCCGTGAGCCGCAGGGGCGGACTTCCCGTGCAGTTCGTGCTTCAGAACAACGACTTCGAAAAACTTCAGGCGGTGTTGCCCGAGTTTCTGGAAGCGGCGAACAATCACCCTGTATTGCAAGGCGTGGATTCCGACCTCAAGTTCAACAAACCCGAGCTGCGGGTGGAGATCAATCGGCTGAAAGCCTCCCAGCTTGGCATCAGCGTTCAGGACATCGCCCAGACGTTGCAACTCGCGTACTCCAACCTGCGCTTTGGTTATTTTACAAAGGAAGGGAAGCAGTACCAGGTGATGGGACAGGTCACGAAAGTCAACCGCGACGACCCCAACGACCTGAAGAGCCTCTACGTCCGGACGAATTCCGGCGACCTGATTTCGATCGATAACGTGGTGACCATCGAAGAGTCGACGACGCCACCTTCGCTGTATCACTTCAACCGCTATAAGTCGGCGACCATTTCCGCCGGGCTTGCACCGGGAATGACCATAGGCAACGGCATTGCCGCAATGGAGGACATTGCTGACCAACTGCTGGATGAAACCTTCGTAACATCGCTCGCCGGCTCGTCACGCGACTATGCCGAAAGCGCGAGTAACACCGCTTTTGCATTCGTACTGGCGCTGGTCCTTATTTACCTCATTCTCGCGGCTCAGTTTGAAAGTTTCATGGACCCGCTGATCATTATGTTTACCGTGCCTCTGGCCATTGCGGGCGCATTTATTTCCCTGTCGCTATTTGGACAGACGTTGAACATCTTCTCTCAGATCGGAATGATCATGCTCATTGGTCTGGTGACCAAGAACGGTATCCTCATTGTGGAATTTGCGAACAAGCAGCGTGAGGAGGGCATGTCGCGGATCGACGCGGTGCTCCACGCCTCCAAGCTTCGACTTCGCCCCATCCTCATGACCAGCCTGGCCATGGCGCTTGGGTCTCTTCCCCTGGCGTTGTCGCTCGGCGCGGCGTCGACGAGCCGGCAGCCGCTCGGCATTGTGATCGTGGGCGGCATTCTTTTCTCCCTGATACTGACGCTCTTTGTTATTCCCGCGATGTATTCGTACATGTCACAAAAGCGCAAGCACGTGGACTTTGGAGACGAGACGCCCACAACCAAACCATCACCTCAACCTCAGAAGGAATTTGTATATGATGCGTAGATTTTTTGCGGCAGGCGCGCTTGTATTTCTGACCGCGACGGCTTTCGGCCAGGAGAGAATCAGCCTTGAGGAAGTGATCGCCATCGCCCTCGAGAAGAACTATGACGTACAACTCGCGCGAACCGATGTGGAGGCGGCGAGTCTGAATGTGGATTACGCCTGGGGCGCGTTTCTTCCGATGGTGAACCTTGACGCATCCACAACCCGGACGCAGAACAACCAGGAGTTGCGCTTTCTTGACGCAAGCCGCAATAACAGTGGCGAGGTTCAGTCGGCCAACACCGCCGCAGCTGCGCAACTCAGTTGGACCTTGTTTGACGGCACGCGCATGTTCGCCATTCGCGAAAGGATCGGCGTAATCGAAGAACAGGGAGAGGCGTTGCTTAAAGACCAGATGGTCAACACCATCGCCCAGGTCATTAACAGCTACTATGATATCGTCAGACAAAAACAGCAACTCAGGGCGATCATCGAGCAGATGTCGGTCAGTGAAGAGCGGGTGAAACTTGCGGAACGGAAACTCGAGGTTGGAACGGGGATCAAACCCGAACTGCTTCAGGCCCGCGTCGACTACAACGCGCAACGCACCCAGGTGATCCAGCAGGAATCTACGATCCAGCAGTTGAAAGGACAATTGAACGAGCTCGTGGGCCTGCAGTTGCCGCAGGGATACGATGTCGCGGACACCATCCTGATCAACCTGGGCCTGAACGAAGCGGAATTGTTTCAGAATGTGGAGAACGACAATTTTTCCCTCGTGGCCGCGCGCAAGGGTGTGCATATTGCCAACCTCTCCCTTCGCGAGCGTCGTGCCGAGTTTTTGCCGTTCCTCAATTTCAATGCGGCGTATACGTATTCCCAGAACGACAATGCAAGCCAGATCAGCCCGTTTGCACCCGTATATAACAAGTCTAACGGATTCAACTATGGCCTTTCGCTTACGTTGCCTTTGCTCAACGGGTTCAATACGCGAAGACTCGCGGAGCAAGCCAAGATCGACCTGAGCCGTCAAAATGTTTTGTACGATCAGCTGCGGACGAACGTGAACGTGAGCCTGAGCAATGCGTATGTGAACTACGACAATGCCCGAAAGATCCTCATTATTGAGGAAGAGAACATCAATTTTGCAAAGGAGAACGTCGACATTGCCCTGGAAGGGTTCAAGCGCGGCGTCACCACTTTTATTGAACTTCGCACGGCCCAGCAGAGCCTTGAAGAAGCCTATACCCGGCTGATTACGGCGCGGTACAACGCAAAGGTCGCCGAGACGGAGCTGCTCCGGCTCAGTGGAAGACTGCTCCGCTGATCATTTTCTGACACTACCGGATAGTTCGTAGGCCCGCCTGCCGTATATTCGGCTATGGTGGAGCAAATACCCGCGTGCTGCCATGCCCTCCGCACGTGTTCGTCGCGCCAAACCATAAACTTCAAACTGGAAACTTTAAACCGGAAAGTCTGGAAACTCTAAACTGGGAACTTCAAACTAGGAACTTCAAACTGGAAACTCCGAACTAAATAATGTCCATCGCTCTCTTCGTTCCCTGCTACATAAACCAACTCTTCCCGCAGGTTGCCATAGCCACCCTGGAATTGCTGGAGCGATCGGGCATGCGCGTGACGTTTCCCCCCGGGCAGGTGTGCTGTGGGCAGCCGATGGCCAACTCGGGGTTCGAGTCGATGTCGGCGGGATGTCATCAACGCTTTGCGGACGTTTTTTCGGACTTTGACTACATCGTTTGCCCTTCGGGGAGTTGTACCCTCCATTTAAAGGAACACGCGAAATCCGGGGGTGTTGACCTGCTGTCGCCTGGGCGGATCTTTGAGCTGACGGAATTTCTCACCGACGTGGTTGGCGTAGCATCCCTCCGCGCGCGGTTCCCTCACCGCGTCGCCCTGCACCAGAGTTGTCACGGGCAACGGGGGCTGGGCCTCTCTTCCATGAGCGAACGTGTAGGCACCCCGTTCTCGAAGCCTGCGGACCTGTTGCGCAAGGTGGAGGGGCTGACCCTGGTGGAGATGTCGCGCGTGGATGAGTGCTGCGGATTTGGCGGCACGTTCGCCGTCGCCGAGGAGGCCGTGAGCGTAGCCATGGGCCGCGACCGCATTGACGATTTTCTTGACCACGACGCCGAGTACGTTACGGGCGTGGATGTGAGCTGCCTCATGCACCTCGATGGCATCGCGTTGCGAAGCGGGAAGAAGTTGAAGACGATTCACATCGCCGAAATCCTGAACGCAAGATGACACCAGCAGGACATCAGGATCATGCCGGACGCGCGCGGGACTTCAACAAAGACCCGCTGCGTGTCAAATGGCATGATGAGACGTTGTGGTGGGTAAGGCAGAAACGCGACCGCGCGGCGCACCAGGTGGAGGGATGGGAGGCGTTGCGGGAGGTGGCGTCACAGATCAAAGAGAATGTGCTCGCAGGCCTGCACGATTACCTCCTCGAGTTCGAGAAGAATGCCCTGGCCAACGGCATCAAAGTCCATTGGGCGGTCGACGCCGCGGAGCACAATGAGGTCGTTCACCGGATCTTGTCCGACGGCGGCATCTGCGAGATCGTGAAGAGCAAGTCCATGCTTACGGAAGAGTGCGGACTGAACGAATACCTCGAAGCCCGCGGCATCGACGTTGTCGACACCGACCTCGGTGAACGGATCGTTCAACTGTCGGGCGAGATGCCCAGTCACATCGTGTTGCCGTGCATCCATAAGAAGAAAGCGGAGATCGGTGACCTTTTTCACCGCCACCTGGGTACGCCGGAAGGTTGTGTGGATCCGGCATTGCTCACGGCGGCGGCGCGGGCACACTTGCGCAACATGTTTCTCATGCGCCGGGTGGCGATCACCGGGGTCAATTTTGCCGTTGCCGAAACGGGTGAGTTTGTCGTGTGTACCAACGAAGGCAATGCCGACATGGGCACGCACCTTTCGGAGATCCACATCGCCTCGATGGGAATCGAAAAGATCATCCCCGAGCGGAAACACCTTGGCGTGTTCCTGCGGTTGCTGGCGCGCAGCGCGACAGGACAGCCCATCACAACGTATTCCAGCCATTTTCGCAGACCGGCCCCCGGCCAGGAGGTTCATATCATCCTGGTGGACAACGGCCGGACACGGCAACTGGCGCGCGACGATTTTCGTGCGTCACTGAAGTGTATCCGCTGCGGGGCGTGCATGAACACTTGTCCCGTGTACCGCCGCAGTGGTGGCCATAGCTATCATTCGGCCATCGCCGGCCCCATCGGCTCCATACTCGCCCCCAATTTAGATATGAAGAAGTACGCGGACCTTCCTTTCGCGTCGACCTTGTGCGGCTCGTGTTCGAATGTGTGCCCGGTGAAGATCGACATCCACGAGCAACTTTACCGCTGGCGGCAAGTGATTGTTCGCGCGGGTCATGTTGAGGTTGGGAAGCGCATCATGGTTAGGGCCATGGCGGTTGCGTTGTCGTCGCCACGGCGCTTGCAATGGGCGGGTAGGGTGCTGCGTTGGTTGATGGCAAAAGCGCCACAACTTTTCAGGAACCGTTTCAATGTCTGGTACCGCCATCACGAGATGCCGGAGCCTCCCCGGCAGCGTTTTACGGAGTGGTACAAATCAAACCGCGCGGACCGTGGGTAGCAGCAGGGATACGATATTGAAGAACCTGCGACCGCTGCAACGACCACGCGTTGAAGTGCCGGCGCTGGAAAGGGTAGCACAGACCGGCGATCTTGTGGAGGATTTCCTCAGGATGGTTGAGGTTGCCGGCGGCCGGGGATACCGGTTAGCGCATGCCGACGCCGTGGTAACGACGCTCGCAAAAGAGATGTCCCCTACGGGCCGGGTGGTGTCGACGTTGCCGGCGCTTTCCTCCATCGCCGAAGTTGGAAAAACCTACGCGCATCCCTCCGCCCTCGATGATGTCGACCTTTTCGTCGCCGAAGCATCCCTGGGCGTGGCTGAGAACGGTGCGGTCTGGCTCACGGAAACGGCCATGCAGTTGCGCGCGCTCCCCTTCATCTGTAAACACCTGGCGATTGTCATCAACGCGGAAGCGCTTGTCGCCACAATGCACGACGCCTACGACCGGATCGGCGATGACCCTTATGATTTTGGAACGTTTGTCGCCGGGCCATCGAAGACGGCGGATATTGAACAGGCGCTGGTGCTGGGTGCACACGGGCCGGTAAGCATGCGGGTGTTCGTTGTGGGATAGGCGCAGGCGACGTCGATTCACCCGGTGAATTTTTTACCGCGAAGGATGTTTTGGAGCGTTGCGGCTGAACGGGGCGTGGAAGGAGTCATCAGGAATACCTTCTGAGGTGGTGCAGGGGCGCGGCGTTCGCGATGGCTCGCCTTGCTCGCTGGTGCCTTGATTGAAGCGTGTGGGCAGTCGAACACGTTTTCGCGACGTTCGCGAAGGCCATTTGGAAAAAAATATCAAAGGCTGTCCGGCCGGCGCCGGTTTAAACGCTGCTTTGATTGTGTAACGGCATACCCAGACGCAACCGCAAACGGAGGGATAAACAGGGCTGGGCCCAGGATCGGTGAATGGCATGGGCTTTTAATATCACAGTACGGTCTTCTACCATTTGTTTTTAATTTCTTTACGGATATTAAAAACTTATCGCTGATCCGGATCATACCGGAGTCATGCCAGGTCAGGAGGTCACTTAAGGCTCCCTTGAAAAAGGAGCCTTATTTTTTGCGCTGGACTTTCCGCTACCGCACAACGATGACGGTACTGGTTTCTTCCACCAGTTTTCCAAAGGGCCTGAGGTCGAGGCCATTTTCTTTCGCGAATTTTTCGAAGTCGCCGGCGCGGGGCGCGTCAATGGCAACGAGGAGCCCTCCACTGGTTTGCGGGTCGGCGAGGATGGCCTTTTGCAGGTCGGTAAGTGCGCTGATCTTATGGCCGTAGCTGCCCAGGTTTCGGGACGTGCCGCCCGGCATGCTCTTCTGGCGGATGTACTCCTCCAGGAAATCCATTCGAGGCACCTTGTCGAACTCGATCTCCGCGGACAGTCCGCTGCCCTCGCACATTTCGCAGAGGTGACCCAAAAGCCCGAAGCCGGTCACGTCGGTCATGGCGCTCACATACGAAAGCTTGCCGATCTCGCTGCCGATGCCATTGAGTGCGAGCATGGTCTCTATCGCTTTGTTGAGGTGTTCCTCGCGGACGATCCCTTTTTTCTGCGCCGTGGTGACGATGCCGATACCCAGGGGTTTGGTGAGGTACAGCAGCGAATCGACGCGGGCGGTGTCGTTTCGTTTCAGGTTTTCCTTGTTCACTTTTCCCGTTACCGCCAGGCCAAATACGGGTTCGGGGCAGTCGATGCTGTGTCCGCCTGCGAGGGGTATTCCTGCTTTGCGACAAACCTCGCGGCTGCCGTTGAGCATGTCCGAGGCCACCTCGGCGGGGATCTTGTCGATCGGCCATCCCAATATGGCCACCGCCATCATGGGTTCTCCGCCCATGGCATAGATGTCGCTGATGGCGTTGACCGACGCGATGGCGCCGAACGTGAAGGGGTCGTCGACGATGGGCATGAAGAAATCCGTGGTGCTGACAACACAGGTTCCGTTGCCCATATCATAGACGGCCGCGTCGTCGCGCGAATCATTGCCCACGAGGAGGGACGGGAAAGCTGTTTTGGGTAATTCAGAGTGAAGGATGCGGTCGAGTACCGCGGGCGCGATCTTGCATCCGCACCCCGCGCCGTGGCTGTATTGTGTGAGTTTGATTTGGTCCATCCGGCAAATTTATGAGATTGCCGCAATGTTTGAGTTAGAATAATGAGAGACGAGTGACGAGCTATGAACGGTGGCCCCTAGAAACCGGTCCACGACGACGTAAAGAGCTCATCACTCGTCATTCTCCGTTCATCACTCTAAATTCAACGTCGGGAATCAGGATTCGGGAAGTGGAAGGGAGAAGTTGAGTTTAGAATAATGAGAGACGAGTGACGAGCTATGAACGGTGGCCCCTCGAAACCTGTCCACAACGACGTAAAAAGCTCATCACTCGTCATTCTCCGTTCATCACTCTAAATTCAACGTCGGGAATCAGGATTCGGGAAGTTGGAAGGGAGAAGTTGAGTTTAGAATAATGAGTGACGAGTGACGAGTTATGAACGGTGGCCCCTCGAAACCGGTCCACAACGACGTAAAAACTCATCACTCGTCATTCTCCGCTCATCACACTAAATTCAACGTCGGGAATCAGGATTCGGAAGTTGGAAGGGAGAAGTTGAGTTTAGAATTATGAGAGACGAGTGACGAGTTATGAACGGTGGCCCCTCGAAACCGGTCCACAACGACGTAA
>CAZKBK010000005.1:0-22444 GCA_964551035.1 uncultured Roseivirgaceae bacterium | reverse complement strand
TTCGGAAGTTGGAAGGGAGAAGTTGAGTTTAGAATTATGAGAGACGAGTGACGAGCTATGAGCGGTGGCCCCTCGAAACCGATCCACAACGCGTAAAGAGCTCATCACTCGTCATTCTCCGTTCATCACTCTAAATTCAACGTCGGGAATCAGGATTCGGCGCCGTTGTGGTGCTATTGTTGTTTTAGCGCTGCCACAAGCTGCGCCGCACACACGTCGGCATCGACGCCATCCCAGGTCTGGCGGTGTGCGATGCGCTGTTGCTTTTTGGACAGCCCGGTCGCGTAGGCCTTGTCGTAGTAATTCAGGAGGATCTCGATGGTGGAAGCGATCGCGCCCTGCAGGAGTTTTTCTTTGGCGTTTTTGAAGTGCTGCCCACCGAGCTTCTTTACGATCTTCTCCATGCCTGAGAGAAACTGACTCTTTTCGGCAGCGCCGTATTCGCTCGTGAGGCGCCGTACCCGCGTCTCCTTGTCCACCACGATTTCGACGAGTGGGCTAATGCTCATCGTCCTCCACAGGGGCTCCGGCAGGAAGATCTTTCCCACGGCGATCGACTCATCTTCGATCCAGATCCGGCGCGTGACATCGAGCTTGAGAATAGCCTCGAAGAGATCGTTCTGGAACTGTTCCGTGGTGGGCTGGGGGGGCATGAGCATGCCGCCGAACACGGAGCCCTTGTGGCTGGCGAGGTGTTCAAGGTCGATGACCTGTTCACCCTTGCGCGCCAGCGCGTGAAGGATATCCGTCTTGCCGCTGCCCGTGCTGCCGCCGACCACGACAAATTGAAAAGGCGTCGTGAACGACTCCAGCGCCAGGTGGCGGTACGATTTGTACCCTCCCTTGAGCTGGTGCGTCCGCACCCGGGCCATGCCCATGAAGTGGCAGAAGTTCGCGGACCGCATCCCCCCGCGCCAGCAGTGCACGATCATCTCGCGCTCTGGCGACAGGCGTTCCGCCTCTTCGACAAGGTCGATGATCCGCGGCCCGACGAGCCGGAAGCCGGTCTTGATGGCCTCAAGCTGACCTTTCTGTTTGTAGTCAATGCCGACGGCTTTACGCTCGCTGTCGTTGAGGATGGGGATGTTGATGACACCCGGAATGTGACCCTGAAGGAATTCACCCTCCGAGCGAACGTCCACCACCGGAAGAGATTTCCGCAGGGCGAGAAATTCGTGGATGTCGACGGTCATAGGGATGAGTTGTTGCGGCCTCCAAAAATATGTGAAAATACGGAGAAGATTTCTTAATTGGTCGGCTAGCCCTGGCTTTCAAAAACTGCTCACATGAGCCGGGGCTTGGAGACTCCGGGAAAGGTTTGGGCGCATTTGCTCTGCCGGTTTTCTGTAACATATCGGCGGTCTGCGTTGTGACGATGTGAATAAAAAGGAAACAGCATTTTGCTGCCGTCGCTCAAAAGTATTATATTAGATTTTGTTTGTCAGCTCACAAAATTGAGTGTATCATTAGCGAAAGAAAATGACCCCCAACGACAATACAGTTCGCGTGGTAAGACGCGCGCTACGGCACCTTAGTATCAATGTTGCGTACAATGCCCTGGAAGAGGGTCTCCTTTCCCATCCTGAGTATCCTTCGCTGAAGAGCATAACGGACTTTTTAGACCAACAACGTATAGACCATGTTGCTGTCAGACTAACTGTGCCGGAGTTAGAGAATCTGAAAATGTCCTTTATCGCCCATTTATCGAATGATAGTGGGCAACTGGTTTTTGTAAGAGAATTGACTAGAGGGAACTTGGTAAGATACTACGATTCAGAGGACAAGGATCGAATAACGACGAAAGAGGCCTTTTTTAATAGCTACGGTGGCATTTGTATTGTAATAGATGGCTCAACCGTCCAACATAAAAGGATTCCCGCTAGCAACAACGAACTGATAAAAAACCTTCTGTATCTCCTTCCATTCGTTGCGCTAACTTTTATGTTGATGCATGCACATGACGCGCGGGCGCATTCGGTGAAATTTGACATTTTCGTGGTTCTTAGCGTGGTTTTGTGCGTTGTTGGCGTTGTGTTGTCTGTTGCAATATTGTTACGGAAGACAAAGTACAGTTTTCTGGCTGGTAAGTGCAATTTGCCGAATCCCAATAGTTGCAATGCCGTATTAGATTCCAAGGGCGCAAGGGTTTTTGGTTGGATTGAATTGGCGGACGTCAGTGTCATTTATTTCATTACCAACACTATTATCCTTCTCGCTCGCCCCAATAGCGTAGCATATGCCGGGATATTTCTCGTGTCAGTCGCGGCGACCCCGTTTATTTTTTACTCGATTTTTCACCAGGCGTTTATCTTGAGGATTTGGTGCCGTCTATGCCTTTCGATCCTTTCCCTACTTTCGATCATTCCATTTCTACTATACCAAACAATTGGTCAGCTCGACTTTTCGTTTGCATTTTTTGCGGATTACATGGGCGTGCTCTCGGTTGTGACTTTAAGCCATTTGCTAATCAGGCTGAACCGATTGACCGAAGGTGGACTCCAAACGATTAGGCTGTCATTTCTTCGGTTTCGACGTGATGCAGGTCTGTTTCAATATTTACTTCGTCGAGGGCAAGCCCTAGATCTTGAACAGAGAGATGGCCTCTTTTGCTATGGGGATGCGTCCTCGGCTCTTGAGGTGATCGCGTTTCTCGACCTTGAATGTATGTCTTGTCGCACGTCTTTTGAACAATTGCATGACATATCTTTCCGAGCGCAATTCCGTGTAACCCTAATTTTTTCAGTTCGTGACCACAATCGGCAAGTGTTATCACACTTATCAAGATTATTTGGCGAGGGCAAGGGTGACGTCGCGTTAACCTTCCTTAGATCATGGTATGCGGCACCAAGAGAAGCATGGCGAACCATTTCGCCGGAGGAGACCCCGAATAATCTTGAGGCAATACTTGACGCCCACCGAAAAGCATTCCAGGTGTCAAAGATCACCACGACACCAGCCATTTTTGTCAACGCCCACAAGTTGCCTAAAGAATACCAGATCAAGGACCTGGCTTATTTTATCGATCACTTGAGCAAAGTGGCAACTAACTAATGGATTTTCAGAGATACATAGACCGCCTGAGTTACATGGATGATCTGATAAGAAAGCGGAGAACCGGGGTTCCAAGCGAATTTGCAGAAAAGTTGAACTTATCGAGGAGCACATTGATGGAATACCTTGAAATCCTTCGTCAGCTAGGCGGTCCAATACTCTACGATAGGATTCGACAAACCTACTACTATTCGACCCCGTGTAGGCTTGTTCTCGGATTTCAACTTAACGACATGGACACCCCTTATCAAGGTATAATAGAAAATGAACTTTGATTTGGAAAGGCATCCGAGTCCGATTATAGTAGACTACGAAACGCTATCATTGGCCGATGGCGTTGCAGTAAAGGCGCCCGGAATGCCGATGCCGAACAGTAGGCAAAACATAATTTTTTAGAACAATGCAAAGCATTAAAGATTTAAACTTACCGAGGGAACGATTCCTCAGTAAAAACGAACTCGCAAAGTTGAGGGGCGGGCAGACCCAAGAGGAATACTGTGCAACACAGTATGCTATTATATCGTGCAATCCGGGAGCCTCAGCTTATTATTTTAACTACCACGGTTGCAACAATGGAACCCCTGGAATAGCCTATTGGAATATTGCAACGCAGTTGGGGATACCTATGGGGCAGGAAGGTGGCGATTGTAACACTGACTGGTACAGCTACTAGCTCCTTGAATGTTAAAAGTACACAGTGAACAACTGTGTACTTTAGCAAAGAATACTATATGAAATTCCTTTTGCAAGCACTATTGGTTACTTTAGTCCTGACCTCACGGCTTTCCGCTCAAGAGGTCGGTTCTATCGAATTGAAGGGAAGATTGCTTGAAAAGGGTTCTAACGCTCCTATTGGCAATGCCGCCTGTCTAATAAAGAACTTCAACCATCTGGGTGCTTTCTCTGCCGACGACGGCACATTTTCTCTTAATGTCCCGAAAGAGCTTGTTAATGATACTCTCATTATTCGGCATTTAGGTTTCGGGACGGTTTCACTGCCCGTGCGATACGGCATCGATGGCGAATTCGGTTCCATCTTCATGGAGGCAGAGCCAATGCAATTACAAGAGATTGTCATTAGAGACCCGGGCGAAAGGCTCAAAGCTTTGTTTGTAGGGGCTGTTTCGAGCATACCAGACAACTTCCCCAGGCAGCCACACTCATTAACTGGGCTTTATAGAAAAGTTTCCACGGAAGGAAGGCTATATACCCAGCTCGTTGAAGCAGCGGTAACCGTGCAAGACCATAGCTACAAGACGGACACAGACAGAATCATCATTCAGGAATCACTAAGGAGGGAAACTGTTGACCATGGGGATGTTGACAGCTTGATTGTGAGCGCCCTGTTAGCAGGAGCATCCGACGCCGTTGCAAGGCAGTGGAGCGTTCCTTTAAATCCCATTTATCGCTTATATGAATCCAACTACATTCGAACGTTTCGACGCGCCTCTAATATGTTCAACATCTCGAATCTGAAACGATACGTTGATGACCATTATCGGTTTAAATTGATGAACGTATCGATTGAGGGCGTTGATTCTGTTTATCAAGTTGCTTTTAGCGAGGGAGTGGTGCCAAGAGAACCCACGGGAGAAAACTATTTTAAAATTAATTCATCGGATCTGGCCATCACAGAATTTCAGTTGACCCATGGATGGCATGGACGATTGAACCACCAGGTGCAAGTCCGTTTTAGAAAATACGGGGATAGCTACTATCCATATTTTATTAAAACGGTTCAACCTCGGTACATTAACCGGAATGAAGACGATCAGGAATTCGACATCGAGACGCTTTGGTTTGAGCCGCCCCAAACTGACAACTACGATCGGATAAAGAAGCGCCAGGCACTTGACCGATTTAATCCGAGTCGCACTGATAAAGGGCTGTATGATTCAGCGTTTTGGCGAACCTTCGATTTACTTAAGGAACATCCCCTGCCACCGGAGACAATCAAGTCGTTAGAGAGGTTTGGAACACTGGATCAGCAATTCGGAACTCACTAACTTTTTTTTCCTGATGACTCCTCAAAGAAAGACAACGCTCGGATCGCTGACCGCGACTATCCTGACCGGCATCTTTCTATTAAATTGCGGAAGGGACTCTGGCAATGAGGTGTTAGAGCAGCGTACAATTTCGATCCTGCTGGATACGAATCAAACGTCTACTTTTGTTCAACGTCATGCGCGGATTAAGTATGTCGACCGCGACCTTATTGCAAGAGTGATCCACTTTGTTCCGGGTCAATGGACCGTGGAGATTTCAACCGCCGAGGAATATGTGGACATCGCATATCAAGATGACTATCAGGTCACGCAGCAGTTCCTCACCCGTGCAGGGGATGTTATCCAATTGTCCCTTGACAGCCAGGGGTCACTTGTTATCAGTTCCCACACCAACAACCTTCAAAATCCATTGTACGAGGCGCAGCAGCTGGTTCATCGGAATGATGCAGGACGTCGTCCATTGGATGATTTCTATTACGTCGAAAGGGTTGCAACGAACGCGTCTAGCCTGGGTGATGACATGCCCCTGAAGGAAATGCTACGCGTGCTCAGGAAAACTGCGCTTGATCATCTTGAAATTGAACAGAAGAAGGTGGATTCCATGAGGCGCCAGGAATTGATACCAGAGGATGTCGGTAACTATCTCCGCGTCCGTTCAGCGTTCAATGTCAGAAAGCTTCGACTTTTTGATGATGAGCATCTTTGCCTTGAGGACCAAGCGCGTGTTAAGGAGTTGCTTTCTGTCGAAACATACCGACGGGTTGTAGGTGATCCCGATTTATCAACGACTGATCTTCTGCGCTTCACTTTCTACGACGACTTTCTGACGCGTTATGTTGATTTCCTGGAGGGCGAAATGGTTCATAGTTACAATCTAACAAAGTCTCTGGATGTGTTGACGGGTGTCAGTCCGGACAGTCTCGTAATCAAGTCTTTGCTTTTAAAGGTCCTTGACAATTCCCTTTCGGAAATGCCCACTGCGAGTCGCCGGGATGTTCTTTCGGGTTTTAGAAAGATTTCGAACAATAAGGCCTGGGCTGACTACTTAACTCAGAAACACGGTGTCAAACCGATTTTGAAAGGATTGGTAGTTAAGGACCGGCATTTAATCCCAGTTCCATCGGACCTCCTTTTACAGCGCTATCGAGGTAAAATGATTTACGTGCATTTCTGGTCCATGGAATGCTCAGCATGCGTTTTCGATTTAGCGGCAAGCGAAGCCATTCAGGACACAGTGGGAAACGACCTAATTGTGCTGTTTATCGCGGTTGACCAAAGTGTATGCCGGTGGAGGCACGTGGAGAAATCGCACATTGTTCGTTATTCTGACCAAAGTTTCTATGCGGACTCTACCGGTTTGAACTCAATGGAGCAAACCTTCGGCCCTCTGATCCTTCCGCACTACATGTTGTACGACAGAGAGGGAAAGTTAGTTCATGACAATGCGCCGGGTCCTCGGACCGAAGAACTTAAGGAATTGATTAGATCGATTTCATGAGTTTTCTTTCCGACCAGCGGCACACAGGCTTAAATAAAAAATGTTAACGTGAAATTTCCCCATTACAGACAGCTGGATTCAATGGACTGTGGCGCAACATGTCTTAAGATAATCGCGAAATATTTTGGAAAGAACTATGAGTTAGATTTTTTGCGACGACGCAGCCTCACAAACAAAGATGGGTCTTCTCTATTGGCCTTAAGCGATGCAGCTGAAGGTATTGGGCTGAACACTCAGGGCGCAAGGTTGACTTGGTCTCAGCTTCGAACTATTGCACCATTTCCCTGCATCGTCCATTGGAGGAAAAGGCACTTCGTGGTAGTCTATCAAGTCAAGCGGAAGAAGTCGATTCGATTCAATGGCGGAACGGAGGATACGGTGCTTGTCTCAGATCCAGCTGTTGGTTTGCTTCGCTATGAAAGTGAAGAATTTATCAACAATTGGACAGATACGGAGGAAATTAACAATGAACGGAGCGGAGTCGCCCTGTTATTAAGCCCCGGCCAAAAGTTTTTCGAGGAAGGCGGCTCAGATCAACCTACAGGTTTGGATTTCACTTATTTGCTGAAATATCTTCGCCCTTATCGAAAGGAACTTGCTGAAGTAATGCTATTGATGATACTGGGGGCTGGATTAAGTCTTGCCTTACCCCTCCTTTCCCAGTCGATTGTGGATATTGGTATAAGCGACAGCGACATCGCCTTTATTTCGCTGATATTGTTCGCTCAGGTAATTTTGACCTTATCCCAAACAGCAAATAACTTTCTTAGAAGTCAGATAATGCTTCAGGTGGCAACTCGGCTCGGAATCTCTCTAATTTCAGATTTCCTATTGAAATTGATGAGCCTTTCGATGGCCTATTTTGAGGGAAAACGCCTTGGCGATGTCATACAAAGGATACGCGATCACGGCCGGATTCAATCGTTCTTGACGGGTACCTTCATAAATTTTATCTTTTCATTTTTTACCTTACTTGTATACAGCGTACTAATTGCAACTTATGATCTAACCATATTTGCATTTTTCTACATTGGGAGTGTCATCTATGTCCTATGGATAATTCTATTTTTAAGATCTCGCCGGAAAATCGACTATAAGCGTTTTCAACACAGTTCTCTAGATCAAGGCAACATCGTCCAATTGATCCTTGGAATGCCAGAAATAAAGCTTAATAACTGCGAAAAACAAAAACGCTGGGAATGGCAGCGCATTCAAGGAAACCTTTTTAGAGTAAGCTTTGAGGGCCTAAGATTATCACAAATTCAACAAGCGGGTTCCGTCTTCATTGATCAAGCAAAGAACCTGTTAATTACGTTTATGTCGGCAAAGGCAGTTATTTCTGGAGAAATGACACTTGGTATGATGATGGCGGTACAGTACATCATTGGCCAATTAAACGCGCCCATTCAACAATTTGTTTTTCTTACTCAGGAGGCGCAAGATGCCAGAATGAGCATGGAACGGTTGAGTGAGATTCAAAACGCGCACTTCCAAGAACGGGATAACCCAAGTGGGATTCGAGAAGTACCTGCAAATGCCTCGATTGTGATTAGGGATCTGAGTTTTCGATATCCAACTGAAACGTTGGATAATAATGTGTTGGACAAGATTAGTTTGAGTATTCCGGCAAACATGACTACGGCAATTGTAGGCAGAAGCGGAAGTGGAAAGACGACCTTACTGAAGCTGCTGTCAGGCCTGTATGATTCTGCACAAGGGTCAATCGAGGTTGGCGGAATAGGTTTGGACTACTTTAGCCGCGCAGCTTGGCGTGCAAATTGCGGAGTCGTAATGCAAGATGGTTACATTTTTTCTGACACATTGAGGAACAACATCGCTTTATCTAGTGTCACAGTTGACGATGCAAAGGTTAATCGGGCAATATCGCTCGCAAACTTAGATTCCTTTGCGCAAACACTACCATTGCGGTTAGACACTCTTATCGGACCGGATGGGAACGGTCTCAGCAGCGGACAACGACAGCGCATCCTCATTGCTCGAGCAATTTATAAGGATCCGTTATATCTTTTTTTGGACGAAGCAACTAATTCGTTAGATTCCATAAATGAAAAATTAATAATGGACAGTATAACCTATGCCTTTAAAGGAAAGACCATAGTCGTGATTGCTCATCGGCTGAGTACGATCAAGAATGCCGATCAAATCGTTGTGCTTGATAAAGGTCGAGTCGCTGAGGTGGGACGACATGAAAGTCTATTGGCAGCGAAAGGTATTTACTACACGCTTGTAAGAGAACAGCTTGATAAAATTACATGATTGTATCGGAAGATGGTCAGGACCTAATCTTATCGAAGAGAACAAGCTTTTTGCGATGGTCGTTTTTCCTGCTTTTTTTCGTTCTCCTGCAAATCTTTATTTTTTCGTCTCTCATTGAATATCCGACGATTGTCTCCGCACCCTTTAAACTCACTACGTTAAATCCCCCTGTTCCGGTCTATGCCAAAAGATCAGGGCGAATTGATAAATGGTATGTCACAGATGGCCGACGTGTCGCTGCCGGTGACGTTCTCGCCGTACTTGACAATGCAGAACGATTCGATAAAATTCGGATGTTGGAATGCTATTTGGAACAACTCTCCGACAATTTGCAATGCGAAGACTTGGACTTAGTAAGAAATAGTCCCGAGCACCTTCAGGAACTTAAGTTTATGGCGATGGACCAGGCATACGCGGGTCTTAAGCTTGCGGCTACGAATTTGAAAAGATTCCTCGATGACCAGACGTTTCAAAGAAGAACGGAAATTCTGAAGGAAAGAATGGCAAATGAAAAATTGCGCATTCATTTTACCCGTAAGCAATGGGAGCTGAAGCAGGAGGAGTTCAAGCTAGGCGAGGATATCTATCGTCAGGACTCGATTGCCTACTTCAGTGGGGGTTACGGTGTCATCAAGACGGATTATGAGCGATCCCTGCAGATTTTTATTGCCTTGAAATCATCGTTACTATCTATGGAAGCTAGTGTGATAGACGCGGATCAAGGCTATATTGATTTACGGGAGGCTTTGCTTCAATCCAGACTCAAAAGGGACGAGGAACTGATGAGACTTAGGTTGGAATTTGGTGAGAGTTTGATGTCAGTTCGCCGCGAGATTGCCTCCTGGTATGACGAGCACGTTTTTCGGGCGCCTATCGATGGAAGCGTGACCTTAACGAAATTTTGGGCACGCAATCAACGCATCTTGTCAGGAGAGAGGCTCGCTACAATTACGCCATCCTCGGAAGCGGTGGTCATTGCCCGATCGTTCATTCCAGCCGCGAATCTAGTCCATGTGAAGCAAGGCCAGTCCGTAAAAATCAAGCTCTCTGGCTTTCCACCCGCTCGCTATGGCGTGTTAGAAGGCCGAGTGAAATCCGTTTCCGCAATTCCTGAAGAAGAAGGATACCTAGTCGAAATAGACCTTGCATCCGGTATGACTTCGACCCATAAAGAGAACTTGCGTTTTATTCAAGAGATGGATGGCGTTGCCGAAATAGTTATTGAGGAAAGGAAGTTTATAAATAGGTTTCAAGACTATTTTCGAGCTTACTTACAATTCGAATAGTTACTCGTGTACTGTGGGAATGGGGGCTCTCTTGCTCAGGCATTTTCGGTGCGCGTGGCCTCTGCCATTTCATTCGTATGACAGAAAGCCACGCAAAGGTGGATCACTGATTAAAAGCCAGGGTTTTGCATGCCAGGGAGTTAATATCAAATGAAGAAGGGCGCATCTTGATAGGCCGCCGACCACGACAAATTGAAAAGGCGTCGTGAACGACTCCAGCGCCAGGTGGCGGTACGATTTGTACCCTCCCTTGAGCTGGTGCGTCCGCACCCGGGCCATGCCCATGAAGTGGCAGAAGTTCGCGGACCGCATCCCCCCGCGCCAGCAGTGCACGATCATCTCGCGCTCTGGCGACAGGCGTTCCGCCTCTTCGACAAGGTCGATGATCCGCGGCCCGACGAGCCGGAAGCCGGTCTTGATGGCCTCAAGCTGACCTTTCTGTTTGTAGTCAATGCCGACGGCTTTACGCTCGCTGTCGTTGAGGATGGGGATGTTGATGACACCCGGAATGTGACCCTGAAGGAATTCACCCTCCGAGCGAACGTCCACCACCGGAAGAGATTTCCGCAGGGCGAGAAATTCGTGGATGTCGACGGTCATTCGGCGAGTGGGTTAGGGGATTCAAAAATAAAGAAAAAAGGGGAGGAAGGTTTTGGGAGGATGGCATTGGCCGAAGGACACCGTCCGACCGTCGTTAAGGTTTTGCCCTGCCTACAAAAGTGCCCTTGCCCAGCAGGAACGCCACGGCGCGTTTGATGTTTCTCTCGACGCTGGCCTCCGTCTTCAGGCCGGAGATGTAGCGTACGATTTCCTTTCGGCGTGACGGCGGCAGGCTTTCGAATACCTGCTTTGCCTTCGGGTGCCGGTTCAGCGCCGTTACCCATTTGGGATGAGGCGCAACGGTTCTTAGCTCCGGGTCAAACTGGATGGTCACCTGAACCGTCTCGCCAAGTTTTTGCGGCGAGTTTTTCAGCATGACGGTGTTCACATAGAGGCGCCAGTCGCCGCCATACCGGACGAGGGTTTGGCGGTAAGGCGCGCCGTTGAGCGTTCCGCAAACGGGGATCGGGCCCTTGTCTTTCCCCGCCTGCAGGAATATGCTTTTCAACACCCTGGCGGGAACAAACACAAAAGGGTTGATGCCGATCAGCGCCAGGCGCGCTTTGAAAGTGTGTGGTTTGCTTTGAGCCGGATGGGAACGCGTGGGCATGGTGGTTATAACGACATTTTGAAATCATGGAAATTTATACAGAAAATGGTAGCGGTCCAGCCTCCGCGTAAACAACGTTCGACGATTTTTTACAATCAACTTTGGCGCGGGTGAAGGGTCAAAACATCATCACCAATTGTTTAATGATTTTGGGTATAAGAACCTGCAAGAACATTTAATGGGTGTGCTTGGGATTATGAAGGCATCAATAAACATGGAGCGTTTTAAAGAAAATCTATCGACAGCCTTCCCTAATGCGCGGACTCGAAAAACGCGCTAGGTTCTCAGAAAGGAAAAGACAAAAGAGACTAGACTATGAGCGGACAAAGGGGACACAACCACAATTATCAATAGGTTTTATCCCAACAAATAACACGGATACAGTGCATGAGTTTAATGAACAGAAAGGAACGGAAAAATCAGGGTTTGATAAACTGTTAGGAGCAATAACGAAAGTACCTAAACCAGAAAAGTAGTCTCTTCTGTTCCGTTTTCTCCCGCCTCCTTCCCCCTAAACCTGTCGTACATTTCAATGTCGAATTCACTCGCAGTCAATATCTGGTCGACTTTTATGACGAGGTTCGTCAATTCTGCCACATTTGTTACGACCCCCTCCCTAACGTACGATGCGTATACATCCAAATACTCCGTGGTCAGGTGTAATTTTTTTGACTCCAGCTCGCGATAGCCGCTTAAAACCGGCAGTATACTCACGTATGTTACTTCGCCGGGAGCTGGCAGCGTTTTTAGCCATCCAATATAGACCTTGCCGTTTCGCAATGTTATCTGGATTAAATGGGGTTCATTCTCATCCCAAGAACTTTCCAATAATAATTCAAACTCGTTTCCAATCCTTCTGATAGCAGCTATTATCGCCTGATTCTTTTCCGTGAACCAGTTTAGCACCTCAGCGGATACAACTCCAATTACAAATGAGCCTAGAGTGGTAAAGAAAAATGGCATCGTAACTGGAGACCTTTTAGAGATTTTGGCGGTCAATTCCGGTAATACGGCCACGCAAATACTGGTGATTAAAAATGAAATGAAAAGTAAAAGTACGCCAGCAATTATTGAATTGAAAAGAAGTATTTGACCATCGACGCGTTGATGGTAGTATTTTAGATAGCGATGTCTTACAATAAAATAATAGCCCCCAACGATAGGAAATAAGAGCAGATTAAAAGGCATCTACTTTTAAGATTTAACCAGATGCCTGCGCCCTGTTTTTGATTTCCTTTACGGCAGATGAATTGAGAAGCTTTTTAAGAATCGCTATTACCCGGCGGTTCTTAAAAAATTCCCTTTCTTCGATATAGAGTTTACCTCCCGATGTGCCGTGGACGATAACCGTGTTTTCAGATTTTTCTTTATCGCTCATGTCGTTAGGGGTTAATTTGAAAACTCTAATGAGCCAATCTCTCCACATCTTTTCCACATTTAAGGTACTAACTGTTGCTTTCTTTACCAAATAATCCCACGAAATCGTTTGCGGTTTCGGATATTGTAACCCGTAAACGATTTCTGCTAGCAGAACAAAAATTCCTATTCCCTTGTTCATTATTTAGAATAATTCTAACCATCCCGTGTAAATTGCTATATCATTACCGGCTCATCGTTCCCGCGCAAAGCCACGGCGAACGGGTGGCGCTGCTGGGAGGGTTTAAGGGCATGGCGTCAACGGAATTTTTTCATCAGGCAATGTCGGTGATCAAAGGCGCGCTGCCGCCGGAGGAATGGGATCGGTTAAGGCTATCGCTGGAGTAACGGGAAGGCCCGAAGTGGTTGCGGTAGCCGAACGGGCTTGTATCTTCAGACATCGAGATGACTGTCTTGACCGGGACTAATGGATTGATGGCTCATGCCGCCGACCCTCGAGGAGGTGGTACACCACGCGGCCTCGACAAGCTCGGCCACCGGGAATTGGTGGGGTGGTTGCGGCGGCCTCCGGCCACCGCCAGGGAAACTGTCTTGACGGGGATCGGATGGATTGAAAGGTGACCCTTGACTACGAGCAACACCAACCTTATCAACCTGAGTGACCTTACTCCTCAAAGTTCTTACCCATCTCCATAGGCAACGTGTTCAACGCCTCCTTGAAGCGCTCGGCGTTTTCGTTCTTTTGACGCTCATCGGTGAGGTGGTAATTGTAGTATTCGAAGAGATACGCGATGCGGAGACGGTTATAGGGGTCGAGGTTGCCGTCTTTGATCATGGCGAGGAGCCTCTCTTCCAGCGACGACTGGTCATTGCTTTCCGCCAGTGCCCTGCCAATCCTCGGGATGTTTCCGAAGTAGTGATTCTCGCTGACGTTTGACGCAAAAAGGCAAGTGCCCACCAGCAGGTCCGCGGCGTTGATGTCGAGTTCCTCGAGCTCTTTGAGATACGTGCCCCGGCCAGCCCAGGCATAGCTGCCGTCCGACATTCGCTCAAAGTTGTCATTCATGATATCGAGGTGTGCCCGCAGGAAGATATCCCACTGTGTGGTTTCCGCGGCAAGTCTGCAGATCTGCTGTGCGTGGAATCGCGGGGTAAGGTCCATGCTACACGTGCCTACGGGTCTCCGAAGCCGCTTCATGTGCAGTGCCTGTGATGGCGAAAGGTAGCGCTCGACGTAGAACTCTAGACCCCGGTCACCAATCCTGTTTTCAATGGCCTCGTCTGTGGCTTCCATGAGCAGGCTCTTATAGTAATGTTCCCCCATCCTTTCATCAAGCCAAGCCAGGCGACGGTTGTTCCATTGCTGAAGTTCGCGGGCGAATTTTTCATACTGCGCTCCCGCGAAGGGACTGTCCCAATCGATGTCGGGCTCACCGGGTCGATCTTTGAAACTGTCAGCCCAGTTAAGGTATTGGGTGATCTTCGAATCTGGTGGAAGCTCGCTCCGGCCCAGGTCATTCTCATCCGTAAGGAAGATACGTGCTGTGGTGTCGATCATACAATCGACGTACTGGACAAGACGTGCGTAGTCGTTCGGCAGTGGGATCTCCTCCAGGCCTTCCAGGTACAGCATGATGAGGCCGTCGTCTCCATCCCGCTTGCGATACACCCAGCCCGTCGTTTTATCGTTGGCGCGTTTGTCGTCGAGCCTGATGGTAAATCGCCGGGCGTCCTTTCGGAGGGGGAGCGAGGCATACCCGATCTCTCTTTTGTCGCCGTAGGTGAAGTAGGTCTTCGTGATCCAACTCCGGTCGAGTTTACGGGTATCCGGAAACTGCTCGAGGAACGCTTCCGGCGTGATGTTGTTTTTTAACGCGCGTATCGCGTCAGCGTCGTGGCGGTCGAGGGAGAACCGTTGCGCAAAACCCTGAGCGGCGGCGAGGTAGGCTTGCGGCTCGCAAGCCTTGAACCGCAGGTTGAGTGAGTCGACGATACTTCCGAGACGCGCCATCGTTGCCTCGTCATAGATCAGGCCGTTGTCATGGATGGTGAACTCCGAATTCTGGGCGCTGGCGGCCGCGCACGCGATCACCATTGCAAAAAGAAGCATGCGTTTTCTCATCGTTGCAAGGGTTTGGTATTGATATGAGGATGCGCGTGGACATCGGATTCCACAAATCGGGTTTGATTATTCATTGTTCAAATATTCAGGAGAGGGAAACCAGGTTCGCGCAATTCTGAATACGGAATTTTCTAGATAGAGAATAACCGGTCACTCCTCAACCACTCCCTTCATGATTTCGGCATACGCGTTCGCAGCCTCGGTCTTCACCGAGCGGCGGTCCGATCCGACCCGCGCGCTGTGTTTCTCCATGATGTCATCATAGCGGGAAAACACCTCGTCATCGTTGTCATCGAGGCGCAGGAGGGAGGTGATGGCCTGGTTGAGGTCGAAGTCGAAGGGGCACCCCGAAGCTACGAAGTGCTGACCACTGCTCGTCGATCGGGGCACATACGACCGGTCGGGTCTTCGTCCTACTCGCAGGCCACACCGAACGGGGTCCTTCGCTCCGGGCTTCGCCCTCCCGCTCAGGATTCAGCTTCGAAGGGGGAAGAACACGCGCCTTGATCGCTTCAACAAAATACGGTATCTTGAAAATGTTCCATCATCAATCCAACCCCCTATTTCGATATGGACCCTCAAACAATCGCTGCGGTCGCAAACTATTGCTCCCAAAAGCTTCCTCTTGTCAACGCGAAGCTCGGAAATGAATATTACAAAGGTTCGATGCCTCTTTGTGTTATTGACGCCGTCTTTTCTATCGGTGTGCGGTACGAAGCGGTAACAAATACGCTCAAGAGGGTTTGCAGCTATTACAACATCACGCAGGATGCCAGTGAACACGGCGTAGTGCCCGATACCAAGGACCAGGTTTCGACGACGGCGTTCCTGAAAATGGTCGGGGATAAGACGCCCGAGGCTCTCGCTCGCGAAGTGTATGGAAATCGCCAGCGTACCTCAGCGACCAACGGGATCCTCAAAGCAGAAGCCGTTTCGCTATTCTTGAACGTGTTAAGAGATCATAACGCGGAGTATTTTCAGGACATCCCCAGGCTTATCAACGATTCGGGCTTCGAGCGCGCCATCACTGCTATTCCGGGCCAGCGCAGCGGCACATCGCTCAAATACTTTTTTATGCTGTCGGGTAACGACGACTTCATCAAACCAGACCGGATGATCATTCGCTTCCTTAAGGACGCGACCGGACAAACCTTCAACGTTAACGAATGTCAGGCCATCCTGCACGCCGCGACCGCTGAATTGAATAGAAGCGGTTACACCATCATGCCGCGACTTCTCGACAACGTGATCTGGAACTACCAACGCACAATTCCCGTGGAGAGGGCGACGCACCCCAATAGAATGTTTGCCATTGGAACGCAGGTGGACTTCGGCTAGGCCACTGCATCCCAGCTCGCTGGCTAGTCAACTGCCGACTGGAAACCATTCCGGGCGATGCCCGCTCATGGCGCGCAAGGCAGATACTTTGAGCTGTGCCGAAAGCCCGGTAGTTGAACGGGCTTGTATCTTCGGACATCGCGATGACTGTCTTGGCCGGGACTAATGGATTGATGGCTCATGTCCCGACTCTCGAGGAGTTGGAACACTACGCGGCCTCGACAAGCTCGGCCACCGGGAGTTGGTGGGGTGGTTGCGCCGGCCTTTGGCCGCCGCCAGGGAAACTGTCTTGACGGGGATCGGATGGATTGAAAGATGACCCTTGACGACAAGCAACACCAACCTTATCAACCTTAGTAACAGGACCCAACAGGGACCCCGGCCCCGCGCCACAGATGGATGTGGATCGGGAGATGCCCGCTCATGGCGCGCAAGGCAGACACTTTGCGCTGTGTCGAAAGCCCGGTAGCTGAGCGGACTTGTATCCCTGCCTGTCGCCTGATGCCCGGGTCGACTCAGTCTCTCCGTGCCGTCGACGTCTCGGCGGAAGAATGGTCTCCACCTATCCTTTGTCAATCCTCCCCAATGACTCGACGTTCACCCGAATAAGGTTTCACCATCCGCTCTATCTTTCTAACTTCCAGCAGCCATCACCGCCATCCATGCTCGACGTTACCTGCGCCATCATCATTAAAGACAACCGCATACTGGCGACACAACGCAGTGCTACGATGAACCTCCCCCTGAAATGGGAATTCCCAGGCGGGAAGGTCGAGGCCGACGAATCCCCCACAGACTGCATCACCAGGGAGATCCGCGAAGAACTGAATATCGACATCCGCATCACTGGCACGCTGCCTCCGGTCGAACACGACTATGAGCGGTTCCGGATTAGGCTCATCCCGTTCGTCGCCGCTTACGTCGCTGGTGAGATCGCGTTAAAAGAGCACACTCAATATATATGGTTACACCTTGGTGACCTGGAATCTATCGATTGGGCCGCGGCCGATATTCCCGTAGTACAGCATTTCATCCGCTCCAATCGGGAAAGGGCGTGGTGCCTGGCGCCCGAGGACTCGTAAGCCACGCCAGACGAGTCAGGTTTTCCTTGACACTTGTTCCCCACTTTCTTAGTTTCAAGAACAACTCCCGAAACAACAACGACCCCGGTGGACCTGACGACGCCACTTTTCATTGAGAATCGCGAGTACAAACGAAGCGATATTCATGACCGGTTCGGCGGCAACCGGCAGGGAGGTATTTCGCCGTCCGGCAAACACCCTTACATTTTTATTTTTACGGGAGCCGCAGGGCATCAGCATGGATACAAGGACACGTGGGAAAATCCAAAGGTATTCTCCTACACAGGAGAAGGGCAGTTGGGTAACATGGAGTTTAAAATGGGAAATCTCGGTCTCCGCGACCATGTGAGAAATGGCAAGCGCGTGTTTCTTTTTGAACAGACACGCAAAGCTTTTGTGAGATTCATCAGCGAATTGGTCTTATTGGACTTCGACTACGAAGCGATTCCTGACAGAAGCGGGGAGCAACGTCGCGGAATCAAGTTCTTCTTCCAACGCGTTGGCACGCAACTCGACTACCGGCTTGACAACCTCAGCATGGTAGCGGAGTCGGGACTCGAATACCTTCGACCGAACATCACGGAGCGGTCGGGGCTGGTGCTTTCCCGGGTTGGTCAGGGCGCATACCGCAAGAGTATTATCAACCGGTGGGAGAACAAATGCGCTGTCACCGGCTTCCGTGACTCCCGTGTGCTTATCGCCTCACACATCCACCCCTGGAAAGACGCCACCAGCGACGAGCGCCTCGACGTCAGCAACGGTATCCTTCTTTCTCCCACCTACGACGCCCTCTTCGACCGGCACCTGATCACCTTCGAAAAAACGGGCGGCATCGTACTCTCCCAAAGTATCGACCACGACGAATATCTCAAGCTCGGCGTCACCGGCAGGGAGCGGATCAGAAAGCTGAACGGTGACAATGCATTTTATTTGGAGCGGCATCAGGACGTGTTTGGGGAGCGGGAGAGCGGTAAGACTATTTGATGTGTTGTCGGAAACGTGTCTGTTCTCCACGAAAGAGCGGCAACATTAGCTATCTACCTCAACACCGCCACCCTCACCCGGCGCCTCCTGGGCCTTTGGCAATTCACTCACAATCGCCCTGACCGGCTCGACGATACTCTTACGTAGCCGCCGTGACCTGAAGGTCCGGATCTTCTCGGGATCATTGGCATTGGCGATGAGTACACCGAGTGCGTCCCGAACATCATCATCGTCGAACTTGCATTTGAACTTTCGTTTTAGTTCACGTTTGATGCTGTTGAAGATCGGGTCAAGGTATAGAATTCCGGCCAGCGTATGGGGATCGAGGGCGGAGTGTTTGTTCCATAACTCATCAAGCGACTTCTTGTTGACCGCATCCTTGTGCAGGAATTGAAGGTCGTCGACAATTTTCTTCAGACTTGCCGCATCTCCCAGATCAAATTCCATGACTTTCTTGTAATCAATAGGTTTTTCAAAGATGATCCTGTAGAGTTCAAAACTCCGGCCGTTGGTCAGCAACGCCCACTCGATACCCTCGTTGGCGCCATAGTTCACGGCCTGGCGAAGGTGTTTGTCCGACAGATTGAATGACAACGCCTTCACTTCAACGAGGAAGTGGCGTGTGCCTTTCGTCTGAACCACATAGTCCGCATAGGTACCGCGGATCATGTACTCGGTCTTGATCTCTTCGAGCGACTGGTATCCGAGTATGTCGGTAAGAAAATCATTGATCATCAACCGTGTCCCTGATTCATCCAGGTCGGCGAGCTCTTCAGTGATGTAGCGCTTGCGGTAGGCCTTGAGAGTGGCAAGCATTTTGGTTTTTTTGGAAGGTGTTAGCATAGCCGATTTGTTGACCGGGCGATTCACCGAGATGTTGAAGCGGCCGCCTTGTGTGGACCGTCTGTACTATTTACTTTCTGCAATAGCGCCTTGATATCGCTTAGTTGAGCGTTTTGTTCAGTAAGGAGTTTGATTTGCCAGGACTGGTTTTTGACAATGTCGTCAACTCTCCAGTACCACAGGAGTACCGACCTGACAAGAAAGAATATTCCTAACGCTACTGCGAAAGAACCAAGCAATATAACAATTGAAAACGCGGGATTTTCCATATGGGCGTTCGTTTAATCCGGTTGTTGATGTTGCCAGCATTTTCTGCTGGAATCGGTTGTGGTTCGCTTGCAACGCGTGCCGGCCTTGGTTGTGGCTGTGCATTGCGTCGCCGTGATCTTTCTGGGAGGCGCGTGCTGTACTGGCTTTTGAACATTTGTACCGGCTGCCCCAGCGGCTGATGCGGGTTGTGCGTCTTTTTTTGTAGTGGGGTTGCATACGCTGCAAGGGGTATACAGCAATTTTGCTTCCTTCAGGTCGATTTCGATCTTGCTGTAGCGAAGGTAACGGCACGACTCGCGATGATACTTTTTCCCGGTCTTGGTAACATAGACGGCTTGGGCGTCCGCATCGCATGCGACCGCCATAACTGCAATCAGTAATACGACAGCCGCAGAACGTGGTGATAAGAGGCGCATAGGCGATATGTTTGACCTGTAATAGTAATGAATAGTCACACCCTGCGGGCATGGCTTTTCCCATCAGTGCAAATTCCTTTCCGGTAGCGATGACAGCGTTTCCCTGGTTACTTCACATCCGTCAATACCCAGCGGTTTTGTCTGAACAGGAACCGTAATGTCTCCGTGGGTAAGAAGCCCCATAACGTCATCGTATGCCGGCGCGTACCCCGGGTACTTTCGGCAAAATCGAGCGAAACCTCAATGTAGCGGATGTTATTTGTTTCGTAAACGATATCGACGGTAAATGTCGAATCATTGATCATTGTACTTTCGCCTATCCGAAATGATGCTTTCTCCCCGTTTACGATTGCGTAGCGGACGTCTCCGGCTTCTTTGCTTCCAAGCAGGTAGAAGGAGGCCAGGGGCATCCCATAGGTGGTTTCGGGTGTAAGGCTGGTGACGCTGAGGGCCAGCGCTTTCTGAACATTTTTTTTCGCGCGGATTATTGTAAAACCATTGTTGAATTCATACTCGTTTCGATAATAGGATTGTTGCGCCTGATAGGCATTATAAATGGATTTGATTGCTTCAGTCTCAACGGAAACCGCCCCCGAGCGTTGCAATTGCCCGATGCGTGCGTTTCTGATTGCCTGATCGACAAGTTTAATGCGGTCCTCGACTTCTTTCGTGATAATCTCTGCTGGCACCTCCGGCCGGCCAAACCCCGCGTAGCCAATGTAAACCAGCACTAACGCGACGGCTATGGTAACCGGTATTCCCAGGCGTCGCAGGGATTTCGTTGACGTTGTTTCTAGCGGTCGGTTTTCATAGATCTTTCTCACGATTTCGTCCGCAACCTGCCCGATGCCCTTGGATGAAGAGACGCACCAACGGTCGGCCATGAATGGGAAGCGCACAACAAGCTCGGAGAAGGTGATGTTGTGAAGTACGGGCAAGATTTTTTGTTCGCCTTTCGTTTCCTTGTATAGGAGTGCGTGTAATTCGTGCATGGGCCATTTTTTCTCCAGGTATTGAGGGCTAATGACCACAATCGCAAAGGCTGATTCGTCCAGCCCTTTATACACGGATCTTTCGATGCTGTCGCCGATACCTAGTTCGCTCCCTGAGTACCAGATTTTAAGCCCAGCTTTTTCAAGTCTTTCACAAAGTTCATTTGTGATCCCAATCTTGTCCTCTACTGCATGTGAAACAAAAGCATCATAGTTTAAGCTACGCTTACCCATTCACGGTCGGTTTGCGGTGAAGATATAGCAGAGAGGGTTTGAGCGATAAGATTCTTTCCCGACAGGCAGGAGAAGGTTCCGAAAGCTACATTACAAGTTTCAGATGGTGCATCAGCGTGTCGCGGTATTCGCGGCTCATAGGCACCTCGTCACTTCCAATTATTATCGTATTGCCTTTCAGGCCTGTTATCATGCTGTAGTTGACGACATACGATCGGTGTACCCTTATAAAATGACCATTGTCGAGCTGTTCAAATATGTGGTTCATGCTGTTGGAGAACGTTAGCACGCGCGTCGTGGTTTTCAATTCGCAGTAGGCGCGAGCTGCCTTAAGGTAAAGGATTTCATCGTAGGCAAGTTTCACGTAGGATTGGTTTTCCGTGCGGAGGAAAACATGTGGATTTGGTACGGGGGCGTTTCTTACGTATGCATTGGCGTTGTGAAATGCAATATTTATTGCCCTGATAAGGTCGGCTTCATTGAACGGCTTCGCGAGGTAATTTGCCGGCGTCGTTGCTTTTGCCCGATCGACGGTCTTGTGGTCGACGTGTTCACTAAGGTATATTACAGGGATGTCGAATTGCTTGCCGAGCATGCGCGCCGCGGTAATTCCGTCGACCTTTCCAGCCAGTTCAATATCCATCAGGATGAGATCGGGCGCGGATTTCTGGACAGCATGCAAAACGTCCTCGCCACGCTCGCATATTCCGGTGGTTTCAATGCCGTGCTTTTGCAGTATCCCGGCAATGCCTTGGGCGACAAGGAGCTGATCTTCTACGATAAGAACCCGGATCGTTTCTTTCATGGTGAAATCGGTATGTTCAGGTAAAAGTGTGTTCCATTGTTCCCACGGATCTCCACGTTTCCGCGAAGCTGCCGTGCAAGTAGGCCAATCATACTAAGGCCGAACGAATGCGATGATCCTGAGAACTTGTCCTCCGGTATACCCTGGCCATTGTCATTGACCTCAAGCCGGAGGTGTCTTTTTGTCGTCATCGCCGCGCTTATTCCCAGTGCCGGGTGCAGATCACCGTTGTAGGCGTGCTTGAACGAATTGCTCACAATTTCGTTCAGGATGAGGCCTACCGGGATCGCCTTATCGACATCGACATCGAGATCAGGTTCAATTTTCAGGCTCAGGTCAAGGTTCTTTTCCGTATATCCATACGAATGCACAAGGTACTCAACCAATTCGGTGATATACTCGTTAAGATTGATGTTTCTGTTTTCATCATTCTGGTAAAGTTTTCTATGAATAAGAGCCATAGCATTTACTCTGCTTTCACCGCTCTTGATGGCTTCGACGGCCCGGTGATCGGAGAGTCTTTGTGCCTGCAACGTGAAAATACTAGAGAGCAGTTGGAGATTATTTTTCATACGATGGTGTAGTTCCTTCATGAGTAATTCGACACGTCGCCTGCTCCTTGCTTCCGTTTTGAAATTGTGATAAATGAGTCT
>CAZKBK010000004.1:0-180048 GCA_964551035.1 uncultured Roseivirgaceae bacterium | reverse complement strand
CGCAGGCGACGCGTCCCCGCGCCTGAACGGGCATGTTTTAGTTTCCCTCCGCTGCGCCGAACCGGTTAATGCCTGAATCTGTTTAATTTGCAGCCAAAATTCCGAGGTCATCAAGAAATTCGACATACCCGCATACTACCGGTCTGCCGTTACCGGAAGGATTAAGGAAATCCGGCGATCAAAGGACCATCGCAAGCAGGACTTTTCTCCCGCCGTGGCGGATTTTGGTCCCGTTAAATTCTATATCCCACGACACTTTGGTTTTTGCTACGGCGTCGAGAATGCCATAGAGATCAGCTATCGGGCGCTGGAAGAAAACCCTGATGGGAGGGTATTCCTCCTGAGTCAGATGATCCACAATCCGGAAGTGAACAACGACCTCCTCAGCCGCGGGATACGTTTCATCATGGATACCAACGGCGTCCAGTTTATCCCCTGGGATGAAATCCGCGCGGACGACATCGTCATTGTCCCCGCGTTCGGAGCAACCGTGGAAATCGAAAATCTCCTTCTCGACAAAGGTGTGGAAGTTCAGAAATACAACACGACCTGCCCCTTCGTGGAGAAGGTATGGAACCGGGCGGCGAAGTTGGGCAGCGATGGGTACACGGTGATCATCCACGGCAAACCCGCCCACGAAGAGACCCGCGCGACCTTCTCCCATTCGGCGAAAGGTGCTCCCTCGGTGGTGATCCGGGATATGACAGAGGCAGAGAATCTCGCCGAATTCATCACGGGCAAAAGGCCGCTTGACCAATTTTTTGATGCGTTTGCGGGGCGGCACTCGCCGGGTTTTAATCCGGAACGGCACCTTGGCCGGGTCGGGGTCGTTAATCAAACCACGATGCTGGCGACGGAAACACAGGCCATCGCCGAACATTTTCGTGACGTGATGATCCGCAAGCATGGTGCTGAGGACCTTCACAACCATTTTGCGGATACCCGTGACACGCTTTGCTACGCGACCAACGACAACCAGGATGCAACGTACCAATTGCTGGACACGGACGCCCACCTGGCCGTGGTGGTTGGCGGCTACAACAGTTCAAACACCTCGCACATCGTCGAGCTTTGCGAACGCAGGTTCCCGACGTTCTTCATCAATTCCGACTCCGAGATCAAATCGGCCGGCGAGATCCATCATTATCTCTATCCCAGGAAGGAGAAAATGGTCACGCATGACTTTCTTCCCGATGACCGGCCTGTCAGGATCGTCCTTACCAGCGGCGCTTCATGCCCCGACACGCTCGTTGATCGTGTCATGCTCCGGCTGGTGGAGTTCTTCCCCAAGGCAAGGTCCGTCGACGAGATGATGGCCGCCTTTTCCTGAGACCATGGCCGGTCTCATTTGACCTTTTTTCTCGCTAGTATTGTGGCATGAGGATCGCGTTCACCCTTGCCCTTATTTTAGGTTTCACGTGCGCGAGGTCGCAAGACACAGCGCGCGTCCTCGCGCCGGTGCTCATTCATGCGTACGGAAACGAGCGTGCGGATCGACACGTGGCGGCGTCGGTGGGCAACGTCGACTCAACGGCGCTCCGGCGATTCACGCCCCGAAGCCTGCTCCCCGCTTTCAACACCATCCCCGGCGTGAGAATGGAAGAAAGGTCGCCGGGAAGCTACCGGTTCTCCATCCGCGGCAGCCTGCTGCGTTCCCCCTTCGGCGTACGCAACGTGAAAGTCTATTGGAACGGGCTCCCCCTGACCGACGGCGGCGGAAACACATACCTTAACCTGCTTGATTTCGGCGCAGTCGGAAGCGCGGAAGTCATCAAAGGCCCCGCGAGCAGCCTTTATGGCGCAGGAACCGGCGGCGTGGTGCTTTTGCACAGCCCGGTCGTGGCGCGGGACGAAACGGAACTGTCGGGAAGCCTGGGCAGCTATGGCTTCAGGCGAATTGCGTTAAGCCACCAGATACATCGCCCGGACCTAACGTTGCGCCTACACGCGGCATTCCAGCATGCCGACGGCTACCGCGAGCAGGCGGAAATGAAGCGTTTCGCCTTCCATGGCGACCTCGTGTTCCCGGCCGGCGAATGGGGTGTGATCAACGCAACGTTTTTTTACAGCAACCTGTATTATCAAACCCCCGGCGCGCTCACGCGCGAGCAGTTTGAAGCGAACCCCAGGCAGGCGCGACCCGCGGCAGGCCCCAACCCGAGCGCCGTGGACCAAAAGGCCGCGGTGTATAACGCCACGCCCTATGTCGGGATCTCCTATGAGCGGGACTGGAATGCCACGACCACGACGACCGTCGGCGTGTTTGGCGCTCACGCGTCCTTCTCGAATCCCGCCGTAAGGAACTACGAGGAACGTGCTGAGACCAACGCCGGCATCCGGACGGAAACCCGGTGGCGTTTTGGAGGGGACCGCGCGCACCGGCTGACGTTCGGAGGAGAGGTTCAGTATTTTACGGGGCCACTTACCGTGTTCGACAACAATTTCGGGCAAAGGGGCGCCATTCAGACCGACGACGACCTTTCCGCTACGCTTGGAAGTATCTTTGTTCAGGCACAATGGGAGATATTCGACGACGCATTCCTCACCCTTGGAGGCAGCCTGAACACCGTAAATTACGGCTTTGTTCGGACGGTGCCTGCACCCCGCGTGGATCAGAACAAGTCCTTCGACCCCTTCTTCTCGCCGCGGATCGCCGTGCTCAAGACGTTGGGTGAGCACGTTTCAATCTTTGCCAACATCAGCCGGGGTTTTTCTCCGCCATCCCTTGCCGAAGTCCGGCCTTCAACCAATGCCTTTAATGAAACCTTGCAAGCCGAGCGGGGGACAAGCTATGAGATGGGGATGCGGGGAGCGACACGCGAAAAAATGTTCGCGTGGGAACTGGTTGGCTACGACTTCAGCCTGCGCGAAACGATCATCGTGCAGCGCCTTCCCGACGGCGCCGATTATTTTATCAACGCAGGAAGAACGTCTCAGCGAGGTCTTGAAATGATGGTCTCCTGGCAACCGCGTGAAGATGCGGACGGGTTCATCTCCGGCCTGAAGGTCTGGACGGCGCACGCCTATAACCATTACCGGTTTCTCGAATACGTTAATGACAATAGGGACTACGCCGGCAATCGGTTGACCGGCGTCCCGCGACATGTCAACACCAGCGGGCTTGACGTTACGTTCCTGAAAAAAATATACATGAATACCACCTCGTCTGTCGTCAGCCGAATTCCCCTGAATGACGCGAACGACATTTACGCGGATGCATATGTCCTTCTGGGATTTCGGGCCGGATATCAGGGCCGGTTGGGCGGGCACCGGGTCGATTTCTTCGCCGGCGCAGACAACATCCTGGACCAGCGATACAGCCTCGGCAACGACCTCAACGCGGTGGCTGGCGCCCGATACTTCAATGCCGCGATGCCGCGGAACTACTGCGCCGGATTCAAACTGAAGTTGCTCCGATGACAGCAGACGTCCCTGAAGCGATTCGTGATGATCTCGTTCGACATGTCGCTGATGTGGTGGACTTCTCGTTCGCCGGTGGCGGATGCATCAACCACGGTGGAAGGGTTCAGACCGCGCGCGGCGACTTCTTCCTGAAGTGGAACGATGCCCACCGGTTTCCCCACATGTTCGAAGCAGAGGCGCGGGGATTGCGACTTCTGTCGGATGCCGGTGCGCTGCGTATTCCAAACGTGCGTTTCGCCGGTCATGCAGGCGGGTACCAATATCTCATGATCGAGTACATTCGCCAGTCACCCAGGCGACCGGATTATTGGACCAGGCTTGGCGAGCAATTGGCGGTCCTCCACGGCAACACGTCCGCGCTTTTTGGGCTCGACCACGACAATTTCATCGGTTCTCTTCCGCAAGAGAACACCGTGTGCGACGATTGGGTCGACTTTTTTATTCGTCGTCGGCTGCAGGTGCAAGTGGGTGTTGCCCTCCATGCGGGAAAAATCGGCACCGCCGTCGCGCGAAACTTCGAGACCTTGTACCGGAAATTGCCGTCGATCCTTACGGGTGAGCCCCCGGCTTTACTTCATGGTGATCTTTGGAGCGGAAATGTGATCACGGATGACCAGGGAATGCCCTGCCTGATCGATCCCGCCGCGTACTACGGGCACCGCGAGGTCGAACTTGCCTTTACTACGCTCTTTGGCGGGTTTTCACCCGCATTCTACGACAGCTATAAACATAATTTTCCCATCCCTCCGGGATTTGAGGAGCGTTGGGAGGTCTACAACCTATACCCCTTGCTCGTGCATGTCAATCTTTTTGGTGAAAGTTATGCCTCGCAGGTGGTTTCCATTTTGAGGCGGTTTGTATAAAGTAGTCGGAAGTCGTAACTTCGGGACCTCCTTCGTAAACCCCAAAAACCGATTGAACAACGAAAATCAAATCTGACTATGAGAATTAACGCTATGAAATCCGTTCTTGGATTATCGCTCGCCGCCTTTTTGTTCGCCGGCTGTGATCTTTTTGAAGAAGTCGATGATGTAACCTTCGACATCGAGATCCAGCATACGTTTGTCATTGATGCGTCGGAAAATGATCCCCTTGAATATTTCGACTTTGGGGAATTTGATGCTACCAAAGACGCAAATTTTGACAAGTACAAGGACAAGATCAAGGAATTCAAAGTTCACACCATAGAGTTTACGGTGACCGACTACGCTGCCGACGGCGATGTGATCTTCAGCGACGGCTATGGTATCTTTTACCCCGACGCGGCGGAAACATCAGCCATTGCTTCGGCTGAAATTCCCATTCAAAGCATTGCGGGCGCGCAGGGAACGGTTCACACGCTGGATTATCAGGTTGCCGGACTCGACGCGATCGCTGACCAGCTCGAGTCGGTGCACAAGATCTACTTTCTCGTGAAGGGCAAGGTTTCGGACGTTCCTGTAGCATTCAAGGTACCCGTAACGCTCAAGGCTACGATCACCGCGGATGCGTTGGAATAGTATTTCCCGACAGATCTTAATAAAAATGCCTTCAGAAACCTGGAGGCATTTTTATTTTGTTGATTTCCTCCGGGCAAGCATTGTATTTTTCGTCTAAAGTTTCTCAGACAGACCAGCCAGGGGGAACTGCTAGTCCAGGGCAAGGTGTCCCCTCGGATAAGGAATCTGGAGAAAAAAGGTTAAAATAATTGGATCCTACCTCAAGGCCCGTAGCCGACTTTACATGTTTGCCCGTTTCTCTACCTCTCCACGTAGATTGGCAGGATTCAAGCCTGCCCAGATCTGCCTTTATATGCGAGTGCTTCGCATATCCTCAGAGATTGGGGCTACTGACAACAATTTTAGCAATTTGCGATTTGATGTTCGCTCCCTTTACCTTATTTTGTCCGACAGTAATAATCTTTAACTAAAAAAAGACAACAATGGAAACATTACCAATGAACCAGAAGCTGTATAAAAGCTCTTTTGCTCGTTCGCGATTCCTCTCGGCCCTTCTCATTGTAACTTTCGTTGGTGCTTGTGCTGACCAAAGCGACGTAGCTGCACCGTCATTCAATGAGTTCACTGAAGTAGCCATTCCTGATGCGTATAGGAGTCACCTCATTCAAAACGGGCGATTCTCTTCTGACGAAGTTGAAATTCATGAAGTTGACGTGAAAATTACCAGGGAGGACGGAACAGAGGTAATAGGTAAAATGAGATTCACAATGCCGGCATCAGGTGAGGAGACGTTGGTGGCATTTGAGATGACAAGCGACCTTTTTGACGGTACAGGGTTGTCGCCGGATTTCTGGATCAGTAATCCTGGCATTGACGGCGCCTTAGACGGAAGAATAGCATCAAGTTGCATCGCAAGTTGTCAAAAAGAGTTCACCGATAAGGACGGAAATAAAATAAAAGGCAGAGGGGTATGCAAAGCAAACTGCTGGCTTGAAACTGCAGCTAAGGTCGCCGCGGTGTTTGTCGCCATTGCCGCTCTATAAGTCCATTAGGTTGTGTTGTTGGCTGAGTTTGCTCCGCCTTTGTCTTGAATTCGTCGGTACAATCCATAGGTCGGTCAACATGCGACAGATTTTTGCCATCGTCTTTTTAATACTTCCTTGCGCGGTGCTCACAGCGCAACAGTGCCAGTTTAAGGGGTTTGTTGTCGATAGCGAAACCGGTGATGGTATTCCTGATGTGTATGTGTATTCAGGTAACAGTGAAATAGGCACGTTAACAAATGCGGATGGCCGGTTTATTTTGAAATTGGATGGCGCTTTTGACAGTCTCTACTTCTCCCACGTAGGCTATCAATCCTGCCGGCTGGCTACAAATCAAACGGACACGGTGACCATCAGATTAAAGCCTGAGATAAAGGCATTGACAGAGATCGTTATAACAGGATTATCTGCAGAACAGGTGGTAAAAAATGCGATTGCGCGCCTGGGGAAGAATCATTTCATTGAACCTGTGAACTATGAATTTTTTACACGTGTCATAAATTATTCAGCCGACAGTTCTATCAATTTCCTGGAAGAGCACGTAGGATACATTTCACAAAATCAGAACCACAAGAGTGAGTTTGGTTTAGTAAAAAGTCGTATACATGCCTACGCTGACAATGGTCGTGAAATGTTGAAAAAATACCGCTTGATCTCCATGACGGAGATGCATACTGACAATATGGGAAGGTACCTTGAAGATTTTCTTCACCCCAGGCGCAGTAAAAATTACGTTTTCAGATATGGCAATGACGTCACGGTGACGGGCCGAGCGTGTTACCAGATTCTCTTTACCACGGAAAGGCAGACTTATTATAAGAAGGGAACATTGTTCATCGATAAGGATGATTTTGGTATTCACAAAAAGATCCTTGATGCCAGCGACAAAAAATCCGTCTCATTTGTCAGAACACAAGACGGATACCTTCTGCGGTCAACGGTGTATGTCAAATACAGGGACAATTATGTTGAAAAACGGCAAACGCTTTATAACAGGACTGCAAGACCGGCGAACATCGTGTTCGTCGATTTAGACCGGCTAGCTCCTGCTTTTACGCGAAAGTACACCTCTGATTTTACCGACGCCTTCTGGGAATCATACAACCATATCCCCATGCCCAAGTGGATCGAAAATCAAATCGTGGAAAGCCGGTAAGGGATTGGTGGCGAACGGGAGGAAGGGCTTGGGAGCAGTAGCCAAATCCAATCATTGGGACTGCCTCCCGCTTTACTTTGTGCGCTTTCCCTTCAGATCCCTGATAACCATCTCCGCGTGGACCCGTGAATTTTCGATGAACCATTTGTTCGTTTTCAAGCCGCCGCATACCACGCCGGCGAGGTAGAGGTTGTCCACGTTGGTCTCCATCGTGGTTTCATTGTAGACGGGCGTGTGAAAGGCATCGTCATGAAATTGAATCCCCAGTGACGACATAAATTCAAACGGCGGCTGGTATCCGGTCATGGCCAGGACAAAGTCGTTCTCAAGGACCTTTTCTTCCCGGGGTGTGCAGACCGTAACCGACTCCGGCTGAATGCTGGTGACCCGGGCATCAAAATACGCCTTGATCTCGCCTTCCGCGATCCGGTTTTCGATATCCGGTTTTACCCAATACTTCACCGATTCGCGCAAAGCTGATTCACGCACCACCATGGTGACCTCCGCGCCCTTGCGCCACGTTTCAAGTGCGACGTCCACCGCCGAGTTCGCCGCGCCCACCACGACAATCTTTTGCGCGAAATAGGGATGTGGCTCATCGTAGTAGTGCCTCACCTTGGGCAGGTCCTCGCCCGGGACATTGAGCAGGAACGGAAGGTCGTAGAACCCGAGCGCGAGCACAACGGCCTTCGCGCGGTACAATCCTTTCATGGTTTCCACAACATGAACATTCCCTTCCCGGTATGACGATTTCACCTCCTCGTAAAGGCGCACATCGAGTTGCCACGTCGTGCATACCCGGCGGAAATATTCCAACGCCTCAAACCGGTTCGGCTTGGGGCCATGGGAAATGAAGGGCACGCCCCCGATCTCCAGCCTTTCGGACGTGGAGAAGAAAGTCATATTGAGCGGATAGTGGTAAAGCGAATTGACGAGACACCCTTTTTCAAGGATTACGTAGGTCATACCCGCCTTTTTTGCCTCAATACCGCAGGCCAGGCCAATCGGTCCCGCCCCGACAATGATCAGATCGTACGTTTGTTGCTGATGCTCCATCCTTTCTGCGATAGCGCGCCAGTCGAAGGCTGGCAGCCGCCTTTGTCCGGCATCAAAAATACGTTTGTTATTTTAAGATTATTGCCAAAATTGGCGCTATAACCTGAATCCATATGAAGAAGCTGCTTTTAATCCTGTTCGTTGTTCCTTTTGTGGGCGTCTACGCGCAACAGCAGATCACGGTAGATGATTTCACGAGAAAGAACACGTTTTCACAGCGCGGCGTCTCCGGCATCAACTGGATGAACGACGGAAAATATTACTCGGCGCTTGACGACAACAAGATCATCCGCTACGACGTGACCACGGGACAGCCGGTAGAGACCATCCTCGACGGCTCGGCGTTGAACCCCGCACTCGACATATCGCGTTACGAATTCAACAGCGACGAATCCCGGATCCTTCTTTTGACGGATATTACACGGATTTACCGGCGGTCGTACACCGCGGAATACTATATCTACGACGTCGCCACAAAGTCGGCGCGAAAGGTTTCTGATGGAGGCAAGCAGTCGTACGCAACGCTATCGCCTTCGGGCGACCGGATCGCGTTTGTAAGGGACAATAACCTCTTCGTCGTGAACCTCACCAACAACAAAGAGGCCCAACTCACCGACGACGGTAAATTCAACCACATCATCAATGGAACCACCGACTGGGTGTACGAAGAAGAATTCGGATTCGTCAAGGCCTTTTTCTGGTCGCCCGACGGCCAGAAGATCGCTTACTACCGTTTCGATGAGTCACAGGTACCCGAGTACAACATGCAGGTTTGGAATGAAGGGCAGCTTTATCCCGAAGACTACCGTTTCAAATATCCCAAGGCGGGCGAAAACAACTCAAACATCAGTCTCTGGATATACGATGTCAACGAAGGGAAGCGAATCCAGGCCGACATCGGCGATAAAACGGATATTTATATTCCCAGGGTTGAATGGACCAACGATCCCAAAACCCTCTCCGTCAGGAAGCTCAACCGCCTCCAGAACCGCATGGACCTCCTCCACATCGACGCCACCACCGGAGCATCGAAAGTGATCCTCACCGAGGAGAGCAAGACCTTTGTGGATGTGGAAGCGGTCGACGACCTTACCTACCTGGCAGACGGGAAGTCGTTCGTTATTCCCAGTGAGCGCAGCGGATACAAACACCTCTACCTCTACGACATGAATGGCAAGTTGATCCGGCAGATCACTTCCGGCGAGTTTGAGGTACTGGAGTTCCATGGGCTCGATCAGAAACGCGGCGTGTTGTACTACACCTCCACGGAGGTTTCCCCCCTCGAGCAGCATTTCTATTCGATCGACCTCAAAGGAAAGAAGAAGTCGCGCCTGTCGAGCGAACCCGGAACGCATCGCATCAACATGAGCGACGATTTTCAGTTCTACATTTCCACCCACACCGATGCAACGCGCCCGGCGCTGGTGAGGCTGTATCGCACCCGCGGTAATTCGATGATCAAAGTACTCGAAGACAACCAGCGGCTTAACGAAAACGCGAAGGCTTACGGTTTTGCGTCAAAGGAGTTCTTTACGTTCGCGGGCGCCGATGGCACGACGCTCAATGGCTACATGCTCAAACCGGATGGCTTCAATGAATCAACCAGGTACCCGGTATTGCTTTACCAATACAGTGGTCCCGGCTCTCAAAATGTGAGCAACGCATTCGGCGGCAGCCATTTTTACTTTCACCAAATGCTTACCCAACAGGGCTTCGTTGTGGTAGTGGTCGATACGCGGGGCACCGGCAGGCGGGGAGAGCAATTCAAGAAGCAGACCTACAAACAACTCGGCAAGTACGAATTGGAGGACCTGCTTGCGGCGGGCAAGTACCTGTCGTCCCTTTCCTACGTCGACGCGGAGCGCCTTGGCATCTGGGGATGGAGCTACGGCGGCTACATGACGTCCCTGGTGATGACCAAGGGTGAGGGCCTTTACAGGCTGGGCATAGCGGTCGCACCGGTCACCAACTGGCGCTACTACGACACCATCTACACCGAGCGTTACATGCAGACGCCGCAGCTGAACGCCAGTGGTTATGACGACAATTCCCCGGTGTTCTTTGCAGACGGGCTCGAGGGAAACTTCCTCCTGATCCACGGCACCGGTGACGATAACGTTCATTTCCAGAATTCAGTGGCGCTCGAGGACGCCCTCATCGAGGCGGGCAAGCAGTTCGAATCGTTCTACTATCCCGACAAGAACCATGGACTTCCCGGCGGCGATACGCGGCACCACCTCTACACGATGATGCTGAATTTTATCAAGGAAAATCTTTGATCCGGCGAGCCGCCGTTGTGGTATCGTTTTTTTAAAAACGACACCGGAGACAGATTCCCGATATGCGATCCGCTGAAGCCGACCGTTCGAAACTTTACTTCATTGCGTTCATCCCGCCTTCGCCGGTTTTTGAGCAAGTGATGGCGTTGAAGGAATACTTCCGGGATAATTACGGCGCGAAAGCGGCGTTAAATTCTCCGCCGCACATCACGCTCCACATGCCATTCCGCTTTCGCGAAGACCGCGAAAAACACCTTATGGCAAAGATTGCGGCGTTTGTGCGCACCCATGAGCCGCTTAGGGTTTGTTTAGACAACTATTCGTCTTTTCCGCCGCGTGTCATCTTCGTTGCTGTGGCGGAAAGCGAGGCGCTCAATGCCTTCCAAAAAGAACTCGAGCGCTTCTGCAAAAGGGAACTGAACCTCTTCAATGCAAACCACGGAGATGAACCCTATCATCCGCACGTCACGCTTGCTTTTCGGGATCTCAGGAAATCCATGTACACCGCATCGTGGGCGGAATTCAGGGATCGTGAATACAAAGCCGAGTTTATGGCCGACCGGATTGCCTTGTTGAAACACGATGGAAAAAAATGGCAGGTTCGCCGCGAGTTTACACTCGAATCATCTTGGACAACGGATGCCAGGGGCGAACTTGCCACTACGGAAGGCTAGCCTATTTTTCGCAGAAACTGCCTTTGGCAATCCAGAGTTTTTTGAGGTCGAAGAAGATCAATCCTTCCTGCACACCCGGATCCGATCCGAACACAGCGCGGTCGACATCACCCCTCATGACCAATATGCCGCCTTCATTGACGCCAAAGCTGGCCTCGGTCACCACATTGCCTGTCTTTTGAAGGTCCTTGAGGTAATCGTCGTGGCGCTGCATGATGGCAGGGTAGCGCGACGCATTGTACTTCATGGGGTCGGGTGTAAACCGCACGAAGTGATAGCCCGTCATCGTATAATCTTCGCCCACCACGCAGACGCCGCCATAGCGGGGGAAATAGGGCAATATTTCAACGTTCCACCGTTGCGCCTGAATGCCGGGATCAGGAGCGATCCATGACCTTACTTCGTCGGCATCCGTGCTGTTCATAATATAGATCCCGCCACCACCGTCAAAGGGACCAGCCGCAAGGAGTTTTCCTTCCTTCCAGAGTCGCTCGCGTGTCGCATGGTGCCCTTCCATGATTTTGTCCAGTTGTTGCTGCGAAAGCGTGTCCTTGTTTTCCTTTTTGTTAAGAAACACAATGGTGTATTGATCCTGCGCAACCCCGGAAAGGGTAACGAGCATCGCCACGGTAAGAAATAGCAATTGTTTCACGGCGCTCGGGTTTGATACCAACTTACACGTTTGAAAACGAATCCGGAAATGTGATGCGTGGACATTTTCCGAGACGGACCCGACTGAAGATGAACAGGCCAAAACGCCGGCCGAAGCGGCATCGCCCCGGCATAGTGCTCTCCTTCCGTCGCGAGGAGCCCAGGTCAACCTCATTTCATTCGCTTGAGCGTCCTGACGAGGCGGTTCAAGTCGGTCGGGGTGTTGTAGAGATGCGGGGCCACCCGAATGGCGCTTCCGCGGAAAGAGACATAGGTGCGGTTTTCACGGAATGCCTCCTTCACTTTTGCCACGTCCATGTCGGCCCTAAGTCGAATGCCGAGGATGTGGCCTGCCCGGTACGGTGTATCCTCCACCCAACAACCGAGGTCTCGCAGCTCATTCTCAACATGGCCCGTCAGGGAGACACAATATTCCTGAATGTTCTTTACCCCCCAACGCTCGATCTGTTCCAATGCTTTGATCATCATTGGGACGAGAATGAAGTTGCTGTGTTCGCCGACCTCGTAACGGAGGGCTCCCGGCTGGTAGTGGGGATTGTAGGTTACCAGGGATGTGAAGTCCTCGCTGTTAAGGCGGTTGATCCAGTTCTCTTCAATGGGCCGGCCGTTGTCGAAAGACGGTCCGAAGTAAGCCATGCCGATCGAATACGGACCCAGGAGCCATTTATACCCCGTGCATATCAGGGCGTCGGGTTGAATTTTTGCAACATCGAATGGCAGGGCGCCCACGGACTGGCTCCCATCCACGACGAGGAGGGCGCCCACGTCCTTCGTTCTTCGGCGGATGGCTTCAAGATCGAACTTTGTTCCGTCGGTCCAATGCGCGTGCGCGATGGTCACCACACGGGTTCTTTCACTGATGGATTCGAGTATCTTCTCATTCCAGCGTTTTCCCCGTTGGGGCAAGGTCTCTCCGGGGCCGACGATTTTGAAGACGGCACCATGATCTTCACAGGCGCGCTGCCAGACGTAATAGTTGCTTGGAAATTGCTCCGCGGCAACGATTACCTCGTCGCGTGCGGCGAGAGGAACATTGGCGGCCACATTCGCCATGCCATAGGAAACAGACGGGATGATGGCCACGCGTTTTTCATCGGCGTTGATGATCCGGGCAAAGGCCGCCCGCAGTGTCGTGCTTTCCGTGAAAAAATCTTCAGGGGTGACGCCCACCGGGTTGCGGCCCGCCCGAACACCCCGGATGCCGGCTTTCTCTACCGACTTCATCATCGGCGACATGTAAGCACAGTTCAGGTAAGTGGTCCGCGGTGGCAGGCTGAATTTCGCGCGTTTGCACGTGAGCATAGGCTGCTGCATTTAATATTTTACGCATGTTACGAGTTTTGCCGATCGCAACAAGGGGGGAAGTATCGTCCCGTCAATTATTGACGCCGCCCAAAATCATCATTCCATTCGAAAGTATTGATCATGTGCATAATGTCCTTCTTCATGTACTCGATGGCCGGCTGCAGGGAATCGTTGTTCACTTGCGTGTTGAAATAGAGGGCGCCGCGAAGGAAATTTTCGGTTGAATCGGTGATCGTGAACTGAAACTGGCTGGGAACCTCGCCTTCCAACTCTGCAATCACCGCGGTTTGGCCGTGCCTGGTCTTCGTGATGACCTCCTCGATCGCGTAGGCTTTTATCTGGTGTTTGGCAGTCAGCGTGTACGCGTCATCAAGAAATTCTTCGAGCAGTTTCCGGTTGTGATGCAGCGGCTTGTACGTGATGTGCACGTTGGACCGCAGCAGCGGATAGTACAACTCAATCCAATAGGGTTCATTGATCACGGAGGTATCGTCCAGCAAAAGGGCGTGCTGTGAGTATTCGAACCGGTAGGGCAGCGTGTCAGGCAGCGGCCGGTAGGCGGGCCTGGGCAGATCGAGGCGGTTGTACCCGAGCGGTTTCGGTAGCCAGGTGCGTTCACAAGCGATGAGGCCCAGCCCCAGGCAGGCGAACATCAAGAAAACGAGCGTCCTGAGTCGCCGCCGGTGTCTAATGAACTTTTGCCTCGTGTACATGTACCCTCACTTTTTTTATCCGCTTCTGATCGATGGTTTCCACCACGAAGGTAAGCGGGCCAATGTTTATGCTTTCCCCGACGGCCGGGAATTTTCCGGTGGCGCCCATTACCGTGGCGCTCAGCGATTCGTTAATTCCGTTTCTTTGCCGCATCGTCGCCGGGTCGACACCCAGTACTTTGCACAAATCATGCACGGACGTCTTCCCGTCAAACAACCATGTGCTTTCGTTCAGCCGCTCAAACCTTGGACCTGCTTCGTCGAATTCGTCGTTGATGTCACCAATGATTTCCTCGATGATATCTTCCAGTGTGATCAGCCCCGAGGTAAGGCCCTCCGAATTAACGGCCAGCGCGATGTGAACGTGCTTTTCCTGAAAATCCTTCAGCAAAAAGTCAATTTTTTTACTCTCATGGACGAAATAGGCCTGGCGGATCAATTTCTTCCAGTCGAACGCCGCGGACTCGGCCAGGAACGGAAGAAGATCCTTGATGTATAAAAGGCCGACGATCTTATTAAGCGAACCATCGCAAACGGGGATGCGTGAATAGCCGGAGATCCGGATAAATTCGATCAGTTGGCGGAAGTTCAGCGAAACGTCAATGAAAGATATCTCGCTGCGGTTGCGCATAACGTTCTTAACGCGCAGCGTGCCGAAATTGACGATGCCTTCCAGGATCTCGCGCGCGCCTTCCACCGGCGCCGCCTCGTAGGTCGCGAGTTCCAACGCCTGCGTAAACTCCTGCACGGAATTCTCCTCGCGTTTCGACGCAAGGATCCGCTCCACGCCCTTCGACATTTTCAGGATCGGCGCGAGCATGGGTTTGAGCAGCCGGACCAGCGTCTCCGCGACGCCGACATATTTCACGGCGAAATGCCGTGCTTTGGAAGCGCCGTAGATCTTGGGCAGAATCACACCCGCGACGGCAAAGCACAAGGTCAGCAGTAACACCCACGAGACGATCGACATTTCACTGAGGCTTACACTCGCGCGCCAGGAAACGGCCGCCATGGCGACAATCGCCGCGCTTAGCAGCAAGGCGTACTTGCATGCGGTCAGCGCGCCGATCACCAGGCGGGGTTCATTCATCAGGCGCGCCGCCCGGGTTCCCCTGGGGTCGCGTGCCTTGGCAAGCAAATCCATCTCCGGGGTCTTCAGCGTAAAAAACGCTGCTTCTAACGCGGAGAGCCAGCCTGAAAGCAGAAGCAACACTGCCGTAACCAGAAAGTACAGCAGGCTTTGATCCCACAAAATGTTTTGAAGACTATAACTGGGAGGCTCGTCCAAGTCGTGTCGGGATTAGTTGAACATCAGAATGGCAGGTCATCGGTATTGTTGTCTGCCGGAGGCGTGTATCCTCCCGTATCTGTCGTTGCCCGTTCTGTGCTGCGCGAACTCATTTCGCCTGCGTTCCCACCGCCGCCTCCCCGGCTGCCCAACATGGTCATGTTGTCTGCCACGACCTCGGTTGTATATCGGGTAACGCCTTCCTTTTCCCAGGAACGGGTCCGGAGTTTTCCTTCAATGTACACAAGGTCGCCTTTGTGTAGGTACTTCTGCGCGATTTCCGCGAGCCCCCTCCAAAGTACCACGTTGTGCCATTCCGTGACCTCTTTCCTTTCGCCCGTGACGCGATCTTTATAGGATTCGGAAGTTGCGACTGAAAAGTTCGCCACCACGGCACCGCTTTCAAGATTCCTTACCTCCGGTTCTTTGCCGAGGCGGCCGACGAGGATCACTTTATTAACTCCAGACATAATGATTTGCTTTCTTGGTTTACAGATTCAAAAGGAAACAAAAATACCACCTTTCGATCAACTATGAAAGATAATGGTCGTCCAGGAAACGTGACACCAGCGCAGGTTTTGGCAGTCTGCCGATTTGGCCCAGCGAATAGAATGCATGGTTCTTCAGTCCGGAAATCATGACTTTGTCGGTTCTCACCATAATAAACGTCGAAAAAATAGTTTGGTGCGTGAGCACGTGGCGGTAAGTTTTGGTTATGCGCACGGCTTGCTTCCTGTTCAGTGCGAATGCCTGAAATTCGTCCAATACCCGCTCCGCGCTCACCGGCCGGCTCTTTTCAACCAGGTAGAAGTCGTAGAGACCGGTCCAGATGTCCCCGGCTGCACGCTTGCGCATCAGCAAATTACTGCCGCGCTCAAAGACCAGGTAGTAAAAGTGCCTTTTACGGGAGGCCTTCTTTGCCTGCTTCAGGGGCAACACGTCCTGCAGGTCACTCACGTAAGCCTGACAGGATTTCTGAAAAATGCACTCGTGGCACCGGGGCGATTTTGGGGTGCAGACGGTAGCGCCGAACTCCATCAACGCCTGGTTGTGCACGTCGGGGCGGTCGTGGGAAATGAGTTCGTTGGCCAGCGACGTGAATACCTTCTTGCCCTCGCTTGAGTTGATCGGGGTGTCGATGCCGAAAATTCTTGACAACGCCCTGAAAACATTGCCATCGACGGCGGCCACCCGTTCGCGGTAGGCAAAGGAAGCGATCGCCGCCGCCGTATAGTCGCCAACGCCGGGGAGTTTGATGAGTTCCGCGGCATTGCCGGGAAACGTTCCTCCGTACACCTCGCTGACCAGCCGGGCACATTTGTGCAGGTTCCGTGCGCGGGTGTAGTAACCCAGTCCCTGCCACAGGCGGAGTACGTCGCGTTCCCGCGCGGACGCCAGGTCGCGAACGGTGGGGAACGCCCTTACGAAGGCCTCGTAGTAGGGTAGCCCCTGATTCACGCGCGTCTGTTGGAGGATAACCTCCGCAAGCCAGATTAAATAGGGGTCCTGTGTCGCCCGCCAGGGTAGCCTTCTTTTGTTGGTTTCATACCACCTGGCGAGTTTTTCCGGAAAATATCGTTTGTCCATCCGCTTGATAATCAATTTTTTCAATATTCATTTTTAAATCTGGCAAGGCAAGGTAAATTTGCCATCCCGAAAAATTCTGAGGCTAAAAATATACGACAGTGACCAAAGCAGACATTATCAACGAGATTGCCGAAAAGACAGGCGTGGACAAGGCGGATGTGACCGCATCGGTGGAGGCATTCTTTAGTGTGGTAAAGAATTCCATGGCGAGCGGGCACAACATCTATATCAGGGGTTTTGGGAGTTTCATCAATAAGAAAAGAAAAAAGAAAATCGCCCGCAATATCTCCAGGAATACCGCCCTGGTCATTGACGAGCATTTTATCCCCAGCTTCAAACCGGCCAAGATCTTTATCAACAAGATCAAGAACAGCGAAAAGGTAAAGCAGCTTGCCGAAAAGTAATTCCCGCATGGGGTGGGAATCGTTCCTACGGAAATCTTTATGCTAAGGACGCGACTTATTCTTGCAGGGACCTGCCTGTTGGCCATCTTCCTTCTTTTCCTGTTGCCGAAGGCGGTAGTTGAAAGCGACAGGAAGATCACCGAAGCGGCCGGAGATTCCATTGCTTCGCATATTCAAACCCATGCCCCCGTACCCGCTGAGTTGAGGGCGCTTATCAGCCATTACCGACGTCTTTTTTCGGATACTCCGGCGAAAGAAAAAAATGCTATCTTTGCCGACTCTTTGGCGAGCCTGTATCGCCTTGCCAGCCAGTATGATAGTGCGGCCTGGTTTGCCGAAGAAGCGTCGAAGTTCTTTAACAATCCGGAAAGCTGGCTTAAGGCCGGTGATAATTATTATCAGGCCTACACGCTTGCTGTCGACGCAGGTCGGCAAGAAGCGCTGGCGGCAAAAGCGCAAGCTTTCTACGGGAAGGTATTGCAAGCCGACCCGGGCAACCTCGACGCGAAGACGAATCTGGCGATGACCTACATTACCTCGGCAAGTCCGATGCAGGGCATCGCGATGCTGCAGGAGGTACTGAAGACGAACCCCAGGCACGAGGGCGCGTTGTTTAGCATGGGGATGTTGTCCATTCAATCCCGCCAATATGAAAAGGCAATTGAACGGCTAACAGACCTGGTGGCGATCAACCCCGAGCACCTTCAGGCGCAATTGCTCCTGGCGATCGCATGGATGGAGAACGGCGACCGGGAAAAAGCCCGGACGCAATTTGAAAAAGTAAAACAGATGGATGACGATCCGGCCGTGCATGCAACGGTGGATTCTTATCTCGATGATTTAAAATAGTTGTCAAACAGGTTTGCACAGCGCGGACCACAAAACCTAAAATATTCTTATGCCTAGCGGAAAAAAGAGAAAAAAGCACAAGATGTCGACGCACAAGCGTAAAAAGCGTCTCAGAAAAAACAGACACAAGAAGAAATAATTTTATTGACAGCAATGTGCTGTCTGCTATGCCCATCATTTTTTAAAAATCTATTGTTTTGAGTAACGAGCTAATTGTTAGTGCAACTCAGGACGGATGTCGTATAGCCCTTCTAAAAGATAAGACGCTAGCCGAGTTTCATCAGGAAGCCGAGGGAAGCAAGTTCACCGTAGGTGACATTTTCCTCGGCACGGTTAAAAAGGTAGTACCGGGATTAAATGCAGCCTTCATTGACGTCGGTTACGACAAGGATGCTTTCCTGCACTACCTTGACCTCGGCCCCCAGTTCAGTTCGCTGCAAAAGTTTACGAGACTGGTAAGGGGCCGAAAGATGAACGGCGCGCGACTCGACAAATTCCACCCGGAAGCCGACATCGACAAGCATGGTAAAATCAACCAGCAATTGTCGAAAAACCAGGTAATCCCGGTGCAGATTGTTAAGGAGCCTATCTCTACAAAAGGGCCGCGATTATCCTGCGAGTTGTCATTAGCGGGTCGCTATCTGGTGTTGGTACCCTTTTCCAACGCCGTTAGTGCTTCCAAAAAAATCACAAGCAGCGAGGAGCGCAAGCGTCTCCTTCGCCTTATCCAGTCCATCAAACCCGAAAACTTCGGCGTCATTATCCGCACGGTAGCGGAAAACAAGGAGGTTGCAGAACTCGACCGCGACCTTCGGAACCTTGTCAAGACCTGGCAAGATGGCATGACTCGCCTTCCTGCTGCCCAACCCCGCGAAAAGATCATCGGCGAACTCGACAAGACTTCGTCGCTGCTTCGCGATCTTCTCAACGAGTCTTTCGACAACATCCACGTGGATGACAAAAAGATGTATGAGGAGATCCGGGCGTACGTCCGCACGATTGCTCCCGACAAGGAAAGGATCGTAAAGCAGTACAACGGCCGTGCAAAGATCTTTGAACATTACGGCGTCGAAAAACAGATCAAGTCGGCTTTCGGGCAAACCGTGAGCCTGAAGGGCGGCGGCTATCTCATCATCGAGCACACCGAGGCCCTGCACGTGATCGACGTCAACAGCGGCAACAAATCCACTCGCGAAGAAAGTCAGGAAACCACCGCCCTTTCGGTAAACGTGGAGGCCGCAAAGGAAATTGCGCGTCAGCTCCGGCTCCGCGACATGGGCGGTATCATCGTGATCGACTTTATCGACATGCGCAACGTCGAAAACAAGAAGTTGATCTTCAGGGTAATGAAGGAGGAGATGCAGGATGACAAAGCCAAGTCCACGGTGCTTCCCCTTTCCAAGTTCGGCCTCATGCAGATCACCCGCGAGCGCGTACGCCCGCAGATGAACATCGCCACGAAAGAGGTCTGCCCCACCTGCCATGGCACGGGAAAGATATCGGCTTCGATTCTCGTTTCCGACCTGATCGAAAAGAACATTGAGCACCTGGTGGTGAAGCAGAACGAAAAAGACCTCGTCCTCGCGCTGCATCCCTACCTGTTCGCATTCTTCAGCCAGGGATTCATCTCCCAGCGGATGCGGTGGTATTTCAAATACAAACGCTGGATAAAAATGGTCAAGGACACCTCACTCGGGGTTACTGAATACAAATTCCTCAACAAGGAAGGCGAAGAAATCCAGTTGACAAGCTGACCACCGGAACCAAAGTATGAAAGAGGGACACCCGCAGTTGGCGTCCCTCTTTTTTTGCCCGCATCATTGCCTGAAAAGTTTTCCGCGCACCGACTTGCTGCCAGAGGTAAACTTGTAGTAATAGATGCCGGCTATGAGTTCGGTACCCGGGAATGCCCGTTCGTACCGAATTCCGCTTTCGATCGCCCCTTCGTAAATAACACCCACCCGGTGTCCGAACTGATCGAAGATCTCCAGTATGCCGTAGGTGTCGGTGCGCGACGTCCATTCAAACGTCAACTCCTCCCGGAATGGGTTGGGATAGGCGTTAACCTCCAAGCTGCCTTGTGACCCCGAGACCTGGATGGACAAGGTGTCATAAGACACGCACCGTCCCGCCTTGTAAGCCACCACCGGTGCCCAGCGGTCCGGACAGCGCGCATCATAGCAAACGGTGAATTGAACGCGGAACGCATCCGGCGACTTTCCAAATCCGGAGATCTCGTCGACCTTCAACCCGGAAAGTCCCGTGGTCGGATCCAGCCCTGATTCGATCGTCCATCCTTCCGAAACCGAAGCATCGCTGATGTTGCCACAAGGGATTTCAATCGTCCAGTGCGACAATTCGTGTTTGCATCCGCCCGTCGTGCTCACCACTACTTCGTACGTAGCGCACGTACCGTCATTATGGAGCGATTTCGCTACGGACTCAAAACATGTTGCGCAGTCTTCTGTTCCGTTGCCATCATCCGTGCCCCCGGTGTCGTCATCGTCCCCTGAACCGTCACCATCGGTACCGCCCGTGTCGCCATCACCGGGTTCGTCCGTATCCTCGCCACTATCGACGCACGCCTGAACCGTGTATGTGCACTGGCTGACGCACCCATCCCGCGAAACCGTCAGGGTAAAGGTGGCGGTGGATCCCCCGCTTCCGGCAGCAAAGGTGATCACACGGCTTGTCGTATCTCCTTCTATGCTCCACCCGGCGTCGCCGCTTTCCAGGGACCATAAATAGCTGTCGGCATCATCGGCGATACTGGTGAGCGTGTTTCCCGACGATCCGCAAACCGGCGTCACAGTCAGGGGTCCGATGGCACAGCTCAAATTGTTCGTGTTAGCCGCCACCTCGAACTCGTAGTCGATCGCGCAACCCAGGGAATCGTTGATGGTAACGACGTACGATCCCGAGGGCATGTTTTCCCGGCTTTCGCCCGTAGCGCCGTCGGGCCAGGTAATGTCATAGCCACCGGCGCCACCGGATGCCGTAAGGTCGATGGAAAAATGTCCCTCCGTTCCACAAGCCGTGTTGGAGACGCTGTGTGATGCTGAAATGCGCGAAGGGTTGGCGACGTAAAAGGATAGTTCCTTTGAACATCCGGCGGCATCCGTCACGGTGACGGTGTACATGCCAGCCCCCAGCCCGTCAATCGTATTTTCCGATTCGCCGTTCGACCACGCATAGGTGAACGGGCCCTCGCCGTCCGCGGGTTCCTGCAGCATAATGGAACCATCCCTTCCTCCGGCACAGGTAGGTTTCGTCACTGCCGCATCGACGTCGAACGTTTTCTCTCCGATCGAAAACGTCCTCGATACGGAGCAGTTGTTCGCGTCTGTCACCGTCACGGTGTAGTCACTGGCACTGGCGCCGGTAAGGTCTTCGGTGTTGAAACCATTGCTCCACGTGAAAGAGAGCGGCGCGGCGCCGCCTCCGACAGTAATGTCAACAGCGCCCGTGTTTTCGTTGCAGTCGGTCGGAGTCATCACGGAAGTGATCGTCAGCGGGTTCACCCCGTGCACAACGAAATGCGCTTCGGCCGTACAACCCCGCGCGTCGGTTACCCTCACTTGGTAGACTCCTTCGGCAATCCCGGCAATGTCTTCTGTCACCGCGCCGGTAGACCATGCGTACGTGTAGGGCGCCGCGCCGCCCGACACCACGAGGTCAATTCCCCCATTGGACAAGGCACAGGCAGGCGCGGTAACCGAACCCGTGAGCGCGATATCCGATTCGGGTGTGATCTGGAACGACGCCTCCGCGGAGCAACCCGTGGAGTCTGAAACGACCACCGCGTATTCTCCCGCGGAAAGGCCTGACCGGTCTTTGGTGTCAACACCGTCGCTCCACATAAAGGCGTAACCCTTGCTTCCTCCCGATACGGTCAATGCGATCGCGCCTCCGGCATCCGGTCCGCATGGTCCGTGCGTGATTTCCCCCTCGACTTTCAACCGGGCGGGCTCGATTATACTTTCAGAAAGGACGATCTCTGCACCGGAGGCATCGCGTACCACGACGGAATACAAGCCCGGAACGAGGTCATGCAACGCCGCGTCCGTCGCCCCTGTCGACCACGAGAAATTCACGGGAGCGACCCCGCCATCCACTACGACACGCATTGCGCCATCCCCGGCACCATAACATGAGACATCATCCTTCACGATGGACGCGACCAATGGGCTGCACTGAATTTGAAGGGTATCGTAGTGAACGCAGGTTGCCGCTTTGTAGGCGATACGCGGGGCCCAGCAGGACAGCCGCGAGCGACATGCCGAATCCTCCCCACAAAGCGTAAACTTCACCGTAAACGACGTCAACGAACGCTTCCCAAACTCGGGAATGTCATCGATCTTAAAGCCATTCAGGCCAGATGTCGGATCCAGGCCGATTTCCTGTTTCCAGCCTTCGGAGTTCCAGAGACCGGTGACCTCGCCACAGGGCACCTCCACGGAAAAGTGCGAGAGCGCATGCGCGCATGCCCCAGAGAAGCTGACCCTCCATTCGTACGCCCTGCAATTCTCAGAAACATTTTCCGCCCTTACCACCTCGGTGGTAAAACAGGTCGTACATGCCTGCTGTTTTGGCTGGGCCATTAGCAGTACCGACCACAGGAACGGCAACAAAAGGAACAGGATTCTCAACAATGTCTTCATAGCACAATTTTCACGCGCTATGAATACACACCCCCTGTCGTCACATCGATAAAGGGGTGCGAAGGGAGGCAGGCTCCGTTAAGAAACGGATTTCGACGGTGAAACGACGGTTACATACAAAAACAAAAAGGACGCCCAGAGGCGTCCCTTAACCGAAGTCAATTATCCTTCTTTCTTCGCAGAAGGTTTTGAATTTTCTTTTTCGCTTCTTCTTCCACCTTTTGCTTCACCTCTTCTTTCTTTTCCTCCACTTCCTGCTTCACTTCTTCCTTGGTCACCGGGATTGCGGAATCACCGGCGGTGGTGTCGGCGGCATCCTTTCCAAGCACCTTGTTGATGGTTTTTTCGACGTCGGTGCCTTTGACCGCCTCCTTAAGGGCCTTCGCGCCTTCTTCTTTCGCGGCAGCGGTCAGGGCCTCTTTCACCTGGGCTTTCTGCTCCTCCATGACGAGCGTGGGCGACGGATCATTGTAGGGGCCCTTCAGGCCGATGGTCAGGGGGATGGTGGAGTTAGCGGCCGGCTTGCCGCCCGTGTACTGGCTTACGAGTGCGTTGAACTCCGTTCCCAGTTTCCCCGCCGGAACATCCATTTTTAGCGTGTAGTCGATGGTGCCGTCGAGTGCGGTGGCGCCTGATACCGTGGTTTTGTAGTCGCCGAATTTTACGTCGAAGGGTTTTACGCTCAACTTCCCGTTCGTGAGGGTTGCCGACATAAGTACATCCTTCATGGTAACTTTGTCCGTATCGTCGAGTTTGGTGATCGACGTAATTCCTGAAATCAACTTCGACTGCGTCAGGGCGGCCTGGGCAACCTTGATGAGCCCTTCACCATTAACGGTGGACAGGTCGGGCATCATGTCCTGCGTCAATTCGCCGGTCAGGGAAAAATCCGTCGAGAATTTTCCGTTCACCAGGCCCGCGATGGGGGCATAGGTACGGACAATCGACGACGCACTGGCCGCCTCCTTCATCGATACATTCTCAACATCCAGCGCCAGCGCGTACTTAGGATGGTCGATATCCCTGGTGTTGTACGTCCCGTTGACGACGAAAGAACCTCCCAACATGTTGAACCTGAGATTCCGCAGGTCGGCCACGCCATCCTTGACCACAATGTCGCCGGACGCGTTGGTGATGTCGAGGTCCATCATTTTGACGGTTTTGATATTGGACTTAAAAAGGAAGTCGATATTTTCAGGAACGGGAATAACACCAAACGACGTGGTGTCCCCGGTGTCCATGGCCGGTTCTTCCTCGGTCATGAACTCATTCAAGTCGAGCAGGTTGGAACTGAAGTTCACCTCACCGCGGATCATTCCATTGCCCATAACAAAGCCGAGGTAGTTGAACAGCGAGCCGGTTGCGTTAAAATCGCTTCGACCGATGGTGCCATCAAGCTTCGTGAGGTTGATCTTTCTCGGGTCAAAACTCATGCTTGCCTCGCTAAGCCTTACCTCCGGCGTCCCTTCCATCACGTACGTGAAATCGGTCGCCGACGCAGTGCCGCGCGTTGGCAACCGGTCGTATCGTTCGGCCTCCAGGTCGGAATACTTTCCTTTCGTTTCAATGTCAGCCTTGATCTTGCCCGTCATAGCGATCCCCTCCAGCGGGAATACCCGGGTGATCTTTTCGAGGTCAATACCACCGTTGACCTTCAGGTCCCAGGCATAATTATCAAGATTTTCCAGGTGCAGGTCGGCCGCCAGTTTTTCGCCATCCATCAGCATGGTGAAATCGTTCACGTCGATCACCGTGGCGGCCAATTGTCCTGAAGCATTCTTAACCGTGGAATTGAAATGGACGTCATCCAGGGGTATGGGAAAGTCGGACGACTTCACGTATCCATCGGTCAGCGCCATGGTAGCGTCGATTGCGGGGATCGTCTTCCTGAGGCTGTCGTAGACTCCTTTCGCATTCAGATTGATCGCGTATGCTCCGCGCATTTCGAGTCCTTCCATGGGGAACATGGAGGTCAGTTCCGCCAGGTTCAGTTTCGCACTCACGCTGGCATCCACATTTGTAGGATACATCTTTGTGATCTTCGCGCGCGCGTCAACCGGGTTTGACCCAAAGTCGAGGTGCATTTTCTTCAAATCGATAACGGTATTCTCGACAATCCCATCCTTGTTGTCCACCGAGAGGTCAACGTTGATGTTGTTAACGGCGGTAGGGAGATCGGGGTACTGGAACATGGCATCGGTGACCACCAGGTTGAGGTTAAACCCGGGCATCGACTGCTCATTGTAAACGCCCTTAACCGATCCGTTGAAGGCAAGGTCGCCATTCGTCCGGATCTCGTCGAAATCTTCGGTATAAATACCCGGGACAAGGGAAAGGAGGCTTTTGAATGAATTTTCCGGTGTGTTGAACGTCAGGTCAAGGCCGATATCATCACCTTTCATCGTAACAACGCCTTCGAACCGCATGGCAAAGTCGTTGACTTTTACCGTGTTTTCGCGGAATGCATATTTCGAAAACTCCTCGCTGATATTAATGGTCGCATCGATGTCGACCTTCTTGTTGGTGAGGTATTCCACCCCATCGTAGGCGGTGGTAACGGAGTCGGCTTGTGTGGCGGTGCGCAGGTCAAAAGCATCCTGGGTAAAGTCACCGCTCCCCGTGTGGTCCATGCCCCGGATCACAAGACTGTAGGGCAACGACTCGTCAACGTAGGAAACATACGCATTCGAAAGTTCCCAGTGATCGATCCCGAAGGAAAATTCGCCCCCTTCCTCTTCGCTGGCGGTCGTGTCGGTCGACGGAATGGCAATATCATAGTTCGCCGTTCCATCCTTAAGCACATGAACATTGATGACAGGTGCTGCCAGGGAAATGCCTTTTACGCGAAGTTCATCACCGAAGAGCACATCGGCGAGGTTGACCTCTACTTCAAATTTCTCCGTAGCAAAAAGGATCTCCCCATCGAACGGCGCCCGGTTAACAACCCCGAGGCGTTCAAGTCCCGCCGTGACATTGGGGAAATTAGTAAAGAGCGAGAGGCTGAGGTCGTCAAAGTAGACATCGGCATTGACCGACTTTGCAACCTCTTTCCGGATCGCCGCCTGTATGTCGTCCTTAAATACAGTCGGAATGATGATGGCGGCGGCCACCAGAATGACGAGAAGTCCGCCAACAACGTATAAGATCCATTTCAGTGTCTTTTTCATGTGTGGTGATTTTGAGTTACGCTCATGTTTACCGGACACTCCTTACCGTGCGCCACCATGCCGGTTTTCCACGATGGCGACGGACCACAAATGTACAAACAACCCACCATTCCGGTAGAATTTTACCTGGAGTTGAAGGAAACGCGGCTCAAAACAACTTCAAAAACCAATCCACAAGTTTGGCGGCGCGTTCGCCGTAGGGTGGATAGAAGGGACGAACCGTCGTCAGTCCCGATTTTTGTTTCAGGACAGCTTTTTCGTTGGAAAAGGCAAGAAATCCATAGTGGCCGTGCGACTTTCCGATACCGCTATTGTTTACGCCGCCAAAAGGAAGATTATGGTGAAGGAAATGAAGCCCGCTGTCGTTAATGCAAACACCACCTGACGATGTTTCTCTAAGGATACGATCAATACTGGTATTCTTACGGGAAAAAATGTACAGCGCGAGCGCTTTGGGCTTGTCGTTGATAAACTGTATTGCGTCATCCAGGGTTCGATAGGGGATGACGGGAAGGATCGGGCCAAAGATCTCTTCTTCGAGCAGCCGCGCACGATCCGGAATGTCGGTAAGAATGACGGGATGAATAAAACGAGACGCAAGATCATTTTCGCCACCTAAGCAGACCCGCGCCCCGCCCTGGACGGCCTCGTTGAGAAGCGCGGATACACGATGAAAATGACGTTCGTTCACAATCCGGCAATAGCTCGGCGACGCTTCAAAATTCCCGTTGACGGCAAATAAGTTTTTCGTTTCCTCAACGAGGTGCCCGATGAAATCCGGCGCGATCTTTTCGTCCACCAGTACGTAGTCCGGCGCCACACAGGTTTGGCCGTTGTTGACAAATTTGGCCACAGCCGTGCGCCTGGCGGCCTCGCGCACGCTAGCCGATGCCGTGACGACCGATGGCGATTTACCGCCCAGTTCCAGGGTTACCGAGGTCAGGTGGTCCGCGGCAGCTTTCATGACCTGTTTCCCGATGGCCGGACTGCCCGTGAAAAAGATGTGATCAAAGGGAAGGGAGAGGAGGTGCCGGGCGACCTCAGGGCCACCCTCGCGAACAGTGACGATCTCCTTGTCGAATGCCTCCTTCGCCATCCGCGCGATGAGTGCGGAAACGCTGGGCGTGAGTTCTGAAGGCTTAATGATTACGCTGTTTCCGGCCGCCAGAGCCGATACCAACGGTCCAACTGCCAGCGCGAAAGGATAATTCCAGGGTGAAAGAATGAGGCAAGCGCCGCGCGGCTCGTAACGAACATGTGCACGGGTGCCCAGCATCGTCAATGGGGCATCGACCTTTTTCGGCCTCGCCCACACCTCAAGGTTGGTAAGGGCGTGTCTGATTTCGCTCAGCACGTGAAATACCTCGATCACGTCAGTCTCCACCGCCGGCTTTTTAAGGTCGGCATACATCGCTTCATGGATCGCCTTGCGATTCGAGCGTATCCATTTGCGCAGGCGATGAAGCCGGTCCGCACGGCCGGACAGTTTTTCCGTGCGCAGCGATGGCACCTTGAGCCGGACCCCGTCAAAGGCTTTTACCAGGGCTTCAAAATTCGCGGCGTTTGTTGTCTCCGTCATTGTCGACTGGTCCGGTTCCATCGTGAAAAACTTCTTGCCAGGTGTCCGGCGTATGATAGAAAGCGCTAGTTCGAGAGAATCCGTACTTCCACCCTGCGGTTAAGGCGGTGCGCTTCCGGCGTGTCTTCACGCGATAGTGGCTGAGCGCCGCCGAACGCTTTTGTCTTCATCCTGCTTCTGGCGATTCCCTTTGCTGCAAGATAATGTTTGACCGCCTCGACGCGTCGTTGCGAAAGCCGGAGGTTGTCATTGGCGGCGCCGATATAATCGGTGTGCCCTTCGAGCTGGATCACCATGGTAGGACTCTCGCGCATGATTTCAGCCAGCCGGTCGAGTTCCTCGTAGGATTCAGGATTGATCTTTGCGTTTCCCGCAGCAAAAATGAGATTGGTAAGTCGCAGCACTTCGCCCACCCTGTGCTTCGACGGGCGTGGGCCTTCGACGGAGAGTTCGATGTCGCGAATGACTTTGTTTTCGTCGTTGGCGGCATTGGGGTCGAGCATGTATTTTGCGGGGGGAAACCCGGGCGCTTCCACGGTGATGGAATAATGCTCATTGTCAAACATCGGAAAGGAGTAGGCGGTGTTGTTAATGACGCCAATCCGGCTTCCATAGGGGAGGCTTTCGTACGTGATCCGGGCGTTGACCAATTCGCCGGTGGCTGCGTCCAGGATCCTGCCTTCAGCGACCACGATGCTGTCGGCGACCTGGCCAAATGACGTCGTCCCTTCCAGGCAGCAAAAGAAAATCAATACCGCGGTAAAAATTCGCATCCCGATAAAGTTACATCTTCAATATCTTGAATTCAACCCGTCTGTTCTTTCGTCGTCCCTCGACGGTAGCGTTGCTTTCGACAGGTTTGGACTCGCCAAAAAATACCACCTTCATCCGCGCGTCGGCGATGCCGTTGGACTGAAAATACCTGACCACCGCGTCGGCACGCCGGCGCGACAATGTTTGATTATACGCCTCGGGGCCCGTGGAATCCGTGTGCCCGGCAATTTCAATCTGCAACGCGGTCTTCTCGTGCATCAACGTGGAGATACGGTCAAGCTCCGGGAACGACTCAGGCTTGAGATCCCACCGGTCAAAGTCGAAAAAGACATTGTTTAAAGTAATCGTGATGTTCTCCTCGACAGGCACGACCTGTATCGGCTCCAGCTCAAAATCTTTGTGCGTTATCGTTTGATCAGCCGACACGTTTCTCAGGTCAAGGTTCTGACTCTCGGAAATCCGGTCTTCGGCTTCCGCGCGGACTCCGTAAAGTTGTCCCGCCGGCACGCGGAATTCATACGCTCCTGTCTCCGGATCGGTTTGCGTGACCCCAAGGTCATTTCCTTCCGGCAGGCGTTCGTAGATAATTCGCGCAGCCACCGGGTTACCGTCACTGTCAACGATCTTTCCTTTTACCGTCACCCATGGCTCCGGGCTGTCCACGATGGGCAGTTGCACACGATAGATGTCCGTGTTGGTTTCAGAAACGCCGCGCGAATAGTAGGCGTACGCGCTGGCAGCCGGAATGTTGAAAAAAAGGTCCTCAAGGGCTGAATTGATCTCGGGCCCAAGGTTTTCGGGGTCCGACCAATTGGTCCACGAATCGTCGAGGCGGCGCGACACGTAAATATCGCTTCCACCGTAGCCGCTAAATCCCTTTGACGAGAAGTAGAGCGTGACATTGTCGGCGTCAAGGAACGGCGCCGATTCTTCCGCCGCCGTATTAATGATGCTGCCCAGGCTGAGGGGTTCCGTCCATGAGCTGTCTGCGAGCATGAAGGAAACGTAAAGGTCCCGATCGCCCTCGGAGTCGTTTCGCTCCACGGACATGATCAGCGTCTTCCGGTTGTTGGTGAGAAAGTAGTTCGCCTTCTCGTTGAAATTGTAGTCATTGAGGATGTTCAGCGGTACGGGTTCCGTCCATGCGCCCCCGACATTCGAGCTGATGGAAACACCTGAGACCATTTTACCGTCTTTCCCGTATTGGTTTCCCAACAGCATGATCGCTGAACGACCGTCGGGGGTCACGGACTGAATCGTGTTTACGAAGTTCGGGGACTGGTTGTTGAACTGTGGTCCCATGTTCCTGGCGAGGCTCCAATTCCCCGCCGAATCAAGTTCTGAATACCAGATGTCTTCCTTGTCCTCCGTTCCGCCGGCATTACCGGGGTGATTGACCCGGCTGAAGTAAAGTGTTTTTCCATCGGGGGAAAGCAACGGATTGAGTTCACTGTATTCGCTGTTTACATTCTTGTCAAGGGCTTCAATCACAATGCCCGAACGAAGCAACTGAAGTTTGGGAATGTCTGCGATGATGGGGTATGGCGAGCTGGCAATGGCCACGGCGTCGATGCCGAAATAGTCGGGAAGCGCAGCCCCATCGAACTCGATCTTTACCGCGGCCACTTTATAGGGCGTTTCCTCCATGAACAGGTTCAGCATTCGTCCCTTGAGCGGAATTGATTTCGGATTAAGGGTATTGATTTCATACTCACGACCGGATACGTCATAGGCGAGTACACGGAAGATGGCGCTTGGGTTGTACGATTCGGCGATGGCAATCTGACGGATGCTCATCGGGGTTTCAAAGCCGACTTTAATGAACTCCTTGCGCCGGGGTTTGTCCGGTACCCAGGCGTTAGGGCTTTGGCCACCCGCGGGCAACACATCCGGCTTGCCGACGATCTGCTGCGCGGCGTACTGCACGGGAGTGAGTTCGGACGAAAATTCAAGCACCGACGATGCCCACTGGACAACCTGGGCATGGGAAAACATTGTAAACAACATCAGCATCGATGCTGAAAGACCAATCCGCTTCATGCAGCTAAGGGAATGTTAGGAAACAAGGGATAAACTTAACCAAAATTTCAAAAACCGGAGTAAACGGTACATGGAAAAAAGACCCGGGGCAACGAAAAAACCGGCCTCAAACTTCCCTTTGGCTCCGGCGGGCCGACGGCCGCGCGATTCGCTACTGCATCGAATGTTTGTTGAAGAGAAGAAACCCTACATGAAGAAGCGCACCGAACCGGTGTTGTTCATCATCGTAGTAATTCAGGCTCAGACTGATGGGGCCCAAGGGTGCATGCAGCACCATTCCGGCCGTGCCCGTGAAGTAAAACGAGCGGATATCGCTGACGGTCATGGCCTCCTGGTCCGGGGCCTCCCGAAGGTGTTCGATGGGTTTGAAAGCAAACGCCTCGATACGAAAATCGAGACGATTTCGAATGGCGAACACATTCCGGATTCCGCCGGCGAGGTAGTTGAAGGCCCGAAAGTTCCTCAATACCAGTGTGGGACTATCCTGCAACGGTTGGAACGCCGGCGTGTTGACCATCGTCCCAAAGTAATTTTGAAAAAAAGGTTGATTCGAAACGACCGCCTCGAGCAGATACCCGGGGCGGTACCATCCCGCATCGAAATATTGTTCAATGGAAGCCTTTACCCTGAACCACTGGTGGTCGGCAAAGGCAGGGGTCGTCTCAAGGGATGTGCTTCCGGGATAAAAACCTTCCCTCACGCGATAGAACTGGGCGGTGAACGCGTAGGCATGGCCGGCCGACGCGTACTGTTTGCGATTGAGGGTATTCGACGACAGGGTCCATTGCGCCTTAAGTCCGGCAAGGCGGAGTTCATCCAGCGTGTCAGCGCTGACAAAGATATTCGAATTCGCATAACGATCGATGTTGTCGAATCCGCCAAAGCTGAGCATGCTTCTGAACTGCCTGCCAACGGGAAGTCCCACGTGGATATTGAACTTGTTGTCTACCCGGCGGAGTACCGAATGGGTCCGGCGAACGCGCAGCAGGTCATCACCCTCGAGATAATTCCAGATATCGAAACCCAGTTCCGGCTCCACAAAAAACTGCAGGGGAAAATCTGCCCGTGCCCGGAAGGTTGCGGACTTGTAAAAATTGCCCGTGTGAAATCCCCCGTAAAGGTGGAGCAGGTGATTGCTGAAATTGAAAAAATTGATACCGAGGAAGATGTTGCTGATGTCGCGGGTGGCAATCACCCCGCCGAACTCAACCTGAAGATTTTTTTGCGGGCGGCGCGTGAGCATCAGGTTGAAGTCTCCCACCGCGCTGTCATAGCAGATGTTCGGATACACGTTGTTGAAGTACTCCTCCGACACCATCTTAAAATAACCGTTCTTGACACGGTCGAGATAGAATGGCTTCGGGTTGTGGCGTTTTACCCGAAATATGCGACGGATATAGGCCTGTTGTTTTGCGTTGAATCCGTTGAAGCGCAGTGCGCTGAACTTCAGCGGCGGGTTGCGCGCATGAAATGCATTGCGCTTTTCGGCCAGGGAATCACAAGACATCCGCCTTGCGACCTTCCTGCGGATCTCATCCATCTGGCGCATCGTCTGCACATAGCCGCTGTCGATCAGGCTCTTTACCCTTGCAAAATCGAACGACGTGTAGCCGGAGAGGTTCGGCTGAATATAAACTCCCGTGGGGGGGACGGCTGACGGATCGGACTTATCCAGCAGCATGTAGATCAACGACCTGGAGATCAGTTCCTCGTCCCGCTCAAAGGGATACTCGTTGAACACCTTCGTGGAGACATTGCATCCGATCACGACATCGGGGTTGAAGTGTTCCTGCACGACATCTACCGGAAAGTTGTTGTACACGCCGCCGTCGAAGAGGTACTTTCCATCGACACGGATCGGGTTGTAAAAGAAGGGAACCGTTTGTGTCGCGCGCAGCGCATCACTCAGGTGTCCGCTCGAAAGGATGACCTGGCTCTGCGTAAAAACGTCGGCGGCAACCACGCGCAAGGGTACAAACAGGCTGTCGAAGTTGTTGTTGGAGATGGCCGATGCGAGCGCCATTTTTTCCGCAAGCGCAAAATTCAGGGACACGTCGCTGGCCAGGCTGGAGGCAAATTGAAAATTGAAAATCGAATCCAGCGACAGATTCACCTTGAGGAACGCAGGATTGGCTTCCGTCCGGTGGTAATAATAATTGAATCCCTTTTCCGGGAGGCCGTTTACCCAACGCAGAAAGTCTTCGGACAGCACGATTGATTCTATCCGTTCCGGACTCATTCCGGCGGCGTAACAACCCGCGATAATACCCCCCATGGAGGTGCCCACTACGTAATCGATGGGAATCTCATTTTCCTCGAGCGCCTTCAGCACGCCGACGTGGGCAAGGCCTTTCGCGGCCCCGCCACTTAACACGAGGCCCACCTTCTGCGAAAACACCGGGGAAGCCAGAAACGTGAAGACGAACAGAAACGAAAAGGTCCTCATCCAGTCAGTTTACGATGCCATCAAATCAGGAACAATCGTCGGGTCAAACGCTCCCGCAGCCCTGTGCGATGATGTTTGGCCCCCGGGCTTAATGCCCTTGATTCTATAACGAAAAAAGCTGGTGAATCGCACGGCAAAAGCACGGATGTGCCCGTGCCTTCATCAGGAGCCCTTAATGGAAGCCAGCGTGCCTTCGAATGCCTCCGGCAGGGGAATCTCATCCAGGCGCCTGGTCAACTCGTCGCGCAGCAATTCGAACGGCTCCATCAGTTCCTCTTTTACAGGTTTTGACGGAGGCAGTTCCACCCTCAGTGCGTCCACCTGTCTTCCGTTCTTCCAAAAGCGATAGCAAAGGTGCGGGCCGGTGGCCAGGCCGGTGCTCCCGACATACCCGATGACCTGTCCCTGGCGCACGCGCACGCCGGGCTTCATGCCTTTGGCAATGCGGGACATGTGCAGGTACTGCGTCGTGTAGGTGCTGTTGTGTTTGACTTTGACGTAGTTTCCATTGCCTCCGCGATAGCGGGCTTCGAGAATAATGCCGTCGCCGACCGAGCGGATTGGCGTGCCCGTGGGCGCTGCGAAATCCGTCCCAAGGTGGGCTTTCCACCGTTTCTGAACCGGGTGAAACCTTCGCGGGTTGTACCGCGAACTGATCCTGGTAAATTCGATGGGGTATTTAAGGAGCGCTTTTCTCAGGCTTTTCCCTTCTTCGTCGAAATAGTCGATGCCGTCGCCCTGGTCGAAGGGGTAAGCGTAGTACGTATTTCCAAAGTGCTCAAAATAAATGGCCTCAATCTGTTCAATTCCGATCGACTGCCCGTTGACAACCTGTTCGGTGTAGATCAGTTTGAACCTGTCGCCTTTCTGAAGGCGTTGGAAATCGACCTGCCATCCGAAAATATCCACGAAGCGGTTTGTGAGATCGGGGGATATCCCCATCTGCTCGATCGCTTCCGACAGTGATGATTCGATCACTCCTGCGATCGATCGTTCGATGATCTCGATGTCGCGCTGGAACACATCCACCGAGAGGGAATCCCCGAATTTAAAAACGACGTATTCAACGGGATTCTGTTCATAAATCAGGGCTTTAGCCCGCGCGACGGAGTCGTTGTCCACGATGACCGTGTATTTTTTTTCCGGCGTGATCCGGCGGGGATCAAAGACCTTGCGGGGTATCTGCGACACCGCATGGATAAGGCTCGCCGGCACATTGTATTGCATGAGGATATCACCCAGCCGCTCATTGCGCTTGATCCGGTCTTCGATAACCTCATGGCTGTCCTCCAGGACCATTCCATAGAGCATCCTGGGTTGACTCACCGGCATAAAAATGTCGAGCGTGTCCTTCGCCTGCACAACGTGCAGGGTATGCGTCGAATCGATCCACGCGTAGTAAAACGCCAGTCCCCCTCCGAAAAGGAGCATAAGCAAAAATCCTAAAAACTGTCTGGGCATGGTTTGGAAAGTTTAAAAAATGAGCCAGTCTCCAAAGATAGCGTGTTGTAAAAAATATCGTAATCCGAAAACAACATTCCCCGGCTTCACCGCAAAGATAAATGCCCTGACAATCAAATAAAAGAAGCAGCTGTATTTCCGGCGGGAGACCCCCCGGAGGGGAACTTTACCCTAGTTCATGTAGAGCGCTTTGTATGTTTTCTTGCCACTCTCCAGAAAATCGATAAAGTTTTCTACGCTCTTGTCATACGCCTTCGGCCATGCCAGTACGCGTTCATCCTTTCCCACCAACACATAGAAGGGCTGGGCGTTGTTGTTCAGCCGGGTGATCTGCAGGTCGGCGTTCTGTTTTCCGATCGTTTTCTTCACCTTCGCGTCGTATTCCGACACATACCACTCGCTCTCGGGAAGTTCCGTTTTCTCATCAACGTAAAGCGCAACAACTACATAGTCGTTCTTAAGAATGTCGAGGACACGGGGATCGGACCAGACGATGGCCTCCATTTCACGGCAGTTTACGCAACCGTGACCGGTGAAATCAATAAACAGGGGCTTGCCCTGCTCGCGTGCGCAAGCGAGCGCCTGTTCATAGTCAAAATATCCACTCAGTCCGTGAGGCAGATGAAGAAGGTCCGCATACCGGGGCTCTTCACAGGTTTGATCTTTTTCGTCCTGCGCAATGGCCACGAGGTTGAAATCATGCGTGTGCAACGGCGGAAGGTAGCCGGCGAGGGCTTTGAGGGGCGCGCCCCAGAGTCCCGGGATCAGGTAAATGACGAAGGAAAACGTCGCAATGGCCAGGATCAATCGCGACACGGATACTTTCTCCATCGCGGTATCGTGTGGCAGGCGAATTTTCCCAAGAAGGTAGAAACCCAGCATGGAAAAGATCACGATCCAAAGGGCAATGTTTACATCACGGTCCAGCAGCCCCCAGTGGTAAGCCTGATCAGCGATGCTGAAAAACTTGAGGGCAAGGGCGAGTTCGAGAAATCCAAGCGATACTTTCACGGAATTCAGCCATCCTCCCGACTTCGGCATGCTCTTCAACACCTCGGGGAAGAAGGCAAAAAAAGCAAATGGAAGCGCGAACGCCGTCGAATACGCGAGCATCATCAGCACCGGCTTCAACACCTGCCCGCCCGATGACAACGCAAGCACGCTCCCGACAATGGGAACCGTACAACTGAATGAGATCAGCACCAGCGTGAACGCCATAAAAAAAACACCCAGTAACCCACCGCGCTCCGCCTGGCGATCGATCTTGTTAACCAGTTTGTAGGGCGCGTTGATTTCGAAAAGACCGAAGAAGGAGAGCGCAAAAACGATGAACACCAGGAAAATGAACAGATTTAACGCCCAATTCGTGGCGAGGGCATTCAGCCCTTCGGCGCCCAGCAATACCGCAAAGAGTGTCCCGGCGGAAGAATACAACACAATTATGGATAGTCCGAAGATCAGCGCCCTCCTGAGCCCCTGACTCCTCGACTGGGTGTCCTTCATAAAAAACGTCACCGTCATCGGGATCATTGGAAACACGCAGGGCGTAATCAGCGACGCCAGGCCGGCAACAAACGCAAGCACGAGCAGCGCCCAGAACGATTCACTTCCGTAGGTAGGTTCTCCCTCGAGAATTGTGGGGTCGAGGATCGGACCCTTGGCTTCGGCGGCGGTCTTTGAAACCGCGGCCTTGTCTTCGACGGTCGTTTGACCGACGGGTTCAGGATCGTTTTTCGACTCAGCCACCGGCGGTTCGCTTGTTTTGACGTCCGGCGCAACGGGCACCGCCTTCTTCTCTGGCTTTACGTCCTTTTTTGGTGAAGGCCCGCTAACCGTGAAATCCTCAAAAGAGAAATCCTCCTCAAAAGGAATACAGCGTCCATCGATCTGCGTACAGACCTGGCCTGCAATGGCGCCGGTGATCCGCAATAGGCTGGCCTTTACCTTTATTTTCTGACGGAACTCCGCATGGCCCACGAAAACCTTCACGTCACACCCGAAAACCTCGTCGTATTTGTCCTTGGGCTTCACGGCGATCGTTTCGCCAATCACTTCAAACGCGGGATTTTCTTCAAATTCAAGTTCGGTAAGGAGCGGGCCGCAGTCGGGGTCGAAGTCGTTGGCGTACATATACCAGCCTTCGTCTATGGTTGCACGAAAAACCAGTTCGATCTCATCTCCGATTTTCACCTCTTTAGCAGAGGCTTCCATCGACCACGTGGCGGGCTTGAGTATCTGTCCCTCGCTGACAATCACTGAAAAAACCAGTGCAACGAAGAGAAAAAAACGACGCGTCATAGGGTTCAAAAACTATTTAAATATGATGTTGATTGGCTCAACCATCGCGCCAGGGTCCAACAAAGTGCTAAAATAACGAAGTTGTCCTCAAAAAAGTTGACCGGTTTTATGTTAACGGGTCGTTAATCAACCGAACTAGATGTTGATATCCGGTTGATGGCGAAGCAGGTCGTCAAACGTTTCGCGCTCGCGAATCAGCTTGGGCTCGCCGTGGAGAATGAGGACTTCCGCCGGGCGGAGTCTGGAATTGTAATTCGAAGCCATCGAGTAGCCGTAGGCACCGGCGTTTTTTATGGCGAGGATGTCGCCTTCCCTGACTTCGCTCAACTTCCGATCGGCGCCAAGCGTGTCCGTTTCACAGATGTAGCCAACCACAGTGTACAGTTTTTGAGGCGCGGCCGGATTCGACACGTTGACGATCTCGTGCCATGCATCGTACATCATGGGGCGAATAAGGTGGTTGAGGCCGGAGTCCACTCCAACGAAGGTCACGGAGGGAGTTTGCTTGACGACATTTACGGTAACGAGCAACTGGCCGGCATCACTGACAATAAATTTCCCGGGTTCAAAGTGCATTTCCAGTTTCCGGCCGTAACTCACACAAAAGTCGTTGAACGCGCGCGTGAGTTTCAGGCCCAGGTCGTACACATTGGTTACAATGTCCTCGTCCTTATAGGCCACCTTAAATCCGCTGCCGAAATCAATGAAGCGCAGGTCGGGAAAATCTCTGGCGACGCCAAAAAGTATTTCCGCCATCTTCAGGAAGACCTCGCTCTCCGTCACGTCGGAGCCCGTGTGTATATGCAGGCCGTTGATCTTCATGTGATGGGCCTTGACGATCTCCTGTATTTCGGGAAGCTGGTAGACGGAGATTCCAAATTTGGAATTCATGTGCCCGGTCGAGATCTTGATGTGGCCGCCGGCCATGATGTGCGGATTGAGCCGAATCGAACAGGGGTAACTGTCACCGTACTTTTCTCCGAACTTTTTCAAGACGGAAAGGTTGTCCAGATTCACGGTCAATCCCATCTCCACCGCCTCAATGACCTCGTCAAATGCGACACAACTGGGGGTATACATGACCTGCGAAGGTTCAAAGCCCGCCTTTAAAGCGAGGTGTGCTTCCTGGATGGAGACCACATCGACGTCGGAACCGAACCGGCGGAGCAGTTTGAGGATCGTTAGGTTAGAGAGGGCCTTCGCCGCGTACTTGACCTTCACGTCGGAGTCCGAAAACGCATTCTTCATCGTCTTATATTGAAAAACGATCTTCTCGGCGTCGTATACGAAAAGCGGGGAGCCAAATTGCCGGATGAGTTCGTGGGGTTCAATACCCTGAATTGCGTAAGCGCTTTTAGTAATTTCCACAGTTTCTGGATGGGGTTATCGGTTCACGCCGCGGGTCCGAAACAAAAATATTACTATTGGTTGACGGTGCGAACAAATATTGAATAAAATGCTTTCGACGGCGGAACGATGGTCTAATTTTGTTCTCAGAACAGAACGACTTGCCGGCAAGATGAAATTGAACTATCGCGAATCAGGAAGTGGCCAGCCGATGATCATCATGCACGGGATCTTCGGATCGTCGGACAATTGGTTGCCCCAGGCAAAAATGTTTTCATCGAAATACCGGGTGTTTTGCCTGGACTTGCGCAACCATGGGCAGTCACCACATGACGAAAGCTTTGACTACCCCGCCATGGTTGACGATCTGGTCGGGTTTATTGGTGACCACGACCTTGGCGATCCCGTTGTGATCGGCCATTCGATGGGAGGGAAAGTGGCCATGAATTTTGCTGTTGCGTCGCCGGAAAAACTCGCCCGCCTGATCGTCGTTGATATCGCGCCACGCGCCTACAACCTCGAGCACTACGTCATCATCGAGGGGCTGAAAGCCATCCCCATTGACTCCATTACCACGCGTCAGGAGGCAGACGAGGCACTGTCCGCGTTCGTGCCGGAGCCCGAGGTGCGACAGTTCCTGCTGAAGAACCTGCAACGAAAATCCGAAGGGGGTTTTTCGTGGAAACTGAATTTGCCGGTGATCGACCGCAACCTGTCAAAAATCGGCCTGGAACTGCAGTACCAGGGCACCTTTGAGAAGCCGACGTTGTTTGTGCGGGGCGCCAGATCGCCGTACATCCGCGATGAGGACGAGCAAGCCATCAGGGGTTATTTTCCGCACGCCGTCATGGAGTCGCTGGATACAGGCCATTGGGTTCAGGCGGAAAAACCCCGCGCATTTGTGGAGCTGGTGGAGGCATGGCTACAACGCGAGGGCTGACGTATCAACGCGCCTTTTCAAGCTGAAGCGCGGCCCACGTCTCCTTCTCATCGCGCGCGGATTCCTTCATGCCATGAGCCCCGGCTTCGCGTACGAGGTCGGCAATGTCCCCAGTGTAGAACCCACTTAGCAGCAATATGCCGTTGGGAGCAAGAAAAGAACTGTAACGACCCATCTCGGCGAGCAACACATTCTTATTGATGTTGGCGAGGATGACATCGAACGGGCCGGTCAACTGCACATCTGCGATCGTGCCCTGCTGGATGCGGATTTTCGCACAGCGGTTCACCGCGATGTTCTCATTCCCGTTGATCACACTCCATTCATCGATATCGAACGCCTCCACTTCCCGGGCCCCGAGCTTGCTTGCCATGACCGACAGAATTGCGGTTCCACAACCCGCGTCCATGACGCGCTTGTTCCGGTGGTCGACCTGCATCTGACGTTTTACCATCAGGTAAGTGGTTTGGTGATGGCCTGTTCCAAACGACATTTTCGGCGTAATGATGATCTCGTACGGATAATTGGGCGCCGGCTTATGAAAATCCGCGCGGATAAGGCACCTGCCCTCCACGTCGATGGGATCATAGCCCTTCTCCCATTCCTCGTTCCAGTTTCGTTTTTCGATCCGGTCAAATTCGTATACCGCAGGCGTGGCGCTTGCCTGGCGTGCAAAAAGGTCGTGCGTGGCGTTGAGATTGAAATGATCTTCTTCGGCGTACGCCTCAAAGCCACCATCGGTTTCCATGAACGCGTCAAACCCCAACCCGGCCAACTGGGCGATCAGGAGATCGCGAAGGTCTTCCGCGCATTCAACACGTAATCGCGTGTGATACATTTGCGCCGGACTTAAGCGCTCTTGATGATCTCGGTGAACTCCCGGGATTTCAGCGACGCGCCACCCACAAGGCCACCATCTACGTCGGCGCACGCGAACAGTTCACTGGCGTTGCCGGCGTTAACGCTTCCTCCATAAAGAATTGGAATGCGGTTGGCAACGTCGGCCCCATACTTCGCGGCGATGTGTTTGCGAATAACGGCGTGCATCTCCTGGGCCTGTTGAACGGTGGCGGTCTTGCCGGTTCCGATGGCCCACACGGGTTCATACGCAATTATTATCCCGCTCAGGGCGTCTTCGTCAAGGTGAAAGAGGCTTTCCTCCACCTGTTGGGTGACGATGCGCTCGTGTTCATTTCTTTCCCGTACCTCGAGCGGTTCCCCGCAGCAAAAGATCGGCGTCAGTTTGTGCTTCAGTGCAACATCGATCTTCTTTGCCAGCAGCGCCGCCGTTTCACCAAAGTACTGGCGGCGTTCGCTGTGTCCAAGGATGACGTAGGGTATTTCCATCGAAGCAAGCATTGCGGCTGAAACCTCACCGGTGTACGCGCCGGCTTCGTGCTCGCTGCAGTTTTGGGCACCGACGGCGATCGTCGAATCTTTTTCCAACAGCTTTTTGATGGAGCCCAGGTAAGGAAACGGCACGCAAAAAATTACTTTCGCATTGTTGCTGGCTTCGTCGCGAACCATGTTTATTACCTCGGAGGCCAGAGTCTGGGCGTCACCGAAAGTCTTGTTCATCTTCCAGTTGCCGGCTACAATTTTGTCACGCATGATATGTTGTTTTCGAATGGCGACAAAGATAACATTTCCACATTCAAATGCGGGGCCGCCGGATGGACAAAATGCGACCGTCGGTTTTACCGGCTGTTCATGTAGTCCAGCGTGAGATGAAGGAACGCTTTGACGCCGGTGATCAGGCAGCGTTCATCGAGCATGAAGTCAGGGGTATGGTGGGAAGGGGCGTCTTCGATCCGGACGTCGGGCGGACATCCGCCAACAAAAAAATACAGTCCGGGTACCTTTTGTTGAAACGAAGCAAAGTCCTCCGCGCCGGTCTGGGCATCTATTTCCCTGACGTTCTCAGCTCCCGCGGCGCGTTGCAGGCTCGGGATCATCCGGTCGGTAAGGGCAGGGTCGTTGTAGGTCACGGCCGTCTTTGAATCGATCACCACTTCAGCGCGGGCGCCGGCACTTTCGGCGATCTTGGTGGCGGTAAGCCTGATCTTTTCGTGGATCTTTCGCTGCATCTCCTCGTCAAAAGTCCTTATGGTACCCGACATTTCAAGGTATTCGGGAATGATGTTCTCGCGAATGCCGGAGTTGATCCTGCCTACGGAAATGACGGCGGCTTCTTTTGTGAGCTCCGTTTGCCGGCTGATAATAGTTTGAAGGCCGTTGATGATCTGCGACGACACGACGATTGGATCGATGCCCATCCATGGCGCCGAGCCATGCGCCTGTCGGCCGTACACCTTGATCGTGAACCAGTCGGAGGCCGCCATGAAGCCCATGGGTTTGTATTCGATCCTTCCCAACGGGCTGACTGAGCGCACATGCAAGCCAAAGATCACGTCCACATCGGGATTCGTAAGCACGCCTTCCTTCACCATGAGGTCGGCGCCACCCTCCTCGCCCTCGGGCGGGCCTTCCTCCGCGGGCTGGAAGATAAACTTGACCGTTCCTTTGAGTTCATTTCTGTGTTTGGCGAGAATTTCCGCCACGCCCATCAGGATCGCCACGTGTGCATCGTGGCCACACGCGTGCATCACCCCGGTTTGTTGTCCGTTGAACGTGGTGCTTTCTTTGGATGCAAAGGGCAGGGAATTTCGTTCCGTCACCGGCAGCGCATCCATGTCGGCGCGAAGGGCAATGACCGGGCCCGGCTTTGATCCCTTGAGGAGCCCGACCACGCCGGTTTTCGCAACACCGGTCTGCACTTCCATGCCGAGCGATTTGAGGTGCTCCGCAACCCTGGCTGCGGTTTTGAATTCGCGGTTGGAAAGTTCGGGGTACTGGTGGAAGTGCCTCCGCCATTCGATGACCCGGGGTTCGATCGTTTTGGCTAATTCATCGATTCGCGTTTGAAGGTTCTGGGCAAGGAGGTTTGCGGCAATAAGGCACAACAGCGCAGTGGACAGGGTTTTCATCATAAAGGTGAATATTTGAATTTCAAGGTAGTCGAATAAGGCCTGCGGCGCAGAAAAATTTTTGTGAGCGCGCCGACGCGGGGTTTCACGGCGGCCGAGGTCGGAAGATCGCCGGTACCCGGATTTCAGTGAAGCCGAAAGGGCATTCTTATGCCTTTGCGGGTTTCCTTTATGAGGGAAAGGATATTAAAGCAGGGAGCGCGGGAGGCCGTTGGACGAAATAATGTTTGGCAGTGGTGCCTGCCAATGTTTCAACGCAGTATTAGGTTGCTTTTTCCTATTTTTACTACTTATACCTAATCACACCGAACCATGCGAAGGAGTAGTCTTATTGTCTTATTTCTGCTGGTTGCGAGCGGTGTTCTCGCGCAGCAGGTGGCGGTAAAGAAAGTGGAAATTGCGGGACAAAAGATCATTGTCCATTACGACCTGGAAGACGCCAACATCAACAACGAGTACCAGATTTTCCTGTATTCATCTCAAAACAGTTTTTCCACGGCGCTTACGCGCGTATCCGGCGACGTCGGAGACGCGGTAAAACCGGGTCGCGACCGGAAGATCATCTGGGACGTGACGAAGGAGATCGGTCCTTATCGCGGGAAGCTCTCGCTGGAGGTACGGGGCAATCTTTACGCGCCTTTCGTGAGGCTTCAGCATTTCAACACAGATCGCAAATACAAGCGTGGAAAAGTGCACGAGATCTTCTGGAAGGCCAACAGTCAGAACCCTGTCCACATCGAACTCTTCAGGGGAACGGACCGTGTCCACGGCGTCATGAATCAACCCAACAACGGCGTATCACATTTTCTCATACCCGGACGCGTAAAGCCCGGAAAAGATTACCGCATCCGCTTCACGGACTCACGAAATACAAGCGATGTAATCTACACGGGATATTTCCGCATTGCGCCGAAAATACCGTTGCTGGTAAAGATCCTTCCTTTGCTCGGTGGTGGCGCTGCTGCTGTCCTGCTCGCGCCCGATGGTGGTAAAGAGGATCCCGGGCCACGGCAAGGTGAGGGTGACGATATCGCTCTGCCAATTTTTCCAGGAGGATAGCAACGCCGACTTCATCCAAATGATGAAAGACCCCATTTGGAAAAGCGCAACTGACATCAAATAACCGATCAGACGAATCTTATGAAGTATATTTTACAATTCTTGATTGCAATACTCCTCGTGGCAGAGGCCAATGGGCAGGTCGCATCTCCGGTGGTGTGGGAGAAATTGTCGGGACCGGTGGGCGGAGACATCCACGACATCGAATATAGCGCGGGATTCAACAAAGTCTTTGCCATCGCGGGATCCGACCGGAACCTGTACGTTTCCGGGGATGCCGGTGGTACATGGAATCGGGTTGAGAACGGCTCGGATTTTAATTTCTTGACCGACATCGAAATAGCCAATGGGACAGTCTATGCGCTCACGAGCGCCTCTCTGATGAAGTCCGTGAATGGCGAAGACTGGCAGACGATCACGCCGGATTTCTTCACCTTTAACGTTAACAGCCCTGACGTAATTAAGCGCCTTTCGACCGGCAGGCTGGTCGTACTGGGAAACCACGGCATCTATTTCTCGGATAATGAAGGCTTGAGCTGGACACCAGGCTACAGCCCAACGTTAGGCTTCGTGAGTGAGCAGTTCGAGCGCACATCAAACGACCTGCTCTTCATTGTTGAAAATGGAAAGCCTTACAAGTCGGCAAATTCCGGAACTGCGTTCACCGAATTTTCAACGGGGCTGGCTGCCCTTGACCAGGTACGAAGTATCACCGCACATCCGACCAGTGGGGCAATCTACTGCGTTACCGACAACACGATTTATGCCAGCGACGGCAACTCCACGTGGGTGAACATCAAGGGCGGAAGCATTTCCGACGCGACGATCAACACCTTCAACTTCGGTGCGGAGAGTTTTGTTGATTTTACCAGCGACGGCCTGGGGATGTACTTCATTGACAACGTCAACAATAAGCTTCACGTGAAGGCCGTCGGCGAGCCTCCGGCAAACTGGACATTGAGACAATCCAACTTTCCCGTCGGCGGCGCAATAGTGCGCAGTGCCGCGACAGGGGACTTCAGCACGCCCGCGGCAACCCTGGCTTTCTTCGGTTCATCCTCCGGCGTATTTAAAACCTCGAACGGCGGGACGACCACCGCAGAGGCGAATTCGGGAATCGGCGCCATTTCGCCCGACGAGATATTCGTAGATGTGGATGGCAACGTGCTGATCAGCGCATCGGGGCGCATGCTAAAGTCGGCGGACGTCGGTGAAAGTTGGTCGGAAGTAACCAACCTTTCCGGGAGCCTTTTTAGCTTGAGTCAGGACCGCGCGCAGCAAAGGTTGTTTGCCATCACCTCAACGGGCGTGTATCTGTCGGGCAACATGGGCGAAAACTGGAGTGCACTCTCCTTACCTCCCGGAGGTACGTCTGGCGGTGATGCGCTCTTCCCGGTCGGTGATCAAAAAGTCTTCTACTTTGATGGCAATGACATCTACTACTCGGAAAACGAAGGCACCAACTGGTCGGGCGCCATCGCTTTCACCGGCCTGCCGACAGGTTATTCCATTTACGATGTATACTGTTCATCCCCCGAACACATGCTGGTCCGGTTGCATGATCCCAATACGACGCAATTCGCATTTTACAGGATAGCGTTAACCTATACAGGATCGACATTGTCCGGTGCCACCGGCACCGAAGTGACGAACCTTCCCTGGCCAATCGATGATATCGATCGGAAGTTTGCCGCCAATGGCAACTATTATTTCGCCACGGTGTTTTCAAACCCTGACGAGATTGCCGTTTCTCAGGACGGTGGGGCCACTTGGGTTACGCACGCCCCGGGTCAGATCAGTGAATTCTATGTTTCCAAGAACGGGTATGTTTTTGCCATGGATTCCGAGAACGACCAAATCATGATCTCGCGGGACAATGCAGTGTCATTCCAACCTTCCACGATTGCAGGCATGACTACGGAGACTTTGCTGGATGTGGAGATTCAACCAAATACCGGTCGCACTTTCCTTGCTTTCGAGAATGAGTTTGCGTTTCGCAGCATCAATGGCATTATTCTCCCCGATGGCGTGGCCGAGAATCTTTCTATTGAAGGCGCCACGGCAAGGGCCGTCGCGCTGACCTGGGACGACAACATCGGGAACAAAAATAACTTTCAGGTTTATCATTCAACCGACGGTGTCAATTTCGTTTTGGCAGGAACAGCCGAAAATTTCTGTGCGACGCCCAACGACCGTGAATTCTTCGTGGTTACGGGCCTTATGCCCAATACTACGTATACGTTCAGAGTTGTGGCGGTAAATGACGCGGGCTCGTCGGCGCCCGTGGATATTATCGAAACCACGACGGCTTCCTGCCCGACCGACCTGCCCGACAACCGCAGTTGGAGCGCGGTCAATTCCGGAGACAGCGGCCTTCCCATCATTGGCGCACCGAAGACCGTGGGAATACAACATTTGGGCAATGACCGCTATCGCATCAGCGACCTGTCGCTGGGCACGCTTTCCGACCCGAGCCATTATGCGACGTTCCAGCTGAGCTGCGGCAACACATTGCTCGAGGATTCCGAAAGTGAAGAACTCTTGCCCAACGGGATGGGCACGTGGGATGGCACAACGCTTACCCTCAAATGGAGGGCGTGTTCGGTAGATGAATTTGAAACGATCCAGCTCACGCTAAATGCCACCGATCCGGCGCCGGTCGCACCTGCGAATGCGGCGGCGTACAACTACAGCAACTCCGCGATAGAGGTAACCTGGCAAACGGGTCTTTACCAAACGACCTACACCATCGAGCGTTCCACAAACGCGGTCTCAGGATTTGTGGCACTGGGCACGGTCGCCTACCCCGCGCACAGATACCTTGATCAAGATCCCGCCCTCGCACCCGGAACAACCTATTATTACCGCATTATAGCAGCAAACGATAATCCCACCCCTGACCTCTCTCCCTATTCAACAAACGCGTCGGTTGCGTTCAGCCATCCGCTCTTCACCGTGTCGGCTACAACGCTTGCCGCCGAAGAATCAATTTCCATCGGATCCTACTGGGCAGATTTCGACAACGACGGCTTTGAAGATTATATTACGCTTTCCTTCAATCCCATTAGCGAATCCGGCTCGCCCGTTATCTTTAATAGTGACGGCGCGGGGGATTTCATACGGACGCTACCCGTCGGCTTACTCACGAAACCTTACTTCTTTATCGCGGCCGATGACTACAACGACGACGGCGATATGGACTTGCTGCTCATGGGTCAGGAACAGGGGTATGCGGACCTGTACACAGGCAATGGGAACCTCAGCTTCACACATGTCACAACCGGGCTTGGGGACCTGGCGTCGCTGGAATCGCTCGGTCTTGAATTAGGCTCGGCAACATGGACCGACATTAACAACGACGGCCTGCTGGACCTTTTTGTCACGGGAAGTCTCGACGGCGAGTCTGGAAATGTTCACAAGTACCTGATGTACCGACAAAATGCCAACCATTCGTTTACAAGCATCGACATGGGTCAACTCTCCGATGACCAGGAACGGGGTTCCGCATCATCCTGGGCCGACTACAACAACGACGGGTTTCTCGATGTGGCGATCGCCAACACCAGTGGTCCATGCCGACTATACCGCAACAATGGAGATGAGACCTTCTCCCTGCAGGCGGGAACCGGGTTCGACGCGGCGAACACTTTCGGCGTTTACTGGGCTGACTACGATAACGACGGGCTTCTCGACATTTATGCGCCCTCCATTACGCTACACGCGTTGTATAGCAACAATGGAGACGGAACGTTTACCAAAGATGTGAGCACAGCCGTATCAACAACAGGGACGGTTATTTCCGCAACCTGGATGGACATCAACAATGACGGATTGCTCGATCTGGTCACGGGTGGATTCGTGGGTTCGCCAACAAGAATTTTTATGCGGGAGTCTGCAAGCCCGTCATCCATCATATTTAACGAGATCGATGACGAGAAGGTCAATGACCCTTCCGTGTTCCATTATGGCCTCTCGTCGGCGGACTACGATCAGAACGGATACGTCGACCTCGCCTACTCCTCATTTGGTTTCAGTGAAACCGGTGATACCCCCCTTGGTGTTGACGGCAACCTCATGGCCAATAATGTGAGGGAGGGAAACTGGTCCCTTGTGCGGCTCGTTGGAACCACGTCCAATAGTTCGGGCCTCGGTGCAGTCGTAAAGATCTCGGCAGGGGGCAAAGTGTACACACGGCTCGTTTCGGGCACCTCATTCGTGGCGCGCAGCAGCGGCGTCCTTCACTTTGGACTGGGTTCCGAAACGGCCATCGATCAGATTCAGGTTCGGTGGCCGGGGGGCGGCGTGCAGACTTACACCAATCCGCCCATCAATGCACTTATCACTATCACGGAAGACCTAAACGGCCCCGCACCGGCAACGCACGCGCCGGCCCACAACGCGACCAACGTAAACGCCAATACCCTGATCACATTTTCCCTGGACGAAGTCGGAACCCCGGTGGCTGGGAAGAAGTTCCACTTGTTGCTTGGCGGCACAACTGTGAGCGTGGATGTGACGACCTTGGCAACCGCCGACAACATCACCTACACCTTCACACCACCTGCCAAACTCCTGAGGAATACCCAATACAACGTCGCCGTTGACGCCGGGGCGTTTACCGATTTTTATGACAACCCTTCTGCCGGATACACCCCGGCCCAGTGGAAGTTTACAACATCACCGGGACCGGCCCTCGCCAACCGGACGCCAGCAAATGCGGCCACTGGCGTAGCGGCGAATACATCGGTTGTACTCGAGTTCGATCAGGCCGTGCAAGCGGTGTCGGAAAAAACCGTCAGGCTATACACTTCGGCGGATCTTACCGACGAGATTCAGTTTTGGCCCGCCCAGGCGGGAGTAATATCAGGACAATCGGTCACCTTCACGATCCCTTTTAAGTTGGAGCGCCTCACCACCTATCACATTGGCATCGATGCCGGCGCATTTCTTTCAACAACCGGCTTGAACGAATACGCGGGCCTGGACGCCGCTTTATGGTCATTCACCACTGATGGAGGACCTGCTGCAACCGCGTTCACACCAATCCACCAGGCAACGGACGTTGACGCAAACACCAACATCAGTATCACATTCGACGAAGACATTCAAGCCGTGCCGGGAAAACCCGTGAATATCTATACGACGGATAATCTCCTAGATCCGGTTGAAACCCTTGACGCCGCAACCGGGGCGGTGACGGCCGGTTCTGTTACGTTCACATTGCCGTCAAATCTGGAACCCTCCACGGTATATCACGTGGGTGTCGACAAAGGTGCTTTCGTTTCCGCCGTGGGGAACAATGATTTTGAAGGCGTTGATCCAGCGGCTTGGTTCTTCACGACCGCTCCCGGACCAAGCGTGATCACATTGAGTCCCGACGACGGCGATGTCAATATTAATTCCGACATCCAGCTTTCGATCACATTCGATCAGGACGTGCTCGGGGTCAGCGGCAAGATGATCAAGGTCTTAAACGCCGCCAATCCCCTGGAGCCTCAAACCATTGATGCCGCTGACGTCGCCGTGGTCGGGCCTGTCGCCACAGTTGCGCTCCCGGCCAAGCTTGACCGCGCCACTGAATACAACGTGGTCGTGGACGAGGGAGCGTTTGTGTCGTTGACGGGAGAAAACCCAAGCGAAGGCGTTGCCAGTTGGTCTTTCACGACCGACGACGGCCCGGCGCTGACCGGATTGACCCCGTTCAACGGGCAAACGAACGTGTTGTCCAATACGACCTTAACGATTCAGTTCGATGAGCCCGTGGTGGGAGCAAGTGGAAAGGTGATAGAGATCTTTAAATCAACGGACTTCAGCACACCGGTATTCAGCATCAACGCCACCGATGCCGCCGTTGCAGGCCAGTCCGTCACATTGACGCCCGACGCGCTATTGGAATCGTCAACAACATACAACGTGAACGTCGAACCCGGCGCTTTCTATTCCCAAAGTGGCAGCAACGACTTTGAAGGAATTAACATGAGCAACTGGTCATTTACGACGGAGGCCGGGCCGCAACTTGTTTCAACCGCACCCTTCAACGGCCAATTTGACGTCGGGTCCAATACGACCATCTCATTTACCTTGGACAGGAATATCTTCCCGGTAACCGGTGGTGTCGTATCGCTGTTAAGAACCTCGGATCTTTCGATCGTCGAAACGTTCAACGCGGAGGATGGCGCAGTCGCAGGTGCTACCGTTACGTTTACGCCCACGCAAAAGTTGGAGAGCAATACCTCCTATACGTTGGAAATCGTCTCCGGCGCCTTCGTCTCCGATAACGGACAGCCTTACAATGGCCTCGTCGCGGGTAGTGTCACATTTACCACCGCAAACGGTCCAATCATTACGTCACTGTCACCGACAAACGGATCCGTGGACGTCTCGGCAAACACTTCACTGGTTATCACCTTTGACCAAAGTGTTCAGGTGGGAGCGGGCAAAAAGATCAGGATCTACAAGGACGGTAACTTTACCACGGAAGATCGCATCCTGGACGTGGAGAGCGGATCGCTTGGTGGGCCGACGTTTTCGTTCGACCTGACCACCAACCTCGAACGCGCCACCACATACAACGTTGCCATCGATGCCGGCGCATTTACCACTAACGATGGTAACGACATTTTAGAGGTGGATGCGTCGTTATGGTCCTTTACTACCGACGGCGGCCCCCTCATCATGAACATAAACCCGTTAGATCTGGCTATCGAAGTAAGCCTCTACCAGAATCTGCAGATAACTTTTGACCGGCCGATCACGGCAATTGCGGGCAAGACTGTCCAGGTTCACGATGGAACACAAGAAGTGCTGAACGTTGATGTGACCAGTGGTTCGGCCGAGGGGACGGTGTACACGCTGGCTGCGCCCCTTACCGGCTGGCCTTCTGAAACGACATTGAACGTGACCATTGACGAGGGCGCCTTTCACGATGAACATTCGAATGAATTCGCTGGTCTGACATTCGGATGGTCGTTTACAACCGGTGTTGAAGACAATATGGGTCCTGAGGTTGTGCTTAAAGAGATGCCTCCGCCCACGCTGGACCAGGGCTTTGGGGATTATTCCCTTGTGATCGAGGCGAGCGATGATAGCGAAGTCCAGGGCATCGCTGTCTTCGTGCGACCGGTGTCGGCTCCATCCTTCATTGAATTTAACGCGGACCCGACGGGCCAGCCTTCGGAATGGGCTGCACTCCTCCAGGAGAACGCACATTTTGACGCGATGGGTACAGAGTTTTACATTCAGGCCACCGATAACTTAAACAATCAAAGGCGACTCCCCGAAACGGGTTCCTTTACTATCCGGATGAATTACAGCACGCCGGCGAATGTCACGAACCTTGTCGGCTTTGGAGGCGAAATCGGAGACTGGAAAGTATTCTCGATCCCATTCGAATTGGAAAACGCCTCCGTCATGGCCGTTTTCGATGAGCTGCAGGCTCTCGAAGAAAAGAAAGACTTTGCCCTCCTCACCATTGCAGATCCTGACCGATCAACATGGAAAGAATATCCGGCATTCTCCCACTTTACCAGGGGCCAGGCCTATTTCATTAACATACGGGAATCCAGGAACATCGAACTTCCTTCCAACCTTGCCGCCCCCGACAATCAGCGCAGCAACCTGTTCGAAATGACGCTCATGCCGGGGTGGAACATGGTCGGAAATCCATACCTGACGCCCATCAATTGGAACGAGGTGGTAACCTACAATGCAGAACTTTCCGGCACCGCCGCGACGCTTTTGAAGTACAATGGCGACGGATATACCGACAACTCCCCAGGTCTTGAACCATACGAAGGTGGTTTTGTACACAGTAGCGCTTCAGGTCCGGTGGTCATTGAAGTACCCTTCTCCGGCCAGGAAGGCTCGGGGGGTCGAATGGGATATGCTGCCCTCGGAAACGATCTTGCCAGCAACCAGTGGAAGCTGGGCATGTTCCTGGAGCAGGGCGGGACTTCATACACGCTCGGGGGCATCGGGATGTCGCCGCTTGCCGAAGCTGGCGCCGATGACTTTGACGCCGTAACTCCCCCGCGTCTCTCGTCCTACTTAGAGATGAACTTTGATAAGCGTGTGCACCGGCAGCCCTTCACCCGCGATATCGTACCCACCCAAAACGAGTACGCCTGGGAATTCAGCGTTGCCTCGAACCTCGGGGGTGTCGCCACCTTGCGCTGGGATCAAGCCGCCATCCTGAATTCAGGGAAAGGCTTGTTCCTGCTGGACCTGTCGCGGCAAATTCTCGTTAACATGGGTGAGGAAGGGGCGTATTTGTTCAACCCGAAGGAATCACCTAACTTTAAAATCTTCTTCGGCGAGGGGGATGACATTAGCCCCGAGCGCGTATCGCTAGGCGAGGCCTATCCAAATCCCACGGAAGGTATAACCCAGGTGGCGTTCTCCCTTCCCGAATCCGGCGGGCTCAGCCAGCATGTTTCGCTGGAAGTCATTGATGCGATGGGGCGTACCGCGGGCACAATCATGCAGGGCAGGATGGACCCCGGATATCACGAGGTAAGCTTCGACGGGAAAGAACTCGGCAACGGGCTCTACACGTACCGTCTGATTGTTCAGGGGCGACAGGGAAGAACCGTTGTCGCACGTAAACTTGTCATCAAATGAAACAATATATGAATCTCAGGAATTTTTTGACCTTGATGTTTGTGGTAGCTGTCGCCCACGGCGTGAATGCGCAAAACGTATCAAGCCGCACGAACGTGTTCGAGGTCGACTTCAGTGATCCTGCCAAACAGGTCAATACGACCATTCCCGTGATCAGTTGGATCACACCGGTGCCGGAAACCAACTACGTGCAGGAAAATAAATTCACCATCAAGCTTGAAGTCACGTCGGACCGCCCGCTCAAAAGCGTGACCATCTATATCAAGGAAGGCGAGGAATCCGCCAGCCGGGGAATGACCACGGTAAATCCGCAGGCGGGGCAGGAGTTGCAAATGACGGTGGAAAAGAACATCACGCTCCTCAACGGCCAGAATGTCCTGGAAATCGTCGCCGAAAACACCGATGGACAAAAGACGGTGAGCTACCGGAAGGTACACGTGGGCGCCTCCGCGTTTGCCGATGCCAGCAAACTTCAACGTACCGACTATGCGCTCATTTTCGCAACGGACGACTACAACTACTGGTCCGATCTCGTGAACCCCGTTTTCGATTCAAGAACCATCGGCAACGAGTTGAAGAACACCTACGGATTCAATGTGGAAATCATCGAGAACGCCACCCAGGCCGAGGTTTTGAAAAAAATCCGGGACTACGCGGAGAAAAAGTACCAGCCCCTCGACCAGTTGTTCATCTTCTTCGCCGGCCACGGCACCTACGACCAGACCTTTGGCGAAGGCTTTGTCGTGACCAAAGAATCGCAGGCCAACGACGAGGCGAAGACCACCTATCTTTCACATAACCGCCTGCGCTCGATCGTCAACAACATTCCCTGTGAGCATATTTTCCTGGCCATGGATGTATGTTTTGGCGGCACATTCGACGCGGCGCTGGCGTCGTCACGTGGTGGCGCGGAGGAAGTCTACCGGGAACAGACCCAGGCGGAATTCATCACGCGTAAACTGACGTACAAGACCAGGCGCTATCTCACTTCCGGCGGCAAAACCTACGTCTCCGACGGAATCCCAGGGAAGCATTCACCGTTTGCGAAGAACGTGCTTGAGGCCTTAAGGGCGCGCGGCGGAAAGGATGGCGTGCTGACACTGCCTGAATTGTATTCCTTTGTCGAGCGTTTGAAAATCCAACCGCGCTTCGGCGAATTCGGCGACAACATGCCGGGAAGCGACTTCCTGTTTATTGTGAAGTAAAGCCCGAACTGAAAACGTTACGAAGGTGAGCCGGCTGTGCTCACCTTTCTTTTTTATGCAATGGGTAAGGGTATTCCAAAACGAGGCAGAAGCCAGGGAACGAATGATTCCGGATAAGCCGCAACTGGTGATCCTTCACGGCGTCCGGATCTGTCTCGTGCTACACGACGACCGCTTTTTCGCTGTTCAGGATCGTTGCACGCACAACAGCGACTCCCTCAGCAGGGGCCGGGTCAACTTTCAGGGCGAGGTCATTTGCCCCTGGCATGGCTACCGGTTCAGCCTCCGCACCGGACAATCCTGCGACTCCTCATGCCGCGACCTGGCCACCTATCCGGTCAGATCCGATGACACGGGGTTCTACATTGGGTTGTATTAGCTCCTTAACACTGGTGTCGCAACGTACCACCCGGATGCTGATTCCGTTCACTCGGATTGTACAAATAGTTGTTCGTGTGTTCCCCGTGCGTCCAGCTTGCGGAGGTCTGCAAACCGAACGGGTAATATTCCCACCTGGGCTGAAGCTTCGGCGGGCGAATGGTCTATGCTGGTGACTAAATTTGGCGGAACAGATAAGGTTGGAGAAGCGCTGAAAAGCGTCAGTGGCTGGGTGGAAGACGGCAGCGGTACCAACAGCAGCGGGTTTAACAGTTCATAACCCTAAATTCAATTTCTTGCTTTCAAATCCCGATCCCGATTATGAATGCAGAGTTTCAAGCTTTGAAGTGTGGAACAAGGAGCTACTTTTTCCTGGCCACAACGATGTACATCCAGGTCCATTTGTGAGATCGATCAAACCGATTCAGGAACAAAGCGAAATGTTGAACGGTCCAGGCGAACAGATTATATATTCTGGACATGCGAATAATACCGCGATTGAATCGCATCAGATAATAGAGCCAGAGTTGGAGAAACGTAACCAGAAAGCCAGACAGCGATATTATGTCGACTATTTCAAACCCGGCTTTTTCAAAAAGATATCGCAGTCCATGTTTTGAATATCGGTAAAAGTCTCTCGGTTCTTCGTGCAGGTGCCAGATAAACGGCACCGAATAGATCGCGTGGCCACCCTTTTTCAACACGCGGTTGCATTCCTGTAGCGCGTCTTCGGGTTCCTCCAGATGTTCCAATACGGCAGTACAAATCGCGCCGTCAAACCACTCGCCCCCGACCGGAGCGGATACGGTCTGCGAAATTTGTTAATTGGAGATATCCGGCCAGCTTCATTGCTTCGTCAAGGTGATAGCCATTCGGCCGAATGAATGTCCCGATGGAGTCCCGGTCGATTTCCGCAAAATCAGGGGAAGCAAATCCCGTGAGCGCATCGATAGCCACGAAAGCAATCCCGGAACTGGCATCGCGCATCCCTGCGACTAATGAACCGCCCGTCGGCGAACGGATTCGGATGTACTCTTCTGTCCTATTCGTTTCAATGCGTAATACGCTTTTGAGCGTACCATTTCAGTGGAGTCGTTGCAATACGGAATGATAACGTCGATGAGCGCGTCACCATTATTGCTGTCCGTCAGCGCCGATGCGGGCAACGGCTCGTACGGCGCCTGGCGGATGGTGTTGAAGTATTGTTGGAGGTCGGTGATGGAGGGTTGGGCGGAGGTTGTCAGTGTGCCGAGGCAGCAGGCGACAAGGAGGAGGATTCGAAGACGGTTACTTTTCAAAGGCATGGGTCAAGATAGGGAGTTTTCGTCTGTTCGACAGCACGATATGTCTTTCGTGATAAAACGCGCGGGAGCGAGTTCGCCATTCTGGCTGACTGCAGACTTGACAGATGGCATACCGAAAACTTATACGTTAAGAATTTTCATGTTTAGTACATACCCATAAAATCCATTCGCAATAAGGTGAGTATCTCCCCTAACAAATTCTTTCCCTTCCAACGCTTCCGGTTATGTGCTTCAGGATCGTCTGCGGATAGTCCAATCCCCCATATCTGATCGTTTGGCGCTGCTTCAACAAGCGTAGTGCCAACGGTATCCATTAAAGCATCCATTAATTGAAGATTTTGACTGAATTTCAACTTGTTGCCAGCATAGACGACATTGCTTCTATAATACCTCCAAATGTCTTCGTCATAGTTTCTCACTTGTCGACCCAGCTCCTTAATCTCACGAACATTTGAACTCTTGATTACGCTTTCCGCAATCTCCCTGTCTAAAAAAATTATCGCCTTATGATACATCATAAACTGCTCAGCCGAGTTGAACTCGAGTTCTTTTGGCAGGCTGTTCCGTAAGTATTCACGTTGGCGGTCACTTATTCCCTGATGAAAGAGATCTGACGAAATAAAAACGGACCTGTGCCACTGCGAGAAGGGGCTTTTTGTTTCCCAAAAAAAGGTAAATTGAGTCTCCTCCCGTGCCCTGATTGCGGCGATTATTTTCCTATCCTTCCAATCGTAAAAATTTAATCTCTCCAACGGGATGTCGGTATTCAGAGCGTCTTCGATCAAATCTTCCTTCGAATAGAAACTCACATCTCGCCGACTAAGGAAGAAATGCTGTGCATCCAATAATTCTAAATCAAGTTGCTCCATCGCTACTCAGATAACTTAACGAGGTACCTTGTTCCACCGTCATCTAGCGGTAATCTCGCGATTCTAATATCTCATAATCTTGGTTATTCGACAAAATAACTTCCTCTTGCACCAGCCTTTCCGGATGGTTTCTTGGACCCAAATGTTTGCCGTAATCTGAAATATCGTCAATATCAACCCCTTTCTTGGAAGTTATTTCGAACATTACCTCGACATAATCGGGCCTTTTGCCTATCGAGATAAACTCTTCTGCTACGTCCGCACGTTTCGACGTTGAAAGTAATGGCGGCTCGTTCACGCGTGGCGTAATCCCCCTTGCTACTCCCCCGTTGTATACCTTTACGTACCTTCTCCATTCAATTCTTGAAAGCTGCAATATAGGTCACCGGTCGCAATTCTTTTGCGATGGTCAAAATCAGCATTCAAGGAGACGGCGTCGAGAATAGACCGCCGACAAAGACACAGTACGTATCGGTCCTGATGGTGTAGTCGGGGTTTTGGTTGAGCCAGCTCCTCAGCGCCGCCAGGGCACCTTCGTAGTCGTCGGTGATCAGATCGCCGGTTTCATCAATTTCGAGGGGAGAATTTTCAATGAAGAAAAAAGCCACGTCTTCGCTCTGCTCGATGCGTTCCTCAAGCAAACTAAAATTCAATCGATTATGTGATTACTGCTCATCGTAATCACACAATCGAAGCACTGGCGTTGTTTAATTTTTCCCTGAGCTCTTTAATTGCATCAGAACTCTTAGCATACGCAAGGTTCCCAGGATCATTTTTGGCCCTCTTCGTCATGCCAGTGTCTAGCCACTCAATGTACTCCTCATAATTCGGGTTTCCGCATAGCTTCCAGATGGTCGCTTTCTTGTAAAGACCTTTGGGCATGTAATTACTAATTTCCTTTTGAGGAATATTATTTAGCGCATCACTAACTTTAGTCATCTCTCCATATTCTTCAAAAAGCTTTAGCGCATCCCGGTTAAAATAAGAACGAAAAACATTAATGAAATTTGTAAGCCCAACTTCATCGTTGAACTTCATCGTTTCAATTTTTCTTTGGTTCGGGGGAATAAAAGTTATTGGATCATTCAACGCGCTGTCTCCTAGGATGCCATATTTTACTAGAATCGAAGTTGTTATTCTCTCAACAATAGGAAAAGTTATACTGATACTTCCACAGCCAATTTCAAAATAGTCACCACAATCAAAAATGCCATACCCTAACCTAAAAATTACTTCCTGACTATCCCTGTAGAGATTGCCGCTGCCCTGCGAAAAAGAAAAGGTACTGGAAAATTTAAACCCATATTCCGTTATTAAATCACCTAACTCGGTTTCTATTTTTTGATGTATGCTTTTAATTTCCATGCTTATCTAAAATTCACATCAGCCATCTTGATAACTTCTGCTACTCCGTTGTTCCCGTCACTTATTGTTTGAATACTTCGTTTCTATAAATTCTGACCTTTGTGCCTGAGTAAATCCTACAGGAGCCCCTTGAGTTGTAAGGAGATTATTATCCGTTCTAACTTCAAAATCAAGATATTCTTTCGAAGGATTATCTCTAAATTTTTTAACTAGCTCATCGGATTGATTTGTAGTCCATGGAGATCCTGAACTCAATTTGCTGTCATTGATCACAGCTTTATAGATATCATCGCCAAACTCATCTACATCCGCTTTTATAAGGATATCATCAGCAATAATAGTATTGCCTCCTTTGAGGTAAACCTGCTTCAAATGTTTGTACCCATCATCTAAAAATCTCTTGAACTGACTTTTTTGCAAAATCCTTATTCTTGTATTCTGTGTACTTATCTCCAAGCGTTGTTCGATATAGCGGATCGCGTCTTCGTCTCCCATACGGGCCAGGGCTATACGCGCATTCCATTTGAATTTGGCTGGTAGCGTCGAGGTCACGATATCGCGGATACGGTCTGCGAAATTTGTTAATTGGAGATATCCGGCCAGCTTCATTGCTTCGTCAAGGTGATAGCCATTCGGCCGAATGAATGTCCCGATGGAGTCCCGGTCGATTTCCGCAAAATCAGGGGAAGCAAATCCCGTGAGCGCATCGATAGCCACGAAAGCAATCCCGGAACTGGCATCGCGCATTCCTGCGACTAATTGATGAACCGCCCGGCGGTGAACGGATTCGGATGTACTCTTCTGTCCTATTCGTTTCAACGCATAGTACGCCTTGGAACCAACCATTTCGGTGGAGTCGCTGCAATGCGGAATAATGATGTCGAGCAGGGCGTCTGCGTTATTCGTGTCCGTCAGCGCCGATGCGGGCAATGGCTGGTATGGGGTCTGGCGGATGGTATTGAAGTATTGGCGGAGGTCATCGGCGGAAGACTGCGCCGGTGTTTTCAGCGCGCCAAAAAGACAGGCGGCCAGGAGGAGGATTGACAGTGGTTCGGGTCTTAAACACATGGGGTGAAGATAGGGAATTATTGGGTTTGTGTGAATCGTTCCAATTCCAAGGGTCGCCTTTAAAATGAATTTATTGACTAGATGAAGTTACAAGTTACAAGGTGTACTGTGTTTCCATCATAAACATTGCTCCTCAATAAATCTTTAGCAACGACTCTATCATAGAATCAAGATTTTCAAACATTTCGACTCTTGTCAATCCTGCTTTGGATAGAGCATAATATTTTTTCTCTACGGGATGGTAGCAGTAAAAATCCATATCACCATCTGCTATAATGAAATACTCTTTCAACGCGGGGATTTCGCTAGACCAAAATTGGTTCTGCTTTAACACATCTAATACATATATATTAGGCTGTTCCTTTGTACCGTAAAAATTCAATCCGTTCAATTCAAAGCCATTAATCTTCTTTAGAAAGTCTTGGTATTCTTCATCAAGAATAATCTGACTTCCTGTAGCTAACGCATTCATTTCTATATCAGATGCCTTATTGGAAGAGTAGTCAAAAAAAGATTTGGATCGGATAACATCAATTGCGTTCTGTTTCATTTTACTTGCTATTCAATGTAAGGTGGAGAATAGAAACTACCAGTTACTCTTGGAAAATTCAACGTCTGAGTTTGATCAACTGCAATATCTATTTGGGAATTTTGAAAAGACGTAAATGCGGAGTGATATGGCGTTTGCTTCATCAATATAAGGTTGGAAAAATCATTCGTTCCACCAAAGTCTAACGGTATCTTATGATGCACCTGATAACCTGGAATACCTTGCCCACCTTGCAATCTCTGAACCAATGAAGGAACCTCTGCATCTGTAAAACCTGCTTTCTTCAGCATAGGGGATATGTTGCTATTGTTTCCTAAGGTTCTTAGAAAATCAGCTCTGACGGTAGACTTAAAAGTGTTTCGAAGTTGCTGCAGCGTTTCTATTGAAACTTTAGTTAACTGAGTTGGCTCAAGTAAGACGTTAGGTAATTTTGCATTAGTGCCATTGACAAAATTGTAGTCCCATACATTTCTTAGTTTGCTTAAAAACTCTGGATCCCGTCTCCATAATTCTGGGAAGCCGCTATCTAATGCCTTCTTCCACGCATCCACCAGGTCAGTGTTTTCTCTCAAAGAGAAATCGAGCATAAACACACTCGAATAAGATGGGACTACTAACTCATCAAGTTTAGTTGAATAAACTAAATCATTATTAACACGTTCTGAATTGCCGAATACAGCCTTGGTTTTATAAATACAGTTTGCTTCTGAAGGACGAACAATCAAACTTATTGGTCGGCCATGCAATTTCTCTGAAATAAGAATGAAAAAGTGAAGTAAGCAAAATATGTATGTAAGGAATTTCATCATGATATATTTACCAACTCACAAAACGCAGCGTTCTCTTCTCGCTTTTCAATTCTTCTGGAGAAACAATTTCAAAAATTTCACTAAATTCCCATTGTGTTCCTGTCTCGAAAAACATTTCCAACTTGTTGCCTTTAACTTCATACTTGTTGGGAAAATTAGGATTGAAGTCTGACTGCAAAAAGTATGATTGCTTTGATTCTGATCTCTTTACTGCCTTTAAGTATTCTCTACTAATTAAGAAAAAGTAGGCATGATGAAAGTATCCCTTTTCAGAATAATTAGCGATACTATCCTCATATGGAGTAGGACTATCTTTATAATAACCATCAAATCTGATCATTTCACAAAGGCTTTAGATGTTGCATTAAACAAATAATTATTCTGGGATAGATGTCTGATTTCTCTACCGTAAAAGGAAAGCTGATTTATTATGTCCGCGTTATTTAAGTTTTTAAGATAAGTTGCAAGTGATTCAGGAGATGAAAAAACGCTCGTAGGAATATCTGTTATATCAGAAAATACATTCTCAATTTTTAAAGGATCAGAAACAGCTCGGATATTATCACCCCTAGCAATGGCATCATCTAACCATGGCTGATTGATTTCATCCCATATTTTCTGATTGCTCCATCCTTGTGTGTTTCTAGTATCGTTGAGAATATTAATGCCTCCCGGGTTCTCGCCTGATTTAGATAGTTTCGAATCAATGATTTGTTTAGTCCCCACACCTCCCGGTGGATTATATTTTCCGATCCCAGTTGTAGTTTTAGTCGCATCACATATGATATCATCTCCATACCCGGTATATTTTACATGCAAACGATCTCCAACAATTCTACCAACTTCACTACCTTCTTTTAAAATTCTACCTTCCGAAGCAACTTCTAAGCCTTCATCTGTCCAGCTAGATACTCTGTTCAACCAAAATGGATCTTTTCTTAAAGCCCTCGGCACATACGACGGACGGGTCCGCAGCGTGATGCCCATGCCTTCAATTGTCACCCGGAGCTTTACCCGGTACTCAGGCCTGTCGAGTTCGCGCAAGTTGAGGATCACCTGGAAGTTGCTTTCCGGCGAGGCATAGTCGGATAAGTACAGCGAGTACGGAGGCGTAACGATCGCCGTAACCTGGACGGGATATTCCCGCGCTACAAGTCCCTGCAGTGGCAGGAGCATCAACATCAACGAGGCGATATGGTTTCGGAGCAGCTTCACTGGCCGATACTGAAGTTGTAATTGTATCCGAACTGAACCGTGAGTTCGTTGAAATGCAGTTCCGTTTCGCCCTGCGCGCTCGACCGGCCCGATCGCGTCAGGTTCAGGCTGAACTGGTGTTTCTCTTTCCAGGTGTAGTTTGCCCCTGCCCTTACATTCATGACTTCGCTGGCGCGAGTGCCGTTTGTATAAGCATTGTTGTAAGAGATCGTAATGCTGGAGCTTAGCTTGCGGTCGAAATATGTTTTGCGAACCGAAGCCGAAGGGCCGTATATCTTGTTGTCGAGCTGGGCCGATTGGGTTATGTTGGCGTTGGCGGCCACGTTCAGGGCGAGGTTTCGGTTTCCAAAAATGATCGAGTAGTTCGTATTGATGTTGTAGAAATTGGCGCCTGTGGGTTGTTCAATATCGGCCTGGCTGTTAATTGGAGATATCCGGCCAGCTTCATTGCTTCGTCAAGGTGATAAGCATTCGGCCGAATGAATGTCCCGATGGAGTCGCGGTCGATATTAGCAAAATCACCCGGACCAAATCCCGTAAGGGCGTCGATGGTCACGGACACAATCCCCGAACCCGCATCGCGCATGCCCAGGACCAATTGATGAACCGCCCGGCGGCGAACATTCTCCGACGTACTCCCCTGCCCTATTCGTTTCAACGCATAGTACGCCTTGGAACGAACCATTTCGGTGGAGTCGTTGCAATACGGGATAATGACGTCGATCAACGCTTCCCCGTTTTGTGTGTCCGTCAGCGCCGATGCGGGCAACGGCTGGTATGTCGTCTGACGGATGGTGTTGAAGTATTGGCGCAGGTCGCTGACGGAGGGTTGGGGCGAAGCATTCAGCACCCAGTGGCAGCAAACGGCGAGGATGAAGCAAAATGTTCGCGAATTATTGATACGCATGTCAGGGAAATCTTAAAGGGTTTCACGAAGTGAGCATGGAAATCACCATTTCAAAAGCTTGTAGTCCGCGCTATGTTGGCGCAATCGCTGGAATCGTATACAACTAATGAAACCATCTACCTCAACTTATCCCCCGCTTCGTTGAACCTCCAACGCATAGAGCCGAGCTCCCTCCGCATCCGTAGCAAAAAAGATGTTACCATCACCCCTCCCGCAAAGCCGATGGAGTGGTGTCACCGTCGGGAAGTCCATGTCCGTTGCAACCATCTCGCCGGTCCACCGGTCGAACACAAAGTTGAAGCGATCCATTTCATAATGTGGCGCGACAACAAATGAATCGGTCACGGCAAGCAAATCAAAATCCATGGTCGCATTGAAGATCATTGCAGCCTTCCAGACAATTCGTCCCTTGTCGGCGTTAAGTGCAAAGAGTTCTCCTGGGGTAAGTACATAAGTTAGTTCTCCCTTCGTCGTCAAATCAACAATCGGCCCGTGACCCTCCAATGCCCAAGCTATTTCTGGCCTTCCACTCCGCTTCGCTCGCAAAGCATATATTTTACCTTCCGATCCGACATACACGAATTCACCATCGGAATACATGTGGTACGCTTGCATAGCCATTTGCCAGAGTATCCTGCCACTTCGCCGGTCTAGTGCGATAAGCTGCTTTTGGTTCTTCACAATGATGTAATCCGGGCCTAAATAAGCTTCCCTATAACTGAATCTTTCGAGTGGCATGCTCCACATATCCGTCATCGTGCTTAAATCCATCGCCACAAGTTTCCACAGATTCCCGACCTTTTTTCTGAATAGCAATACATCATTGACAAAGAAAGGGGCTTTTGCAACTGGCTGCTTGGCACTCTTCCAACGACGTTCACCCGTAAGAATATTTACGAGTGCAGCGCCGCCCGAATTGTCGAGACCAGTGAAATAGATCAACGAGTCGCCCCCAAAGGAAGCAAAAGCCCTAGCCGCTTCCGGCGAACCAAAATAAACCTTCTCTCCGGTTGCTGCCTTGATTGCAAAGTCCGGCGCCTTCGAAACAAAAATGAAGCCATCTCGGAGCAACGGATTGGACACGGTATATGGTGCGGATGACGACTTAAAGATTTCTGTGCTCCATTTCAACTGCCAACTCCCCGAAACATCCGCCAAATCGATATCCCTTACGGCGAACGTGTCAGCCACCGTTGGAAACGAGAATTCGTCCAAAGTCAATACTTGTTGAGCGAAGGAGTCACAAGCTGCAAATAAGAGTATGACGCCAAGTCTAATCATTGAGCGCATTTTCAATTATGGCAGGGTCCAAACTTAATAGGTTATGAAATTTTGTTCGATCTATTTCGAAGTGCATCCAATCCCTGAGAGATCTGTACGGACGCGTACCACCCCAGTCGATATACTCATTCCGCTCCATGGCTTCAACGAAATCAACCGGCAGGTTAAAAAAGCCAACCTCAAAAAGACTACCTCCTCTGTACGATACCGCGGTGGAAACTCTGACGACCAAACTATCACCAAATCGATTAAAGGGCAATCCTGTCCATCCTTCAATTTCTAAAAGTCGATCATTTAACGATGCAAAGGGAGAGGTGGTACTGGGCGTGGCAAGTCTGTCAATCGACTCTACCAGCGCGGCTTCGTCCAATGGACGTTGATCGGCCGCCTGCCGACAGGCAACGATGGCCTCAGATCTTTCTGTCAAATACTGTGCCGCGGCTTCAAAATCGTCGGAATGCGTATAGCTAAATGCAATCCCAATTCGCGCAGCATCCAGCAGTCTCTCGGCATCCTCAACCATAGTATCAAGGTTATCAAGCGCGCCCTCCAGCGATTCGAGAGCCGCCGCAAGGGTCGCACTCTCCCCTGGCGGATCAAGCGCTTTCCGATCTTCATCCGCGGCAGCCCCGGCAATACTCTCAAAATAGTCATCGCGAAGCCTCTTAAAGACCGTACTATCGGATCCTTTTCTAAAAGCTGCAATGGAATTAAGGGCTGACTTGACATCGTTTGGCTTGATGCCATTTCCCAAAACTCTTTCCTTGAAAAGCGCTTGTGCCGATACGGTTTGCTCCAACGTGACCAAACTGTTATACATGTTCAAGCCCGTTATGATACGTATGTAATGAAACAATTCACCTTGCGAACTGCTTATTATCATCGGATTCGGCGTTGGGTTTATGTCAATGGCGATGCCCTCACCCTCTTTGCGAACGTACTTCCGACGAACGTAGCGCTTCACGTAAAATTCAGCAGCCTTTACCTCAAGAACTTCAGTTACTTCATCTTCCAAACGAACACAGCCCGCTACATCTTCAGCCGGTTCAATAATGATCTCTTCCCGGCGTAAAGATGATGGTAGCGGATTCCGGCCGGGATGCTTCTTCGGCTCACAATGACGCCTCCGGAAACTCCCCACGAAGGACTGACGATAAAGGACGTTTGCGTATGTAGCTGAAAACAAAATAAGCCCATCTATCAGCAACCTTCGCGGCTACCAACGGGTGGGCTCCTAAAACAAAAGTAAAAATTTTTTTCATTTGGCAAAATCCCGATCTGTTGCACCGCATGCAACGACCTGATAGCTCATACCCGGCCCGGTTTCCAGCACCCTTTACTCGGCTTTCTTCAGCGAGCGCTTGGATCCCCGCATGGACTAAACCGCGGGACGCTTACGCCGCGATGAAAAATCCTGGTTTTGCCCTTCTTATGTAATAGTTCCGCTCTATTTTCGTTCATTCAAAACAGTTTGAACCGTGTTGCGATCGTTATCCTTTCTCCTCCTCCTCTTCCCATTGCTGTCAAGCGCCCAGTTTCCCGTGGTCGAGGAGGAATTCCTCAACAGGCTAAACACAAACGGCCCGTTACCGGAAAACCTCCTCAGTACACGGACGGCAGTATTTTACGACTACAGGCTGACCGATGAAAGCCTGGAGCGAATACAACAACATTTTCAACAAAGTGGTGTGGATGCGGTGGCCTACTTTCAAAGCGACCTCCTGACCGCCGGCAGGGACATTTCGGTTGCCGTCGCCATCTACCTCAACAGCCGCGAAATATCCAACATTGCCCTTATTCAACGGCATGAAGAGCAATTCAGGCTCTTTATTTTTGGATACAACCGGTTGGCAACTTTCGCCGATGAGCACCAACCGGCATGGCTGGCGCAGGATCCGTCCCTTGAAGAGGTCATGCTCGATCTCTACCGGACCTCCGCGCAGGGCCTGGTGCGAGAGAACTTTCTGATTATCGATGTCCCGGAGACCGGGCTTCGCATCAATCCCATCCGGGGCCGGCGCTCCGAATTCTTCGCCATCGACCTCAGCATTGACCCGCTGGCGGTACCGAAATTCGGTGACGAAGAAAAGGACCGAAGACTGGCGGAGATCATGAAAATTTATCCCTACAAATACGCGCTCACCGAGCCGCATCTCACCGAGGCGGAACTCCGCAAGATGGGCTACTTCTACGTGCTCAGGTTTGTTCATGCGCGGGCCCGCGTGGCCAAAGATATCCTCGGGTATGACCTCGCTCCTTCGCAAAGTGCGATCGTTTCCATCACCTATCCGGGCGAGCAGCCGGAAGTAAAGAATATCGGCGCCGACACGGAAGTGTACAAGTTCTACTTCAAGCACATCGACTCGGGCAATACGTTCCTGGGAACAAAATGGGATGCCGACATTTCATGGGAACAGGCGCTGATCAACCAACTGAAAGGCTTCCGGCTCGAACTCAAGATCAACTAGCGGGGATGTAAGAACGCCCGGCAGATTAAGAAAATTCGTTCGTGTTTTTTTTACTATTTGAGTCTCCTAATGCTATGCGATGAAGCGATTTGTACTGGGCATTGCCGCGGTTGTTTTTATCCATTTTTGCCAGGCTCAATCGAGGACCTTCAACACCGACTGGAACGATGGTGCGGTCGTATTTACCACCAACGACACTGTCACCTGCCAGCTCAGGTACAACCATACAATCCCTGTTGGTATCTTACAGGTTAAGAAAGGCGATCTGGCGATCACCGTTGCGCCGGAAGACGTAAAATCATTTCAATTCTACGACGCACATCGCGACCGCACCCGGCGGTTCCTCGCGCTCAAGGTGGACGGACATGACGACGTGCCGGCGGTCGCGTTTATGGAATGCCTCTACTTCGGAGCGCGCGTTTCCATTCTAAATCACAAAACCGTGGGCCTTCCGCGGGACTATATGAGCTATACCTGGTTCGTGTCAAAGCCGGCGCGCCTCAACCGCAGATACATCTTCGACCGCGAAACCGGCGAACTTCTGCCCATGTCGCGGCAAAACGCCCTGCGCCTCCTCGACGATCACCAGGCCGAGGTTTCCGCGTACGTTGACAACCAACGCATCCGATTCAAGTCCGTCTCCGATTACATCAGCGTATTCGAATTTCACAAATCCCTCTAAAAAAGCCGACGCCCGCCATTCGCTGCTGACATAACGCTGACACCCCGCGTGTGTTCCTTGCCTATTAATACGTCCCCTGAAAGAGGCCCGCAGGCGTCGCTCGATTGACCGCAGACAAAAGCAGTGGGCCGTAGCGAGTGGGAAGGAAACCAAGACCATTAGTTGATGCCGCGCGCCTGTGGCCTCGACGAAAAAAAGACGAACATTGACCAAACCGGTACACGCAATGAAGTACACGTTCGATCCGGCCCTTTTTGAAGCGCTTTGCCCGCTGATGAAAGCCACGATCCCCGGCTTTGACTGCCGGAGTTTTATCTATGATGTTTTTGACAACCAATGGCCCGACCTGGAGTTCGAACAGCGTGTCCGTCATGTCGCCATGGCCTTGCACCGACAGATGCCATCAAATTTTCCGGAGGCGGCTCCGATCGTTGTCGCCCTGTCCCGACGCCTGGGTCAGGAGGGCGTCACCGGTCTTCCCACAATTTTTCTCGTCGATTATGTTCACCTCCGTGGCGCCAGTCATCCCGACCTCGCGATCAGAACGATCGATGAAGTCCGCGCACGCCTGGGCTGTGGTTTCGGCGCCAGGTCAAACCAGCGAAATATCACCAAACCAGCGTTTCAACTTTCAGCGGAGTCGTGAGTTATTCTCAAGGGCGGCATCCAGGTTTGTGCATTCACTGCTCGATGATGCGCACCTCGCCTTCGCGGAGGGTAATAAATTCATTCTTGCTCACGCCGTACTTTTCCTTTGCGATCTCCAGGTCCTTCACCGGGTCCTCCTGCCCGTCGTCCGCAAGGGGAAACGTTCCGAAGTGCATGCCGATGCTGAATTTCGACCGAACGTCCTGGTGCACCTGCACCGCCTGCTCCGGCGAGGTATGAACCGGCGCCATGAACCACTGCGGTTTGTACGCGCCGATGGGAAGCAGCGAAACCTCCATTCCGCCCGTGCGCGCTCCGATTTCGCGGAAGGTTACGTCGTTGTAGCCGGTGTCGCCGGCAAAATAAATATTACCGCGGGTGGTCTTCAGCACATATCCACACCAAAGGGTGGCGTCGCGGTCGAACATTCCCCGCCCCGAAAAATGTTGCGCGGGTACGGCCTGCAACGTGACGCTGTCTGAAAGGGCCACTTCATCCCACCAGTCCATGTCCGTTCCGCCGGCAATGGATTCACTTTCCAGATATTCCGTTACGCCCAACGGGGTGAATATACGCGGATGAAAGGACCCCGCGATCGTGCGCATGGTGGGCATGTCGAGGTGATCATAGTGGTTGTGGGAGATCACCACGGCGTGAATGCGCGGGAGGTCTTCGAAGCGGATACCCGGTTTCCGCATCCGCGCAGGCCCCAGCCAGGAAAAAGGACTCGTCCGACGGCTCCAGACCGGGTCGGTAAGGATGTTCAGCCCGCCGACCTGAATAAGGAACGTTGAATGGTTGATGAACGTGATCCGGATAGCGTCCTTTTCAAAACTCAGCGGCCGGGGTCCATAACCCGAAGAAGTGTCCTCGGTCCACTTTCCGCGATCGCGGTTCGTCATCCACTTGATGAGTGCCCGGGTGCCCGCGGGTGTCGGGCCGTTCGGATTGATGAACTTTTTTCCGTCAAAATGGTCCGACACCTCGCCGCTGTATTTTGGCGCGGAGATGTAGGCGCCTGTGGCAAACACCAAAACGACAATGCCAACAAGCAGAAATACGAATCCAAAGAGCATTTTTTTCAACATGAGCCTAAACATAAACAAAAAAAGGAGTCACCCGGGACTCCTTTTGCAAATGCAATATTGCCTTCCTTATTGAATCAGCCCCGCAATTTCCCTGACCGGGATCGATTCAGCCCATTTTAACGCCTCTCCTTCATCGCTCGTCTTTGCGTTCAGCGTAAGCAACGAGTTGTTGAGCGGGATCTGAATGGTATAATCCACTTTGTTCAGCTCAGGGTCTTCATTTTTCTGCAGCATGCCTTTATAGCCGTGTATCTTCACGACCTTCTGGCTGCCGTCTCCGGAATTAGCGATAAAGGGCAGCGCAAGCATGGCGTTGAGGGAACCGATGAGCGGCGAGTTTCCGATGATATCGATGTCGGACTCGTCATCGCCGGCACCGTACGTCCTGTGAATAGTGACGCCCGCAAAACCGGTATTGCCCGCAATGTTATCAGACTCGGCGTTGTAGCGGTGTGGCCCCAACTCTGTGGGGAGAAGTTTGATGATCTCCTGGCCGATGGCATGGTCGACATCGCGCATCATTTGCTCCATCGCAAACCGCGCATCTTCCAGCTCGCCGGCGGCATAGGCCGATTTTGCGGAAGCGAGGTTCTTTTCAAAATCCTGGGCGTGTACAACGGTACAGGCCAGCGCAAATCCGATTATATATATTGTTTTCATTCGATATTCAAGTTTAAGTCGGCGGTATTATTGTTCTCCCAACAGTTTCATCAAGCCATCGATGTCGAAGGCCTCGGCGGCTTTCATCATTTCCTGCTCGCTGGCGACATTGATGCCTTCCCAGAAGATCAGCGACGTTTGCCCGATCGGTACACTGAGTTTGTAACCACTGTATTCGTCATACTCAATAACCGCCTTGTGACCCTTCACGGAGGTCTGCTTCCAGTTTTGCTGGCCGCCGGTGCTTTGCGCGTAGCCTGAATTGGCCATCATCATGTTGACGCCCGCCATCAGCCCGGAGTTGTTGGCGACGTTGGCGGTGAGCTGCCGGTCCCCGTCGCGGTAAACGCGTTTTATGGTAAGCCCGGCCCAGCCATATCCGGTGGCCGTAAGCTGGTCTTCCTCCTCCACCTTCGCCATCCCTTCGACGGATTCCGGAAGGGATTTCAAAACCTTTTCGCCGATCTGCATCTCCACACCGAGCATCGCCTGCTGTACGGCATAGCGGGCCTGTCCGTACTTTCTCGACTGAAAAGCGGCCTCCGCGTCGGCCAGGTTCTTGTTGACGTCGGGCGGTGTTGACACCAGACCTCCTCCCTTGTTATGCGTAGGCTGGCCCGAGCCTGAATCACCATCATAGCCGCCGTCGTTGCCCGAGTTTCCACCAGACCCCCCGTTGGCGTCTTTGTTTCCGCCCGTTTTTTCGTCCACCTTTTTTTCGAGGGCTTTTTCCGCGGCTTCCGCAGCCTTCCGTTTCAGTTTCCCAACAAGTCCCTGTGCGTCGGCAGAAAAAGCAAAAGCCATTATGCAACCTGCCAGTAAAACACTTAATTTCATATTAATCTTATTGTTCCCAGCTGCAATTTAACGTTTTAAACATCACTGTATGTTCGGGCCGGAATAAATTGCGTTGAAGAATTAAGGGATGCTCATCAATGTCGTTTTCCTAAGAATAACCGGTCTTTGCTTTCCCGCGCAGGGCTCGTTTTCCCGACTTGAATGAGAAAGGCTGAAGTAGCGATATGGGGATTGCTCATCGTTAATGATGGATCGAAAAAGGAAAAAGAATCCGGTTGCCTTTGAATTCGTGGTGGATGCCCTCGAGCGCCTTCACCCCGAAATCAGGCCGATGTTCGGATGTCACGCGCTATATGCCGGCGAACGCATGCTGTTGATCCTGCGCAAGAAGGATGCGCATCGCGACGACAACGGGATATTCATCGCCACAACACGGGAACATCATGAAAGTCTGAAGAAGTCCTTTCCTTCTATCCGCCACATCCACATTTTCGGCCCCGCCTCGGAATGGCTCAACCTGCCGGAGGACGCCGTCGATTTTGAAGAGGCGGCCTTTGAGATCTGCCGGCTGATCGTGGCCGGCGACAAACGCATTGGAAAAGTGCCACCGGCACGTAAGAAGCGCAAAAAGCCCGGAACTAGTCGGGGGAACTGATCACGATCACGATGCGCGTATAATAGAGGGTTGTAGTGCCTTCAAACCCCGAGTCGGTACCGACCACCAGCCATAAATTGCCATTGGTATCGCTGCGCGCCTGGTAGGGATTGTCTGCGGCGGTGTACAAATTGCTCCGGTTAATGAGGGTATAGTCCGTAATGCCCTCGGGGGTCGAAATATCACCAATCACAATCATGTCCATTCCTCCCGTGGCCTGGTTTCCCTTGTCGATGTTCATCCTGTAATTCCCGTCCTCGATGGTAGAGCCCGGCTCGGTTGAAACAGCCCCGACTTTAAGGTACACACTTTCACCCGGTGATCCGCCTACGCCTACGCTGCCCTTTGGCGCATTTGAAGCCAGTTCCACATCGAACGTAATCGTGTAAAGGGTGTTGGGACTCAACCCCGTCACCTGCTTCTTCATGTACATGAACAGGTCGTCGCTGTGGTTGTTTCCGGAAAGCATCATAGCCTTGCCGCCTCCGGGCTTTTCGGCGTGGGCATAGCGCAATTCGTAGAAGACGGAATCTTCCCTTGTGGCGGGATAGTCCGAGAATCCGCATGCCCACCCATGCGGAGATTCGCTGAAATTGAAATCGTATGGCTGAAGAAAAATCGCGTTAGGGTCCGCGTCCATCGCGCACCCCGAAACCAGCGTCAGGGCGGAGAAAAAGAGAAGTATCCTCGGGTTCATATCAATCAACATCCGATAGACACGCCGGAGCCAATGAAGGTTGGAGCGCTTCCGGACGATGCGCTGGTATAAATATCCATATATTTAGGGTAATAACCAGCCCCTATGAAACCCGCGATCCTCATCACGCTTGTGTTACTCTGCGCCGCGTGCAAGGAGATATCATTCAGAACGCCGCAGCCATCAAGCAAGAGGTCCCTGCATGCGGTGCCGGCGAAGCTTCACGGAAAGTATGTGGCGCCGAATGAGCCCGATGACACGGTAGTCATCGACGCCGGCGGATACCGTATTATTCCCGCCGATCCGGACGACGAAATTGAAGCCGGCTATCTTGGCGACAGCCTCGTTCTCAAGCGCCACCGAGGCTACTATTTCTTTAACCATCGAAATTCCCACGGGTGGACACTCGCCGTAGTGAAACGACAGAAGGGTGGAGACCTTTCCTACCTGCTGATGGAGCAGGAAGGCCTGACCTTCGATGAATATCTCACCCGGTTGTCCATGGAAATTCCGGTTGACTCCGTCCCTGTCGACGGCACCATGCGATACTATATCGATCCCTCGCCATCCGAACTCATTTCGCTCTTGCGCGAGGGATTTTTCCGGGAGCGGCTGCTGCTGAAACGAACGGCAGATTGATCACCGGCGATCATCGAGTTCCGCTTCAACGAATGGCGAAGCTTGCTGATGGAGGCGTATCGCGTTCCTGGAAAGGACCAATCCCAGGAGGAGCGAAACGACGGCGAAAATCCAGATCCCTGCCCACACGCCGGTGTTGTCGGCGATGAACCAGAAGTAGTCGTAAGCGCCGTGAAACAACGTCGCCGTAGACAAGGCCACAACGCTGTAATACAGTGTCCGGCGGTGAGAGAATTTTGCCTTGCCCAGAAAGTAGCCCATCATTACACCGAAGGTGGCGTGCGCGGGAACGGCGGTGAACATGCGCAGCACGCCCGTGCCGAACCCGTATTCAAACACATAAACGATATTCTCCAGGGTGGCGAAGCCCATGCTCACCATGACCGCGTAGACGATTCCGTCGAAAGGCTCGTTAAAATTCCGGTTCGGGAAAAGTATGAATCTCACAAAAAGGAATTTGCTGAATTCCTCGATCAGCGCAACCTTGAAAAAGGCGTCATAAAACTGGTGTACGAGGTCGTCAGCGCGAAACTCAATAAACCAACCCACGGGCAAGCTTATCGCAAAGGTCACCAGCGTACTGAGTACGCCATAGCCGAAGCTGATAAGCAACAAGGGCAGGGGTTCGCGTTCATGTTTGTCCTTCAGGTAGATGTACAAGCCGATTGCAAGACCGGGCGCGAGGGCGATGCCGACGAGTTCGAGGAATTCCATGTTTCAAAGTTCCGGGTTTCGGGGTTCCCGTTTCCAAACTGCGCGCCACCCGCCAAAGGCCACGCTCACTCGATGTGCGCCTCTACCTCGTCCATCTTATCGTCGCTGTACCGGCCGGACGTCGCATATACGATCTTTCCTTCCGGATCAAGGACGAAGAAATAGGGGATATCCTTTTTTTCAAAGTCAAGCGCGCGCTTGTAAGTCTTGAGTTCCCCCTTGTAGAACAAAATATAGGGTAACAGTTGGGGGTCGATCTTCTTTGCCGCCTTTCTTTTCGCAGTGCCGGACGCGGCGGCGTTGATGCCGGTGAACATCGGAACGAAATAGACATTCACGTCATAGCCAAACCCCGCCATGATGCCCGTCGTTTTTTGAATAAACTTCTGAAAAACGGGTTGAAACCACGTGTTGAGTTCATCCTCCGAACGTTTCGAGTAAGCCAGGCCGATCAACGTATATTTTCCCGAAACGTCGTCGGGCAGGGTCACCTGCTGATCTTCGACCGTTTCGGCTTCCATTTTTGGAAATGCCGTGCCTATTACCTGCGCCTCCGCCAGGAAAACGACACAAACCAACAACAAACCAGCGAGGATGAGTTTCATAAACAATGTGTTTTTTCTTTTGGATCTGAAAACAATTTCACCGTATTCCGTTAGAGCTTGTACTGAGATGACAGCAAAAGAACACTACGATCATCATCTTGCCAACATCTATGCCTGGATGAGCGGCCAATTTAACGTAAAACGAGGTGAACAGCAGGAATATTTCCGCTCACGCGGAATAAAGACCTCACAGAGCGCCCTCGCCTTCGACCTTGGCGCCGGCCACGGCCTGCAGGCGGTCTCCCTGGCAAACCTGGGATTCGAAGTCGTCGCCGTCGATTTTAACGCAAAATTACTCGCAGCGCTGGCCAGCGAAAACGCTTCACGGAACATAAAAACCGTGGAGCAGGATATCATCGCATTCCTGAAAAGCCCGGGCGACACGGCCGCACTGATAACCTGCATGGGCGACACGATCGCCCACTTCGAAAGCCTGAAGACCTTCAACGAATTCGTCGACCACGCCTTCGGCCGCCTGCTGCCCGGCGGGAAGCTCGTGCTATCGTTCCGCGATTACAGCACGCCCCTGCAAGGCAGCGACCGCTTCATCCCTGTTCGGGCCGACGACACGAAGATACTCACTTGCTTCCTTGAGTATTTCGACGATCACGTCATGGTACACGACATCCTCCACGTGCGCGAAGGCGAAACATGGATTCAAAAGGTGAGCGCATATCCCAAACTTCGCCTCAGTGAAGCAATCGTAACCGAAGCGCTTGGCCTGAGGGGATTCATCATTGCAGGTACGGAAGCGGTACGGCGAATGATTCACGTCATCGCCGTGAAACCCGGCTAGTATCATTCGCGAACCCAGGAAATAAAATCCCCCGGCGGCATGCGTTTGACCGGAGGAAGTTTTGCCCCGGGCGTGCCGACGTGGACAAAACCAATCAGCCGGTCGGAGGCACTGAGGCCGAAGAGTTCACGCGCCTCGTCAAAATAGGTTATTCCACCCGTGCTCAGGTAACAGCCCACACCATACGCGGTCGCGGTGAGGTACATGTTTTCAATGGCGCAGAATACGGCGCCGAGCTCCTCCACTTCCGGCACCGACGCCTTCTCGTCCCGCTTCATGGCCACCGCCACAATGTGCGATGACAGCAGGGGTTTGGTGAGCAGGGCCTGATACCGGTCTTCGCGAAAGGAGCCGTTGCGTTGGGTCACCTGGCGGTAGACTTCCGCCTGTTCCTTTGCCAGCCTGAGAATGCCGTCGCCGGTGAAAACGATAAACCGCCAGGGTTGTGTGAGCTTGTGCGTCGGCGCATGGCACGCATTTTCCACCATTCTCGCAACGATGTCGTCACTCACCTTTTCTCCCGAATATTGCGCGGGAAAAACGGATCTCCTCGACCGGATCAATTTGTCAAAGTCCTCGGGGTTCATTTAAAGACGCGCCTCCATCACATGTGGTTTAGTCCGGGAAAAGTGTTTTGTCGATGTTCGGTATCACTTTCAACGCATTCTTATAGTAGATCTTTTTCAAGACATCGTCGGGAAGATCGAGTCCGTACATTCTCCAGAAAGCGTGATACCGTTTGTGGTAAGGGAAATAGTCGTCGGCTGTTTCGAGCACGCGAAAGTAGGTGGTGTACTCTTCCGGCACCCAACTGTCCTTGCCGAACATCACGCGGTCCTGATATTTGATCAGAAATTCCCGCGCGAACCTGGGCTGCCGGCCCAACTCGGCGATCACCGCGCCGATCTCCGTGTACATGTTTGGCAGTTCATCCATGAGCTGTCCGAGTTTGGCAAGGTCGTTACCGTACCAGCCCAGGTGTGCATTGATAAACTTTGTTTTCGGATGCTTTGCGAACATCCGGTGCTGTTCTGCGATGATGGTCTCCCAGGATACCGGATCATGGTCATGTCTGCGGCGGTTGTGCGTCTTCAACTCCAGCCACCGCTCGTTGTTCTCGTCGAACGGTTGCCAGAATGGCCTCGGATCGGCGGAATGGATGAGCACGGGGATACCGAGTTCGCCGCATTTCTCCCACACGGGGTCGATCCTCGGATCGTCAACCGGTATGCGGTTGCCTTTGCTGTCTCGGGAAAACATGCCGAGGCTTTTGTATATCTTCAGGCCATTGGCGCCCATCTTCACATCTTCTTCCAACTGCCTCACCGTCCTTGCGGTCCAATCGGGGTCATCAATCCCATCAAAATCCAGGTTGGTGAATACAATGAAACGATTCGGATAATTTTGCTTTACGTTGTTGAGCGCGTTACGCAGGTGGTCGGTGCTTCCGCGGCCACGGCCGCTCAGGTTCACCATCACCGTCATGTTCAGGGCATCCATTTCGGAGATGAGTTCCTTCAAGTCCATGTCGGGCATCCGAAACTGGTGATTGTGCACGTCGATAAAGGGAAACTTTGCGCGCGTGAGTTTGTGTTCCGGCACAACCAGTGTAGAGGGCGGGTCGTAGGCTTCAAAATCCATACGCTCGCCGCCCGTCGGGTTCTGGGCGAAAAGGAGCGTAGAAACAAACACGAACAACAACGGGGCGAACGCTTTCAATTTCATTGCGGAAAATTTCCGGACAAGATACATCGTTTAAGATTATTGCGTTAATTTTTATGTTTAGCGGATCAAACCCTTTGCAGGTGCGCTGAAACCATTATTATTCGATAAATTCGCCCCAAGCCCTATGAAATACGTCGCCCTTATTGCCTTTGTGGTGTTCTGCTCAGACACCGTCGCCCAGGACGCCGCGCTTGATGCCGCGCGCCGGAAATATGACGCCGGAAAACTCGAAGAAGCGCGCGCAGACCTGGACAAGATCATCGACGCCACTCCGAAGAACAAGACCGCGCTCACCCTTCGCGGACAGGTGCGACTGGCGATGGACGACCTCTACGGCGCCATCGGCGACTTCAACATCGCGCTGGAGGAGGATTCTACGCTGGCCGAAGCCCTCAATTACCGGGGAGAGGCGAAAATGTATCTCGGCGACGACTTCGGCGCCATCGACGACTTTGACAAGGCGATCCGGTTCAATGCCAGTTACGCCGATGCGTACACTAACCGCGGACTTGCGAAATTCAACCTCGACGACCTGCAGGGCGCTTATTTCGATTTCTCCAAGGCGCTCGAACTCGGCCCACCCGACGCGGACAAATACTTCAACCGCGGCTACGTCAAGTCGGAACTCGGTGAGTTTGTGAGCGCCATCGACGACTTCAGCAAGGCCATCGAACTTGACAAAAAAGATCCTTCACTCTATAACTTCCGGGGCGAAGCGTATTACCAGATCGACGAAATCGAGAAAGCGCTCGCTGACTATAACCAGGCCATCACGCTCGACCCCGAGGATCCGATTCCCTACGAAAACCGGGCGCTTGCAAAGAGCGCGCTTGAAGACTACGCCGGTGCCCTGGAAGATTTCAGCAAGGCCATCGAGCTGAATCCCGAAGATCCCGAACTGTATAACCTTCGCGGTGTGGTTAAATATCGTCTTGAAGATCTCGATGGATCGATCGCCGACTATACGCGGGCGCTGGAACTCGACGACACAAATCCCGTCTACTACGATAACCGTGCACAAAGCAAGTTCGAAAAGGAGGACTACGCCGGCGCGGTCAGTGATTTTTCATCGTCGATCGAACTCTACCCCAGCGACCCGGAGACATTCTACATGAGGGGTCTGGCAAAAATGAACCTCAATAACCAGTACGACGCATGCCTTGATTTCAAGCGTGCCGAAGACCTCGGCTCCGCGGACGCGAAAGATGCCATTCGGCAAAACTGTAAATGAAGCCGGCGGTGGCGAATTCACGCTTCAGAAAAACGGACACTTGGATAAGAAGTCGCTTCTTTCGATTCCTTCGAGATTGAACTTCACCCTTACTTTGTTGAGCCAAAGTCGGTGATCTTTTTCGTTCACGCAGTTCACGCTACGCTCCAAAGGTGCGAGAACGAATCGAAATGGGTACTTCGATTGGCCTTTGATAACACGATCCCGTTACCTTATGGGCCATCAGGAGCGCAGGGCAGGTCTCCGCATTGCCTAACTTCTTTGGATTCCCATGTCCACGTATGGCCATTTACTTTATTGGCGTTATTCTCATCGCACTGTAATTCCGTCAAATCATAGTGCGGTATTTGCACGCCTACAGAATCACAACACTCCGAACAATACCAAATGACTTTTGAGCTGATGCCCTCTTCTTTCGAACAGGTTAACGCCAAAAATCCAACCAGGAATAAAAGGAATATTCTCATATGGGATCTATTTTGAAATGATTACCTGTTTTACCTCATAGACTTCATTTTCCCTTTGAGACAACAAAATAAAAAGACGCCGCCAGCCGGGCCTGTTAAGGACTTTAGTCTCCAAAGAACAAATGACGGGCATCGCGCACATAGAAAAAGCCGGGGAAACCCCGGCCTGGTGAATTCAGCCTTGCCATAGCGATTATTTCTTCACCACAAAAGTGCTTGCGATCATGTCGTGAAGGCCTTGCTTCTTCTCCGTGAACGCAACCATCAGGTAGCCGATCATCATGATCGAACCTGAAATGTATTTACCAAATTGACGAAGCAACGCCCTGCCGAACGATATGCGACCGCCATTCAGATCGGTGACCTTAATGCCCATAGCCATCTTGCCCAATGTTCCCTGGCTTCCGGAAGATTCCATGATGGCGCCATAGAGCCAGTAAGCAACGGTAATGAGCAGGATCATCAACCCCATCCCGGCAAAAATTGCCCCGATGGCGGCTTCGTCGCCAACGGCTATGCCTTCAGGTCCACCCGCTGCTGCTGCAGCGCCCATTCCAATCGCTGCGAGAATGAGGGCAAGAACCCAGTAGACGCAACCCACGACGATAGCATCAATAATGTATGCAACGAGTCTTGCGCCAAAGCCGGCGTATGAAGCGCTCGTGGTCGAAGGTGCGGCGGTCGTAGTTTCCATAGATTATTAGTTTAGGTTTTAGGTAAAGTTTCACCCAATTTAATGAGGTTCCAGCAATGGCAAAAGATTTAACGGGGAATATTTCCCTGTCTGCAGGTACCGCCTGTCACCCGGGAAGTCGCAGGGTACCGTTTTGCACCGCCAATCAACAACATCGAACATACGTTAGATCGATCTTTTCCTTTACTTTGGTGATTAAACATCTTTTATGAACCGATTTGTCGTGTCTGCCGCCCTCGCGGTTATAGCATTATCACTTCATGCCCAGGACAAACTCCTTTCGCCCAAAGAATTTCTCGGATACGAACTCGGCGACCGGTTCACCCGGCACCACCGGATGGTCGAATACTTTCAGCATGTGTCGCAGGCGGTGGACAACGTCCGGTTGGAAGAATACGGGCAGACTTACGAGGGCCGGCCCCTTATTTACGCTGTTATCACCGCCCCCGAAAACTTTGAAAACCTTAAGCAGATCCGCGAAGACAACCTTCGCCGCGCCGGCCTTCTCGCAGGGACGCCGTCGACCCGCGTCGCGGTCGTGTGGCTCAGCTACAACGTCCATGGTAACGAAGCAAACTCGATGGAAGCGTCGATGAGAACGCTCTTCGAACTCGCCGCCGCAAGAAATGAAACGACAAAACAATGGCTAAAGAACACCGTGGTGATCATCGACCCGTGTCTCAACCCCGATGGCCGCGACCGCTACGCGAATTTTTATAATCAGTATGGCAACTTTCCGCCCAACCCTTCGGGCGATGCAAACGAACACCGTGAGCCATGGCCGGGAGGGAGGGCCAATCATTACCTGTTTGACCTCAACCGCGACTGGGCATGGATCACGCAAACGGAATCGCAGCACCGCATCAAAATTTACAACGCGTGGATGCCCCACGTGCATGTCGACTTTCACGAGCAGGGATACAATAACCCGTATTTCTTTGCGCCGGCCGCCGAACCGTTCCACGAGGTGATATCGCCATGGCAACGCGAATTCCAGGAGATGATCGGCAAGAACAACGCGAAGTATTTCGACGAACGCGGCTGGCTCTATTTCACCAAGGAAGTATTTGATCTCTATTACCCCAGCTACGGTGATACCTACCCGACCTACAACGGCGCCATCGGCATGACCTACGAGCAGGCGGGCGGCGGCTTTGCCGGCCTGTCGATTACGACGGCAACCGGCGACCCGCTCACCCTCAAAGACCGCCTGACGCACCACCACATCGCCGGACTCTCCACTATTGAAATTGCTTCCTTAAATGCGGAACGCATTATCGATGAGTTCGCGAAATACTTTCGGGAGAATCCGGCATCGCCTTACGAGACTTACGTGATCGCTGCCGACAACAATGATGATAAGATCGAGCGCCTCACCCAATGGCTTGATGCGCACCGGATCCGGTACGGCCATCCGGCTGCGACGAAGACGACGCGCGGCTTCGACTACCAACGCCAGACCATCGGCAATGTGACCGTGCGCCCAAATGATGTCATCATCAGCGTCTATCAACCCAAGGGGCGTTTTATCACCACGCTGTTCGAACCTCAATCGAAGCTCCCGGACTCCCTTACCTATGACATTACAGCCTGGAACCTGATGTACGCCCATGACCTGAAGGCTTTTGCGCTGACCGACCGCATCGATGTGGACAAACCGTATCAGGTCCCCCCCGTTGTCACAACGCAAATGCCCGACAGTCCATACGCCTACATCTTCCGATACCAGTCAGTCCGCGACGTCGCGTTGCTCGCGCATCTGATGGAGCGGAAAGTAAAGGTCCGGTCCGCGGAGCGGGCTTTCTCAACGAATGGCGAAAAATTCGCACCCGGCACGCTCGTCGTGACGCGCGCCGACAACCAGCGCCTGCCGGATTTTGACGCCACGGTCCGGTCCGGGGCAGCGACGTTCGCGAGGGAAATTCACTGGACTTCATCCGGTTTTGTCGATACCGGCAAAGATATCGGATCAAGCGATGTCAACCTGCTTGCCGTTCCGCGTGTCGCGATGCTCTTCGGGGAACAGACCAGCCCCTTGTCCTCGGGGCAGATCTGGCACTTCTTTGAACAGGAATTGCATTACCCGATCACGCAGATTGGAACGGACTATTTCCGCAATGTCGATCTCCCGGAATACGACGTGCTCATCGTACCCGAAGGAAATTACCGGATACTCGATGAAGGTTTACTCGGAGAGATTTCGACATGGGTGTCGCAGGGTGGAAAACTCATTGTGGTGGGCCGTGGCCTGAACGCGTTTGCCGACAAGAATGGTTTCGGCCTGAGGCGATACGCCAACGAGCAGGAAAAGGCCAACGCCGAGAAACGCGAAAAAGCCCTGGAGGAACAAAGCCTCCTCAATGCCTACGGCGATGCCGAGCGGCAGGGTATTTCGGAATCGATATCCGGTGCGATTTACAAAGTGCGTCTGGATGCGACCCACCCGCTGGGGTTTGGCCTGAACGAATCGTATTTTACCCTGAAGACGAATGAACAGCGCTTCGCCTACCTGGCAAACGGATGGAATGTCGGCGTGATAAATGGAAATGCCCTTCCGGTAATGGGCTTTGCCGGACACAGGGCGAACGACCGGATCGCGAACAGCCTTGTCTTCGGCGTTGAGCCTAAAGGCAGCGGCGAGGTTGTTTACCTGGTGGATAACCCGCTCTTCCGGAGTTTCTGGGAAAACGGAAAAATGATCTTTGCAAACGCCGTCTTTATGGTTGGCCAATGAGCTTATTCGGCCCGGGAATTGCGGCGGGTAAGAAAATGAACCGGATGAAATTAGCACCCTTCGCCGTCGCGCTCATGCTGTCACTCAGCCTTGCCGCTCAACCAAAGGACGGTGTCGCGCTGGCAGCGAAGAGACTCGTTTCCACACTCGACGATAGCCTGAAGGCTAAAGCTGTCTTCGCCTACGACCATCCGGAAAGATTCAACTGGCATTTTGTTCCCCGCGCGCGTAACGGCATCTCCTTTCACGACATGAACGACGCGCAGGCACAGGCAGCCATCGCCCTCCTCAAGGCTTCACTCAGCACACAAGGCTACCACAAGGCGATGGGGATCGTTGCCCTCGAGCATATCCTTCGACAGGTGGAGAAGCGCGGCAATGACGACACCTACCGCGACGCGTTAAACTACCATTTCACCCTGTTTGGGACGCCCGAGCCGGCGAAACCGTGGGGCTGGCGGATCGAGGGTCATCACCTCTCGCTGAACTTTACCGCCATAGACGGGCAGATACGGGCGGCGACGCCGTCATTCATGGGCGCAAACCCAGCCACCATACCCATTGGCCTTGACCATGGCAAACAGGTGCTCAGGCTCGAGGCCGATCTGGGCTTTCTGCTGGTAAACTCTTTGTCAAGCCAACAGCTCAGGAAAGCCTGGTTCTCAAAGCAGGCGCCATCTGAAATCATCACGGGCAACGACCGCGATGCCAACATGGTTGCCCGAATTGGAATTCCCTTCACCGAACTCGACGAATACCAGAAGAAAGTATTTCTCGATCTGATCGATGTATACGTCAGGAACTATGAATTTGACTTTTCGGAACGTCTGATGGATAAAATCCGGAAGGCGGGCATCGAGAACCTCACCTTTGCCTGGGCGGGAAGCCTGCAGCCAGGAACCGGACACTACTATCGCATTCACGGGCCCATGCTGCTCATTGAATACGACAACATTCAGAACAACGCCAATCACATTCACACCGTTGTTCGCGATTTAACGAACGACTTCGCCGAAGACATACTGCGGGAGCACTACGAAAAAGCGCATCATTAGCGTGTTTACAACCTCAATTTGTAAAACGTATCGCATGCAAAATGACCCGTGTTTCCCTGCGGACCGGCGATCCGGCCGAAGGCATTCTTTTCATAAAGACGCATCGCATCCTTCATGGTGTTGAAGGTCTCAAGGTAACAGTATTCAAATCCGATCTCCCGCGCCGCGACCAGCGCGCGGGATAGGAGTTGCTGACCCAAACCCTTGCCCCGGCCTTCGGGCAGGATATACATCTTCCTTAGTTCACACGTGTCCTCGTCACCCCCTTCCAGCGGGGCGACTCCCGCGCCGCCTAGCACCTTCCCGTCAGCCTCGCATACGAAGTAGGCCGACCGTGGCAGCGAATAAGTTTCGTAAATGTGGTCCACCTCCGGGTCGTGTATGGCAAAGCCTTTCCCGGCGGCCCCGAATTCCGGCATCACAGAACGGATGATGCCCGCCACGGCGGCGTTGTCCCTGATTTCCACGGGACGAATAATCGCTGTCATGTCAGAAGTCAATAGCGTTTACAGCCCTTTGAAACGCGTCAGCAATCACGCCCGCATTCCGGTGCATGCCTCCTTTCACCACCCAACGTCCATTCACCAGTGTGCCGTAAACATCGCCGCTGTCGCAATTATACACGATCCGGGACAACAGCCGCGAGGTTTCGTCGTTGAGCAACGTTGGAGACTTTCCACTGAAAACGACAGCGTCCAGGGGCTGCCCGGCCTTGAAGAACGTTCGCTCGCGAACGCCCATCGCACTTCTGCCGGACCAAATGGTCTTGTTTACAAGCATTGATGCGCCGTCATCAAAGGTATTGCGCCGGTGTGTCACCAAGCGCTGGGCATAGTCGAGCCAGCGAAGGTCTTCCAGCGGATTAAGACTGATATGGCTGTCGGTACCGATCGACCAGTGTCCTCCCCGCGAAGCAAAGTCGGAAAGCCGGAAAATGCCGTCGCCAAGGTTTCCCTCCGTTCCGGGACAAAGCACGGCGTGCGCACCGGATTTCGCCAGTTGTTCAACCTCATCATCATTGAGATGGGTACAATGGACAAGATGAAACCTGTCGTCCACGGGAAGATTGTTCAGCACCCATTCCACCGGACGTTGTTTCAGATGCGCGACGCAGTCGTCCACTTCGCGCAGTTGCTCCGCGACGTGCAAATGAAACGGAATGTCGTTAGGACCTTTCGACACGACCGCGGCAATGTCTCCAGGTTCAACTGCCCTGAGGGAGTGCACGCCAAATCCAAGCGAGGCGCCGTCATAAGTGGCGATCGCGCGCGCAGACGCTTCCAGTAGCCGGAAATAATGATCGGCCTTTTCAGAAATGAATCGCCGCTGGCGCAGCTGTGGCGGCTTTCCAAAACCTCCCTTCTGATAGAACACAGGAACGAGTGTGATCTTGATGCCCGCCATCTGCGCGGCGGCCACGAGGCGAAAGCCCATCTCCGCCAGGTTGGCGTATGGCTTCCCATCCTTGTCGTGGTGCAGATAATGAAATTCGACCACGTGCGTATAGCCCTTACGTAGCATTTCCGCATAGAGCATGGCCGCCACCTTCTGCACCTGGTCGGGATCCATGCTCAGGGCACAGGCGTACATGGCTTCGCGCCAACTCCAGAAATCATCGTCACTATTGGGTGGATGCTTTTCCGCCATGCCGGCCATTGCATACTGAAAGGCGTGTGAATGGGCGTTTTGAAACCCCGGCAGCGCATACCCATCAACATATTCTATGCCCACCGCGTCCGCTGGCTTCTCCGCTGACAACCACCGCACGCTCCCGGCATCATCGACGCCCACAAATGCGGGGCTCATCCAACCGGTTGATTGCAGCAAGGCCTTGAATTGAAAATATTTCAACCCGGTCATGACTTGGTCAGGCGTTCAGCAAGAGCGGCAAGGGTTCGCTGCAGCAGCTCGCGCATCCGCGACGCACGCGCCTTGTCGTATTGGCGTTCGTCATCGTCCATGTAATTCACTTTGCTCATTTCAAGCTGCAGCGCGTGGACGCCCGAGGCTGGTCTGCCGTAGTTTCTCGTAATATATCCGCCCTTAAAGGGATGATTGTGCTGAAACGTGTAGCCGCCCCCATGGAGATGATCAAGGGCTATGGACACGAGATCGCCGGAGGCGGACGTTTCATCGGCGCTGCCGAGAATGAGATCGGGAAATTTTTCCGCCCGGATGGTGGGGACGGTCTGCCGGATCGAGTGGCAATCCCACAACAATACCTGTCCAAATCGTGCTTTCATTTCCGCAAGTTGTGTTTCGATCTCCCGGTGATACGGCTTGTAAAAGCTCTCCACCCGTTGGGTCACGTCAGCGGCAGTGACCTGCTCGCGTCTGTCGCGATAGAGTGGTTCACCCAGGAATGTCGTCACCGGGCACAGCCCCGTAATGATCCTTCCGTCGGTGTAGAGCGGCGTGCTCTCCGGATCCCTGTTCAGGTCAATCACCCACCTGCTGTAGACAGCGCTCACCATCGGCATTCCCATCGCCGTGGTGAAGTCATACAACATATCGACAAACCAATCGGTATCGTCAGGCGCTTCAATCAGGCGCGGCACATATTCATCCCGGAGGGTATCGGGAAAGCGGGTCCCGCAATGCGGTACGCTGATGAGCACCGGGGCCAGGCCCGATGAAGGCCACGTTGTCCTGAAGGGTTCCATGCGCTAGTTTTTTCTCCTGCGCCGTTTCTTCTTTTCCTTTAACGGCGGTTCTTTTTCGTAAATAACCCTCACCTTCCTTTCCAACGCTTCGATCTTCGCCTCCGCGACGTTCAGTTCGTGCCTGCGCTCCTGAAGTTCCCTGTAAATCGTTCGCAGCGCATCTTCCGGCTTCAGGCGTTGCTTCAGTGCCATGACACGCCGGTAACTTTCGTCGATTCGCTCCCTGCTGATTGCACCGCTTTCAACGAGGCCCCTGATGATACCGTGCACTTTCGCGACCGTGCGTTCATCGCTGCCGGAAATATTATTTGAAAACGTCATGACGTCGATGCCTGCTTGAATGGCCATCCTGATCGCCTCTTCCAGGCCGTAGTGTTTGGTGATGGCGTGCATCTGCATGTCATCGGAAAATACGACCCCGTCGTAGTTAAGACGTTCGCGAAGGATGCCTGTGATGATGTCATCAGACAAGGTACCGGGGTGTCCATCCGGTTCAAGGTTCCTGTTCACAATGTGCGCGGACATGACCGCATCGGCATACCCTGAATCGATGAGCATCTGGTAAGGCTTCAACTCGTCTTCTTCCCACGTGTTCGTGACGTCGGCGATGCCAAGGTGCGTGTCACTTTTCGAACTCCCGTGTCCGGGGAAGTGTTTCAACGCCGTGATAACGCCAAACCGCCGGTGGGCCTTGACAACCTCCATCGCCATCAGCGCAACGGTATCTGCATGAGGTGAAAACGCCCTCCCGTAGCGCGCAATAACCGGGTTGTCGGGATTGGATGCGAGGTCAACCACCGGTGCGAAGTTAACATTGATGCCGAGGCCGGCCAATGTCGCCGCCGTCGCCTCGCTATAAAACCGAACAGAATCGAGCGAAGCATCTTCGCCCATGGCGGCAGCGGTGATCGTGCGCGGAAAACCGTACTTATCTTTCAAGCGGTTCACGCGTCCGCCTTCCTGATCGATGGCGATCAACAACGGGACCGGTGCGGCCTTTTGGTAGGTCCAGAGTATCTTCTTCAATTCAAAAAACGAATTCTCCGCCGGGATGTTCTTTTCAAACATGATGACCGATCCCACTTTGCCTTCCCGCACCTCGCGCAGCACCTCCTGATCCACCGCCGGACCGGCAAACCCGATGAGCAACATCTGGCCGATCTTGATGTCAAGGCTGTCGGTCTCCTGCGCGCGTGATGAAGCCACCGCGACGATCACGCCTGCCGCGCACAAAAATATTCTCCTAATAACGTTCATAGATCAAGTATAAGAGCTCCTGCATATTACTCCGCACGACGTTCGACGGTATGATGTAATTGCTGTTCATAAAGGAAAACACAAGCGTTTTTCCCGACCGGGTGACCAGAAAACCACTCAGGCAATGGTTGTTGTTGAGCGACCCCGTTTTTCCAAAAATGTAAGGTTGGTCGGCCTTGTACCAGTTTCGTATCGTGCCGCTGACGCCACCCGTTGCCAGCAGCGGATAGAGTCTTTCGCGCGGAACGATCGCCGCAATTTTTTGCCATAGCTTGACAATCGACCGTGGCGTGAAAAGGTTGAACCTCGACAACCCCGACCCGTCCACCCACCGGGGTTCATCCGGAAGATCCGTTAGCAGGTGCTCCCTGGCATAGCGGATGGCGATCTCCGGCTTCAACGTGTCGGTGAGCACGCCTGCGCACATCAGCAAGAGCTGTTCAGCGATGAAGTTGTCGCTTTCGTGCATGAGCACACGGTACAGGCTGTCGGCAGGAACGCTGTACAAGGTGTTCACATAAACCGCCGTATCCGGGTAAGGTACCCGAACAGCAGCTACCGGTTTCCCAAGGGTGTCGGCCAAAAGGTCCGCGACAAGAGAATCCTCAACCCGGATCGGTATGTCCCATTCCGTGGTGGTCGAGTGACGCTTTCCGGGATGGAATTTAAAATTGTTGCTGTGTCGTTCGCGAACGAATTGGTTCCGCCCCCGCTCGTCGCCCATCGACAAAAACCGGTTGAAATAGGCCGGTGCAACCTTCGGCGTGTCGCCGGCCAGGGTGGCGGTAAAAATATTCCCATATATGGGAAAGCCCGAGCGCTCAGCCGAATAATAGGAGTTATAATCGTCCCAGGCCCAGCCGGGTCCGAACGGCGTGGTCTGAAAATTTGCCGTCGAAAGGTATAACGGTTTGGTGATGCTCTTCAAAAACTGAAACACGGAGCTGTCGTTGTACACATTCTTATAAAGGAATGAGGGATCGCCCGTTCCCCAGACGATCACCGAATCCTCCGTCTCGACATACCGCAGGGCAGGTATGGAATCACCGAGGATGTTCAGCGAAGCAAAGAGCGTAAAGATCTTTGTATTGGATGCCGGCGTGAAGTAGGTGGCCCCGTTGTACGCAAACACCGTTTTGTCGCGTTCGGTATCGTAGAGTACGAACCCGGTATGGTCGTGAAGTTGCTGTTCAATTCCTTTGAACCGCTTTGTCAGCGCCGACTTTGACAGCGGTGAACATGAGGCAACGATGGCGCCGAGCACCAACCAGCATGGCAGTTTCTTCATCACGCCTTCAAATAACGTTCCTCGAATAGCTTAAGGTGATGCACCTCGTGGCCGGCAATGACGTAGCCGATGGACAGCACCGACATGCGCTTCTTGTTGGCAAAGCCTTCCCGTTGCAACATTTCCGGCGTAAAACTCGCGTAGAGGTCAATCGTTGCCATCCGCAGACGCTCAATTTCATCAGCCAGTTGCTGCACGGTTCGCGCATGCGCGTTTGCTGCCGGGCCGTAGTCGTTCTCTTCAAAGCCATGAAGCTCGGTGTGGTCATTCCTCGAAAAGCGCATGGCGCGATAGGCCATGACCCGCTCAACATCCAGCATGTGGTTCAGGACTTCTTTGATGGTCCATTTTCCTTCGGCATAGCGGTAGAGCCCTTTCTCTTCCGGGATGGAACGAACAAGTTTGAGCATGCTGGTCGAAGCCTGCCGCAACGCATCGATGACATCCAGGTCAATGACATTTTCAACGTAGTGCTTGAAGGCGGCGGGAATGGTATCCGGGTGAGGTCGTGTCATACCTCAAAGTAGATCAGTAGAAACAGGATTTACAAGGAATAGCCTGAAACTTTATGACGTTACCGTGGGCTGCTGTAGTGTTTCAATCGGACGACCTCTTCGGGTTTGAGAAAACGCCAGTGACCCCGGGGAAGGTCTTTTTTATCGAGCCCGGCATAGACAGACCGATCCAGTTTAATGACCTGGTATGCCAGCGCTTCAAAGATGCGGCGGACCACGCGATTCCACCCGATGTGGATCTCCAGGCCAACGGTCTTTCCGTCGTCTGAAACGATGGCGAGGTCGTCAACCTGGGCGCGTCCTTCGTCGAGCACCACGCCATCGACGATGCGTTGAAAATCCGCCTTCGTCAACGGGCGGTCAAGGCTGACTTTATAGATCTTCTTGATGTTGTAGGAAGGATGCATGAGTTTGTCGGCAAGGTCGCCATCGTTGGTGAGCAGCAGCAACCCCGTTGTATTCCGGTCGAGCCGGCCGACGGGATAAATGCGCTCCTTTACGGCCTTCCCCACAATCTCCATCACGGTCTGTCGTTCTTGCGGATCGTCCGTCGTGGTCAGGTATCCTTTAGGTTTATTCAGCAGGATGTACACCGGTTTTTCGGCGCGGAGAACGCGTCCTTCATAACGCACTTCATCGCCGGGATTTACCTTGTGCCCCATCTCGGTCACGGTTTTTCCATTCACGGAAATGAGACCCATGGCGATGAGTTCGTCCGCCTCCCGGCGAGAGCAAACGCCACTGTTGGCGATGAAGCGGTTGAGTCGCATCTTCTCCGTCTGCACGGTTGGCGTATCCCGTTTTCCCGGCGACCTTTCTGCCCTGACGCTACGGGGTTTTGTCCTGGAAAAGAATCCCCGCGAGGATTCCTCTTCATCTTTTCTTGTCTTCCTTGTTTTTGAGGACTTGCCAAAACGGCTCCGGGCGTTGGCTTTTTCCGGCTTTGCATCGGCATTCCTGCCACGGGGTGGTTTTGCTTGCGCTTTGCCCTTGCCGGGCTTCTCTTCATGCGCCGGACGCGCTTTCCTTCGACGGTTGGATTCCTGTCCCGAAGATCGAGAAGGACCTCTTCTTCCTGAGGGGGCTTTCCCCTGGTTACGCCTGGGCATCGGGCTCGCGGGTGTCGTCTGTGTCACCGGCGGTGTGCTCGCCCGCGTCGCCATTGTCACGCGTTTCACTGTTTTCGCCGATCATGTTCACTTCCGAGGTGAATTCCTTGGGCGTTGGCAGTTCGGTGAGGTCGCCGATCCCAAAGTACTCCATGAACTTTGATGTGGTGCCGTACAACATCGGCCGGCCGATGGTATCCGCCTTTCCGGTGATCTCCACCAATCCCTTGTCCAGGAGTTTTTGGACCGCGTAATCGCAGTTTACACCGCGGATGTTTTCAATCTCGGTCTTCGAGATCGGCTGCTTGTATGCGATAATCGAAAGCGTTTCCATCGCGGAAGTCGACAATCTTTTCTTCGACTGTTGCTTCAGCAAGATACTGATGCTCGCCTGGTAGGCCGGCTTCGTAAGAAACTGATAGCCGCCGGCAGCTTTGAAAAGTTGAAACGCGTATTCCTCCGATTGGTACTTTTCGTCCAGGCGCTGGATGGCCCCCATGATGTCTTCCTCCGGAACATCCGCATTGAACATTTCCGAGAGACAGGCTTTGATGTCCGCCAGGCGAATCGGACCCGGCGAACAAAAGATCAGCGCCTCAATGTGGTTCTGTAAAAAATCCAATTTTGTTTCTCTTTTAAATCACGTCCTAACCAAAAAAGCGGACCTCATACAGTACCTCCGGAATTAATCCTGCTGCATCAGCTTCGCCTCGATACTTTGCGTAGTATGGGGAACGGCGATCAGCCTTTCTTTTGAAATGAGTTTTCCGGTTACCGAGCAGATGCCGTATGTGCCATTCTTGATCCGCACCAAAGCGTTCTCAAGATTGGTGATATACTTCTGCTGGCGGGCTGCCAGCTGGCTGAGGTTTTCCTTTTCCGCGGTTTCAGCGCCATCTTCCAACACCTTGGTGTTTCCCCCGGATGTGGAGTCGGTGCCCTCATCATTGTTGCGGTTTAGGGTATCCTTCAGGATCCGGTATTCCTCACGCGCTTTTTCTAATTTCTTATTGATGAGTTCTTCGAATTCTTTCAGTTCCTCTTCCGAATAACGCGTTTTGTCCTCGGGGTGGCTCGACGGCTTGGAGGGCTTGTGCGCGATCGGCCGCTGATTCGGCATTTGGAAAAAATTCAACTGTGCGCTTTGAGCGATTTTCGCCGCAGTGGCCGCCTGGTTGTTATTCTGAACCGCTTCCTTGATGTCGACCGTCTTCTTGTCGGAAGGCGCCGCTTTTCTGATGGTCATCTTCTTCACGTCTTTCTTCTCCACTTTCTGTACCTTTTTAGGAGCTGCTACCTGCTTTTTTGCTTTACTTTTTGCCTTCGGGGCGGTCTTCTTCACCTTCCTGGCAACCTTCGTTGCCTTGGCCGACTTCGGCGTCTTCGTCACTTTTCCTTTTTTAGCTGCGGGTTTTGCCTTTGCTTTCGCCTTTACAGGAGATTTCTTCTTCGCCGCTTTTTTAGCCTTCGCTGCCTTCTTAGCTGACTTGGCTGGTGTCTTTTTCTTAGCCATTGTTTATCCTCCGTTTGGTAAAAGATTCGCAAAATTATAGGTTGCCCACTAAAACAAAAAATATTACAGAAAATTCCGGGCAATTGATATTTTTATCTGTCCCGGCCTTGAAAAGTGACCGATCATCTTCCAACATACGAAATATGAAGAATTATATACTGCTCTCAGTGATCTTTGTTGCCAGCATGGGTTGTGAGCCGTCAAAACCCAAGATAAACGCACAGGAAAGCGAACCGGGGCCTATCACACTGGTAATCCACGGCGGAGCAGGAACAATCCGACGCGAGAACATGAGTCCCGAGCGGGAAAAGGCGTACAGGGAAGCGCTCGAGTTTGCCCTGGAGACGGGCTACGCTGTACTCGAAGATGGCGGCACGAGCCTCAACGCCGTGATCGCCACCATCAAGACGATGGAAAATTCTCCGTTGTTCAATGCGGGCAAAGGTGCGGTGTTTACCAACGAGGGACGGAATGAACTCGACGCGTCGATCATGGACGGAAGCAACCTGATGGCCGGCGCCGTCGCGGGCGTGACCACGATCAAGAATCCCATCACCGCGGCGTATGCGGTAATGACAAAATCCGAGCACGTGATGATGGTCGGACACGGCGCCGAAAAGTTCGCCGCGGAGCAGGGACTTGAGATTGTCGATCCATCGTATTTCTTTGATTCCACCCGTTATCGACAACTCAAGCGCGTACAGGAGCGAGAAGGCGACAAGCAAGCCGCACTCATTGATCCTTACATCAAAGACAAGAAGTTCGGCACGGTGGGTGCCGTAGCCCTGGACCAATTCGGCAACATCGCCGCGGGCACGTCCACGGGTGGAATGACCAACAAGCGTTACGGCAGGGTAGGTGACGCGCCCATCATCGGCGCGGGAACGTATGCCAACAACAAAACGTGTGGCGTGTCGGCAACCGGTCATGGTGAATATTTCATCCGGCTTGGCGTCGCGCGCGACATTGCGGCTATGATGGAGTATGCGGACATGTCATTGCAGGAGGCCGCAGACAGTGTGATCATGAAAAAACTTACCACGCTTGGTGGCGAAGGTGGCATCATCGCCCTGGACCGTCAGGGAAACGTTTCCATGACTTTCAACTCTGAAGGAATGTATCGGGGATATATTCGAAAGAAAGGGGAGCCGAAGACGTTTATTTATAAGGACGAGGGAGACTGACCGGGTGACGGGTTGGTTCCGTTCCCGGGATCGGCTTGCCCACCTTCCAGAAGTCGCGGGACTAGAAATCTCCCGCTACGACGACACGTTTTCTGAACGTCCGCAAAAAGCCGGTTTCATCAAACACCTCCACCCACACCATGTAAGTTCCAATCCCCGCGCGCATGCCGTTGTCGAGGTCGCCATCCCACCTGAAAAATCCCTCCGTACCAATCAGCACATTATTGGCCAGGCGACGCACTTCTTGACCCCGCGCGTTCAGGATGCGGACGTTGGCAATCAGGTTGCCCCGATCAAAAGCATAGCGAATCAATGAAAAGTCAGGCTGGCCGGTTCCCGGAACAAACACCTCTGGCTCGATGACGATTGCGTCACTTGTCGGTGCCAAACGAATGGAGTTGGAATTCAAATACCCCGGAGTTGCGTAGCCCGAGGCACGACTTGCCGACTTCCAGTTTGACGCATCCGAAGCCGAAACATCGAAGCCGATCCGTTCAAGAGAAATGCCGTTGCCGTCGCGGACGAATGCGGAGTGAAAGTCTTCCGCGTAGACCACCTGATCGACAACACGACCGTCGTCATCCACCAGAACGACCGATCCCCGGTCGTCGGGCAGCGGTGGAAGGTCCGCTTCGAAGAACGTCTCTTCGCGGCCAGAGAGGTATTCGCCTTTCAACAAATTGCCGTCTTCCGTAAATACCCTGTATGCCTTTGGCGGCAAAAGAACATGCTGCGTTGTAATCGTCATTCCGGTTGTCACCGTGTCCCCACTCAGGTTCGCCAACCGCCACTCCTTCAGGTCGATGAATTTCCCAGAGCGGTTGTAGACCTCAACGAAATCCACGCCGGTAGAGGTGGGATTAAAGAGCACCTCGTTGATGACGAGGTCGTGCTTTATCGCCTCTTCAGGTAGCGCAAAAGAAACCCGGTCGAATTCGTCATCGATGATGTTTCCTGCACAATCATATATTGAACGGCCATGCAACGCATATGCGATGCCCCCTTGCAGATCTTCCGACAGTCGCGCGTGAATGGCGGTGAGTGATTGATCCACAAAGGAAACTTCGGCCACGGATACCGCGGGCTGGAACTCAAAGGCGTCAGGCGCGGGCAAGGTCTTCTCCAGTTTCTCATTGAAGGTGATGACAATCGTTGAGTCGGACAGCGGGAAAGCCACCAATAACTTTGGCCCGGTCAGGTCGGGCTTGTTCGCGAACACCGAGTTCCGGGCACCCGGTGTTCCCCCTGTCTCGACTTCAGCGGCGACCCAGTTGGGTCCTTCTGAACATAAGTTCTCGGGATCGATGATCTCCAGTGACCATCCGCCGTCGGCTTTTTCATCGTCACGGTACCAGTCAGCATGATATCGCACGGAGTCAACCACCTGGCCATGCGCATCGCTGATGACAACCTCGTCAGAGGCGTTGTTCAGGGATGGAAACGACGTCACACCAAGTACCCTGCCATACCGACTCAAGGATCCAACGGACTGGTGTGCGCACAGCAGCGCGTACTCGTGCGGCAAGATGATGAATTGCGACAGCGTGGCGAATCCGGTTTCATCGCTTAACGTCCATCCGGCGAGGTTGAAGGGATGCGTTGTGCGGTTGTAGATTTCGATGTACTCTGCTTCGGGCAAACCGCGCACGGGCGTGGGGTCCGAAAAGATCTCCGAGACAACAATATCATCCGGCGTAACAGGTGTCTCCTCGAAAAACAGGAACGTCGCCTCGGAGGGCAGCATGACGTTGCCCGCCAGGTCCGTAACGGAATGCACACGCAGGGTTTGTTGTTGCCCATTCTCGAACGCGTCTTGAAATTCAAGGCGGATGGTCCGCGCGTTTTCGGCAGAGACTGAAACCGGAAACCCCATTCCGTCCACGTCGAAAAAAGTAACCGATTCCGGCCTCCCCGGAACACTTTCGGAAAATTCCACCGTTAGAACGCGTTCGTCAACGGCCTTCACCTCATGCAGTCGCGGTGGAAGGGTGTCAAGGAGAACCGTCGCGCTCGCAAACAACGGATCAATGAGATTCCCCGGACAATCACGCACACCGTTGACGGTAACGAGATACGTCGTTGACGAATCGACGGGCTGCCGGAATTGAACCATAATTTCCGAGCGACCGGGATTTGAAAACCAGAGCGAGTCGATGCCAAGCGGAGGCAGCACGTCGAAGGCCGTCAACGGTGGCAAGGTCGCTTCCAGTTTTTCATCAAACCGTAAGCGGAAGGCTTTCCGCCCGCTCACTTCCACACCGACGAGTACCGGCGCAATGTGATCGCCCTCATCGTTATAGACGGAATTGCGCACCGCGGGCGTGCCTCCCCTCGGGTCATTGCTCGCGGCCCAGTTGAGGGGGCCCCTGCACGCATCATGAGGATCGATCCTTTCAAGGGTCCATCCACCGTCGCGCTTGTCATCATCGCGGTACCAGGCATCCGAATAATCTACAACGTCGACCTCCGTTCCGTCATCAGCGCGAAGCATAAGGGATTCACCCCCGTTGTTCAGCGATGGAAATGTTGCGACAGCCAGAACATGCCCGAATTGCGCTAACGCCGATGCCCCAGACATGCCGGAAAGTAACACGTATTCACCGGAGCGTATGATGTGTGTGGGTAGCGTTGCCGTGCGGTTTCCGTCCGAGAGTGTCCAGCCCGTCAGATCAAACGGACCATCCGAGCGGTTGTGAAGTTCAATGAACTCCGCCTCCGGCAGTCCTACTACCGGCACGGGGTCACACATGATCTCCGTGATGATCACGTCACGTGGTTCCGCGGGCATTTCGTGGAAATACATGAACTTCACCTTTGCCGTCGACATCTCGTTCAGCGCCGCGTCGCGAAGGCCGGAAATAACCAGGGTGTCGGCTACGCCATTCCCGAAGGGGTCCGTAAACGTCAGGCGTACCGTGTTGCCAGCGAGCAGTTCCGCAGTTGCCGGACGCCCGCCGCGGAGGGTTTCGTATGACGCCACGCTTGCGCTTGAAACCAGGTCTAAGGATTCAGAGAACCTAAGTTCAAGTGCCCTTTCGGAAATTACATTCACCGCATTTAACAAGGGCGGAACAGTATCAAGTTTTATTTGCCCCCGCGAAAACTCCTCCCGGATAACATTTCCCGGGCAATCAAAAATACTTGCGAGGGAAATGGCATAGGTGATTGTGGAGTCAAGCGCTTCCTGTAGCGTGACCAGCAACACATTGCTATCGAAACCGAAAGCCACCGCCGAGATGGCGACCTCGGGCTCAAACGCGAACGCCTCCGCACCAGGGAGTGCGCTGTCGAGCCTTTCGTCAAAGGCAAAGGCGATGGTGTCCCGGGAAATCACATTCACAGCCAGCAGTTTCGGCCCCGTTCGATCGCTCGTGGTATCGTAGACAGAATTGATCATTCCCGGCGTACCCCCTGCGTCCGCCGTACTTGCGGTCCAGTTGGCATCGCCGCTGCAGAAATCTCCGGTGTTGATCAGCTCAATGCTGAAGCCTCCGTCTTCCTTTTCCTCATCGCGATACCACGATTTCGAGTAGCCCACAGAATCGATCACAGCGCCCGTTGGATCCAACAAGAGGAGTTGATCGGAGGCGTTGTTCAAAGACGGAAACCTGGAAAGCCCCATCACGTCGCCGAACGTCTCAAGCGTTGTTTCCAGGGCGCCGGAGCACAGTATGAGGTCGTGTTCGGGGAGTAAGATAAATGATTGAAAATCAACGGTGTCTCCCGCGTCGGCAAATTTCCATCCGGTCATTTCGAACGGTACTTCCGCCCGGTTGTGAATTTCCACGAACTCCGTTTCAGGGAGCCCCGTCGGTGGTGTGGGATCAGGGAAGAGCTCGGTGAAGATGACGTCGTGCCGAACCGGGACACGCGATTCAAAGTAGAGAAATTGAACTTCTGCCGAGGCGAGCAAGTTTCCTTCCCGGTCCGAGATCGAAGTTACCTGAAGGGTTTGTGGAACTCCGTTTTCGAACGCATTCTCAAAAACCAGGCGCACGCGAAGGCTGTCTGCCGAGGGGAAGGCGGAGTCGGGGAAGGCGTCCGCGACGGTGTAGTTTGTTTCCTGCCCGGCAGTCTCGGGCGTGACCGTTTCGGAAAACGTCACCTCGAGTTCTGTCGGAGAAGTCACCTTTACACTGTCGACTTCAGGCGGCAAGAGATCAACGAACGCCACGCCCGTGACGTGGATGTCGTCGAAAAAGAATTTATCCGAGCGGGTAGCGCTGAAGGTGCAAAGCACCCCAAAGTAGGCTGTCGTGCTGTGGACGACATCCTTCGCTACGCCTTCGGAAACAAAACCGGCACCGTCAACATCCGAAAAGAGCTCCCAGTTGCCGTAGCGGTCACGGACGACTTTCACCTTCACATCCACCGGGGAAACGTCAACGCTTCCATCTTCACCGTCGATGATCTTGGTCTCTGCGGCGCCCGCCTGCCGATAGAGGCTGACCTCATCCGGGGAATCGCCGATCACGACGAAGTACCCATTGAGCGCGCCCCTGAGGTCGGGTTGGTCGGAGGCAATGTAAACCCGGGTGTAGTTGCCGGAAGACGGATTGAATTCCATGCGTACCGTGAATTCCCAAATGGCGTCGTAAAACGAACGGCTCGGGACACTCAGAAAGGCACTACCCGCGATTGCGGGTGCCGTCAGCCGGAGCGCTTGCGCATCGACGGTGAATTTTTCTGTCTCACCGTCCCACGGCGGATCGGCCACAAAATTTCCATCGGAAAAGTCGTCGACTACCTGTCCTAACATTTGTTGTGAGCAGGCGACGAGTGACAAAAGAATTACCGGAAACGTTTTCAGCCAAAGACCTGCTGTAAACGCAGCGGATATTTTAGCGGTGCGGTTCATAGTGCGAGAGGGAAACACTACTTTTGTATTTCAATATTACGATAAAAATGAAACTCGCCCTAGTCGGAGCCACAGGTTTAGTGGGTCAGGAAATCCTGAAGGTGCTCGAAGAAAGAAGCTTTCCGTTCAGTGAATTGTATCTGGTCGCATCCGCGAAGTCGGTAGGACAAACCATCTCGTTCAAGGACAAGGACTATACGGTAAAGGGTATCGAGGAAGTTTGCGCGCTCGCGCCGGACGTTGCCATCTTTTCGGCAGGAGGAGGAACGTCCCTGGAGTGGGCGCCAAAATTCGCGGAGAAAGGAACGATCGTCATCGACAACTCGTCTGCCTGGCGCATGGACCCCGAGAAAAAGCTCGTGGTGCCGGAGATCAACGGTCACGTGCTCACCATTGATGACCGGATCATTGCCAACCCGAACTGTTCAACCATCCAGATGGTGATGGCGTTGGCTCCGCTGCACGTCAAGTACAAGATCAAACGCATCGTTGTTTCAACATATCAGTCCGTAACCGGCACTGGCAAAGACGCTGTGCAACAAATGATGAATGAGCGCAACGGCGTCCAGGGTACGCAGGTGTATCCCCATCCGATAGACATGAATGCACTGCCGCACATCGACGCGTTCCTTGACAACGGATATACGAAAGAGGAAATGAAGATGGTGAATGAGACCCGCAAGATATTGGGCGATCCTTCCATCGGCGTAACGTCAACCACGGTACGCATTCCCGCGGTCGGCGGCCATGCCGAATCGGTGAACGTCGAGTTTGAAGAAGAGTTCAACCTCAGCGAGGTTCGGTCGACGCTGGCAACCACGCCGGGTGTCATCGTGCAAGACGACCCGAAAAACAACATTTACCCCATGCCCATCAATTCGAAGGGTCGGGACGAGGTGTTCGTCGGCCGGCTTCGCCGCGACGAGTCGCAACCCAACACGTTGAACATGTGGATCGTCGCGGACAACCTGAGGAAGGGCGCGGCAACGAATGCCGTGCAAATTGCCGAGTTCATGATGGAGCGCAGCCTGGTGTTCTAGCCTTCCCGTTCAAATCCTTTGCACCGGAAGCGCCGCATTTACTGCGGCTCTTTTGTTTTCAAATGTGTGGCGCTCAGGCCACACGTCACAGGCAACCGCCGGAAAACGAATTCCACCCGGAAATTTTTGAACGCCGGAAAACGACAGTCATCGCTCCAGATTGCCGACCGACGTATCAAGATAACAATTGGGAAACCACATCGTTTACCATTGGTGCGTGGTTGAAATAAAAACGAAAAACAGTTATGTGTAGCATGTTATTGAGATTGACAATAGTGACCGCTCTTGTTGTTTTGTTCTTTTCCTGCGGTTCTGAAAATGAGGCGCAGCGCGCGAGGCTGGAGGTGTGGCTTACGGATGGCCCCGGCGATTTTGAGGAAGTTAACGTCGACATTGCCGGCGTGGAAATCCACGCGGCTGAAAATGAAAATCAGGAGCCTTGGATGGAGCTTGATGCGAGGGAAGGTGTGATCAACCTCCTGGACCTCACCAATGGCTTCGACACCCTCATCGCCAGCGATGAAATTCCTGCCGGAAAGATCTCACAGTTACGTCTGGTGCTGGGAGAAAACAATACCGTGAAGGTGGGCGGAAATTTCTATGACCTCACCATCCCCAGCGGTGCTTCCTCTGGTCTGAAGTTGCAGGTGCATGAGACCCTGAATGAAGGGGTCGTTTACAAGGTCCTCCTCGATTTTGACGTTGCGCGCTCCGTGGTGCAGGCCGGAACAGGTGCCTACTTACTCAAGCCCGTGGTCCGGGTGATTACGGAAGCCGAAACCGGCGCGATAAAGGGTATTGTGGATCCAGCCGTGGCAACGCCTGCAATCTACGCCCTTGCCGGCGACGACACCGTGGCCACAACCTACAGTGATGCGAATGGTAGTTTCCTGTTAAGGGGCGTTCCAGAGGGCGATTACACGGTCACGTTCGAACCCAATGAAGATTTTGAGAAACATCAGACCGATGTGTCGGTTACCACGGGTGAGGTGACGGACGTTGGAACGGTTTCATTTAGTGAAGTGTCCGATTAGCTGCTGATCTAGGGTACCCCTCAGGGGTTTAGTTTATAGCGATTCGGGGGTCGGTTTTGTCCGGCCCCTTTTTTATTCCCCCTTCGCATCCGGCGCGCCGAGGAGCCTGCGATCGAGGAGATGCAATAAAAACATAAAAGCTCCTGTAAAAATGAATAGCGGCAAATAGGCCACGTCAGTCAGCAAAGCAAGGCTGAAGCTAGTGCCAGACATCGCCATAGCAAGGCCGGCACAAATCGCCAGCGCGGCGATGCCCGCCGTGAGCCAAAACAGATCGCGCCGCGTCGCTTGCTCCTCCTTTCTGGCAATTTTGCGGATGACCTTATCCGCAAAACCGGCAGGCGCCGGGTAGGCACTGTTTCGCAATGCGCGTTCAATCTCTTTTTCCGTATCTCGCGACCCTTTCATAACAATTCTTCGTTTTTCAAATACTTATTCATTTTCTCCTTCAACAGGTTCCGTGCCCTGAAGAGGTAACTTTTTACCGTACCGTCGGGCTGTCCCGTGATCTCACCGATCTCCGCGTAACTCATGCCCTCAACGTGATAGAGGCTAAGCACAACCCGATACTGCCCGGGAAGTTTGTCGATCAGCCTCAGCAAATGCGCTTCGATGTCATTATCGGCCACGATCATTTCCGGATTATCCGGTTCAGCAAGCGCTTCCGTGAACCTGTTCTCGTCCGGAATATCCGAAAACACAAGTCGCGATTTCTTCAGGTGGTTGATCGCGTGACGGTAGGCGATCGTCGCGATCCACGTCGACAGTCGCGACTGAAAATTGAAATCCCCGAGCTTGCTGTGAACCTTCATGAACACGTCCTGGCAAAGCTCTTCCCGGTCTTCAACATTCTTCACCAGCCTTCCGACCATGTGGGCAACCAACCGTTCATGCTGTTTAATCAAAAGCCTGAAAGCCTGCAGGTCACCGCTCAGGATACTTCTTACCAGCGCGCCGTCATCGATCATCAGATCGGTTAGACAGCAGATTCTTCGCCCATGTTGCAGCCCCGGAAGAAAAATTCCGGCGGAGATCCGAACTCCTTTTCCTTTCGGGAATTGTTTGTACCTGCCTGCAACATTTCTCTCAGGGTTGCGGTCATACGGTAAAACAAACAATAATTTCTATGACGCAGGTATTAATGCCCATATCCATTATAGGGAGCTTCGGGGTGTCACTCTATTTTTTCACGAAAGTGCTCACCGACTACATTCTGAAAAAGAAGATGATTGAAAAAGGTTATGTCGGTGAAGAGGCCCAGGCGATCTTCCGCCAGCACAACGATTCCGGTCATTCGCCGCTCAAATGGGGCCTGCTGACCCTTTTTGGCGGCCTCGGGCTTATCGCTATTGAGTTCCTCGATTTTAGCGGGAATTCGTCCTTTCCTTTCGGGGTCATCGCGGTCTCGCTGTCGCTCGGCTTTCTCGTCTACTATGCGTTGATGAGAACCGCGCTCAAAAAATAAAATCAAAACCAAAATCCGATGATCCGCAACTATTTGATGGTTGCCTTGCGCAACCTTTCCAGAAACCGGCTCTTCTCCGCCATCAATATTGCGGGACTTGCCGTGAGCATGGCGGTGTGTATGGCGATAATCATGCTTGTCGCCGACCAGATGACGTACGACCGCCACAACACGAACCGCGAGCGAATCTTTCGCGTAAATTCCCGTCCGGTCGACAACCAGGGCGTCCCGCGCAACAGTCCTGACAACGCAACGTCACCCATGCCGTTGCGCGATGCACTTCTCAACAACTATACCGGCATCGAAAGCGCGGTCAGGATCAGACGGGGCTTTGGGAACGGATGGATGGAACTGGAAAACCAGGATGTCAACATTCCGGTGAAGGGGTTCTGGGCCGATCCCGGAATCTTTTCGCTCTTCCAAATGAAATTCCAATACGGCGAGGCGTCCGTCGCGCTGGCAAAGCCGTATTCGGTGGTCCTGACACGCGAGGCCGCGGATAAACTCTTTGCTGAGGAAAACCCTTTGGGTCACACCATCAAGGTTGGCGATCTCGGCATCTTCACCGTGACCGGCATTCTGGAGAAATCATCGAACAAATCGCACCTTGTGTTTGAGGCGCTTGCGAGCATGTCTACTGTCGAAAGGCTCGAAACGAATTCGGGACGGGAAGACTGGATGAATTTCTGGGATGGGTGGACCTATGTGATGCTGGAGCCCAACACGACGTCCGAAGATGCGCAGTTACACCTCGACGACATTTACAAGACGCATATCGCCTCCGTATCTAATCCAGAAATTTACAAGGCGAAGTTTGTGCTTCAATCCCTGAGTGGCATTACCCCCGGGCCGTTTATCAACAATCCGATCGGTCCCTCTTTGCCGTGGGTATTCGTCTACTTCCTGTCAGGACTTGCCTCGGTAATCCTGCTCACGTCGTGCTTCAATTTCACGAATCTCTCGATTGCGCGGTCCCTCAAGCGGGCGAGAGAGATCGGCGTGAGGAAAGTCACCGGGGCAGCGCGCTGGCAGATCTTCCTCCAGTTTATTTCCGAATCGGTGGTGATGTCCTTCTGCGCGCTGGCCCTCGCGATCCTGATCCTTCTCCTCGCTAAACCCCTTATCCTGCAACTAACCTTCGCCCGGGTCCTTTTGTGGGATCTCCACTCAGGCGTCGCTGTCTACGCGGTGTTTGGCGTGTTTGCGATTGCCGTCGGCGTCCTGGCCGGGATGTTCCCGGCGGTTGTCCTCAGCGGTTTTCAGCCCGTAGCCGTTCTGAAAAACCTGACCAACGTAAAAGTTTTCTCGCGGATGCGGTTGCGCAAGGGCTTGCTCGTCACCCAGTTTACCGTCTCGCTGGTCTTTATCCTGACCGTCATGGTCATGTACAACCAGATGCAGTTGTTCATGACCAAAGACTACGGTTTCAACATGGAGAACAATATCGTTGTGCGGCTTAACAGCACCGCGCCGGAAGCCTTGAAGCACGAGTTGCTGAAACTTCCCGGGATCGAGAACGTCTCCGCCGCCTCCCACGTCCCGGCCGCGGGAACAACATACGGTGATGGGTTCAAGCGGGATCTCGCTGAAAAGGAATGGACATCCCTGAACTTCTTTTCCGTTGATGAAGATTACCTCAAGAATCTGCAAGTGCCCCTGTTAACGGGCAGGTTCTTTTCACCGGAGAACGGGGAAAGCAACAGGCGGTTCGTTGTCATCAATGAAAAAGCCGTGAAAGCTTTCCACTTCGACACGCCCCTCGACGCAGTGGGTCAGGAGATCATTTACCAATCGGATTCCTCCCGAAAAACGATCATCGGCGTGGTGAGCGACTACAACCACAATCCCTTGTTCTCTGAAACGCAGCCCCTGGCGCTGATGTATGACCCGGCGCAGTTCAACGTCCTACAGGTGCGCTACGCGGGCACACATGCCGACGCCGTCAACCGGATCGAATCGGCGTGGAAGAAAGTCAACCCGGATCTCAGGATCGACCGCCGCGAGATGGAGTCTGAAATCAAGTACTTTTACAACGTGGTCTTCGGGGACCTGGTCAACATCCTCGGCGTGATCTCCGTCATCGCCATTATGATCTCCTGTCTCGGCCTCCTCGGCATGGCTACATACAGCATAGAAACGAGAATGAAAGAGATATCGCTCAGAAAAGTTCTTGGGTCGTCCGACCGTGCTGTTGCTTACCTTCTCTCAAAAGGCTACGTAAGGCTACTGGCGATTTCGATCATTATCGGAGTGCCGCTGGCGTGGTTCGTCAACAACTTCTGGCTGCGGTTCCTCGCTTATCGGACCGAGCTCGGGCCGGGCACCATCACTTTGGGTGTGCTGGTACTGGTTGTCCTGGGAGGCGTCACGATAGGGTCACAAACCATGCGGGCGATCTTTGCCGACCCGGCGCAGCATTTGAAGAACGAGTAAAAAAAAGAAGTCAGGCACTGCTGCCTGACTTCAACCTGTAAAATCCCGCTGTGGGTGTTATTTGATCTTCAGGGCGTCTTCGTGCGCCTTGATTTGTTTTTCAAGTTCTTTCTCGTCGCCTACCAGCACGAGGGTCATGTCTTCATACCGGATGTGCGCCTTTGCCAAACGGCGCTTTGGGCGGAAGCCGACCGATAGAGACGTTGTTGCTGGAGAAATATAAAATTATTGAACGGCACCCTTAAAGGATTTTTTACAAAAGCGGAAAAAACCGTAAGCCCGGTCATTATGGAAAACGCGGCTAACGCACCTTGGGGTACCGGTCGTCTTTGGCGCTAATCAACGCGCCGGTGATGGCCCGCGCTGCGATGAAAGCGGTTGTCCACGCCGCCTGAAAGTTGAAGCCTCCGGTTTCGCCATCCATATTCAGCACTTCGCCGGCAAAGTAAAGTCCGGGCATGCGGTTACTTTCCATGGTGACCTCGTCCACCTGCGCCAGGTCGACGCCCCCACAGGTAACAAACTCTTCCTTAAAAGTAGTTTTACCTTTGATCCGGAAAGGACATCGGATAAGAAATTCAACCAGGCGGTTTAGATTCCGCCTGGGCAGCTCCGACCAGATCACCTGCGGTTCCACACCCGCAAGTTCACAGAGACGCACCCACAGCCGTTGCGGAAGGGCGAAGCGTGGGTTAGTGATAACCTTTTGCCTGGCGTGCGCATGTCGTTGCGCTTCAAGAAACGCCCGCATTTCCTCTTCCTTCGCCTTGCCGACCCAGCTTACCAGCGCTGTAAAATCGTAGCCAACGGCATGAAGATGCGCGGCTGCCCACGCGGATAGCTTGATCACCGCAGGACCGCTTAGACCCCAATGCGTGATAAGCACCGGGCCAGTCTGCGAAAAATTCTGTCCCGCAATCCGCACTTCGGCACCGGGAACGCTCACGCCCATAAGGTCCGCGAACAATTTTTCCGCGTCGTTAAAGGTAAAAAGCGACGGGATGGGTGAGACGACCGTATGGTCCGTAGCTGAGATCCAGTCATAAAATCGGGGTGAAGCATTCCCTCCCGTAGCCACGAGGACCGTTTTCGAACGAAAGGAATGACCGGAGTGGCAACTGACCGTAAATTCGCCGGCCGTCTTAGCCATGGCCGTGACCGCTTCGCCGGCATTGACGCGGACGCCGGCGGCGAGTGCCCTTTGCATGAGGCACGCGATGATGGTTTCCGAATTATCGGTCACTGGAAACATTCTTCCATCGGCCTCCACTTTCAGAGGCACGCCGTTTCTTTCAAACCATCCGATCGCGTCAGAGACGCCATAATGGCGAAACAGCCGCTTGAGAAATCTCTCTCCCCGCGGGTAATGCTTCGATAGCTTTGCCGGCTCCCTGCAATCGTGCGTCACATTGCACCGCCCGCCGCCGGAAATTCTGACCTTGGACAGCAGTTTGTTCGATTTCTCGAGGATGACAACCCGGATACCGGGCATCATCTCGGTGGCCTGGACGGCGCCGTAAAAGCCGGCGGCGCCCCCGCCAATAACGACCAGATCATACAACTCCCGGTTTTCCATTCACAAACATACTACGCGGCCGCCTTCGTACAATTTTCCCTTTCGTTGTGTTGCGCCGCGGTTGCTCATTAAATCCCTTCGCCGGATATTTCATACATTTCCGATCCGGCTACGGAACACCGCAAACTCAAAGTGGAAGACCTACGCTTACCCAACGTTCAGAAATTCATTCGCGACCACGAGCACGACGATGTGCAGCAGATCGCCCTCAGCGGAAACGTGATTGATGGTGTATCCGCAGCGCAGCTCGCCACCCAAATCTCCGGCCGAAGAAAAGCACGCAGGAAGTTTCCGCTTCTTTACAACACAGCCGACATTGTTTATCCGCCCTCCGTGAACCTCGAACAGGCTTCATCGGAGGCCACCGCCAGTTATAAGGCGGCACTCCTATCGGGGCTGCCGGGCCTGGAGGGCGGTGACGCCCGGGGGGTGGATCTCACAGGCGGTTTCGGGATCGATTCCTTTTTTCTTGCGAAACAGTTTTCCCAATTCCACTACGTCGAGCCGGACGCTGAACTGTTGCCGATCGTCGCGCACAACCATCGGCAACTGGGAGCCAACAACATCCAATACCACGCGTCTACGGCCGGTGATTTTCTTCGTCAGCTAGCCCATCCTGTCGGGTTCGTCATGATCGACCCATCCCGCCGGGGCGAAGGTAAAAGATCCTTCAGGTTGTCGGATGCCTCACCTGACATTGTCTCCCTCCAACATGAGATCCTTGCGAAAGCACGGTGGCTGCTTCTAAAAGCGTCGCCGTTCCTCGACATCAGCAAGGCCCTTGCGGAGCTTCCATTTACCAGGCGCGTGGTCGTGCTCGCCGTCGAAAATGAAATGAAGGAACTGCTGTTCCTGAGCGAGCAGGGATTTAGCGGCCGTTCTGAAATTGAAGCCGTGAATCTTCTCTCGGACGGCGCGAGCGAGACCTACAAGATGGATCGGGACATGGAAGCTTCATCGAATCCGGTTTATGCCGACCCCGGGCGTTACTTATATGAACCGAACGCCGCGATCCTCAAGGCCGGCGCTTTCAAATCGATTGCCAGCGCATTCGGACTTAGGAAAGTACATCCCAATACGCATCTGTACACGGATAGCACGCTCAGGGCGGATTTTCCCGGCAGGGTCTTTCTGGTTGAGCACCTGGTGAAGCCCGATCGAAAAATGTTGCGCATCCATTTCCCGGACGGGAAAGCAAACGTGGTTGTCAGGAACTATCCGCTCCAACCCGATGCGTTAAAAATGAAAGCCGGAATCAACGATGGGGGCGAGAAATTCCTCCTCGCGTTTTCCGGGATGACGAAAAAATTTGTCGCCGTCGCATCCCGCCTGAAATAGTTTTACAGATATTTGAGTATTACCGAGATGTCGACTTCGCCGTTCAGCGCCTGAACGAGGGCGCCTCCCTTTGAATAGATGTACATTGAGGGCGCCTGGATCGCCCCGTAGTTGTCCAGAATGCTTTGCACCGTGGTCACGCCGAATATGACATTGTCGTGACCTTCCAAACCATAGGTTGCGGCAAACTGTCCCACCTCGGGACCTCCTGACGAGGAGACGAAGTAGAGTTTGTAATCTTCAAAGGCGTTCAGGTGTTCGCGAATCTGTGCCGCTTCCCGCTGGCAATGATCGCAGTCGGGCTGGAACAGCACAATCGCAACGCGTTCCGTTTCCAATGACCTGGCGTCGATGGTGTCGCCATTCAAAAGCCGTATTTCCATGTACGGAAGTTCATTTGGTCCTGACTGTTCCTCCGGCGGGCGGTTCCGTCCGCATGCAAGCAACACAAGGCCGGCCACGAGGCCCATGAAAATTTTTGTTCTCATCTTCGTGATTCAATTATCCAGGTTAATATCCAGTACGCGCAATAGCTTGCTACCGCGACCGTACCATAAAGTTTGATCACCTTTCTGCGGGTCTGCATGTCTTCCCACCACAAGGTCACCCACGGCCTGTACAATCCGATGAGCAGGGCCAGCAGCGAAACAATTCCCACATATAAAAAAAGCCGTCGCAGAAAATCCATGCCGGGTCGGTTAGCACGCGCCGTCGACCGCCATCCGACGCGGCATCAAAATTATGGAAATATATCCAGAAGACGTCGGGGATTGGTTTACGTCGCCCTATATTTGCGACTTTCCCCGCTAACACAATTGGGAAACAAAGGACGAATCGCGATCAGTGAGGGCGAGTGATTTTCTTGGGATGTATCGCGCGGATGGTTTAGTCAGGACCGTTGCCGCAGGGATCAAAGCGTCCGATCGCAAGAATGTCCTCATCAAGGGCCTGTCGGGAAGTCTCGACGCCGTCCTTCTCGCCGCCTGCTTCAAACTCCATCCGCAAGACTACCTGGTAACGCTCCAGGATCGCGAAGAAGCCGCCTATTTTCAAAATGATCTCCAGAACCTTCTCGAACGGGAGGTGTTGCTCTTTCCAATGTCATACAAACGCCCCTACGAGTTTGACGACATCGAGAATGCCAACATCCTTATGCGCGCAGAGGTCCTTAACCACCTTGCCAATAAGAAAGCGCCCGATATTGTGGTGACTTATCCGGAAGCGTTGGGTGAAAAGGTGATCAACAAGCGGTCGCTGGCCAACAACACTTTCAACATTGCCTTGAAGGAAAAGCTCGATGTTTCCTTTCTCGAGGAGTTCCTCCACAACTTTGAATTCGAGAAGACGGATTTTGTTTATGAACCCGGCCAGTTTGCTGTTCGAGGTGGCATCATCGACATCTTCTCGTTTGCCAACGAGATGCCTTACCGCGTCGAACTTTTTGGCGACGAGGTGGACAGCATCCGGTCATTCGAACCGGGCTCACAGCTTTCCGTCGGAAATCACGACCACATAAGCATTATCCCTAATGTGCAAACGCGATTGGTGCAGGAGGAACGCCAGTCGTTGCTGGAGTTCATCTCCCCGGAGACGCGCCTTTGGTTTAAAGATCTCCAACTCACCACCGACGTAATTCAGCAGAATTTTGAAAAAGTGGAAGGGTCGTTTGAGCAGATCCTGCTGGCCAGCGGAAACACAAGGGTTGTCTCCAGTCCGGCGGAACTGTTTGAGCAGGCGCTTACTTTCTCCGGGCGATGTGAAAACTTCACGTGCGTCGAATTCGGAAACCGCTTTTCCCTGATGGGCGCGCAAGTTCACGAGTGGCAATCATCGGCGCAGCCTTCATTCAACAAGAACTTCGAACTACTCTCCAACGACCTGATGGATCATCAGGCACGCGGCTTCGGAAATATTATTGCGGCCGACATGCCGCGACAACTCGACCGGCTGAAAGGTATCTTCGAAGAGATCAATCCACAACTCGAGTTCAGGCCGCTAAACATTGCCCTGCGACAGGGCTACGTTGATGCCATGCTGAAAGTGGCCTGTTACACCGACCACCAGATATTTGAACGCTTTCACCGGTACCGGGCCAGGGAGAAATTCTCCCGCACAAAAGCGCTCACGTTGCGCGAGTTGCAGACCCTGCAGCCGGGCGATTTTGTCACCCACATAGACTATGGCGTGGCCAAGTTTGCCGGGCTGGAAAAAAAGGAAGTGAACGGACACGAGCAGGAAGCCATCCGGCTGGTGTTCCGCGATGACGATTTGCTCTACCTGAGCATCCATTCCCTGCACAAGGTCTCGCGGTATGCCGGCAAGGAAGGAAGCCCGCCGGTCGTCAACAAACTCGGCACGCAGGAATGGGAAACGAAAAAGGCGCGCGCCAAAAAACGCGTAAAGGATATCGCGCGTGAACTGATTAGCCTTTACGCGAAGCGAAAAACAGCGCCGGGATACCCGTTCGGTCACGACGGTTTTCTCCAGGCAGAACTCGAGTCGTCTTTTCTTTATGAAGACACGCCTGACCAGGCCAAGGCGACCGAAGATGTGAAGCACGACATGGAGCAACCCCATCCCATGGACCGCCTCGTCTGTGGAGATGTGGGATTTGGAAAAACCGAAGTCGCCATCCGTGCTGCGTTCAAGGCGGCAACCGAAGGCAAGCAGGTCGCCGTACTCGTTCCCACGACCATCCTCGCCATGCAGCACTATCGCACCTTCAGCGAACGCCTCTCCGCCTTCCCCATCCGCATCGAGTACGTCTCCAGGTTCAAGACCGACCGCGAGATTAAAAACATCCTTCAGGAGACCCATGAGGGAAAGGTAAATATCCTCATCGGCACCCACCGGATCGTGAGTAAAGATGTGAAGTTCAAGGACCTCGGACTACTGGTCATTGACGAAGAACAAAAGTTCGGCGTAAAGGTCAAAGACAAGTTGAAGGAGTTGCGTGTCAGCGTCGACGTGTTGACCCTGACGGCGACGCCGATCCCGAGAACGCTGCACTTTTCGTTGATGGGCGCCCGGGACCTGAGTATCATTTCCACCGCGCCGCCCAACCGGCAACCGGTGACTACGGAATTGCACACCTTTGACGAAAAGATCATACGCGACGCGGTGAGCCTGGAGTTGAGAAGGGGAGGGCAGGTGTTCTTCGTCCACAACCGCATCAGCGACATCGAGTCGCTGGCCAACACCGTATTCAAACTCGTTCCCGACGCCCGCATCGGTATCGCGCACGGACAAATGGACGGTGACAAACTCGAAAAGGCGATGGTCAAATTCATCGACGGTGAATACGACGTGCTGGTATCCACCAATATTATCGAGTCTGGCCTGGACATCCCCAATGCCAACACCATTGTCATCAACCACGCACACATGTTCGGCTTGTCCGACCTCCACCAGATGCGCGGAAGAGTAGGCCGGTCAAACAAGAAAGCCTTCTGCTACCTGCTTACGCCGCCCGCGTCTTTGCTTACTTCCGATTCGAGAAAGCGGCTGGCCGCCCTTGAAGAGTTTTCGGAACTGGGTGACGGTTTTAAGGTGGCCATGCGCGACCTGGATATCCGCGGTGCGGGAAATCTTCTCGGCGCAGAGCAAAGCGGATTTATCAACGACCTCGGATTCGAAACGTACCACAAGATACTTGACGACGCGATCCAGGAACTGAAGGAAACGGATTTCAAAGATCTCTTCGCGGCGGAGCTTGCGGAGAAAGCAAAACTCATTGTTCAGGATTGCGTGATTGAGACCGATCTGGAGATACTCATTCCCGATTCGTATGTGAACAACACCAGCGAACGCCTACAGTTGTATTCACGTCTCGATAGCATCAGGACGGAGGAGGAACTTCAGGACTTCGGCCGGGAAGTGCGCGACCGGTTCGGCCCGCTGCCCCCGAATGTCAACGAACTTATCAACACCGTTCGGCTGCGGTGGCTGGGGGAAGCGCTTGGATTTGAAAAACTTAGCCTGAAGGGCGAACGCCTGCGGGCCTATTTCGTTACGGGCCGCGATGACTACTTCAAGTCAGACACATTCGGCCAGATCGTTGCCTTCGTGCAACTCCATCCGCGCCAATGCAAGATGAAGGACTCCGCGGGCAAAGCCATGCTCGTGATCCAGAATATCGGTTCGGTTGACGCCGCTATTGAGTTGCTCTCGCAAATGAGCAGTCAGCGGTCAAGGTCGGCCAGTGAGATCTTGTCCAGATAGGGGTCGAGGCCTATCGGCTTATCGAACGCATTGATCATCAAAACTTTTTGGTGCTTGGGCGAATAAAACACCTCGATAAAGAACTCATTCGCGTGGTATAGGAATACTTTGCAATCGCCGAGAATCCGTTGTGAGAGATAACTTGCATTAAACGTAATTACATCACACTTCTTTTCGAATGGCATGATCCGAAAATCCTGCAGGGTATACATGGTTAGGCAATTTTGCCGATAGATACGAAATAGTGTGCCAATTGTAATTTGCCGCTTGCTTTGTTTATTTATCGAAGTTTTTGTTCAATCTTTCGCCGTTTTTCTTCCCAGTTCTGGACACGGGATTCCCAAAACACAATAGAACAAAGAATCCTTCGTTCTACCTTGCGGATTTCAGGTTCAAGGGTTCCGGTAAAGATTCAAGCGATCAGAATCGACTGCTTGGAAAACATTTAATTATCTCCTTATATTAGCATTTGTTTTTAAACTTAAGACCAAGATGAACTATTCTTTCAGGGCTTTATTGTATGTCGTTGCCGGATCAGTGGCACTTTCGTCCTGTTCATTATTCGGCGGAGGAGGAGGCAGACCGAACGCGTCAAACCCGGGGCAACTGAGTACCGCTACGGGATTGGCCTACAACGATGAAGACGCGGGCGGCTTTATGGTGAGCCCTTTCGAGGGTCAGCCTGATGCGCCGAACATGGTGTTTATTGAAGGTGGCCGCGCCGTGATGGGCTCGTTTGAGGAGGATGTCATGTCCTACCGCGACAACTTGGAAAGAACGGTGTCTGTTGCGTCGTTTTACATGGATGAAACTGAAATCGCCAACATTCACTGGCTGGAATACATTCACTACCTGGCCAAGGATTCTTCGCAGGATGCCTACTCCAATGCGCTTCCCGATACCTTGGTCTGGGTTGGAAAACTCGCCTACAATGATCCCTACGTTGAACATTACTTCCGCTATCCCGGATTCCGATACTTCCCGGTGGTAGGGATTTCCTGGCAACAGGCCAACAAGTACGCGGTGTGGCGTACCCGGGCGGTCAACATTAAACTCGCCCAGGATGCCGGCGAGGAGTACGCCGAAAGCGATGGCCGAATTCCGCTTGAATCCGGTCTCGTTGTGCCCTCCTACCGCCTGCCCACCGAGGCCGAATGGGAGTATGCCGCACAGGCGCTCATCGGCACCCAGTGGCTGGACGAAATGCAGACGCATCAGCGCATCTATCCGTGGGATGGCCACGCCGTGCGGAATCCGTTTGGAAAGCAGATGGGTTACATGCTGGCCAATTTCAAGCGCGGCCGCGGAGACTATGCCGGTATCGCCGGCCGCCTGAACGATGGATCACTGATTACAACTTACATCTACGAATTCCCACCCAACGATTACGGCCTCTACAACATGGCCGGCAACGTGAGCGAATGGGTGATGGACGTGTATCGCCCGATGTCATTCCAGGATTTTGACGACCTCAACCCCATCCGCCGCGATGGTTTCCTCGATGACGCCAGGAATTATGACAACAAGGCGGAAAACCCTGAAAATTTTACGTCGCTCGTCACCGACCGGGCGCGCGTGTACAAGGGTGGCTCGTGGAAGGATGTGGCATATTGGATGTCTCCCGGTACGAGAAGGTATCTGGATCAGGATTCGGCGACCGCCACCATCGGCTTCCGTTGCGCCATGATCCGCGCCGGCGCCAACTACTAGTAGTAAAAGGTCCGAACGAAGATTTCAACCTCTCCTGCGGGAGAGGTTTTTTTGTGCTATTGCGCCGAAGCAATGCAGGCAATGCTCAGTTCCCGCGTGCCGGCACCGAGCAAGGAGCGGCCGCACGCTTCCAGAGTAGCGCCCGTGGTCACCACATCGTCAACGAGTAGTATCCTTTTGCCCTCGACCCTTTCCGGGCGTGACACATCAAAGACCTGGCGCACATTCTCCCATCGGTTCAGCTTCGATTTTCGGGTCTGGGTTTCCGTACCGATCCGTCGCCGCATCAGTTTATCCGAGCATTCCGTGGCGAGGATCTCCGCCAGGCCTTTGCCAAACTCCTCACTCTGGTTGTAGCCGCGGTTACGCTTTCGCGAGCTGTGGAGCGGCACCGGCACGATCAGGTCAAACTCGCTGACATACTCCGCCTCGAGAAGATCCTGACCATACATCCGGCCCAGCGCAACGCCTAATTCCGGCTGGTTTTTGTACTTCAGCGCGTGGAGCAAATGTTGCACGCGGCTGCCTTTTACAAAGCGAAACATGGTCATGACATACCGTACCGGAATCCTCCCGCGAAAGCGGACATAAAATGGGTTCTCCCGTTCAAGGTGGTATCGCGACCGCGGCATCTCCAGGAGGCAATGGCTACAGATCATTTCTTCCCCCCGAACAAGGGCACCCATACACCCGCGGCAATAGCGTGGAAAAAATAATGCGGCAAAATCGCCGACGATGTCCGTAAAAGATGAATTGTTCAAATCAATAATATCTTTGTCGGAAAACTGAAATGAATTTAAGCAGGTTAATGTTAAAAACCTTATGAGTCTCGTACAGGATTTCAATACCTACAGGAGCCGGATGAACGAAAAGATACTGGCGTCCGACAACCTTATCGTCAAACGAATCTTCAACCTGGATACGAACGCATATTCCGAGGGAAAACTGGATGTGAAGTCGAAGGAGCTGATCGGCCTGACCTGCTCACTGGTCCTGCGTTGCGACGACTGTGTTAAATATCATCTTGGCAAATGCAAGGAAGGGGGATTTACCACGGACGAGGTCCACGAAGCGATGGGGGTCGCAACGCTCATCGGTGGTACGATTGTTATCCCCCATTTGAGGCGGGCGTTCGAATATTGGGAGGAGTTGCAGCATGTTTAAGCGGGACCTTGACCTCGAGCGCAGGTGGAACGGCTTGCTTCGCGATGTGGGAGAATTGGTGGGCAAAAAACCCAAGGACCTGAACGGTATTCTTTTCCTGATCGGCGTGCAGGAACTTGGAAAGGGAAACCGCAATTTCTCAAAAGAAGAGAAGCAGGACCTCATGCATGTGGGGATATGCAAGGTGCTTAGTCTCTCGGGATATTACGAACTGGACGGCCTGGACAAGGATGGATGGCCTCATTGGAAGCTTGTACGGAAACTCCCCCATTTCGACCTCCTCGAACAGGAAAAGCTGCTAAAGATTCATGTTCTGGAATACTTCGAAAAGGAATACGACTGGGTCTTTGATTCCGAAAATCCCCCGGCCGGCGGCAATCCGAACGACAACTGACCGCGCACGGGTTTTGTCGGTGTTGGCAATACGACTTATCTTTAGTTGAATTCAACCTATTCTTCTGTGGTGCGTTTGTTAATTAAACGGTTTGGGCGATGAGCGATGGCGTGAAAGGAGTTCGCAAAAAGATCAGGACTTTCCAGCGGAAGTATTACCTCAATATGTTTATCCGGGGTGTTATCCTCACCCTGGCAACGCTCTTTGGCTACTTTTTACTCGCTTCCCTGCTCGAACACAACCTTTGGCTGGGTCCGACCCCAAGGCTGTTGATTTTTTTGACCTTCTTCGCAATAGCCGGATTCTGCATATTCAGATTTCTGAACCTGCCGTTCCGCTGGTGGCTGGCCAGGCGCGGGCTTAGCGATGAAGAGGCTGCACGCATTATCGGCAGCGCCATGCCCGGCATACGGGACAGGCTCGTCAATCTGATCCAACTCGCCGGCGCAGACAAGTCGGCGCTGGCCTATGCGAGCGTCCAGCAAAAAACACGCGAGTTTGAGCCGATGTCGTTTGAGTCGGTTGTCGATCTGAGGGAGAACAGGAAATACCTCAAATACCTCGCTATCCCGCTGGTCATTGCAGTGGTTATCTTACTCGTAAACCAGAACATACTCTTTCAAAGCACCAACCGCATCGTCCATTTTAACCAGGAATTCACGCCGGCCGCGCCGTTTTCCTTTCACGTACAGAACGAGTCCCTGCTCGGGTTCCATAATGAGGACTTTACGCTTCGCGTCCAGCTCACCGGAGGAGCCGTTCCCGCGAATGCTTACCTGATATCCGGCAGCCAGCGCTATAAACTTGTCAATACCGGGCCGGGTAGTTTCGAATACACGCTCGAAAAACTTCAACGGCCGTTTGACTTTCAGATACAGGCCGCCGGCTTTTATTCGGACAATTACAGGATCGGGTTGGTTAACCGGCCGGAGGTCACGGGTTTCAATGTGGACCTCGAATATCCACGGTACCTCCAGCGCACGAATGACAAGATCGCCAATGCCGGAAACCTGGAGGTTCCGGAGGGAACCGTCGTCCGGTGGAAATTGAGAACGGCCTATGCAGACAGCGCGTCAATCCGGTTTCTGGCGAGTGGCGAGGAAAACCTCTTCACGAAGGCCGATGACCAGATCTTCGCTTTCCAAAAGGCGTTCAGGGAGCCCGATCACTATGAGATCAACCTTCAAAACGCGTACAGCGCCAACCGCGACAAGATCAGCTATCGCATCGATGTGATCAAGGATCAATACCCTGACATCACCGTTACCAACTTTCAGGATTCCATTCTTTACAAGCGTGTTATTGTCGGCGGCATGATCGGTGACGATCATGGTGTGACTCAACTGGCCCTGAACTTCCGCGTTCGCGACGAGAACGCAAAAGAGATTCTGAGCCGTTCCGTCCCCATTCCCATTACCCGGAATCAGCTACAGCAAAGTTTCTTTTACAACTGGTCGGTTGATTCACTCCGATTGAAACCGGGCCAGCGCCTTGAATATCATCTCCAGGTTTGGGACAACGACGGGGTGAATGGACGGAAGTCTACCCGGTCGGCAACCTACACGTTTCACATTCCCACGCAGGACGCGTTAGTCACGGAGATCAGCAAATCCACCTCCGAAACGCAGCAACAAATCGATCGCAGCGCCGAAAAAGCTTCGACGCTGCAAGAACAGATCGAGCAAGCGCATCAGAAGCTAAAGGGAAAACAGAATCTCGATTGGCAGGATAAGAAAATGCTCGAGGACATCATCCAGCAGAAGGAGGGTCTTGACCAGATGATCAACCAACTCCGCGAGCAGAACAACTTACTCAATCAAAAGAAAGAAGCCTTTACCGAGCAAGACGAGCGTATTCGCGAAAAGGCCGAACAGATCCAAAAGCTCATGGACGATCTTCTTGACGAGGAAACCAAGCGGCTGTTTGAAGAGCTGAAGAAACTGCTGGAAGAAAAGGCCGACATGAGCCAGATCCAAAAACTCCTGGACAAAATGAACCAGAATACCAACAATCTGGAAAAGGAGTTGGAGCGAACGCTGGAGTTGTTTAAACAACTGAAGTACGATTTTAAACTCGACCAAACACTGGACGAGCTCAAAAAACAAATCGAAGAACAGAAAGAACTACTGAGCAAGACCGAGGTGCTGAAGGAATCGTCTCCCCAAAAGGAGGACGGCGACGATCCCACGGGCAGGGAAGAAGAGAGAGGTAAGAACGAAGACCAGGACAAGGAAGACAAGTCCGCTAAGGAATCCGACAACAAGGACAAGGAAGCGGATGGCGAAAAAGATGATGCCGGGACCGACAAAACCGATGCAGCCAAAGACCCGGGAAAGGAGCATGATCCACAGCCCGGCAACAAGGACCAGCCATCCACAGAGAGTCAGAAACTTGCAGAGGAGCAGGAGCAGCTTAAGGAGGAATTCGGAAAGACCACAGAAAAACTGAAAGAGCTGCAAGAGTTGGGCGATGAACTCGACAAGACCGACGACCTTCCGGGCGAAGAGGAGACCCAGGACGTGCAGGAACAACAGGAGCAAAGCCAGGAGATGCTGGAGCAGGAACAGCCCGCTCAGTCTACGACTCCCCAGCAGAAGGCCATTCAGAAAATGCAGCAGATGCAGCAGCAGATGGAAAGCATGCAGAGTTCAATGCAGATGGAAATCGACATGGAAAACCTGGAATCCTTGCGTCAGATCCTTCACGGTCTGGTGAAGCTTTCGTTTGACCAGGAGCATCTCATCAAAGAATTTTCGCAGCTCGAACAAAATGACCCGCGGTTCAACGAGTTGGCGCAGTCGCAACTCAAACTCAAGGACGACTCTAAAGTACTGGAAGACAGTCTATTAGCCCTTGGCAAACGCGACCCGATGATGGGTTCTTTTATTACCCGCGAGATCAGCGAACTAAACAATCACCTCGACAAAGCGATCGAGGCAAATCGTGAACGGCGTCGCCCGCAGGCCGCCAGTGAAATGCAGATGTCGATGACGTCGATCAACAACCTCGCCTTGATGCTCGACGACCACTTCGACATGATGATGCAAATGATGGCGAATGCCCAGCCTTCAATGAAGAAATCGAAGAGTAAGAAGCCGGGGCCTCCCAACCTCAGCCAGATGCAGCAGCAACTGAATCAAAAGATAGAGCAGCTTAAGAATAGCGGAAAGTCGGGACGGGAACTTTCCGAGGAACTAGCCAGGATGGCTGCGGAGCAGGAGCGGATACGCCGCGCGCTGGAGGAGATGCAGGAAAAGATGGAAAACGAGGGTCAAATGCCGGGTGGTGACCTCCCTTCGCGCATGGAGGAGACAGAGATGGACCTTGTGAACAAGCAGTTGACCGAGCAATTGATCCGCAGGCAGCGGGAAATCTTAACGCGTTTGCTGGAGGCAGAGAAGTCGATGCGAGAGCAGGACATGGATGACGAGCGAAAAGGGGAGACAGCGAAGGACTATGATAAAGAAATTCCCAAGGCGTTTGAGGAATATTTGCGACTCAAGGAAAAAGAGGTAGAATTGCTGAAGACCATTCCTCCACGACTCTACCCGTACTATAAGAAGGAGGTAAATGAGTACTTCAAGAGGATGGGCGCCAATGATTAAGGAGACATTCATGAACACAATTAGCATTCAGGTTCCGTCTATGGCGGAGAACATTCGCATGATTGAGAGCTTCATTGACAATGCAAAGGAACGCTTTCACCTGGATGACGACATTTATGGCAATATCATGATTGCCGTTACGGAAGCTGTAAACAACGCCATCAAACACGGCAATCTTAACAATAAGACGAAGAATGTGCACCTAACGCTTTCACTCCAGGACAGTATGATCCGATTTGTGGTCAAGGATGAGGGCACCGGCTTCAACTACGACAATCTTCCCGACCCCACCGCTCCGGAGAACCTTGAAAAGCCCGGTGGGAGAGGCATTTTTCTCATGAAGCACCTTTCCGACGAAGTTGAGTTCAAAGACGACGGCCGCGTTGTGGAGCTCAGCTTTTACATGAATGCCTGATGGCGTCCATTCGATTCTTCGCAGAGGACATTACCTTTTCTCTTACTAATCCGCGAAAGCGATCTTCCTGGATCAAGAGAGCCATTGAAGCCGAGGGTTTCAGCCTTGGAGGATTAAACTACATCTTTTGTTCGGACGAATATCTCCTTAGCATAAACCGGGAATACCTCAATCACGACACCTACACCGACATCATTACTTTTGACAACAGCGACGCTTCGGATTCCGTGGAGGGTGACATCTTTGTCAGCATTGACCGCGTCAGGGAAAACGCGCAGGTACGGCAAATTGACTTTGCCCATGAACTGGACCGGGTGCTGATCCATGGCGTCCTGCACCTTATGGGTTATAAAGACAAGAGCGCCCGGCAAACGCAAGTCATGCGCGAAAAAGAAGAGGCTTATCTATCTTTGCGCTAGTTCGATCCTGCGGGTTCCACGTGAAACGTCCGGTAATGAACCGACCGTGAATTTTGTGTGGGAAGTCTGTGTTCCACGTGAAACCTGCAGGCAGCATTTTTAGAACCCGATCATGTTTAAAGAATACGATGTCATTGTAGTGGGCGCCGGCCATGCCGGATGCGAGGCCGCTGCCGCCGCGGCCAATATGGGATCCAGCGTACTGCTGATTACCATGAATATGAACACCATCGCCCAAATGTCCTGTAACCCGGCAATGGGTGGCGTGGCAAAGGGGCAGATCGTCCGCGAGATCGATGCCCTGGGCGGCCAATCAGGAGTCGTGTCCGATAATTCGATGATCCAGTTCCGGATGCTGAATCGCTCAAAGGGTCCGGCCATGTGGAGCCCTCGGACACAAAACGACCGAATGCGGTTCTCCGAGGAATGGCGCCTCGCCCTCGAACGCATTCCAAACGTAGACTTCTGGCAGGAGATGGTGCGCGAGATCATTGTGAAAGACGGGCGGGCCATAGGCGTGAAAACCAACCTCGGGCTGGAAATCTCCGGGAAATCCGTGGTGCTGACCAACGGCACTTTCCTGAACGGCAAAATCCATATCGGAGACAAAAACTTCGGGGGCGGAAGAACGGCCGAAAGAGCCGCCACAGGACTTACCGAACAACTGGTGTCGCTCGGCTTTGAATCCGGACGCATGAAAACCGGAACACCACCGCGGGTAGATGGTCGCAGCCTTGACTATTCGAAGATGGAAGAACAGCCAGGCGACGAACACCCCGCCAAATTCTCCTTTACCAATACAACCCCGCTTTCAAAACAGGTCAGTTGCTGGATCACTTATACGAATGACTCCGTTCACCAGGAACTGCAAAAGGGGTTTGACAAGTCGCCCATGTTTCAGGGGCGGATTCAGGGCCTGGGTCCGAGGTACTGCCCGTCGATCGAAGATAAGATCAATCGCTTCGCTGATCGCGAGCGTCATCAGATCTTCGTAGAACCCGAAGGCTGGAGTACCATCGAAATTTACGTGAACGGATTCTCGACATCGCTGCCCGAAGACGTCCAGTACAACGCCCTGAAAAAAATTCCCGGATTTGAAAATGTCCGGATGTTCAGACCCGGCTACGCTATTGAATACGACTACTTCCCTCCAATCCAACTGAAGCTTACGCTGGAGACACAACTCGTTGATAATCTGTATTTTGCAGGCCAGATCAACGGGACCACGGGGTACGAGGAGGCTGCCTGCCAGGGTCTCATTGCCGGCATCAACGCCCACAACAAAACCACTGGAAAGGAACCCTTCGTGCTCAAACGGTCCGAGGCCTACATCGGGGTGCTCATCGATGACCTCGTCAACAAGGGCACGCAGGAACCCTACCGGATGTTTACCTCCCGGGCAGAGTATCGTATTCTGCTCCGCCAAGACAACGCTGACCTCCGACTCACCGAAAAAGGACACCGGCTGGGGCTCGCATCCGATGAACGCATGAAAACGCTCCTCGACAAGAAGGCGGACATCAACGCCCTCATCCGCGAACTTGGCAGCGTCAAGGTAGACCCCGCCGACGCCAACGAGGAACTTAGCATGCTCAACTCCTCGGTCATCCGGGAAAAAATTCCCCTCGTCAACCTGCTTCGGCGGCCACAACTCGGCATTGAAGACCTTCGCCGCATGCATCCCTCGCTGGAATCACTCATCGACAAATATTCTCCCGAAGTCCGCGACCAGGCGGAAGTCCAAATCAAGTATGAAACGTATATTGACCGCGAACAGAAACTCGCTGAAAAAATCGGCATGCTTGAACATTACAAGATCAAACCCGACTTTGAATACGACCGCGTTAAAGCCCTTTCCGCCGAGGCACGCGAGAAGCTCAAGAAGATCAAACCTGAAACCATAGGTCAGGCCTCGCGGATCAGCGGTGTTTCTCCGTCAGATATTTCCGTCCTTACGATCTACTTCGGGAAGTGATGCTATCCGTTGACGAATGCCCCGCCTGCTCGGGTCGAGCATTCCAACCTTTCATGGAATGTCGCGACTATACCGTTTCACATGAAACATTCAAGTTGGTAACGTGCTCCTCATGTGGCCTCGTGATCACCACGCCGCGGCCAGGACCTGACGCGCTAGGCCGCTATTACCTCTCCGAAAACTATATTTCCCACGCCACAGAGACGACCTCTCTCTTTGACGCCGTTTACCGGATCGCGCGAAATTACAACCTCACCAGAAAACTGAACCTCATCCACGCGCACACTTCCACACCGCCACAACATCTGCTGGACTTCGGATGCGGCACCGGCGAATTCCTGAGAAAAGTTCAGACCGCCAACATCCGCGTCTCCGGCGTAGAACCCTCAGCCAAAGCCCGCAACCACGCGAATATGTTAACCGGAGGCGCGGTTACCGACACGCTGCGGCACGCCCCGGAAAGCTTCGACGTCATCACGCTCTGGCACGTCCTGGAACACCTCGAGAATCTCAATGCGCAATTCGCCCTCCTCGTCTCGGCCCTCAGAAAAAGTGGCACAATGTTTATTGCTGTGCCAAATCATCGCGCTTACGACGCGAGATATTATCAGGAGTATTGGGCTGGCTTCGACGTGCCCCGCCATCTTTGGCATTTTACCCGCGACAGTATTCAGCGCCTGCTGGAAAAACATGAGATGAAATTGAAAACCATAGTGCCCATGAAACTCGACGCCTATTACGTAAGCATGTTGAGCGAACAATACCGACAGGGAAAGCCATCCATCACGAGCCGGGCAAAGGGCCTTCTGGCAGGACTGAAATCCAATCGTCACGCACAACGAACCCGCGAATACTCTAGCCTCATATACATCGCCGAAAAATGAATCTTCACAAACATCTCTACGGGGGTATCCTACTCATCTTCCTCACCGCCACCTGCGCGAAACAAACAAGCCCAACGGGTGGACCAAAAGACACCATCCCGCCCCGCCTTATTAACGCCGAACAGATACATGGCGCGGTCAACTTCAACGGCGACCAACTCACCCTGGAATTCACCGAACTCATCCAACTCAACAACCCACGCGAAGAGGTCCTCATCACCCCTTCGATCGGAGACGAATTCGAACTCACTGCAAAACGCAATATCGTCAGCCTCGATTTCAATGCCCCGCTTCAACCCAATACCACTTACACCTTCACATTCCGTGAAGCCATTCAGGATCTCACCGAACGCAACCCCGTTCGGGACCTGCAGATCGCTTTGAGCACCGGCAGCTATCTCGACTCGCTCTCCATAGAGGGAACTGCATACGACCTGCTCTCCGGCAAACCCCTAGAGGACGCCACCGTCGCCATTCATCCACCTATCGATACTTTCAGCATATTCGACGACGCCCCACAGTACCTCACCAAAACGGACGAACATGGCCACTACGCCCTTGAAAACCTAAAGCACAACACCTACTATCCTTACGCTATCAACGACAAGAATCGCAACCTCCGCGCGGATAGCCGGACCGAAGCCTACGCATTCTACGCTGACCCGCTCTCACTCAACACCGATACCTCCGCCATCGATCTCTACCTGCTTCGCCTTGACGCCCGCCCCCTCGAGGTCACCAGTGCTCGCACCTACAACACCTATTTCAATATCAAAACCAACAAGAACCTAAAGAATTTCAACCTCAGTGCCCCGTCCGGCGAACACCTGGCGTACGGCTTCGGCGAAGACCGGGCAAACATCCGCATCTACAACACTTTTCAAGAAACCGACAGCCTGCTCGTCAACATGCGCGCCATCGACAGCATTGGTTTCAATATCGACACCGCATTCTACGTCAAGTTCCCGGACCGCGACGTGACGCCCGAACCATTTACGCTCGCCGTTGACCAAACGAAACTCCTCACCACCAAAGGCAAACTCAGCGCGACCCTGACGTTCAGCAAGCCCCTCCTTTCCATCAACTTCGACAGTGTCTATTTCGTCAGCGACTCGATCACTACCCTGCCCTTCGACGCCAGCCATTTCTCCTACGATCAACCCACGCGTAGACTCACCATTGCTCGGCCTGTACCGCCCGAGCCTCAGGACCCAACTCCCATCAAACCCGACTTTAACACCAGGCAGCCAGGAGGTGCAAACAAGCCCGAGAAAATCAATAAACTCGTCTTCGGCCGCGGTGCATTTATGAGTGCCGAAAACGACAGTTCCGCCCAATCAGTCCAGCAGCTTCAGCCCCTTCCCACAGAAAAGCTCTCCTGGATTATCTTTGACATCCGCACAACAGCTCCCGCCTACATCGTCCAAATTGTCGACCGAGCCGGCAACGTAATTCAACAAAAACACAGCACGCCAAAAGGCCAGTTTGAAGATCTTCCACCGGCAGAGTACCGGCTGCGCGTAGTCATCGATGAAAACGCCAACGGACAGTGGGACCCCGGAAACTATTATGAACGCATCCAGCCAGAAATGATGTTATACTACCGCGACGAAACCGGAAAGATGGCGATTACCACCAAACCGAACTTTGAAATACAGCTCGCCCCAATGTTGATAACACCTTGACTTCTTGTGGAAAACCAGACCAAATACCCTGCGCCCTCCGGCCGACGACCATTTCCGCTCCACACTCAGCAACGCTTGTTCACAGCTATCGTTATATCCACACCCGTCAACAATAAAAGCTGTACACATCGGTTTTATTCACACACAATAAAACATCGTGGATACTTCTATAAACCACTGAATCTTAATAATTTGATTCCCACCAAGAACACACAATCAATCCACATCCACAGGGGAACGGTTATTTATCAACTTTTCAACATGCCTTATTATACTTATTATATATATAATCTTATAAGAATAATAAGGCACGTTCTGTTCTTGATACTTCTGACCCTTGCTCCGTCGGTTCTCTTCGGACAAAATCATGCCGATGTTCAGCTTGCAAACGAATACCTCCTTAAGGGTGATAAGGCGAAGGCGGCAGCGCTCTATCGCGACTTGTCCCGATCGGATGTTAACATTCCGCTGATCCATAACAACTTTGTTAACCTGCTGATTGATCTGGGCGAATTTGATGAGGCCCTCGATTATCTGAAGCGCGTTACGCGCCGTAATCCACAAAACGTGCAATACCGACTCGATGTGGGTCTGGTGTATGTCAGGTCCGGCGATATCAACAAAGCGGATCGATACCTGCGCGAGATGATCGAAGAGGTCCGGAGCAATGTACAGTTGGCAAAGACGACGTCCGACTACCTGGCCGCCCGCTCCCTGGCCGACTACGCGGTACTTACACTCACCGAGACCCGTCAGTTCCTCAACAACCCCTTTCTTTTTTGTCTCGACCTGGCGATGCTTTACCGGCTCCAGGGTCAGCAGGATAAAATGGTGCGGGAATATCTCGCTTACGTGACGCAAAGCTCTGCGAATATCCAATACGTCAAAAATGTCTTGCAGGCGCTGCTTACGAAGCCTGATGAACTTGAAACCCTGGAAAGACTGCTGTACGACAAGGTGCAGGAAAACCCTGACGTTGAGGTATACTCTGATCTGTTGATTTGGGTGACCATGCAACAAAAAAACTTCTACGCCTCCTTCATCCAGGCCAGGGCATACGACAAGCGCTACAAGAAGGAAGGCGAAAAATCCATGGAGGTTGCCCGGGTAGCCCTCGATAACGAGGACTATGAAACAGCTTTCCGTATTTATCAATATGTGGCAAAGGAGTATCCGGGCTCGAGCAACGATTTGCTTGCGCGGCTGGGAATGATCAGGACCCGCGAGGCAAGGATACGGGGCAGCTTTCCGGTGAACACTGATTCCGTCCGCACATTGATCGCCGATTACAAAAGGTTCATCTCGAATTATCCCAATAACCCGAACGCGCTCGAAGCCACAAGGAACCAGGCGCTGCTCTTCGCAAACTATCTCGACGAAAAGGACCGGGCGGTTGCGATCCTCAATGAACTCATCGACAATCCCCGGGCATCGCTTTACCTGAGATCGAAAGCAAAACTTGACCTGGGTGACATCTATATCATCAAAGGCCAGCCCTGGGAGTCGACTTTGCTTTATTCCCAGGTCGAGAAGATACAGAAAGAGAATCCTGTGGGCTATGAAGCAAAGCTCAAGAACGCAAAGCTCTCGTACTTCAAGGGGGACTTTTTTCTCGCCCAGGAGCACCTTGATATTCTCAAGGAGGCGACTACACGTGAGATCGCCAATGACGCCATGGAACTGAGTATGCGGATAAAGGAAAATACCGCTTTCGATTCCGTCGGCCAGGCCTTGAGACAATTCGCAGCCGTGGAGCTTCTCCTGTATCAAAACAAGTACGCTGAAGCCCTGGAACAGATAGAACAACTCAAGGAAGGACAACTTGAGGATACGGTCTCAGGAAAAACGGTCGCTTTTTCGAATCAGGCGATCCTGGACGACGTGTATTGGCTGGAAGCGGGCGTGCGCAGACAGCGCGGCGAGTTTCAGGAATCCATCGACCTTTTGGAGCAAATACTCCTGAACTACCCCGAAGACGTTCTTGCCGATGATGCCTTCTTCGAACAGGCGGAGATCTACGAACGTCATTTCAAGGATCGGGACAAGGCGATGGAGATGTATCGCGCCTTTCTCAACAGGTTTCCGGGTAGCGTTTATGCCGCGGAAGCCCGAAAAAGGTACCGCACCTTGCGGGGCGATTTCTCCGACGAACCCCCCATCAACTAGAGGCGGGCCGCTTTTTTCAATGCGACGTTCCCATTTCGTCACTTTTTGACCAAAACCCCTTTTTCAGCATGGTGCGCGGCGAGGTTCGGCATCCATACGCTATTTCCGGAGGGATCCCGGCCAACGCCCCGGCGAACGAAGCGGGAATAAGATTTATCTCAACCCACCGGGCAGCTATAAATTATTTTCATGGGGAAGTAGTATGCATGCATAACTTTTTTACTTACCTTCGAATCCGCTCAGAAATTCAATGCGCAAGGAAGAAACCGTCGACCACAACATAAAGGCTGCCTGGCATGCGATCGCGAGAATGTATAATCAGCAGGCTGCAAAATTCGACCTGACCATGTCGATGGGATTTGTGCTGCTTAACATCCATCCCGAAGGCACGCCGGCTACGAAGATCGCTCCGCTTATGGGGCTTGAGGCCCGCAGTCTGACGAGGCTCCTCAAAACCATGGAAGAAAAAGGCCTGATCTGCCGGGAACCTGACGTGTCAGACAAAAGGCTGGTGCGGATTCAACTGACAAAAGAGGGAAAGCGGAAACGTGAAAAATCCCGGGAAACCGTGCTGCGTTTCAACGATGCGGTGCAGAAAAAGATACCCAAACACAAACTGGACATTTTTTTCGAGGTGCTGCAACAGATCACCCGCACCATTGAAAAGGAAAAGAGTTACCAAAACCTATCATCGCTCAACGAAGAGGAAATATGAATCGAATTATCCGCAAAGTTGCTGTACTGGGCTCGGGCATCATGGGATCCCGCATTGCGTGCCATTTTGCAAACGTCGGTGTGCAGGTCCTGTTGATGGACATCGCTCCCCGGGAGTTATCCGACGACGAAAAGCGCAAGGGGCTTACGCTGGACGATCGCGTTGTCAAAAACCGGATCGTACAAAGCTCGTTTGACGCAGCCGTCAAGTCCAACCCGGCGCCACTGTATCACAAGCGCTTTGCCTCGAGGGTTTCGCTCGGGAATTTTACTGACGACATGAAAAAGATTGCCGACTGCGACTGGACCATCGAAGTTGTCGTTGAAAATCTTGACATCAAAAAGAAGGTGTTTGCCGAAGTGGAGAAATACAGGAAGCCAGGTACGCTGATTACATCCAATACTTCCGGTATCCCGATTCACCTGATGAACGAAGGACGTAGCGACGATTTCCAAAAACACTTCTGCGGAACACATTTTTTCAATCCCCCGCGTTACCTGAAGCTGCTCGAGATCATCCCCACACCGAAGACGGACCAGGGCGTTGTGGACTTTCTCATGCACTATGGCGATCTCTACCTCGGCAAGACCACCGTTCTCTGCAAAGACACGCCTGCTTTTATCGCCAACCGCGTGGGTATCTACGCTATCATGAAGGCCGTCGACTCTATGCGGAAACTCGACCTCAACATAGACGAGATTGACAAACTCACTGGCCCCGTGATCGGCAGACCAAAGTCCGCGACGTTCAGAACCTCGGACGTTGTTGGGCTCGATACCCTGATCAAGGTGGCGAACAACCTATACGCCGGTCTTCCCGGGGATGAGGGCCGGGAAATGTTCCGCATGCCCGATGAGATCAGGAAACTGGAGGACAACAACTGGCTCGGCGACAAAACCGGTCAGGGGTTCTACAAGAAGACGAAGAACAGCAAAGGCCAAACGGAAATTCTCACCCTCGACCTGAAAACCTTTGAGTACAAGCCAAAGGCAAAGACAAAGTTTCCTACCCTTGAGACAACCAAGGCCATCGACAACCTGAAAGAACGTTTTAAGGTATTGTTCACCGGCAAGGATAAGGCGGGCGAATTTTACCGCGACTCTTTCTATGGACTGTTTCAGTATGTGAGCAACCGCATTCCGGAGATCGCTGACGAACTGTACAAGGTCGACGACGCTGTCTGCGCCGGCTTCGGCTGGACCCTTGGACCGTTTGAGACCTGGGATGCGGCAGGCGTCGAAAACACCATAAAGGACATGGAGCGCCTGGGGTACAAGCCCAACGCCTGGGTACAGGAAATGCTGTCCGCGGGGAACAAGCATTTCTATAAGTTGGAGAAGGGACAACGCCTGTACTACGACATTCCGTCGAAGTCCTACAGACCTATTCCCGGCAAGGACGCATTTATCATCCTCGAGAACCTGAACGAGAACGTCGTCTGGAAGAACGCTGAGTCGCGCGTTACCGATCTGGGCGACGGGGTGATCAATTTTTCATGGCACAGCAAAAGCTATACGCTGGGCTCGGCTGTGATTGAAGGGCTGAACAAAGCCATCGACATGGCCGAAAAGGATTACCGCGGATTGGTAATTGGACATCAGGGTCCGGATTTCTCCCTGGGCGCAAATTTAGGCCTGGTCTTTATGTACGCCATCGAACAGGACTACGATGAGATCGATTTCATGGTACGCGCATTCCAGAATTCGGTAATGCGGATACGGTATTCGTCCGTGCCCGTAGTCGTGTGCCCGCAGGGGCGCACGTTGGGTGGAGGCTGCGAGATGACCTTGCATGGCGACCTGGTTCAGGCGTCGGCAGAGACTTATGTCGGGCTTGTGGAAGTGGGCGTCGGCCTGATTCCTGCGGGAGGCGGAACGAAGGAACTGACCCGCCGCGTGAGCGCGCGCCTGAAAGAAGGCGATGTCGAACTGAATGCGTTACAAAGTACGTTCATGAATATCGCCACCGCAAAGGTGGCCCTCTCTGCGGAGGAGGCCCGGGATATGATGATCCTTCAATCATCTGATCGTATTTCCATTAACCGCGATCGCCAGATTGCAGACGCAAAAGACGCTGTTGTTGAACTTGCGGAGTCGGGCTATACCATGCCCCAACGCGCCGACAACATCAAGGTTCAGGGACGGGCCGGGCTTGCGTTGGTCATGGCGGGCCTTAATGGCATGAGGATGGGAAATTACATCAGCGAACACGACGCGAAGATCGCCCTTAAGCTGGCAAACATCATGTGCGGAGGTGACCTTACCACGCCGCAAAACGTCAGCGAACAATACTTGCTGGATTTGGAACGCGAAGCTTTCGTTTCGCTTTGCGGTGAGAAGAAAACCCTGGAACGCATTCAGGCGATTTTGACCGGAGGGAAACCCCTTCGAAACTGATAACGAAAAAATTGAACTATCATGGACGCATACATCGTCGCAGCTAAGAGAACGGCGAACACCAGGGCGAAGAAAGGCGGCTTTCGCTTCACACGACCCGATGACTTCGCCACGGAAGTGATCAAAACCCTGGTTGAATCAATCCCCGGGTTGGAAAAGAAAATGGTGGATGACCTCATCGTGGGCAACGCCGTCCCGGAGGCGGAGCAGGGAATGCAAATGGGACGCATCATCGCGCTGATGGCGCTGGGCATCGAGAATGCCGGCATGATCGTGAACCGCTATTGCGGATCGGGCATCGAGGCAATCAGCATCGCCTCCGCGCGCATTCACGCCGGCATGGCCGACTGCATCATCGCAGGCGGCACGGAGTCCATGTCGCTGGTGCCGGTGATGGGATGGAAAACGGTTCTGAATTATGCGATCGCGAAGGATCATCCGAACTACTACACGAGCATGGGCCTTACGGCCGAACAGGTTGCCGCGCAGTACAAGGTCTCGCGCGAAGATCAGGACCAGTTTGCCTATGATTCACACGTGCGGGCGATTCGTGCACAGCAGGAAGGGAAATTCAAAGAGGAGATCCACCCGATTAAGACCACCGAAGTTTTCGTGGATGACTCGGGAAAAAAACGTTCGCGTGAGTTCGTCGTCGATACCGACGAGGGTCCCCGCGCCGACACGAACCTGGAGGTCCTTGGCAGGCTGAAGCCCGTCTTCGCCATGGGCGGATCCGTCACAGCGGGAAATTCGTCGCCGACCACCGATGGTGCAGCGTTCGTTGTCGTGATGTCGGAACGTCTGGTGAAACAGCTAAACCTGAAACCCATTGCGCGCATGCTGAGCTATACCGTAGCCGGTGTGGAGCCCCGGATCATGGGCATCGGGCCGGTTGCGGCCGTGCCGAAGGCATTGGAGCGCGCCGGGAAAAAACTGAGCGAAATCGATCTTATCGAACTCAACGAGGCGTTTGCCGCGCAGTCGCTTGCCGTGACGCGAAAGCTGGAAATCGACCCTGAAAAACTCAACGTCAATGGGGGAGCGATCGCACTTGGCCATCCGCTCGGAAGCTCCGGCGCGCGTTTGTCCATGACCATCTTTAACGAGTTACGGCGTCGCAAGAAGAAATACGGCCTGGTGACCGCGTGTGTGGGCGGCGGCCAGGGTGTCGCCGGCGTATATGAACTTTTGAATTAGTAAGTTCTCAACCAACTTTTTTAACAATCACGATATATGGCAACAGCAACAGAAGAGAAACGCGCAATCAAAGGAGGGGAATTCCTGATGCGTGAGACTGAAGCCCAGGAAATCTTTATTCCGGAAGATTTCAACGAAGAACAGCGAATGATCGAACAGCAGTGCAAGGACTTCCTCGAAAAGGAAGTGTTCCCGAAACTTGACGAAATCGATTCAATGAAAGACCCAAAGCTTATGCCTTCCATCCTCGACAAGGCGGGAGCTCTTGGCTTGCTCGGCACCTCCGTGCCTGCGGAATACGATGGCTTTGGGATGGACTTTAACACAACCATGCTCGTTGCCGAAGTAATCGGTGCCGGCCACTCTGTTGCCGTTGCGCTGTCGGCGCATACGGGCATCGGCACGTTGCCCATCGTTTACTATGGCAACGAGGCGCAGAAGAAGAAATACCTCCCCAAACTTGCGACCGGTGAGTTCAAAGCTGCGTATTGCCTCACCGAGCCGGACTCCGGATCGGACGCGAACTCCGGAAAAACACGTGCGACGCCGACACCGGACGGAAAGCATTACCTCATCAACGGCCAAAAGATGTGGATCACGAATGGTGGGTTTGCCGATATATACATTGTGTTTGCGAAGATTGAAGAGGACAAGAACCTCAGCGCATTTATCGTCGAACGCGCATTCGGTGGCATCACAATGAATGAAGAGGAACGGAAAATGGGCATCAAGGGCTCGTCCACCCGTCAAATTTTTTTTAATGATTGCAAGGTGCCCGTGGAGAACCTTTTGTCCGAGCGGGAGAACGGATTCAAGATAGCGGTAAACATTCTTAATGTCGGACGCATCAAGCTGGCAGCGGCGGCGATCGGTGGGGCCAAGAAGACCATTTCCACCGCGGTAAACTATGCGAGGGAGCGGAAGCAGTTTGGCGCGTCGATCGCAAACTTTGGCGCCATCAAACACAAGATCGCTGAGATGACCGCGCGCGTGTTTGCGAGTGAATCGGCATGTTATCGCGCCGGCCAGAACATCGACGACGCGTACAGGGCGATGACCGAGGGCGGGATGGACGCTGCTAAAGCACGACTGAAATCCCTGGAAGAGTTTGCTATTGAATGCGCCATCATGAAAGTGCATGGTTCGGAAGTGCTGGACTTTGTGGTCGACGAGGGCGTTCAGATTTACGGTGGCATGGGATTCTCGGCAGAGGGGCCGATGGATCGCGCTTACCGCGACGCCCGGATCAACCGCATCTTCGAGGGCACGAACGAGATCAACCGGATGCTCTGCATCGACATGCTGCTCAAGCGCGCCATGAAAGGGCACCTCGACCTGATGTCGGCCGTCATGGCGGTGCAAAAGGAGCTGGTGGCCATTCCGGACTTTGGCGCGACCGAGGAGGGACTTTTCGCGAAAGAAAAGAAAGCGCTTGCCAACCTCAAGAAGGCGGGCCTCATTGTTGCGGGCGCCGCCGTCCAGAAGTTCATGATGAAAATCGCCGACGAGCAGGAAATTCTTATGAACCTCGCCGACATGCTCATCGAAGGGTACGTCGCTGAGTCGGTGATTCTGCGCGTTGAGAAACTCATCGGAAGCCGCGGCGAAGAGAAGTGCCGCATCGAAAAAGAGATGGCGCTGATCTACCTGCATCAGGCTGTTGAAAGGGCCGCCTCTGCCGGTCGGCAGGCGGTAACGGCTTTTGCAGAGGGCGACGAGTTGCGCCTGATGCTGCTGGGTCTTAAGCGCTTTACCAAGATGGATCCGTACAACCTGAAAGAAGCACGCCGAATGGTGGCCGAGCACGTTGTAGGCAAAGGCGAATATCCTTTCTAAAAGCGGACACGACCCTGTACAGGTTTGGACAAAACCCCGCCCGGGAGCGGGGTTTTTTTGTAAATAATGGGGTCCTCGTAAATGGAACGGTGCTTGTGTAGAGAAGGCAAACACCAAACGACATGTCAAAAGCTCTTGGAACGCTCCTTCTGATTTTTGCCGGTATCCTCGTATTTCCCGTAGCCATCGGCATCCTTGGCACCGCGATTGGAATTGTTGTCGGTGTCTTCGGGGCGGTCTTTGGCGCCATCGGTGGATTTATTGGCGCGGTGTTCGGAGCCATCGGCTCCATGTTCGAGGGAATTTTTGGATGGCACTGGCATGGTCCGGAGTTCTTCGATTGTAATCCGTTCCTGATTGGCGCTGTTGTTATTGTTGTCGCGATGCTGGTTCGGTCACGCCAGAACAACCCGCGCGCTAAGTAACGGGGTTCTTGTTGTATAGAATCGGATTAAGAAAATACCTGCTGTACACCGGGTATTGCCGCACCGCCTCAATGCGCGGCGATTGCCCCTTTTCAAACACCATCCGGTAGTAGAACTCGTATCCCCTCTTTACGACGATGTCCTTTTTGACGGTGTACCATCGCCGGTCGTGGGGGTTAAGGACACGTACCTCGACGTGAAACAGCCCGGGCCGGCTGCGGATCCGCACGAAGTTCTCGGGACTCTTGTTGTACAGCTTTCCATTCACATACACTTGCATGCTGGAAGCTTTTTCCGTCTGAATCGCAATGCCGGAGATGTTGGCATTTGCGGTAAATGACGCCAATGCCAGCGTGACTACTAACAGAAATGTTCTCATATCAACCCTCGTTTTCAACCCTAACAAAATCAAGCACCGTGCCAGACGGAGATGTAAGTTTTTCGCGGAAGTAAAAGTATTTCCGGCGCGCATTCCAGGGCTCCGCAAAAGGCCCGACCTGGTTTCGCGGGAGTGCGGTTCGAAGCCCATACAATGAACGGAGCCGTCCGCGAGCCATCTGATCCGGATGAAGGTCAAGTTACGATTCACCACGCTATCTCTGGCCCAACGTGGAGGGCTGCGTCACGCGGATACGTTTATCGGGCATCCTAAAGAATAAGAACCAGCTGTTTTGAGGCGGAAGGCCTCCTTACCGCTTTTCAAATATTAAAATATCCTGAAAACCGCGTAATGTACATTGACGTATATTTGCAAAATTGAGGTTCTGTTATGGAAATAAAGGCGGCCTGTATTCGCATCTTTGATCAGCTTGCTCACGTCCTCGCACAAATCCAAATAAACGACTACACCCAGCCTTCTGAGGTGTTGGGCGGTGCAACCGTCGGACAGCATTTTCGACATACGATCGAATTCTTTATTTGCCTCGAGGCTTCCCAGATGAGCGGTGTGGTCAATTACGACCACCGGGCCCACGACCCATCCATCGAGAACGACACATCGACCGCGCTCGCGTGCATTGAGAAGATACGGGGCTTTGTGGCACGGGCTTCTCCCGCGCAGTCCCTCACCCTGGAAGTGGGATATGATCCTGCAAAGGACAGCACCGTTCGCATTCCGACCAACACACAAAGAGAATTGGTATACAACATTGAGCACGCCGTTCATCACATGGCCCTGATGAAAATCGGCCTGCGGGAAGTTGCTCCGTACATAGGTCTGTCCCACGATTTTGGAGTGGCCGTGTCTACCCTGCGCTGGAAACAACGCGCGGGCAAGGACGCGGCACCGCAAGCGTCTTGATGAAACTCTCCAAACGGTTCACGCGAAGCGATTTCTTTATCAAGCTGACGAACTGGGAATACTGGCCTTTCGGTATCGTGCAGTTTCCGTTGTTCTTTTATTATTTCTGGCTCTCGATACGCGCCCGGTCGCTGTTATTTTTTACGGCTACGAATCCCGGCATTGCCATGGGTGGCATGTTCGGCGAGTCCAAGTTCGCGGTACTGGAGAAGATTGACCCGCGATACAAGCCCACCACGCTCCTGGTCGAACACCCGGCGGAAGCAGACGCGGTATTGTTGCAGATTCATTCGGCAGGCTTAAAACTTCCGCTGATTGCTAAACCGGATCTCGGTGAACGCGGATTCATGGTCGAGCGGATTACCTCGCCCGAAGAACTTGACGATTATATCCACCGCATTGGGGTCGACTTTATGGTCCAGGAACTGGTCGCGTTGCCCCTTGAATACGGAGTTTTTTATCGGAAATATCCCGGGGCTGAAAGGGGGGAGGTCACGTCGGTGGTGGGGAAGGAGATGCTTGCCGTTTGTGGCGATGGAATGTCAACGCTTCGTCAGTTGATCCTTGCCAAGGATCGGGCAAAGATCCATTGGAAAACGTTGAGCCGGACCCATGCGTCGCTGCTCGACCACGTCCTGGCGCGGGGAGAAAACATGGAACTGGTTTCCATCGGCAATCATTGCCGGGGCGCGAAGTTCATCAATGCGAACGCGCTTATCAACGAGCACATGTCCCAGACCTTTGATTTGATCAGCAATCCCATCGACGGCTTTTATTTCGGTCGATTCGATCTGCGATGTGCATCAGAGGAGGATCTCTACACCGGAAATGTCCGTATCCTGGAATTGAACGGATGCGGCGCTGAACCGGCACATATCTACGACCCCGACTATAAGCTCATAGACGCTTTGGGTGTTCTGTTCAGACACTGGCGGGACATCTTTGAGATCGCCGTTGAGAATCGCAGACGAGGAGAAAAGGTTCTCACGCTCAGGGAGGGGCTCCACTATTACAAAAAATTCAAAGCTGCCGTCCGCTAATGGATCTGCTTCTTTCGTTCATTGTCGCCTTTGTGTTTAGCTTCGTTGGCACCATCCCTCCGGGCACGTTGAATCTGACGATCATTCAACTGGGTCTGGAAAAACGAATGGCCGCGGCGTGGCGGTTTGCCGTCGCGGCGGCGATCGTCGAGTATGGATACGCATGGGTGGCCATTGCCTTCGAGCGGGAGATCAGCGCGTCGGCGGAATTGAACGACCGGTTGCGCCTGGCCACGGCGGTCATCCTGCTTGGCCTTGGTATTTTGAACTATGCCTGGTCGACGAAGAAGGCGCCGTCGGTGCTGTCGCGTCGGTTCAATGAAAGCGGGTTCCGCAAAGGCATCCTGTTGTCGCTGCTGAACCCCATGGCGCTACCCTTCTGGGTGGTGATGACCGCTTACATCAAAGGACAGGGATGGGTTGACCTCTCCACGCAGTCGGGGATTCACGCGTATCTCCTGGGCGTATCCACCGGTGCCATCGCGTTGCTGATGATTGTAGCGTTTGGGGCAGGCTACCTTGTAAGGCATGTGCAGGACGGCACGTTCATTAAGCGTATCCCGGCCTTTGTGCTTGCAGGACTTGGGCTCTATGGACTATTGGACTATTTCTTTTAATGGATCGAATTGTATCACGGATTCCGAAGAATCTATCCTTACCACTGCATGACCACCGTGGACAAAGGCGATGTTGGGTTGGTCGTGGCCACACGGCACGTTAAATGCCACGGGATAGTTGTATTGCCCGACAACGTTCATGATGATCTCCTGGTACACTTTCCCATAGGATAGTTCAGCGTCCTTGAGATCAGTCATGTGGCCCACCAGCAGGGCCTTTAGGTTTGCCAATTTTCCCGCACGCCGCAACTGTGTCATCAGGCGATCTACCTTGTAGAGATACTCGTCAATTTCCTCTATGACCAGAATCCTGCCATCGGTGTCGGGTTCGGAATCGGTACCGAGCGCATCAGCGATTAGCGAGAGGTTTCCGCCGATGACGATGCCATCCGCCTCACCGGGCCGGTTATGTTTCGAACCTGAAGCCCGAAGGGTGCTTTCGCCGTTCATCAAAAGCCTGCCGAGGCTTTCAATTGACGGTTGGGCATTCCGCTTCGAAAAAAGCAGGGGCATGGGACCGTGAATACTGGCGACTCCCTTCCGGAACAAGGCCAGGTGCAGCGCGGTAATATCGCTGAACCCGACGATCCATTTGGGATGTTTTAGCAATGGCTCAAGGTTGAGGTCATCGAGAATTTGGGTGGTTCCATAGCCACCCCGTGCCGCGACAATCGCCGTCACATGAGGATCATCGATCATGCGCTGCATGTCCTCGGTGCGCTCGGCGCCCGTGCCGGCGAGATACGCTTCCTTTCGGCTGTAGAGGTGTTCACCGAGTAGAACCTTCAGGCCCCAGCTCTGAAATATTTGTATGGCAAGATCCAGGTCGCCCTCATTGATCTTTCTGGCGGTTGCGACGATTCCAATGACGTCGCCGGGTTTGAGTAGACGCGGAATGATCATAGGAAACAAAGTATTAAAAAAAAAGCCCGCCGATCGCGGCAGGCTTTAAGGTATTTAGTTCTGCAAATTAGTTCTGCGGCTTTGGTTCTGCGGCGGCAACATCGACCCCCATTTTCTTTAGAACGAGGTCAGATACGTCACTGCTGTCGCTGGCGTAGAGGACTACGTCCAGGCCACCAATCTGTTCACTGAGTATGAAAGTGTAACCGTTTTCCTTTGCCACTTCTGCAATGGCGTTACCGACTTTTTCATAAACCGGCTCCATGAGTTGGGCATGTTTGTTCTGGATGGTGGTTTGCGCATCCTGCTGAAGCTGTTGGAGATTTTCCTGTAGCTGATTGAGTTCCCGCTCGGTGTTGGCACGCACGGCGTCGAGCATGTTGTTGACGTTGGCGTTATAGTCCTGAAGCTTGGTTTGAAACTCCCGCATTTTTGCTTCCAACTGTGTTTTCAGCTGCTTTTCTGTGGCCGCAAGTTCGTTTTCCACCTGCTTGGATTCGGGCATTTTACTATAGATGTAAGCTACATTGGCGAAACCGATCTTGGTTGCGGCCGGGGTTTGTGCGTATGCTGACGCAAAAGCGCTGACCAGCACAAGTAGTACAAGAAGTTTTCTCATTGGAGTTTTTCGTTCTAAATTAATTCTAAATGGTTAACGGTGGTTGGGATTCGCGATCCGGTCGTTTGGATCCCCCAGTCCCAATTCTTCCAGCACAAAGTCGGTATAGTCGTAGCGGGGGTCCGTGTAAATCATCACGAGTTGTTCCGCCTTGTCGAAAACAATGGCAAGATTGTTCTGTTTTGCCACTTTATCAACAGCGTCAAAAACTTTATCCAAAACGGGCTTGACCAATTCCTGTTCTTTGAGGAACAGCAGACCGCCGAAACCAAAGACTTTCTTTTGATATTCCTTCATCTCGGCTTCCTTTTTTTCGATCACGGCCCTTCGGTCCTTTTTCATTTCCTCGGTCAGGAGCACCTGTTCGGCCTGAAGCGCCGCGTAGAGTCCCTGGATTTCCTTTTGCATATCCAGAACCTCTTTCTCCCAGGCCTGCGAGAGTAAATCGATTTCCTCCTGGGCCTTGGCGTATTCCGGCATCTTGCTCAGGATAAAGTTCGTATCGATATACCCGAACCGCTGAGCATCGGCAAAATTCAAGCCGAAGACGACAAGAAGTACCGAAATGGTGAAAACCCGCATAAATTACCTGATTTGCTGGCCTATCGTAAAGTGGAATTGTGATCCGCTCGGATCGGTCGCTCCTGGAAGGGTGTCGAAGCCATAAGCCCAGTTCAATCCGATCAAGCCAAAAGCCGGCATGAAGATGCGGGCGCCGAAACCGGCGGATTTATAGAGACTAAACGGATTAAAATCTTCGTAATTGTTCCAGTTGTTGCCGGCCTCGGTGAAAACAAAGCCATAGATGGTTGCCGCGTTTCCAGTCGTCACCGGATACCTGAGTTCGAGGCCAAATTTATCATATACGATCCCTCCGACGATCTGGTCTCTGGCCGACTGCTGGAAGTTGGCGTAGTCAGGGGGCGTAATGTGGTTGTTTTCATACCCGCGCAGTCCGATGATTTCCGTCGCCAGGAGGAAGGAGTTGAAGCCGCCCGCCAGGCCATCGCCACCGAGGTAGAAACGCTCAAAAGGCGTCACGCCGGAGCGCGAGTTATACGCGCCGATAAATCCGAAGTGCGCCTTGGCCTCGAGGACGAGTTTTTCCTTGCCGTCCAGCGGGATGTAATACTTGGCGTCGAACATCCACTTATGGAACTCTGTCCACTTATAACGTGCGGCAGGTGAAAGATCCGGGTCGGCGTAGTCAACATCGCGCCAGAGCGAGTGCGGCGGTGTCAACTGAACGCTGAGCGAAAGAGAGGAACCCTTTGACGGGTACATGATCTCATTGACGCTGTTGCGGGAAAGGGTGGTGTTGAGGTAAATGCTGTTGGCAACGCCATCGGAGAATCCAAGCCCGGAATTGTAATCACGCAGCGTATACTGCGTGTAGGACAATGAATTCATCAGGGTAAAAAAGTTGTCTGGCCATTCCAGGCGGCGACCCAATCCCAGCGTAGCGCTGTTTACTTTGAGCATCGGATCTACGTCTGACAGTGAAGTGAAGCCATAGAGCGTTCGCATCACCGAGCTGTTCAGGCTCACCGTAAATGAATGGGGTTTACGGCCTCCCAGCCAGGGCTCGGTGAACGAGAAACTGTAGCTTTGGAACTGTTTGCCGTTGGCCTGGAAGCGAATCTGCAAACGCTGCCCATCCCCTACGGGTAGCGGCTTCCATTTCTTAAGATGCGGAATGTTGCGCACCGAAAAATTATTGAACGACAAGCCAAGGGTACCTACGAAACCGTAGAAGCCACCCCAGCCGCCCGAGAGTTCAATCTGGTCATTCGATTGTTCCTCCACCTGCCATTCGATGTCCACCGTTCCCTTGGCGGGATTAGGAACGAGATTCGGCGACACCTTGTCGGGGGCGAAATAACCCAGCTGCGAGAGGCCCTGTTGCGTACGGATAATGTCGGAGCGGCTAAACTTTTGACCGGGAATTGTATAAAGTTCGCGTCGGATCACGTGGTCGCTGGTCCGGTCGTTTCCGGCAATGGTGACCTGGTTGATCGTAGCTTGTTCCCCTTCGAAGATGCGCATCTCCACGTCGATGGAATCGCCATGGACAGCCACCTCGACCGGATCGACCTGAAAGAACAAGTAACCATCGTCCATGTAGAGACCGCTGATGTCGAGCCCTTTCGGATTAAAGGTCAGTTTCTTTTCGATGAGTTCCTTGTTGTATACGTCTCCCTTCTGAATACCGAGCACCGCATCGAGTTGGCGGTCATTGTAGACGTAGTTTCCGGTCCAAATGATATCGCGGAAATAGTACTTCGGTCCTTCATGTATTTTGAAGTGAAGGTTTACCGAACCATCATCGAACTTGTAAAGAGAGTCTGCGATAATTTCGGCGTCGCGATAGCCTTTGGAATTATAGAAGGCAATGAGGCGATCTTTGTCGTCGTCGTAATCGCTGGGGATGAACTTGGAGCCGGCAAAGACATTTAACTTGACATTCTTGTTGAAAAAGGCTTTTACGTCTTTCCAATCGAGTTGCCTCCGCTCGCCAGAGTAGGTGTCAGCATCAAAAATGCCCTTCAGCAAGGCCCGATGGAGCGTAAAGCGCGCATGCTCTTTCGTTTTCTTAAGCCGGCGTTTGAGCGGCGCGTCTTCGATGGCATCGTTTCCAGCGAACGTAATGGCATTGATCCTCACCTTGGATTTAGGGTCTACCGCGATCTTGAGCCGGATTCCGTCGGCTGCCAGGGTGTCTTTTTCCTGAGTGATCCTGACCTCGGCGTTCAAGAAACCCTTCTTGACAAAAAACTTCTTCACGGCCAGCTCCGTGTTACGGATCATGGCGTCGTTGACGATCCGGCCGCGGATAAGGTCGATGTCGTCGTTCAGTGAAGATTCCTGCGTTTTGTTGATCCCTGTAAAATAGAACGCTGTGAGGCGCGAGCGCTCGGCCAGCACGATGGTCAACCAGACATCGGTTCCTTCAACCTTGGTGACTTCGATCGTCACATCGCCGACCAGGCCATATTTCCAGATTTTCCGGATTGCCCCCGTGATATCGTCCCCCGGGATTTTCACCTTATCCCCGACTTTCAGGCCGGAAATAGAGATCATGGCGTTCTTGTCGAGCACGTTTATTCCGGTAACCTCTATGCCGGCGATGGTGTATTCGGCGGGGTTGGCGTAGTTCAGCGTCGGATCAGTAGTGGACGGCGTGGTCTGGTTGCGGTCCCGTCTCCGAAACTGCCCCCATGCGTCGGCGACCACAATGGTCAGCAAGGCTATGAACAGATATCTTCTCATCAATTTACCGGGTTCAATTGCTCACTGGTCTTTCCGAACCGGCGTTCGCGCTGCTGGTATGACCAAATGGCTTCGTATAAGTTTTCCTTTCTGAAATCAGGCCAGAGGGTGGGTGTAATGAACAACTCCGTGTAGGCGATTTGCCATAGCAGGAAGTTGCTCACCCGCAATTCACCACTCGTTCGAATCAACAGCTCCGGATCTGGGATGCCCGAAGTCTGCAAATAGTTGCTTATCAGGTCCTCGCTAATGGCATCGGCAGTCAGTTTTCCCGCCGCCACTTCGCTTGCAATGGCCTTTATTGCCTGCACGATTTCCCACCTGCCGCTGTAACTGAGCGCAAGGATGAGCGTCAATCCGTTGTTTTCACGTGTCTTCTCTATTGCCCACTGCAGATTCTTCTGGCAGGCGGCCGGCAAGTGGCTGGTGTCTCCAATGGTGATCAGCTTAACTTGATTTTCCATCAATGTGCCGATCTCCTGCTTCAGGGTGTTTACCAGCAACTCCATGAGACCGTCTACCTCTGCCTTAGGCCTGTTCCAGTTTTCAGTTGAAAAGGCATAGAGGGTAAGATATTTGATCCCAAGTTCGCCACAACATTCGGTAACATCGCGAACGGCCTGAACGGCATTTCGATGACCGAAAATGCGCATGGCGCCCTTTTTCTTCGCCCACCGCCCGTTGCCGTCCATGATAACGGCAACATGCCGGGGCAAATTATTAAAGTCTATATGTTCCTTGAATGAGGCCACAAGGCTGCAAAATTACGTCAAAAAAGTTAAACCAATACGGTCCGGATTCGGGTCAATATGCTTTGACGGTCCTCCGGCCGGTGCTACCGGTAGGGATTTGTGGGACAGGGGATGTCGTAGAAGGTCCGAGTGACACTAAAGCCCAAAAAATAGTACGCATCGCTGTCGAGGGGATTTCCATACTGGAAGTCCTTGGTATCAGGATCACCGGACGAAACGTTGTCCAGGTAATCAAAGAACGTCTTTCGCCCGCCAAATTCGAGGGCGATGTACCATTTCGGATTGACAATGTACTTGATGCCCAGGCCGAACGGCACAGCGCCCTGGATGTTGCTGTACTCTTCTGGTTTTTCCGCATTCCCCGACATGCCAAAGAGCCCAAGGCCTCCAAAAAGATAAGGGGAATAACGCAGGAAATTTTTAGTATCCCTCCAGTTGAGGAAATGGTATTCCATCACTGCCGAGGCCTCCAACAGAAAAATATTAAAGGACGCATTGCGCTGGCCCGCGAATACGCCGCGCTGCCGGCTGTCCGATGCGCCGAGTCGCCCACCGGTCATCGCTACCCTGAAACTTGTTGCCCGATTGAGGTTTGCCCGGTAAAACAGGGTGGCGGCGGGAGTGGAGTTTCCGAAGTTGTAACGAGAAGAAAGGTCGCCGGAATAATTGAACGTGCCTATGCCAAACCCTACTTCCGCCCGCTGGCCGAAAGCAGAAAACCCGGCCATGATCAACGCGACAATTATGCTGGAGCGGGCGATCATCTGAACTTTGCGCGGTGCAGGGTTTTCCCCAAAATATAAGTGAGGCGGAAAGTGGTCACGGTATAAATATCACGGTCATTCTTGTTGCCCCGGAGGTTATCAGGGTGCTCTGCACCGTAACCGGGAAGGAGATTGTAGACGTTGCCATTCCGCGCCTCCAATGGTTGCGCTTCATCGACGAATTTAGTCTCGTTTCCCCTGTACGACAATGCTTTCGCCAGTTCGCTATCCAACACGTCAAGATCGACATAGTTTCCGCTGACATCGTCGATGTAGTCTGTGAAAAGGTAGCGAAAAGAAACTTCTGCCGAAAGGTCCATGACTTCGTTTACCCTGAAACGCACGCCAAGCCCCATTGGTATCGCAACTTGAAATAATTTATAGGGCTGAATACCGTAATTGACGTCGCCCTCGGCGAGTGTGCTATGCTGCCCTTCCGTTCCGAGTGGCTCCAGTTTGACCCATGAACCCGCTTCCGGGAGGGGATTACCATTCAGGTCGGTGGCGGGCGCAATCGCTTCGGGATTGTGGTGAAACCCGGCGATGCCAACAAAGGCGTAAGGGGTCCACCTCACCCGGCTAATGTAGGTTGCCTGATTCTCGAACAAGTCGAATGTGGCCACGAGCGAAAGCTCCTTGATTTTGTTCCTGAAACTCAGGTTTCGCTTGTATCGATAAATGCCATTGCTCATATCGGTGTCATCCGCTGACTCGATGTCCGCCCCCCGGAGGGTCCCGTATGTAAAGGAAGCGGTGATCGAGTGGCGGGGACCAAACCGGTTGGAAAAAGATATGCCAATAGCCGGACGGGTGAACGTAATGTCCGTGCTCACCTTCGATGGCCGCGGCGCGAGGTCGCCGTAGTAGTTCAGCGCGTTAAGGGAAATACCGAGAGAACTGTATATCTTCTCTTTTCCGAAATTGAACTTCTTTCCCTTGAACGCGGAAATGCGTCTGTTATTTTTCTTGATGGATTTCCGGTTCAGTTGACCAAACCCCTCATGAAAAGTAAGGATCAGGAGCACCCCAACGGCCAGACAAATCGACCTTCTCATTCCTTTCGACAATTAAGTTTCTTATAGGCAGCTAAAGACAAAAATACGAAAAAATCAGTTGCGGGCGTCCAGGCCCCAATTCAGTTTTTGGCGCAGGGTTTTGAAGTAATGCTGTTCCTTCAACTGAATCAACGGCACGCTGAAGTCTGCTTTGGTGACCTTCAATTCCACCGTATTGTCGACCGTGGCAATTCTCGAATCCAGCGAAACCAGGAACTTCCGGCTCCGCCCTTCAATCCGAAAAGAGATCTCCGAAGCATCGGCAACCACGATCGGCCGAACCGTGAGGTTATGCGGGCTCACCGGAGTAATCACAAAGTTCCTCGAACGGGGGAAGATCAAAGGACCACCGCAACTGAGCGAATATCCCGTTGACCCGGTCGGGGTCGCAACAATGATGCCATCGGCCCAATAAGAGTTAAGGAAATCCCCATCGATAAAAGTATGGATGGTGATCATCGACGATGTATCCTTCTTGACAATGGTAAAATCATTCAGGGCGAAGTTCAAATGGCCGAAAATCGGGTTGCTGGACTCGAGTTTGATGAGGGCACGGTTGTCGAGCCTGTAGGATCCCTGAAGCACTTCGTTGAGGGCCTGCTCCGTTTCGTCTCGTCCGATCGTCGCCAAAAATCCCAATCTGCCAGTGTTGATGCCCAAAATGGGAACATTGTACCTTCCAGTATGAGACACAGTCTCCAGCAACGTCCCATCGCCGCCAATGCTTAACATGATCTGTAGGCCGCCGAGGTCATCGCCGGGCTGGTAAGTCTGCCAACGGTATTTTTTGAATGAGGCGTGTTTGAGATGACTGACGAACCGCGATGAAATGACCAGTTCATGATCGCCCAACAATGAGAAAATCCGCTCGATAAATGGGACCGACTGCCTGTTGAATTCCTTGCCGTGGACACCGATTTTCATTGAAGGGGTATTAACGGTAGACTGCGAAATGAACAATCAGGTAAAGATACGAAGGGGAAGGTCAGGAAAAAATCAAAGGATCGGTGCTAGATATCGAGGTAGCGCAGGAGCATGTCGATACGTTCCTTTTCGTTTTCGATCGGTTTCATTTCCTGATACCGGCCGATGACCTTGTACCCGAAGCGTTCGAGGGTGGCGACGATGCGCGACATGTCGGACTGGTTGATCTTGAGGGTAAGTCTGATCTTTCCGGGATCCAGCGGGTCTGTCTTGATGATGCTGCTGAGGATTTTGGCATTGTTCTCTTCGACGAGGCGGCTGACCTCGGCAAGGGAATAATCGATGAAGCTCATCGAAAGGATCAGGATGGCGCCGGGCATCTGAACGGCCGCGGTCTGCGCAAATGAAGTGAGCGTGTCCTGAACGGTAATGACGCCGCAGTACTGCTGGTCTTCGTTTAGCACGGCGACCATTTGGAGTTTGTTGTCAGTGGCAATCTTCAGGATGTCGTAGAAATGCGTATCGAGATGCACATAGCTCGATTGGCCCACGAGATTGAAGTCGCCAACGTGCTTTTCAATGTCGTTGGTTTCAAGAATTATTTCTTCCGAAATAAAACCAAGGAGGTGTCCGCCGTCGACAACGGGCAGGTGGTTAGACCGGAATTCCTCCATCCAGACAATCGCTTTGTGCGCATCATCCGTTCCCTTGAGGGGGGGAATCATGTGGTTGATCAGGTCTTCGGCAATCATGCACTCAAAGCTTTAGTCGTTGATAGAACAAAACAATACCTAAGTAACCAAAAAGTCTTCCACGATTTCATTGAACTTTTCCGGATGCTCCATCATGGGCGCATGGCAACACTTGTCGATGAATCTCAATTCGGAGTTGGGAATCAGCCTGTTAAACTCGTGAGCGACAATCGGGGGCGTGATTGTGTCATTTAATCCCCAAACCAGGAGCGTTGGTGTATCAATGCCCGGAATATCGTCTGCCAGGTTGTTGCGCTGTGCCGACTTTGCAATGGCGACAATGCGCATACACTTGGGGATACTCTTTGTGGTCTCAAACACCTCGTCGACCAACTCCTTTGTTGCGACATGCGGGTCGAAGAACGTGTATTCAACCCGCTCGCGGATGTATTCGTAATTTCCGCGCTTCGGATAAGAGCCGCCCATCGAATCCTCGAACAGGCCGGAGCTCCCTGTGAGGATGAGCTTCTTAACTTTTCCTGCGTTCTTCAACGTGTAGAGCAACGCCACGTGACCGCCAAGGCTGTTGCCCATGATGATTACATTCTCGAGACCGTGGTGCGCAACGAAATCCTCCACGAATTTTCGCAGCCCCTCAAGGCCTGCCTCCCGCAACGGCATTTCATAAATAGGGAGCATCGGAATAACCACGCGAAAACGCTTCGAAAAGCGGCTGACGACACCCTCCCAGTTACTCAGAGCGCCAAACAATCCGTGCAGGAGAAGAAGTACCTGACCCGATCCCTCATCCACAAACTTAAAACCATTTTCTTCTTTTACGACAATCGACATGTGGCGCATTTAATACCGATAAGTAACAAAAAATTAGGGAGAATAAAAGTTTGAAAAACTGACTTTTTCTTTTCAAAAGATATTCCTGAAGAAGGGCAATGCCTCGCCGATCCAGTTGGTCATTGCCGGTGCAAAAGTAACAATGTGCGGAAGAATTACTGAGTTTTCTGTCCACCGTGCGGGCAGTTCCATGTTGAGAGATTCCGTGATCCACAACAGCACGCTCAGCACAAACAGCGTCTTGAAGAAACCAAGGAAAGCGCCTGCAAGTTGATCGAGCCGGCCGAGGAAGGTCTTACTGATCGACAACCGAATGAGGTTGCCAAGCAGGCGAACAGCGATCACGATGGCCAGGAACACGACGGCAAAGGCAATGTAAGGCAGGAATTTCTGGTCGATGTCCAATTGGTCCGACAGATAAACGATTGCCAGCCCCATGAGTTTGAACGCCCCAAGCACGCCCAGCACAAGCGCTAGGAAGGAGAAGACGCCCATGAGGAATCCGTCCTTGTACCCCGCGTAGCATCCGATAACAAAAATCACCGCGAGTGTGATGTCTACTCCACTCAAGGGCTTAAGAGTTTTTTTACCCACTCGGAAATCGCCTTGCCGTCGGCCTGACCGGCGAGCCGTTTCGAGGCGACGCCCATCACTTTGCCCAGGTCTTGCGGGCCTTTCGCACCCACTTCGTCGATGATCGACTGAAGCGCTTCTTTAAGCGCGGCTTCGGTCATCGGTTTTGGCAAGTAGCGATTGATGATTTCAAGTTGAAAACGTTCGCGGTCAGCCAGGTCGTTGCGCTGTTGTTGCTCAAAGATTTCCGCAGACTCTTTCCGCTGTTTTGCCGCCTTCATCAGCAGCTTGTTCTCGGCCTCGCCGGAAAGGTCTGCCGATGCGCCCTTCTCGGTTTCCGCCAGCAATATCATCGACTTGATGCTGCGCAGCGCTTCGAGTTCCTCTTTGCGTTTTGCAAGCATTGCCTGCCTGATATCCTCATCGATTTTCTGCCTGAGGCTCATAATTGGTGGTTGTTGTTTAAATTTCGAACAAAAAAATAGAGCAGCCAGTTATACCGATACAACCCTGACAAAGGTGACCCGACTAAGCGTCAATATTAACAAAATTGCCACACTCAGAAATGCCCGCGGCGGAAATAATCCCGACGTGGTCAAGGCCGGACAGGATTGCGAAGCGTTTGGCGCTGAAGGCATTACGGTGCATCCCCGCCCCGATGAACGGCACATTAGGTACGCGGATGTCATCGCATTATCCCACGTCGTAAAAACGGAGTTCAACATTGAAGGTTACCCCGACGACCGATATCTCCGGCTTATCCGGGAAGTACGGCCCGCGCAGGCGACGCTGGTCCCGGACCCGCCGGATGCCATCACCTCCAACGCCGGATGGAACACCGAGAAACATGCGACGTTCCTGAGGGACGTGATCAACGAGCTCAAGTCCGTGGGTACGCGGGTTTCCATTTTCGTCGACCCTGCACCGAGAATGATCGAAGGTGCTGCGGCGGTACAGGCCGACCGGATTGAACTCTATACGGAGCCCTACGCCCGGGAGTACCACCTCAACCCGGAGATCGCGGTAAAACCCTACATCGAAAGCGCCCGCGTTGCGAAGGCCCTGAGTCTAGGCATCAACGCCGGGCACGATCTCGACCTCAACAACCTCCGGTTTCTGAAACAGCGCGTTCCAAATCTCGATGAAGTTTCCATCGGACATGCGCTGATCTGCGATGCGCTCTACGTCGGGCTGGAGAATGCGATACAGTTGTATCTGCATCAATTAAAGTGACGACTCAACCATTAACTTCATTATCTTTGATGCATGAATTTCAGCAAGAAATTTTCCGACGAAGATCTGGAGCGCATTCGAAATTCGGTCCGTGAAGCAGAACAGCGTGTTTCGGGTGAGATCGTCCCGGTGATCGTCGAACGAAGCGGGCGCTATACCGAAGCCGTTTACAAAGCCGCGATCTTTTTTGGTCTATTCTTCTTTCTCCTGGTCATTGTCTTCGACAGGTATTTGCTTGATCCGAATACGAGTCATGCGTTTTTCTATGATCCATTGTTCATCTTCTTCTCGGTTGTCGGGGGTGGCGCGATCGGCGCGGCCGCGGCCCGCTTTTCCGACACGGCGAAACGTTGGTTCATAAGCCGGCAGGAGATGGATGAACAAACCCGGCAGCGCGCTGAGAACGCATTTCTCGAAGAGGAGATCTTCAATACCCGGCACCGGACGGGCATCATGCTCTTTATCTCGTTGTTCGAGCACGAAGTGGTCGTGATGGCGGATCGCGGCATCAACAAAGTTGTTGAGCAACAAGCATGGGATGACGTCGTGAAAGACCTTGTCCTACACATTCGCGGTGGAAAGTTTGTCGAGGGGATACAGACCGAGATAACGCGGTGCGCCGATATCCTGCTGGAAAAGGGATTCAAGCGCACCTCCGATGATGTAAACGAACTGCGCGACGATCTCCGCATCAACTGAAGAGAACAGCAAGAAATGAAAAACGCCACGCTCCTGATATTTTTTCTCGTTTCATTCACACCGTTATGCGCGCAGCAGGAGATCCCAAAACTGTGGACGCGCGTCACGGACGAAGCTAAGATCCTTTCCCCGGCGTTTGTCCAGGACCTGGAGGAGGCCCTGAAAAAATATGAAGACACGACGTCCAATCAAATTGCAGTCCTCACCATCCCGACCCTCGGAGATGCCATTCTTGAGGAGTATACGATCAAGGTGGTTGAGCAGTGGAAACTCGGCCGGGAAGATTTCGACAACGGCATCCTGCTTTTTGTGGCGGCCGAAGACCGGAAATTGCGAATTGAGGTGGGGCAGGGGCTTGAAGGCGTGGTGACGGACCTGGTCTCCAGTCAGATCATCCGCCATGAGATCACGCCTCATTTTCGTCAAAACAATTATGACGCGGGTATCGGGGCGGGCGTAAGGTCCATCATACAGGCAATCGGCGGGGAATACAAGGGGACACCGGCGCCTCGGCAGGACAGGAGCCGGCGGGGAGGATCTGTGATTGCAACGCTTATCATCATTCTGGTTGTCTTCATCATCAGTCGCAATAATCGCGGCAACCGCGGCAGACGCGGAGGCTGGTTTTTTGGTCCCGGATGGGGAGGAGGCGGCGGCTGGTCGGGCCGGAGTGGTGGAGGCGGAGGCTTCGGTGGTTTCTCCGGAGGTGGTGGCAGCTTTGGTGGCGGCGGCGCGTCCGGGTCGTGGTGACAGGCCTCGTTCAACGAATTTTCCGGTAATTATTTCGCGGGCTTGGGTCTTGTCCGTTACTAGCCTATTTTTGGACCGCTTTTACCAACCCACCCAATGAAGAAAGACAAGGTCATTTTTGAACTGATCGAAAAGGAAAAAGAACGCCAGCAAAATGGCGTCGAACTGATTGCCTCCGAAAATTTCGCCTCGCAGCAGGTGATCAAGGCGATGGGCACGGTGCTGACGAACAAATACGCCGAAGGGCTACCGGGGAAGCGGTACTATGGTGGGTGTGAGGTCGTGGATGAAATAGAACAATTGGCCATCGACCGGGCGAAGGAACTGTTCGGTGCAGCCTGGGCAAACGTGCAGCCGCATTCGGGGGCACAGGCCAACGCATCGGTAATGCTCGCATGCCTCAAGCCCGGAGACAAAATTCTCGGGTTCGACCTGTCACATGGCGGCCACCTCACCCATGGCTCACCGGTGAACTTTTCGGGAAAACTTTATCAGCCGGTCTTTTACGGCGTTGAGGAGGAAACCGGTCAGATCGATTTTGACAAAGTGATTACAACCGCTGAGCGCGAGAAACCAAAGCTCATCATCTGTGGCGCGTCGGCCTACAGCCGCGACTGGGACTATAAGAAGCTAAGGGAAGCAGCCGATCGCGTCGGCGCGGTTCTCATGGCCGATATTGCGCATCCGGCAGGCCTTATAGCGAGAGGTCTCCTGAATGACCCCATGGAGTATTGCCATGTGGTGACGACAACCACGCACAAAACGCTTCGGGGCCCACGCGGGGGAATGATCATGATCGGCAAGAACATCGACAATCCATGGGGACTGAAGACGCCGAAAGGTGAACTGAGGAAACTCAGCTCCGTTTTGGACTCAGGCGTGTTTCCCGGCACGCAGGGCGGGCCGCTCGAGCATGTGATTGCCGCGAAGGCGATCGCGTTCCAGGAGGCCTTGTCAGATGAATATCTCGAATACGTTGTCCAGGTCGCGCGAAATGCAAAAGCGATGGCGGAAGCATTTGTCGCGCGCGGCTATAAGATCATTTCGGGCGGCACTGACAATCACCTGATGCTTATCGACCTTCGTTCGAAGAAACTCACGGGAAAACAGGCGGAGGAAGCCCTTATCCAGGCCGATATCACGATCAACAAGAACATGGTTCCCTTTGACTCGCAGTCGCCTATGGTGACCTCTGGCATGCGCATCGGAACTCCCGCCGTCACCACGCGCGGAATGAAAGAAAAGGACATGGTTAAAGTGGTCGAATTGATCGATGAAGCCCTCCAAAAGCCTTCCGACCAAAAACACCTTAGGGCAATAAAAAAGAAGGTGAACCGCTGGATGCAAAAGTTCCCGCTTTACTGATGGTCACTAGATTAAAAACCAAAGTACAATGGCGTTAGACCAGCAGCAGGTTGAAGAGAAGGAGATGAGTTTTTTGGAACACCTCGAAGAATTGAGGTGGCATGTGGTCAGGTCACTTGTATCCATTCTGGTTTTCACCATCATCGCCTTTTCGTACGGCGAATGGATCTTCGACAACATCATATTCGCTCCGGGTCAGGCAGACTTCCCGACCTTTCAATGGCTTTGCAAGCTTGGCCAGATGGTGGGATCACCTGAAGCATTGTGCATAGACAGCATACCGTTCCATCTGCAGAGCCGCCAGATGACGGGACAGTTTACCATGCACATCACCGCGTCGGTGGTGATCGGGTTGATCCTTTCCTTCCCCTATATCTGCTGGGAAATGTGGCGATTTATCCGGCCGGGGTTGAAGAAAAGCGAACGACGGTATTCACAAGGTGCGGTGGCATCGGTGTCCTTTCTGTTTTTAGCCGGCGTTCTTTTCGGTTACTATGTGATGTCGCCGATGATGATTTCCTTCCTGGCGACCTATCAGATCAGCGACCTGGTGAGCAATGAATTTGACATCACTTCTTTTGTAGGTACAATTGTTACTGTCGTGTTTGGCAGCGGTATACTCTTTCAACTCCCCGTGGTGATCTATTTTTTAACGAAGATGGGCATCATCACGCCTCAGTTCCTCAGGAAGTCGCGGAAGCATGCGATCATTATCATCCTTATCCTCGGCGCGATCGTCACGCCCTCGGCAGATCCGCTCAGCCAGGCACTGATCGCCCTCCCTTTGTACCTGTTATATGAAATCGGCATTTTGATTTCCTCGAGTGTGGTCCGGAGACAGGCGAAGGAGGAAGAAGAAGAGAAGGAAAATGAACAATCGGTTGAATAATGGAAACGCTAATCATTGGTTCCGACCACGCGGGTTACGAATACAAGCAAACGCTCAAGAGAAAACTGGAGGAAGCCGGGTATTCCGTGAAGGACGTCGGTGCCCACAGCGGTGAATCGGCGGATTACCCGGACTTTGCCCACCCTGTGGCCGAAGCCGTTGAGAAAAACGAAGCAGACCTCGGCATCCTGATTTGTGGCAGCGGAAACGGGGTGGCGATGTCAGCGAATAAACATCAGGGCATACGTGCCGCGCTGTGTTGGAATGAAGAGCTCGCCGTCCTGGCGCGGCAGCACAACAACGCGAATGTGATCTGTATTCCTGCGCGTTTTATCAACGAGGCCAGTGCAGAAATCATTACCATGAGATTCCTGAACACGGCCTTTGAAGGCGGACGACACGAACGTCGGGTGAATAAGATCAGTTGTTCGTAGCGCGAACATAGACATCGCCGCGCCTGCGGTATTCCTTTGCGAGCTCCGGAATCCTTTCAAGAAATGGTTTGAGATAGTTTCTTTTGTCTATGACGATGTCGGGAGGGTCGGTGGTGAAGGCGTGATAAACGTCCGTCACATTCTCATAATAGTCAGGACCCTCGAAGATTCGTTTCGATAGGGCCCAATTCAAATAAGGCGTCGCAAGCTGGTTGTCTAAAAAGAAGCGCATGTCGTCTTCGAGTACCAACAGGCGCTTGTCTGCATATCCATATTCGTTAGTCGCCCTCACCTGAAGGCCTTCATAGCTTACCCAATCGAGCTTTTCATAACGCGCCAGATAGCTTACCGTCACCACGCCGAGCAGGAGTACCCAGCCGTTGATTTCGACAAATCTCCTTCGCCGGATAAACAAAAGGAAATGTGTGATCAGGGTGGTCATCCCTGGAATGAAAACGATAAGATTCTGGGGACGGAGGTCTTTGCAGAACAGAAGGTAGATGAAGCAGAATCCAATCCATAAGAACATGAGCTGCAGCAGCAAGGACTGGTATTTGCTAAGGCGCGCCTCACGTTGCAGCATGATCGACGAGATGAGAAAATAAAGTGTGGGCACGGCGGCGAGGACGAGCAAGCCGTCCCAGGGCATGCGTACGATCCTTTCCAGGGAAAGGTTGGAGAGGTAGTAGTGCTGCCAGACATCCGGAAGAACGCCACTCAACAGGGTGACACTGAGCACGAGCAGGTGGGGCAGCAAGAAACCGAAGGTGAGCAGCAGAAATTTACGCGGCGTGATTCTGCCCGACGTTATCAGGGCGGCCATAGCGAAAAAGAGAAAAATGGAATAACCGAACGAGAACAGGGAAGCTAGGCTGATGTAGGCACCAAGATTAAAAACGGTCTCATCGCGCTGTGTGCGGAATTCAATTTCCCTGAAGATGTTGTTGATGGCGGGCAGCAGGAACACGAAGCCCAACAACTCTCCGGTCAGGGAAATCGTATCGTAAGAGAAAAAGAACAACAGCAGGAAAAGGAAGGAAGGAATGTAGGTGTTTTCATTAAACACCTTCCGGTTGATCATCATCATGCCCAGGTAGGCGGACTGAAGGAATACAAAGATGAATGCGAAGATGTGCCGGGCGGTTAGCGACCTGCCGAAAAGGGTTTCAAAGAATTCGTAAGACCAGGCCGCCAGGGGGGCGGTATTATCGACCAGCTGGGAATACATTTTGTAGTCTTCGTTCAGCTTCTCGCCGATGACCATGCTCTTAAGGGTAGCCACGCCAACAGCCGGAGGATCAATGAAGAGCGGAAGGTTGAGTAACAGGAACAACACCAGGGTGCCTGCGAGCCGGTAGGGGTCGTTTATGCGGAAATAGCGGATCAAGGCGCCTCGGTTTTTTGTGCTGGGCGGAAAAATAGATCAGTAATTCTGAAGTTTAAAGCGTAATCTGTTGTTTTTTATCCACCTTACCGTTTGATTAGCAAGCTATAAGCCACCGACCAACATGGCAGGTTCAACACGGCAGCAAAAGTTCGGCAGACTGATTCAAAAGGAGTTGAGCGACATTTTCCAGCGCGACAAACGCGGAATTCTTGATAATACCTTCATCACTATTGCCGACGTCAACGTCAGCCCCGATTTGGGCGTGGCCCGGATATATATTAGCATGATGCTCGCCAACGACAAGCAACGGACGCTCGACAAGCTCAATCTTCATAAAAAGGAAATCAGAAAGGCGCTCGGTGATCGTATCGGAAAGCAGGTCAGGATCATTCCCGAATTGATTTTCATCATCGATCAGGTTGAAGAGCGCGCCATGCGGATTGAAGAGATTATCAAAAACCTGAACATCCCGCCAGAGGATAAAAACGGGTAGCTATCCCGCCGGCAAGCACATCAGTTTTGAAGCTTTCATTTTTCATAGCGCGTCGTTATCTCGTCTCCACCCGAAAGGCGAATTTTATCAATATCATCTCTTTCCTGTCGATGTCGGGAATCGCCATCCTCACGGCAACGCTTATCATCGTCCTTTCCGTGTTTAACGGATTGGAGGAATTGCTGCACTCGCTGAACAATTCGTTTGATCCCGAGGTGAAAGTCCAGGCAAGGGAAGGGAAGTCGTTTCCGGTAACTGACGACCTTCTTAAAAAGATCGAGGCTGTCCAGGGCGTGGAGGTAGTCACCGAAGTCATCGAAGACTATGCCTACGTGCGGTATCGCGACGCCAACCAGACGATCATGATGAAGGGCGTGGGTGACAATTTTCTTGAACAGAACCGGATTCCGGAGGAAAATATTGTGGAAGGCGAACTCAAGCTCCGGGAGAACGGCGTGCACTATGCGATCGTCGGCCGTGGTGTCCAGTACACGCTCTCCATTGCCGTGAACGAACCGCTTTATCCGCTGCAGGTCTATTACATCAGAAATGAAAAGACCGTTGGTCTTGATCCTTCGCGGTTGTACCGGCGTATGACCCTGGTTCCCGGCGGTGTGTTTTCCATCGTCCAACAATTCGACGACAACTACATCATTGTTCCGCTTGACTTTGCGCGTGAGCTTCTGGACTACGGTAACAGGCGGACATCCCTTGAAATAAAAACCGCCGCTGGTGTCGATCCCTTTAGCGTGGACGAACGACTGCAACGCGTGCTCGGAGATGAGTACGACGTCCTCAATCCGGAGGAGCAGCACAAGGACCTTTACAAACTCCTTAAGTTTGAAAAGATGTTCGCTTTTATGGCGTTGTCCATTTTGTTGCTGATCGGGTCGATCAACATATTCTTTAATTTGATGATGCTTGCCATTGACAAAAAGAAGGACATCTCGATCCTGGCGGCAATGGGAGCGAATGGCGCCGGTATTGGGAAGATATTTCTGGCTGAAGGCGCGCTGCTCGCTTTCATCGGCGCTGTTGTCGGAATGGCGCTTGGCGGGTTGTTTTGTTGGGCACAAATGAAGTACGGCCTGATCTCAATGGGGATGGAAACGGCGGTCACGCAGGGCTATCCTGTGAAAGTAAGCGTCACTGACTTTGCCATGGTTTTCGGACTTGTCACCGTGATCACCCTGCTCATCTCAGCCTATCCTGCGAAAATGGCTTCCCGGGTTTCCAATGTGACATACCTGTAAGAATCGTGTACCATATCGCCTGAAAATGACGCTTTTTTCTACGTGGAATTACCTATTTTAGTAATTCCGTTTCCTTCAAAAAGGCCTGATTTTCATGAAAGTCTCTGCCTCACAACCATTTCAGATCATTTATTCGCTCTATCAGCACGAGTACCTCGGTTATATCTTCGAGTCGTACATTGTTCATCTTGACGAGAAAGGCAAGCTTACTTATCAACATCAAAATATTTCTTCGAAGAACGCGCGGGAGTTTGCTCGCGGCCTGGACGACCGCGATTTTGAACTTATCGATGTCATCGATTCTATGCATCAGGATGCCGTCGTGAAAAAATTCTCAAGCAAGCTGATGAAGCCTGAGGAATTTCTCATGAAGACCTTCGACAAGGTAAAAGGCAACGAACTCATCCAGGAGCAGATCGAAGAGTATATGGAAAAGCGCAGGGCCAAGGTACTCGACCGGCTCAAGGGCAAGATGCTTTTTGAAATGGGAAACGATGGTGAGCCCACCTGGCGAAAGATAGAAGTTCTTGAGCAGCGGGCGAGCATCCAGTTTCACTTCATGCGTACCGCCGAACAGACCAACTACTACCCGACGTTGTTCTACCAGGGCAAGAAGCTCGACCTTCCGAATGACAGCGCGTACCTGATCTGCAAGAGTCCCGCCTGGATGGTGCTCAATGGAAAGCTCTACGGGTTTGAGAAACACGTGGATGGAAAGAAGCTCATTCCTTTCTTTGCCAAGAAGTTTGTCGTGATTCCGAAGAATGTCGAGGAAACATACTACAACCGGTTTGTTGCCCCCCTGATCGCCTCCTTCGATGACGTGGAAGCCAATGCGTTCGAAATCAACAAGAGTACTTATGATCCGCATCCGGTGCTCACGCTGTCGGAGTTGCACACCGCGCAAAGCAAGGCGGTTCCGTCGCTGTTTGACAGTGGGCCCGTGAAGGAAGAGCCGACGGATGAGTCCGGGAAGATCGTTTTTGACCTGTCGTTCAAGTATGGAAAACACCGCTTCCGCGGAGACAACATCGGTCCGGTAAGCGTGACCGTCGAACGACAGAATTCGGGATATATCTTCCACCGCGTTACCCGCAAGTCGGATATCGAAAGGAATTTTTTGCACACGCTGCAGAAGCTCGGGCTGCCAATGAAGGGATTTCGGGTTGCCATTCCGAAGTCCGAAGCATTTTCCTGGTTGAATGAAAACCGCGTCAACTTGTTGAACCTTGGGTTTGAAGTGAGCCAGCCGGAAAGCAGGGACAAAAAATATTTTGTGGGGAAGGCGGTGATCGAGGTGGAGGTGAAAGAGAGCATCGACTGGTTTGACATCCACGCGCGCATCCGCTTCGGCGAATTCGAAATTCCGTTCAAGGAGCTTCGGAAGCTGATTTTGAGAAAAAAGGTCGAGTTCAAATTGCCGAACGGGGAAATTGCAATTATCCCGGAAGTATGGCTGACGAAGTATGCCGACCTGTTTGCGTTAAGCGAAACGGAAGGCAACCACGAAAAGCCGGTGCTGCGGAAATACCACCTCAACCTGGTTCGTGAACTGGAAGAGGGGAACCTTGCCAAGGTTCATCTCAGCGAAAAACTTCGGTCGCTGAGTTCATTCAGCGGCATCAAGCAATACGGCATCCCCGATGGCTTTCAGGGTGAACTGCGACCCTATCAGCGGGCGGGCTACAACTGGTTGCGTTTTCTAAATGAGTATCGCCTGGGCGGGTGTCTCGCCGACGACATGGGCCTGGGAAAAACGGTGCAAACGCTCGCGCTGCTGCAATCCGAAAAGGAGGCGGGTGCAGGTACGACATTGCTTGTGATGCCCACCTCTTTGATCTACAACTGGGAGATGGAGGCGAGCAGGTTTACGCCGCAGCTCAAGGTGCTGAATTATACGGGTACCCTTCGGAATAAGGATGTGACGCGTTTTGAGAAGTATGACATCGTATTGACGTCATACGGGATTACGCGACTTGACGTTGATTTGTTGAAGCAATTCTACTTCAACTACATTATCCTTGACGAGTCGCAGGTGATCAAGAATCCCACGTCCAACATCGCGCGTGCCGTTCGCGATCTGAAGTCGCGTCACAAACTCGTGCTGACAGGAACGCCAATCGAGAATACAACGCTCGACCTGTGGTCGCAGATGTCGTTCATTAATCCGGGAATACTCGGCGGCCAGTCTTACTTTCGCAACGAGTACCAGAACCCGATTGAAAAGAAAGGAGATGAAGCGCGCTCGAAGAAGCTTGGCGCGATCATCAAGCCTTTTATATTACGCCGACACAAATCACAAGTCGCAACGGAGTTGCCGGAGAAGGTGGAGTACGTTCAGTACTCGGAAATGACCGCCGATCAGGAACGCCGCTACGAAGAGGTGAAATCGCAGTATCGCGAGAAAATATTCAAGCTCATCGACCAGGAGGGATTGGGCAACAGCAGGTTCATGATCCTGGAAGGTCTCACCAAGCTGCGCCAGCTCGCGAACCATCCGCGAATGGTGGAGCAGGGATACGCCGGAGATTCTGGCAAGCTCGAGGATATTACGCACATGTTGGAAAATGCGATCGCCGAGGGTCACAAGCTGCTCATTTTTAGTCAATTCGTCAAACACCTGGACATTGTAAGGCAATATCTCAAATCCAACAAGATCGACTTTGCCTATCTGGATGGTTCGAGCACCGATCGCAGAGAACAGGTCGAGCGGTTCAACAGAGATCCGCACCTTAAGGTGTTCCTGATTTCGATCAAGGCCGGTGGCCTTGGCCTCAATCTCACCGAAGCGGACTACGTCTTTATCCTCGACCCATGGTGGAATCCAGCCGTCGAGGCGCAAGCCGTGGACCGTGCGCATCGCATTGGGCAGAAGAAGAAAGTGTTCACCTACAAGTTTATCACGCGGAATTCCGTGGAGGAAAAGATCCTGTTGCTGCAACAGAAGAAGCTCAGGTTGACGAACGACCTGATCACCACGGAAGAAAGCTTCATGAAACAACTTACCCGCGACGACATCGCGCAAATCCTCGCTTAGTCCGTCGTTTGTTCGCCGGCAACGTGCCTTTTCTTCCAGCGGTTGTGTGACCACAACCACCCGGATGGTGCTTCCTTCACCGTTTCTTCAACGGCCCTGACATAATTCTCAACGACAACATCACTGCCTTTGTCGTAAGGCGGAGATCCCACGACCCGTGCGGTGGCTTCGTAATATCCCCGCTTGATCTTCCGTACCTTATAGAACAAGGTTGGATATTGGGTGAGGATTGCAAGCTGGTTCGTCCCGTAAAAAAAGACCGTTTCCTGGTTGAGAAATGTCGCGACATACTTCTTGTCATGACCGTAACCGGGGTATTGATCCGCCACGGTGGCAATTGCGCGAACAAGGTGTTTTCTTTTGATCACCTCGCGCGCCACTTCGTCTCGCTTGATGGCGTATGCGCCCCACCTGGCCCGGGTTTCCAGAATGACCTTGTTAAAAAGACGACTTTTTACCGGCTGATAGACAAAGTCGACAGGAAAGGGATAGTTAACACTCGCGCAGACCAACAACCATTCCCAGTTGAACTGGTGAGATGCAAGTATGAGGATCGATTGTTGTTCCTTTGCAAACTGCGCGGGCACATCATGATTGGTGAATATCAACCTTTTTATCAACTCTTCTTTTGACATCGTGAGGAGCTTCAGGGTCTCTACGCCGTAGTCACACAAATTCCGATAGAACTGCCGTTCAATGCGTGCGAGTGCATCCGCTTCCTTTTCCGGAAACGATCGACGAAGGTTTGTACGCACAACGTTACGCCGGTAGCGTACCAGGTAGAAGGCGATTAAGAATATGATATCCGAAAGAACGTAGAGCGCGGGTAGCGGAAGGCGGGATACCATTCGGATGAAAAACATTACCTGGACAGTTGGGGCCGGCAAGTTAAGCAAGTATTATTATTTTTGCGCCGATGAAAGGCAAAGTGGTTATCATAACGGGTGGCTCTTCCGGAATTGGAAAAGCGCTTGCCCTGGTGTTTGGGCTGAACGGCTCGAGGGTCTTCATAACCGGCCGCAATCCCGTGGAGTTGGAGCATGCGGTCAATGACCTTCGTGCGAAAGGAATCGAAGTGCAAGGGTTCCAGGGCGACGTCAGCGTTGAGGAGGATAACCGGCGAATGGCAGCGGAGGCCATCCGCGTTTTTGGGACGATTGACATCCTCATCAATAATGCGGGGATCTCCATGCGTGCACTGTTTTCGGAGGTGGATCTTTCGGTAGTAAGAAAGGTAATGGATATTAATTTCTACGGGACGCTCTATGCTACGTACTACTGCCTGCCCGAGATCCGGAAGAACAATGGATCCATCATAGGCATCTCGTCGATTGCCGGCTTCCGGGGGTTGCCCGGACGGACCGGCTACTCAGCGTCGAAATTCGCATTGAACGGGTTTCTGGAAGTACTTCGAACCGAGTTATTAAAGACCGGCGTTCACGTGTTAACCGCCTGCCCCGGTTTTACGGCATCCAACATTCGGAAACGATCGTTGACGAAAGACGGTACCCAACAGGGAGAGTCACCGCGGAATGAAGGCGAAATGATGAGCGCCGAGCAATGCGCAAAACATATCTACCGTGCCACCGTCAGGAGAAAGCGGACGCTGATTCTTACCATGCAGGGCAAACTTGCGGTGTTCCTGAACAAATGGCTTCCGCGGCTGGCCGACAAAATGGTCTACAATGTGATGGCCCGGGAAACGAATGCACCGATTCGGTAGTCAGGTCTTATTGAGAAAGACTAGTTTGACATTATCGGCTTTGCTCACGGACCTGTAGAAATCGATGAGGTCTTTATAGCGCTCCGGAGGAAATTCACCCTTGTTCATGATTACCCGGCGGGTATAAACAAGACTGCCCTGATCGACAGAGAAGGTGGCCTCGTACTCACCGAATATGCTGCTGATTCGGATGGGTTCAGGAAGGAATTCAGGGTAAATTTCTTCAGGAAGGTGGTACCTGATGGTATCGATGTCGGTGTAGGGATATCGCCGAACGACCGGTGTTTTTCGCGACTCTACTTTTTCCGGGATGTGGCTGACGCGACTCATGAGATTCGGCCTCAGGAACACCCGTTTGCCACTCACCGTTGCATAGTGCCTGAGTTGTAACTCGAGATCGACCTGTGCCGTCGGTATGCGCTCCTTGTAGTTTTTCATTGAAAAGGTCACAATGTCGAAGGATGGAATATTGGTGTTCGACTGAACCCATTTTTTTTGCTCGTCGAAGTTGCCGTCGAGAATAAAGTTCAGGTGCCCTTTCTCATACTGCAACCCACTGTAAGTGGTGCTCAATTTCGTGGTCGCATTCCCGGACGACTCCAGGTACACGTGAGCCACTCGGGCGCGTACATTGTCCGCCGCAGCATACCGCGTAGTGTTCACTACCTCGGCGCCACTGTCCGTTATGATCAGCGCCTTTCTGTCGCCGGTAAATGTTCCCTGATACCCGAATGGGTTCGTCTGGCTTGTGCATTCAAGCCAAATGGTGTCGGTCTGCGTCGGCACCATAACGATAACATGGTTGAACTGCGATGCGGGGAAACTTTCATCCATTTTTTCCGCAGTTGCCCCTGCGTTAATGAGCGCATAATGACCTTCAATACCCACGGCTTCAAGCATGGCCATCATATAATTGGATAGCGCCTTGCAATCACCATAGCCGTTCTGATCGACAACGGTCGCGGGGAACGGCTGATAGCCGCCGATACCAAGTTGAATACTGACGTAACGTGTCTTGCCCTGCAGGTGCTCATAGAGCGCCTGCACCTTCTCTTCTGTGGTGGCGAGCCCGTCGGTAAGCTGCCTGACCTTGAGTTCGGTCGCCTCGGTCAATTCTCTTCTACCGGCATTCAACTCGGCGATCCACTTTCCGAAGTTGTTCCACGAGCTCATGTCCCCGGTGTAGGAATCGAACTGAAAGCTACTGGGAGCCGCATCGATAGTGGTCAGGATTTCGGCGCGATCGCTGTACGGTTCGAACACAATAGGCTTTATGTTTTCAAATGACCATGAAATGGACTGAAGGCCGTCGGTGGTCGTGCCCCGCGTCGGCTGTACATCGGTGTTCCTTACTTTGTACCGCGGCTCAAGGCCCGGGGGAAAATTCAATGTGTAGGAAGATTGCTGAACGGACACCTTTTCATCCGGCACAAGCACGAACGAGGGTATGGAAAACAGGTACCTGAATTCAACTTCATAGTCGAACTCGACTGTATAGGGGTAAGATCCCTGCGTAAGGTCTACCGCCTTGAGGCGATTGTCGCTGAAAAGGGAGCCGTCAAAGGCGCTCTGGTCGTAAATGTCGCTGTTCTTTATGCGCCTTATCCGATTGCCGGCGGCGTCATAGGCGGTACCATTCAGGTCTTTGATCTTCCGGTGTTTGTCGTAGAACACGACCTGTTGGGCATAGCGTTTTCCATCCTTATTAAGGATCGTGTAGACCTGGTGAACGCGATAGGTGCACCGGTTCCTTTCATGAATGGTAAAGATCATTTGGTCTTCCCTGATTACGACGTTTACATTGTCCCGTAGTTCATCAGGAATGTCGCTCACGGGGTATTTCGGATCGCCCGCATTCGCAAACATGCACACGCAGGCAAACGCGCACAAAAGAATGATTCGGAGTTTCATGGGGTCAATTTGTTTTCTTCTTCAATACGATCTGTTCGGCTTCCTTGGCCACGACCTGGTTGTAAAATTCACGAAGGTTCGGATATTCGGTTTGTAGGAAGAGGTTTCGATTGATCTGCAGGGTGCTGGTCACCGTGATCATGCTCCCCGTCTGTCCGGCGTTATACAGAAACCTGGCTGTATTTCCCGGCAGCATGAAGATTTTGCTCTGTGGCATCTCGTCGATCTCATAGCCTTCGGGAATGGTAAGCTGGCAGATATAGGTCTTTTCAATCGGGCTCCCAAAGTCGACAGGATACTCGCGGACTTCGCGCTTAAACGGGTTTTCCTCAATTCGTTCCGTCACAAAGGGGCTTATATAGATCAGGTCGCCGGCGACGACGGCATGTTCCGGGATGGTAAGTTCGTGCTTGGTTTTCACCGGCGCTTCCAGGTCTTTGATCCCTTCAAAGGTGCTGTTCTCAATCTGCCAGGTCGGCTCCAGGGCTGACTTAAGATATTCTGCTTCCCCCTTTGAGAAATACGCGGCGCGCATCTTGCCGGCGTCGTATCCTCCGAGCGTGTAGCTTAGGACGCCTGACAATTCACCGCTGGGATCAAGCGTCAGGTTGGCGCTGACAACGGTTCTTGATTTGGCGGAAGGCTTGATCTCGACCCAGCCGGAGTTCGTCTTTGAGATGCGGAATCCGACCTGATTGAGACAGCGCTCCGGTAGAATGTGAGCAGGCAAGTTCCGCTGGGTGGCATCCAGCATTACGAGTTTATCGCCGATCTGCACTTCGCAGACGGCGTAGTTGAATTGCCGCTGCATTGGATACTCCCGACGGATGAAACCATGATCACGTGTGCTCAGCAAGACCATACTTACCGGTATGCCTGCTTTTTCCAACATGGACGCAAGTGTGAGATTGATGTCGCCGGAACTTCCTTTCCTCCGTTCGATGATTTCCCTCACGGGATCTGCCAGAAAGTCTTTGTTGCCGTTCCATTCGATGTTTTGACGAACATAGTTGTGGATCGCTGCGATCTTCTGTTCCGGTTCCGACATGCCCGCCGTAATTTCATCCACGGTTTTCTTAAGGAACCCGGAACCGGTGATGGTTCCGCCGAAGCGATCGTGCTCCAGGAAGTTGCTGTTCATCTTTTCCCACGAACCCATGATCTCGCGCACATAACTGCCTGGCGGGGAGAAGTGTGACAGGGCAAAGTTGACTCGCGACAGGTAGTCGGTGTCACTTGTCATATAAGGTTCTTCCTTGAAGGCAGGGACATCCTTGATTATCCAATGATGACCCTGCGCCTGGAGGGTTCCGGAGATCGGCTTTATTTCATAATGGGTCGCCGAAACGTACCCCTGCATATACTTTTGAAAAGTAAACACTTCGGGTATTATAGCCCAGTACTCGCTATGGGCAACCGGAATCTTATACTGGAACTGCCAATTCGGAAAGTTCGTAAGAAAGTCCGAGTTTATCCGATAGGTGAACTCAAGCACAGACCCTTCTTTTGCATTCGGGATCGAGAATTTCAGGAGGTTTATGTTCTTATTGAACTTTTCCTTGAAGATCCCATCCTTCTCAAGCTTGGATTCAACGATCTCTCCGTTTTCAAGGTTATATGCAACCGCTTTAAGCCCCGAGATATTCTCTTCGGAGGTGCCAATGTCCATCAAAGGAATGGAAACGTCTGCCCATGAGACGCCATCTTTCCTGAGAATTTTGATGCGAACTTGACGTTCAAAAGTGAGGGAAGCTGACGTTGCCCCCAGGCTGATATAGGCTTCGCCATAATCAACCAGTACCACGGCTGACGCTGCGCTGTCTTTTTCATAGCGCGTCATTTTCAACTCGTCCATGGTTACTTTCCCAAACTTGACCGGTGACTTTTGCGAAAGTGTAGCAAACGGCGCGGCCAGGACCAGGGCCAGTAATATCCTTCTTTTCATAGAGAGGTTGTTAGGGTGACTAAATGATTTGATTGGTCGATCAAGATAACGATTCCATCCGAATTTGGAAAATTTGAAAATACCGCGCGACCATTTCGCTGGCGTGATGAAGCACGCAATTCTTGCATTTGGGCTCGCTTCGCAAGAGGTCCACGCCCGCACCTGCAACGCATTGAAGCTTTATTATTCTTTTCAATTTTTTTTTGGGACTTTAGGCGCTCAAATTCATTGCGAGCCCTGGCAAAGGCGAAAACGATATTTTTCTGTCAGAACTGCGGATACGAGTCAGCGAAGTGGCTGGGAAAATGCCCTTCGTGCAATTCGTGGAATAGCTTTAGCGAGGAGTTGGTGGAAAAAACTTCCGGGCCTTCCAAAAATGAATGGCGTCAGCAGCCTGCAAGAAAAGTTAATAAGCCGAGAACCCTGGCAGAAATTGAACCGGGCCATGACGTACGGTGGACCGCTGGCGACCCGGAACTCGACCGCGTACTTGGCGGCGGTATCGTACCCGGCTCTCTCGTGCTCATCGGCGGCGAGCCGGGTATCGGGAAGTCGACACTGATGCTTCAGGTCGGGCTGAAATTGAAGTCACAGAAAGTGCTCTACGTTTCGGGGGAGGAGAGTGATCAGCAGATCAAAATGAGGGCGGAACGCCTTCAGGATCACTCGGCGTCCTTTTACGTGGTGACGGAGACCAATACCACCAGCATTTTTCAAATGGTTGAGGCGATGGAACCTGAGGTTGTCATTGTAGATTCAATCCAGACCCTTTACTCGCCCCAGCTTGAATCAACTGCGGGAAGTGTTGGGCAGGTTCGCCAATGTGCGGGAGAGCTGATGCGCTTTGCAAAGGAAACGAATACGCCCGTATTCCTGATCGGCCATATTACGAAGGACGGCATGCTCGCCGGCCCGAAGGTGCTCGAACACATGGTCGATACGGTGCTTCAGTTTGAAGGCGATCGCCATCTGGCGTACCGGATTCTCCGCACGACCAAAAACAGGTTTGGTTCGACGTCGGAGATCGGCATCTATGAGATGCTTGGCCTCGGCCTTCGACCGGTGTCAAACCCATCCGAGATACTGATCTCCCAAAAGGATGGTGCATTGACCGGCGCCACAATCGGCGCCACCATGGAGGGGAACAGGCCGCTTCTCATCGAGATCCAATCGCTTGTAAGTCCAGCGTCGTATGGAACGCCCCAGCGCACGCCAACCGGGTTTGATCAGAAGCGCCTGAACATGCTACTCGCCGTTCTTGAGAAACGATGCGGCTTCCGCATGGGCACTCAGGATGTATTTGTCAATATGGCCGGGGGCATCAAGGTTGAGGATCCGGCTATTGACCTCGCGGTGTGTGTTTCCATGGTCTCCGGCATGCAGGAAATTCCGGTATCCGAAAAAGTATGTTTCGCCGCGGAAATCGGTCTCGGCGGCGAGTTGCGCGCGGTGAACCGGATCGACCAGCGCATATCGGAGGCAGAGAAACTTGGATTTACCGAGATCTACATCTCAAAATACAGCCAGCGCGCAGCCGCCGGAGCGAGGAGCACGATATCGATCAAGCCTTTTGGCAACCTCACGGAGGTATTCAGCGATTTGTTCGGCTGACAGGACTCACCTCCACAATCTCAAATTATCAGATCCAATAATTTTCCTAAAATTGCGGCGCCATGGAGGAATTCTTTACCGATACGCTGGCGATTCACCCCGACGTTTACCGATACGGCTTATTGCCGCTGCTGATATTTCTTGCGCGGATCGCTGACGTCTCGATCAACACCATCCGAATCATCTACGTGCTGGGCGGCCGGCGCGTGACGGCCACCCTTCTCGGATTCTTCGAATCCTTTATCTGGTTGCTTGCCATTAGCCAGATATTCGAACACCTTGACAACTGGGTCTGCTACTTTGCTTACCCTGCGGGGTTTGCTTCGGGAATCTACGTGGGAATGATCATCGAGGAGCGGATCGCCTACGGCAAAGTGATTGTCAGGATCATCACCCGGAAAGATGTCGGGGCGTTGCTGGACTACCTCCATGAACGCACCTTTCGATACACCCATGTTGATGCCGTCGGACCGGACGGGAGAGAAAACCTTGTTTTTACGGTATTGCCAAGGGAATCGCTTGAAGGTCTGCTGTTGGAACTGAAAGACAATCTCCCAACGGCATTTTATACGGTCGAGAAAGTCAACCGCGCCGCCGAGAGCGGTACCGTCGTGCAGGAGTCGACGCGTTGGAGTATTGCTTCATGGCTTCGGGGCATACGCCGCGAATAGGCCGGGTGTTACTGTGATGCGATCATTTTGAGGATGTCTTCAACATACTCGCGGGAGTTGTACAGCCGCGGCACCTTATTCTGTCCGCCAAGCTTGCCCCGTTTTTTCATCCATTTGTAGAAAGTGCCTTCCTCGACGCTGTGAACCTGCGGCCCGACGAGGGCAAGGTTGTGATGACGTTTTGCGTCGTAGTCGGAGTTCACCTGACGAAGGTGCTTGTCCAGCGCCTCTGCGAACTCCGGCAGGTTCCGGGGTTTCACTTTGAACTCCACAATCCATTCGTGACCCCCTCGTTTTCCCTTTTCAAGATAGATGGGGGCTACCGTAAAGTTATCGATGATCGCATTGGTTTCCAGGCAGGCCTTGGCCACCGCGGCCTCGGCATTCTCGACAATGAGTTCCTCGCCAAACGCATTGATGAAATGTTTTGTGCGTCCCGAAATTCTGATCCGATAAGGGGAAGTGGAGGTGAACCTTACGGTATCGCCGATGTTGTACCGCCAAAGGCCCGCGTTGGTAGAAATGATCATCGCGTAATTCTTTCCGGTTTCCACCTCAGCCAGGGATATCGCCCGCGGATTTTCGTCGTCGAGATTTTCGGTTGGAATGAATTCGTAGAAGATTCCATAGTCCAGCATCAGCAGCATTTCGTCCGAGTCTTTTTGGTCCTGAATCCCAAAGAAGCCCTCGCTGGCATTGTAGGTTTCCCAGTAGCGCATGTCGGACTTCGGGATCAGGCTCTCAAAGAGCGCGCGGTATGGCTTGAAGGCAACGGCCCCATGAAAGAATGCCTCAAGATTTGGCCATACTTCGAGGATATGACGCTTTTTCGTCAGTTCGACAATTTTTTGGATCAGGAGAACCGTCCACGTAGGGACGCCGGCCAGGTTGGTAACGTTGACCTCTGCCGTTTCCGCGGCCATTTTTTCGATCTTTTCCTCCCAGTTGCTCATCAATGCGGTCTCGAGGCTCGGTGTGCGGATGAACTGCGCCCAGGGCGGCAGGTTTTGCATGATGACTGCCGAGACATCGCCGTAGAATGATGAAGTAGAGGAATCGTATTCGTTGATCTGATGACTTCCCCCTACGGCCAGGCCCTTTCCGTCAAACAGCTTCGAATCCGGATAGTTGTTAACATAAATCGAGATCAGGTCCTTTCCTCCCTTGAAATGGCATTCCCGCAGGGCTTCCTCGGAAACGGGGATGAACTTGCTCCGCTGGTTAGTGGTACCGGAGGACTTCGAGAACCATTTTATTTCCGACGGCCACAGAATGTTCTGCTCGCCTCGCATCAGCCGCTGGATATAAGGAAACAACTGCTCGTAGCTGGAAACCGGCACCCTGCTCCGAAATTGCTCATAGTTCTGGATGTCGCTAAATCCGAACTGCATCCCGAACTGCGTAGCCTGCGCGGTTTCGACCAGGCGCCTGAACAACTCGTCCTGCACGTCGTGCGGATATTTCATGAAGAGCTCGATCTGATGGATGCGCTTCTTCATTACCCAGGTCAATATTGAATTGATGAGTCCCATTCGTTTTGGAGCAACCTTCAAAAATAGAATTTAGGACATGAATTCTAAAACGAATGAGCAAAAGGGAAACAGCCGGGCAGGGATGGGAAGATGCAAATGGCCGTGCATTCCCTTACCTTTGCGTAAAAAAATCATGTCCTGGCTTTACCTCATCATTGCCGGCCTGTTTGAAGTTGGTTTTACCACCAGCCTGAAGCTCTCAGATAATTTTTCCAACCGGTGGTGGTCGGCGATGTTCTTTGTCTGCATTTCATTGAGTTTCTTTTTCCTGAACAGGGCCATCCAGACGATCCCCATCGGAACCGGCTATGCGGTATGGACAGGCATTGGAGCGGTCGGCACCGTCATTGTAGGCATTCTTTTCTTTAAGGAACCTGCGGATTTCTGGCGGATGTTCTTCATTTTCCTTCTGGTCGGATCGATTGCCGGCCTGAAGCTGGTATCCGTTCAGGCAAAATAAAAGGCCATGAAATCTCTCACGGCCTCTTTTCGATGGGTATTTAACGGTTAGCTATTGCTCCATTTGATGCCACAGCCGATGGCTTTGGTTTTCACGTCGGGAACTTCCTCACCCGAAAGAAGCGCATCCACGGCGTTTTCCACATACTTTTGATTCGCTGCCGATGCATCACGGGGGTTATCATCAATGGCGCCGATATAGGCAACTTTGAAAGCGTTTCCTACATTCTTGAGGACAAAGACATGTGGGGTGTTCGTTGCACCAAAAGCGCGCGCCACATTCTGAGTCTTATCCACCAGATAGGGGAAATCGTAATCTTTCCGTTTTGCACGATCGACCATGGCTTCGAATGAATCGCCTTTTGAAATCGAAGGATCATTCGGATTGATGGTAATCACCGGAAAATCCTTCGGCGCATACTTGTCGTTCAGCGCGATAATTCTTTCATTGTAACGTTGCGAATAGGGGCAGGTGTTGCAGTCAAATATGACGATTACGCCTTTCTTGTCCTTGTAGTCTGAAAGCGCTACCATTTTCCCGTCGACGTTCTTTAGATTGAAGTCCGACACCGTGTCTCCCACCTCGTAGTTCGGACCAAAAGGTCGGGCGGCGGCCAACACCAGCAAACCGGCCGTGAGCAGAATTGATTTCATTATTTTCATAATTTGGGTTTCCTTTCTTATATAATCACGCGATTTGCAGTATTAGGTTTCATTCGACTTCTGCAATGAGCCGTTCAAGGTCGCCTTCGCGCAAGGCTTTTCCTACAAATTTTCTTTGACCGGTTTTCGGATTAATGATAAGAGTCGCCGGCAGGGCGCCGGACCATTCCTTGTGAACCTTGCTGATCCAGGCGTCGGGATTCGGCTCGTCGAGCAGGAGAACACGTGATTCCAGATTCTTGCGTTCCACGAACCGGTAAACTTTTGCCGGATCCGGATCGAGATCAAGGTCCATGGAAACAAGCGTAACCTGCACACGGTCGGATGCCTCGGCATGAAGGGTTTCAAACAGCGGCAATTCCTTGACACACGGACCGCACCATGTTGCCCAGAAGTTGATCACTTGTATTTTGTCGCTCTTCTCCTCCATCAGCGCCAGCAGTTGCTCAAGCTTAACCGTCTCCGGTTCTTGCGCCGGGGCCGGCAGCGCCCACGCGGATGATAACAGGAATGCAAAAAAGAGTCTCATAAATTCTTCCAATAGTTTGGCAACCTTACGTGGCAAATAACGGGAAAAAGCGCTCGAAATCAGTGCCAGAATTTCGCCAATGAAGCGACAATAAAAAGTTCAATTACAGGCACTTATAAAGGTCTTACCGAAACAAAAAAGATATCAACAAAATTGATGACTTATCCACAAGAACTTCCTGGTGTCGCTTAATGGACTGATAGACAATGATTTATGCAACATCGCGTAAATCATTTCTTTGTGGACAACTTCTCTGGGGCAAGCTGGATGTAAATCAGAAGGGGTTGTGAACCTTTTTGTAAATAGCAAAAAATGACTTTAAAATCCATGGATTCGGACAAAAATCGTATAGCAAAACTTTTTTCAATTGCGCGCCCAATCATACAAGCGGGAATGGTGTGGTGTAGTGGCTGGCGACTGGCGTCTGCGGTGAGCAATGCCGGTGGCCTCGGCGTCATCGGCGCAGGTTCGATGTACCCAGAAGTACTCCGGAAGCACATCCTCAAGTGCAAAGCGGCCACCGTCCAGCCATTCGGCGTGAATATCCCACTGCTCTATCCCGAGATCGATAAACTGATGAGCGTGGTTGTCGAGGAAGGGGTGAAGGTCGTTTTTACCTCCGCCGGTAACCCTTCAACCTGGACCCCCTACCTGAAGGAACGCGGAGTGACGGTCGTGCACGTAGTCTCGAGCGTAAAATTCGCCCGCAAGGCAGCGCAAGCCGGTGTTGACGCGGTGGTTGCGGAAGGTTTTGAAGCCGGCGGCCACAATGGACGTGAAGAGACAACGACGCTCGTGCTGGTACCGATGGTCCGCGACGCAATCACACTGCCGCTGATGGCGGCGGGCGGCATTGCCGACGGGCGGGCCATGCTTGCGGCCGAAGCGCTTGGCGCAGACGGCGTGCAAGTGGGGAGTCGCTTTGCAGCGAGTGTTGAGTCTTCCGCGCATGAAAATTTCAAGACAAAAATTACCCAACTTCAGGAGGGAGACACCATGCTGACCCTAAAGAGGCTCACGCCGGTTCGCCTCGTAAAGAATACATTCTTTTCGAGGGTGGCTGATGCCGAGCGGCGTGGCGCGGGGAACGAAGAACTGGCGGACTTGCTGGGGAAACGGCGTGCAAAAATGGGCATCTTCGAGGGAGACCTGGAAGAGGGGGAGCTCGAGATTGGTCAGGTTGCAGCGCAGATCAAACGCATTCAGCCTGCGGCCGACATTCTGAATGAACTGTGGACGGAGTACCTGGCGGCGAAAAAAAATATTTGCCAATGAATTTTTTACGGATAAAGGAAACATGCATTTACGTACGTGACCTCGAAAAGGTCAGGACATTCTATACCGAAACGCTGGGGCTTCCCGTGATCAATGCGCTCCCCGGCAAGCACCTTTTCCTTCGCGCTGGCGATTCAGTTCTCCTGCTCTTTAATCCCGATGACTCAAAGGCGAAGGTATCACCTCCCGCACACTACGCCGAAGGGCATCAACATTTTGCATTTGAAGTTCCGGAAGCCGGGTTCGACGATTTCCGGTCGGCCATTGTGGCGCGTGGCATTACGATCATTGATGAGGTGACCTGGAAGAGTGGGAAACGATCGTTCTATTTCAACGATCCCGAAGGAAATGTGCTGGAAATAATTCCGGATCGCGGAATCTGGGACTAGGCCTTATTCAAGGGCGAGGTTTGGATTGATCTCGATCGCCGATGGTGTGCTTACCCGGTTTTCGCGAACGCTGACAGGGGGCGCCGCCTGAACTTCATAAACCCGCTCATACCACGAGGTGTAATCCTTGTATTGAAGACACCGACTCACGATCTCGCCATCAATCATGATCTTGATGAACTGATCCGGATCAATCGTCTTAAGCAGGATTTCCTGTTGTGCCGGCGGTAACTCACCGAACTGGACGTACGCTATCCCTTTGTAAATTTTACAGTCAACCTTCATAGCAACTACACTTAGGATACCGCCGGGTGCTGTTTCGTAACCCGTGGGACCGTAAAAATACGGAATATTTTGTCGCAATGCCTTGTGCGCCATGATCCTAAAATTTGAATATTGCCCTCGTTCATGGGCACACGTGCGTTTTTCGATACACCTGTCGAATTCCTGAAGGGCGTCGGCCCCCAGCGGGCGACACTGCTGAACAAGGAACTCGGCATATTCACCTTTGGCGATTTGCTCCAGCACTACCCATTTCGCTATGAAGACCGCACGCGGTTTTATCGCGTCAGCGAAGTTGCCGAAAGCCTTCCCTTTGTACAGGTGAAAGGAAGGATATCTGGCAAAGAACTCCTCGGAGCAGGGGGAAGAAAACGACTGGTGGCCTACCTGAAAGATGAGACCGGAGCGTTGGAACTCATTTGGTTTCAGGGCATCAACTGGATAAACCAGAAGATCAGTATCGGCACAGAATACGTTGCCTTCGGCAAACCGTCGCGGTTCGGCAATCGATACAGCATCGCCCATCCTGAGCTCGAACCCCTCACGGCGCGGAATGAATCCGCGTTAACGCTTCACCCCGTTTACCCGCTTACCGAAAAACTACGGGCGCGCCACGTCGACAGCAAGCTGTTGTCGAAATTAATGCATGAACTGCTCGCGATGGCGGGAGGGAAGATACGTGAAACGTTGCCCCCTTACATTTTGGAGCGGCATGGCCTGGTACCGAAATCGGAAGCGGTCTCACACATCCATTTTCCCAAAGACGCCGAGACCCTCGGCCGCGCGCGCGACCGCCTGAAATTTGAAGAGTTGTTTTATGTTCAACTTCGGCTGCTCAAGACCAGGGCACTCCGCCAGACGAAGTTCGTGGGGCAGGTCTTCAATTCCGCCGCGCTGGTTACGGAATTTTACAGCCACCACTTGCCATTTGAGTTGACTGCGGCGCAGAAACGTGTGATCCGTGAAATCTATGCAGACCTTAGGTCGGGGAAACAGATGAACCGCCTCCTGCAGGGCGACGTCGGCAGTGGAAAAACGATTGTCGCCTTTATCTGCATGCTCCTCGTCATCGGAAACGACGCCCAATGCGCATTGATGGCACCCACGGAGATCCTCGCCCAGCAGCACTATCAAAATCTCAGGAAGTATGCTGACCTGATGCGCATTCCCACCGCCTTCCTTACCGGGTCGACGAGAAAGGCGGAACGGAAAAACATTCACGATGGCCTGACCAGTGGTGATGTCAGGATATTGATCGGCACGCATGCGCTGTTAGAGGAAACGGTCCAGTTTCGAAACCTGGGTCTGGCGATTATCGACGAACAACACCGTTTTGGAGTCGCGCAGCGTTCCCGCCTCTGGCAAAAAAACAGTGTCGCCTATCCCCATGTTTTAGTGATGACGGCCACGCCAATTCCGCGTACCCTGGCCATGACGTTGTACGGCGACCTCGACATCTCGGTCATTGATGAATTGCCATCGGGAAGAAAACCCATAAAGACGGTTCACATGTACGACGCACACCGTTTGCGCATCCACGGCTTCATCCGCGAGCAGGTAGATGCCGGGCGACAAGTCTACATCGTGTATCCCCTGATTGAAGAATCGGAGAAGATGGACCTGAAACATGTGATGGACGGCTATGAAAGCATTAGCCGCGCGTTTCCGGATATCGCGATCAGCATTGTGCACGGAAAAATGAAGGCGGACGCCAAGGATTATGAAATGGGCCGTTTTACCAGGGCGGAGACCAGGATCATGGTGGCAACCACCGTGATCGAGGTCGGTGTCGATGTGCCCAATGCTTCGGTGATGATCATAGAAAATGCAGAGCGATTCGGCCTTTCGCAGTTGCACCAATTGCGGGGCCGTGTCGGGCGGGGTGCGGAGCAATCGTGGTGCATACTCGTGACCAACTATAAACTGGGGAAAGAATCACGGACCCGCATAGAGACAATGACCCGGACCAGCAACGGATTCGAGATCGCAGAGGCCGACCTCCAATTGCGCGGCCCGGGCGACCTCATGGGAACGCAACAGAGCGGCGTCCTTGACTTGCTGATTGCCGACCTTGGAAAAGACGGGAAGATTCTTCAGGAAGCACGCGAGGTAGCTATCAGAATTATGGAGAGCGACCCCACACTCAGTCAACCTGAAAACAGTGTGATCCGCGCCCAAATTGACTCAATTCCCCAAAGTAGCCTCAACTGGAGCCGCATCAGTTGAGAAAAGGGTGATACCGTGATTTCCTGAATTGAATATTCCGATTAATTTTGGAATATGCCCAGCTGTCACCGCATCCTTTTTGCCTTCCTTTTTCTTACCGCGACTGCCTACGGCCAAACCGGACACTATTTTAAGACCCACTACTCACCCGCCACGGGGCAATTCGATTATGTGTGTTTCGACATGGCTCAGGGCAATAATGGGGTGATCTACTTTGCGACCAAGGGTGGGCTGGTGCAGTTCGACGGTCGCGAGTGGGACTTAATGGATGGCGTTTCTACCGTCTTTTCCCTTCAGATCGATCCAGCGGGGAAAACTTACTGGGCAGGCACGAAGGGCTTCGGTGTGATCAGCAGCGACAGTGACGGAAAAAGACTTGTCCGGCAGCTTTCCGATTCTACCGTTGCCAACGCGTTTCAGGCGCTGATCGTTAACGACGTGGTCTATTTTCTGACCGCCGAATCGATTTACCGGCTCGACCATGATGAAAAGGTTAGCCGCATCGCTCCGGCGTCGCATGGTGAGTTGTTTTTCCGTCTCTTCGAGTTGTACGGCGCCCTTTACGCAAGTACGGAAAACGGGATTTACAAGTTGGAGGGCGATCGGTTGACACCCGCCGCACTCGAACTGACATCCAGCGTTGTTTTTGCTGTACGCCTCGACGATCATTACATTATCGCCACAAGTGACAACCGCTTATATTCATGCGGTCCCGACGTCCGGATAAAGCCACTACCCGATTTACAGGAGCAGGCGTACATCGACGCGAGCGTCATTATGAGCGGTGTGTGGCTCAACCGCCAGTTGCTGGCCCTTGGTACGCTTAGAGGTGGCGTTGTGTTCATCAACCCTCTCAACGGGCTTACCCAGGAAATATCGAACTATAGTACCGGATTGCCCGACAATGAGGTGTTTGCCCTCATGGGCGATGTCAATCACAATATTTGGGCCGCCCACGATTATGGGTTTACAAAGATCTCGCCCTACCTGCCGTTGAATGCGTTCGATCATTACAAGGGGCTGGAAGGAAATCTCCTCTGTGTCTACGCCCTGGAAAACGCCGTCTACGTGGGCACCTCGCTGGGACTCTTCAAACTGGAGAAGGTGGAGGTCTATGATGAACTTGTCTATTACGTCAACGTGGAGGTGAAGGGACGAAAGGCGGCCTCTAAGAAGACCTCACCACCGGCGCCCGTTGAAACGGCAACCACCGGCGAATCAAAACGGCGGGGTCTCCTGGGAATCTTCAGGAGAAAGAAAAAGGATGACCCGGCCACTGAACAGGCCGTTGCACAAGCCGACAAAAATGAGGATGCTGCTCCGGCCGGTCCCACTTATCGGCGTGAAAAACGCATAGAACGAATACTGCGCTCCGCGCAGTTCGAGTACAAACGCGTTCAGGGCATTACCGCAAAAATCACCCACCTCGCCGAAGTTGAGGGTAAGCTTGTCGCTGCGGGGCTGGGCGGGTTATATGAAGTCGACGGCCTCTCCGCCCGTGTGGTGATGGATGAACCTATCCGATACATCTTTTCTCCGTCGGAGCGAAACCTCCTCATTGTCTCAACCTATAGTGACGACGTTCGCGTGTTGAGGTTCCTTGATCAATACGTGGAAAATACCAGCCTCTACTCGGCGCTGGACGATCAAATTCACTACGCGTTTGAAGGCGCCAGCAACGACCTCTGGCTATGCGGCGTCAACCGGATTTACCGGGCCCGCAGCACGGATGGCGACGTGCGCCACCGGCAGACGATCCAGCTTGCGAAACCGAACACGGAAAGAACGGCGGGTGTGCTTTTGAATAACGAGGTCGTTATTGCGATGGCGGATGGTTTCTTTCGCTATGACGAAAACAAAAAGGCGCTGGAAAAGATCGACTCCCTTCCAAGGGTGAACCAGTACTTTGCGCACAGCAACAACATTGTCTATCGCGACGACCACGGCTGGTCCTTCCTGGATCCCTCAGAAACGGAAAAGAATGTTCAGCTTCTCAATGTTTTCAACGACCTGCGGTTCATCGGCCCCGATGCGGACCGGGAGAATATCTGGCTCATCAGTGGAAGCAACAACCTCTACAAGTTCTTTGGTAATCGGATCACCCCATTAGCGACGGAGTTTCCCCTTTTTCTGAAATCGATTGTCCACCAGGACAAACGAATTCTTACGTTGCGCGAAATTATTATTGATCAGGAACATAGCGCGGTCACCTTTGAAGTGGTCAGGCCGGACTACGTGAACCCGGAAGGCGTGGAGTATCGCTATTGGCTTGAGGGCATGCAACCCGATTGGTCGTCGTGGTCGGCCCAAAACAACGTCGTTTCCTTTCCCTATTTACCAACCGGCGAATATAAGTTGCACGTGGAAGCGAGGAACATCTTTGGAGAGGTCAGCCAACTGGAGCTGACGACATTTAAAGTGCTGCCGCCATATTGGAAGCGTCCCCTGTTTTTTGCGCTTGAGTTTTCGGTCTTTGCCTCGCTGGTAATGCTCTCATTCCGCTTGAGCGCAAGGTACCGGATCATCAGTCGCCTGCTGTCGTTGTTGACCATCATCATGCTGATTGAATTTATTCAGACGGCCATCAATTCGACGTTCGTGACCGAAGAGAGTCCCGTGATCGATTTTTTTATCCAGGTGATTGTGGCGCTGGTCATTCTGCCGGTGGAGGGCTACCTGCGGAAACTTATGTTGCGGTCGCTTGACCAATCCGGAAAATTCTACCAGTTTCTCGTCCCAGGTAAGCCGATGGTAACGATCAAGGGTAAGCCGGAAAACTTCGTGAGAGAGACATCCAAGACCGACCCGTAAAACCGGCCGGCCGACGCAACGGAAAAAACAATCTTGCAAGAGAAACCGGCGGGGGTTGAAAGTGGTGATGGAGGGAATCGAACCCCCGACACAAGGATTTTCAGTCCTTTGCTCTACCAACTGAGCTACATCACCGGCACACCACTGCCTTCAGCAGGGGGCACAAAAGTAGATAAATTTATATTTGGCGCAAAATGTGATTTTGAATTATTAAGATTACCACCGAATAGTTTGTCATGGTGCAGCAAATAGCTTTCCTCGTCGTGCTGGCGGTTGCCATCTGGTTCATTGCCAGGCGTGTCTCCGTTATTCGAAAGAATATGAATTTGGGCAAGGAAATTCCCCCGGTTGACGGCAAGGGCGAAAGATGGAAAAATCTCTTGCTGGTTGCCTTCGGCCAGAAAAAGATGTTCAAAAAATTCATTCCGGCCATATTGCACCTCTTTGTCTACGTTGGATTTCTCGTTATCAACATTGAGGTACTTGAGTTTATCATCGATGGCGTCACGGGCAGTCACCGGATCTTCGCGCCCTATCTCGGCGGTTTCTACAACGCGCTGATGAACCTCTTTGAGTTTCTCGCGGTCGCTGTGCTGTTGTCCTGCGCGCTGTTTCTGGTCCGGCGCAACGTTCTGAAGGTACGCCGTTTCCGGATGTATGAGATGACGCGCTGGCCGCGGCTTGATGCGAACATCATTCTCATTACGGAGATTGCCCTGATGCTGGCGATCCTCACCATGAATGCCACCGACCAGTTATTGCAGGGACAACATCCCGCGTATCCCATTACAGGCCCGCTTTTCTTTTCGTCGATGCTCATGCCCGCCTTTGAGTCCCTTTCTGTGAACACACTGGTCGCCATCGAGCGCGTTGCATGGTGGTTACACATTGTCGGAATACTGGCCTTTGCCGTGTATGTCACCTATTCAAAGCACCTTCACATCTTCATGGCGTTTCCCAACACCTGGTACGGGAATATCACCCCTAAAGGAGAGATGAAGAATATGCCCGTTGTTACCAACGAAGTGAGAATGATGATGGGTCTGGCTGATGGCAGTACGACTCCCGCGGCGGACCCCGGCCGATTCGGCGCCAAAGACATCAACGACTTACCGTGGACCAGCCTGATGGGTGCCTATGCGTGCACGGAGTGCGGAAGATGCACGGCAGAGTGCCCCGCCAACATCACCGGTAAGAAGCTTTCGCCGCGAAAGATCATGATGGATACCCGCGACCGGATGGAGGACGTGCGGAGAAGCCTTCAAAAGGGAGGCCCCGGATTGCAGGACGGCAGAACGCTGCTTGATAATTACATAACACGCGAGGAGATCAACGCATGCACAACCTGTAACGCCTGCGTCGAAGCCTGCCCTGTGCTGATCAATCCCCTTGAAATTATCCTCGAACTTCGGCGCTACGTTTCGATGGAGGAGTCGGGGGCGCCGGCGTCGTGGAATTCGATGTATCAGAACATCGAGACCAATTTCGCGCCCTGGAAGTTTTCACCCGGCGACCGGTTCAATTGGGCAAAAGAACAATGAGAACGAACGCTGAAATGAAGTGACAAATATACCGATGAACGTACCTACAGTAGCTGAGTTTGTTGCGCGCGGCGAAATGCCGGAGATATTGTTTTGGGTCGGTTGCTCCGGCTCCTTCGATGACCGGAACAAGCGCGTCACGCGCGCGCTTTCGAAAATTCTCGAAGACGTCGGAATCCGTTTTGCCGTGCTCGGAACGGAAGAGAGTTGCACCGGAGACCCTGCACGAAGGGCGGGCAACGAGTTCCTTTTTCAAATGCAGGCGATGAGCAATATCCAGGTGCTCAACGGATACGGCATCAAGAAGATTGTGACCGCATGTCCTCACTGCTTCAACATCCTGAAAAATGAATACCCACAATTGGGTGGTGTTTACGAGGTGATTCATCATTCGGCTCTCCTTCAGCAACTTATTTCTGAAGGCAGAATCAAGATGAAGGAAGGCGGGTCATTCAAAGGGAAAAAGATTACCTACCATGACTCCTGCTACCTCGGCCGCGCCAACAACGTTTACGAAGCGCCCAGGGAGGTGCTTGAGGCGCTGGATGCGGACCTCGTCGAAATGAAACGTTGTCGTTCCCGCGGCCTCTGTTGCGGCGCCGGGGGCGCGCAGATGTTTAAGGAGCCCGAGCCCGGCAAGAAAGACGTCAACGTGGAACGGACGGAGGAAGCATTGGGGACAGGGGCGACCACGATTGCCGTGGCATGCCCATTCTGCATGACCATGATGAGCGACGGCGTAAAAAATAAGGAGCGGGAGGGTGATGTGAAGGTGAAGGATCTCGCAGAACTTATAGCAGAGGCACAGGGTTTAAGTTAGATGTAATCATGCTGGCTGCGAATCACCATCTCAATGTATTGGCGGTGTTTACCCGTTGCCGGTGAAACCGAGGAAACAACGCGATTATGAATGTACCTTTTAATGAGATCCACCCGTCCTCACGGATATGGATTTTTCAGTCCAACAGAAAGTTCACGGCCGATGAAGTAAGGAAGGCTTCTGAACACCTCCAGGCGTTTACGGCGCGCTGGCTGGTACATGGGAGCCCGATGCGGGCGGCTTTTGATATCCGTTACGACCAATTTATCATTCTTGCCGCCGATGAAGCGTTCAACGCACCCAGCGGATGCTCCATCGATGATTCGGTCCGCACACTCCGTGAGCTTGAATCTGTTCTTGGCACGAAACTTTTCGATCGCCAGCAGGCGGCTTTTTTGATACACGGTGAAGTCATCCTGATCCCGGCCAAAGACCTGAAGCAAAAGTTTGCGGAGGCTATATGGAACGAGGACACGCCATCGTTCAATAATTTGGTGCCGACCAGGGGCCAACTGGAAACCGAGTGGATTATCCCCGCCGGGAAAAACTGGGTCAGGCGTTACGCTTCCGCCCGCGTGACGACGTGATGAATATTTTTGTAGCTTTAACACCCTATCGTTTCGGCGTTTATGAGGTACACGACTCTCCTGATTATCATAGTAACGGCACTGCTTGCCGCCTGCAGTGCTGAAAAAAAGGCCAGCAAGGCATTCCGACTCGGGAAATACGAGCCGACCATTGACTACTATGAAAAGCAACTCGCGAAAAATCCCAACGATGGAGTGGCCAATTATTTTATCGCCGAGTCATACCGACTTTCAAACCGGTTAAAAGAAGCCGAGCCGTATTACGAGAAGGCAGGGGGACCCGGTCTCGACCAGGACTCCATTCAATTCTATTACGCCCGGGCGCAAAAAGTCAACCAGAAGTATGAAGCAGCCAAAAGGACGCTCGACGAACTGGTGGCCTCCACCGATAACGATGAACTCAGGTCCCGCGCGCAAGCCGAACTGGACGGACTCAACGAGCTGGACGAACTGAATCAGCACAAGAGTTTTTACAGGGTCAAAAATCTGGAACTGATCAATACCCCGTCAGCCGAATTCGCCCCGGCATTCCTCAACAACGAACTTTATTTCACTTCGAACAGGGGCGATGGAAAGATCTACGAGGCTACCGGCACACCCTTTACGGACCTTTACAAAGTGGCATCGCGGGGGGCGATCGTCGATATCGCCACGGTGGCGCCGCTTTCCGGGGGTATCAACAACGAGGGTATTCACGACGGGACGATTACATTTTCTCCCGACGGGAGAATCATGGTGTTTGCAAAGGGAAACAGTGGCAAGCGCAAAGGAGGCAATGATGTCGACCTCTATCTTTCCCGTTTCAGAAACGGCGCATGGTCGGAGCCCATCCCGCTCAACATCAACGACCCCGACGCCTGGGACTCCACACCGGCCTTCAGCCCAGACGGGCGAACGCTGTACTTCGCGTCAAACAGGACCGGCCGCGGTCGCAATCGCAATCGGGTCGGATACGGCGGCGTGGACCTGTACTCCGCGCAGATGGACTCACGGGGGCGGTTCTCCCGTATTCGCAACCTCGGCCCGGATATCAACACGCCAGGGAACGAGTTGTTTCCGTATCAGGCGGAAGACATGAAAATCTATTTCTCCTCCGACGGCCATCCCGGATACGGAGGGCTTGACCTTTTCGTTGTTAAACGCTCCGGTGGGAAGAACGTGATTGAGAACCTGAAGCAGCCCGTCAATTCGGCCGGCGACGACTTCGGGATTTTCCTTTTCAGGGCCGACCGCGGCTTTTTCACCTCCAACCGCGAAGGAGGCAAGGGCGATGATGACATTTACACATTTGTGAACGAAGACCCAGACCTCCGGGTGGTCAACTACTACCTCCAGGGCATTACGTATGCCGCCGATACGGCTGAAAACCGGATCCTCCCTTACACCAAAGTGTCCCTGATCGACGGCTCCGGCGAGGTCATGCAGGACTATGTTACCGGCAACGACGGGAAGTTCCTGTTCCGGGTCTATGAGGAGGAAGACTATACCCTGGTCGGCGAGATTGACGGCTATCTTGTCGAACGCCAGCCGTTCACCACAAAAGGCAAAGGCGTAAATCCGGCGACCCTTAAAGACCTCGTCACCAACATCACCCTGGACACCATCATGGTGCTGGATAAACTTGAGTTGAACAAGATCTTTGTGCTGGAGAACATCTACTACGAATTTAATGAGAGCTACATCACGCGACAGGCGGCAAGGGAGCTTGACAAGCTGGTGCAGATCTTAAACGACAACCCTGAAATAAAGATCGAGCTCAGTTCGCACACCGACAGCGTAGCCTCCGTGGAATACAACATGGAACTGTCTCAAAGGCGCGCGGAGTCGGCGGTCAACTACCTCATCCAGCAGGGCATCGCGCCCGATCGCATGATCGCCAAGGGCTACGGCGAGTTGAAGCCCATCGCCCGAAACACGAACCCGGATGGGACCGATAACCCTGACGGTCGCGCGAGGAACCGGAGAACGGAGTTCAAGATACTCGAGATCAATGCCGTCGTGAAACCGCTCGACGACGAAGAAGCGTTCGACGAAGACAAATACTTCCAGACGGACGGAAACTGAAAATGATTTGACAAGCCCCGGTTGACACCGGGGTTTTCTTTGTTACTCCGCGCATTTTCCACTCTTTTCTCATTATGTGAAGCATCTTCGGGCTATTTTTGCCCATGAAAAATCATTAGCCATGAACCATCGCATTGAAAAAGATACCATGGGCGAAGTGCAGGTGCCCGCCGACAAATACTGGGGCGCCCAAACCGAACGCTCGCGAAACAATTTCCGCATTGGTCCTGAAGCCAGCATGCCCCGGGAGATCATCTATGCTTTCGCCTACCTGAAGAAGGCCGCCGCGGAGGCGAACCATGAACTCGGCGTGCTTCCGGCCGAAAAAAAGGACCTGATCTCCAAAGCCTGTGATGAGATCCTCGCAGGAAAACTGGATGGTGAGTTTCCCCTCGTGATATGGCAAACGGGTTCCGGTACCCAAAGCAATATGAATGTTAATGAAGTTGTCGCCTACCGTGCTCACGTGCTGAATGGAGGCAAGCTAACCGATGAAAGAAAAGTGCTGCACCCAAACGACGACGTAAACAAGTCGCAGTCGTCGAACGACACGTTCCCTACCGCCATGCACATCGCCGCCTACAAGCAGGTAGTGGAAATTACGATACCCGGCATGGAGAAACTGCGGGAAACCCTCGCCCGGAAGGCTGGTGAATTCCAGGGCGTGGTCAAAACGGGCCGGACCCATTTCATGGATGCAACGCCGTTGACGCTCGGTCAGGAATTTTCGGGCTACGTGCAGCAGATCGACAACAGCATCAGGGCTCTCAGGAACGCACTCGAAATGGTAAAGGAACTTGCCCTTGGCGGCACGGCCGTCGGAACGGGTCTTAACACGCCGAAAGGGTACGACGTGCTCGTGGCCCGGCGCATCGCCGCGCTGACGGGTTACCCTTTTGTTACGGCGCCGAACAAATTTGAAGCCCTGGCCGCACACGATGCCATGGTCGAGCTCTCCGGCGCCCTGAAACGCGCTGCCGTTGCGTTGATGAAAATCGGCAACGACATCCGCATGCTCAGCTCCGGCCCGCGTTGTGGCATCGGCGAGATCATCATTCCCGACAACGAGCCCGGTTCTTCAATCATGCCCGGTAAGGTCAACCCCACCCAACCCGAAGCGTTGACAATGGTGTCCGCGCAGGTGATCGGTAATGACGTGGCGGTTTCCATAGGCGGAGCAAACGGACACTTCGAGTTGAATGTCTTTAAGCCCCTGATTGCCGCCAACGTCCTCCAGTCGGCCAGGCTCATCGGCGATGCCTGCGTGTCGTTCAACGACAAATGCGCGGTGGGCATTGAGCCGAACCGGGAAGTCATAAAGCAACACCTGGAGAACTCCCTGATGTTGGTGACCGCCCTTAACACGCATATCGGATACGAGAAGGCTGCCGCCATCGCCAAGAAAGCGCATAAAGAGAACAAGACTTTGCGCGATGCCGCGGTCGGTCTGGGTTATCTCACTTCTGAACAATTTGACGAGTGGGTAAAGCCCGAAAAGATGGTGGGCAGCATGGGCGGCAAGGCGTAGTTTTATTTATTCAAGAAAATATTTGTACTTTTATTTTGGAATTGGAATGACACATGAAGGTCTCCGGTGAAGTGGGTCGTTGCGAGGGCAAGGGCGAGCGCATCGTGTCCCAGGGACGAACATCAATCTACAAAACTATATGAAATACAGACTGACCTTATTTTTTTGTCTGGCTTTGATTTTTTCGACTACCGAGATTTTCGCTCAACTTTCCAAAAAGGAACGAAAGGAGTGGAAGAAACGAGCCAAGGAGTACAAAAGTAATCCGGCTGACCTCAAGCAACTACTCGATGATAAAGAGGCCGCGGAGAGCCAGCTGGCTTCCGCCAATCAGCGATTAACACAGCTGCAATCCACCATGAGCAACAAGGATTCGCGCATCGCAGAACTTGAAGACCAGTTGTCCCAATCGAGGAATCAACTTACGGCGGCGCGTGCCGAGATCGCGCAACTTAAGGAAACTCCGACCCCCGTTGCCGAGAACGACTACTCACAGGGTGTAGTCTTCAGGGTACAGATCGGGGCCTTCAAGAACAAGGACCTTGCGAAGTACTTCGAGAACAACCCCAATTTTGGCGGTGAGGTACAGGAAGGCGAGCCACAGCGGATTACGCTGGGTGTTTTCAGGGATTATTGGGAAGCGGACACCTTCAAGAAATATTTGCGCGAAATGGGTGTGAAAGATGCCTGGATTGTACCCTACAGGGACGGCCAGCGCGTTGAGATCAAGGATGTGCTGGAAGGCGTAGTTAGCGATAAGCCCGCCGATTCGAGTGAAGGCATGACCAACTAAAACCGAACAAGAGAAAGTCAGGAAAAAAGCAGTGTGCGCGCACTGCTTTTTTTATGCCCTGTGGGAAAGAAATATTACATTACTGTGCCCTTTTATGGGGTGCTGCGGTATGAAAAGGGCGCTTTGTCTTTTGTGCTTCGTGTCGTCGATCGTCTCGGCCCAGGTGCGGGTGGAAAAGCTCGTGGTTGGCCCGGGTGAAACCTTTCGGATCAACAATTCTGACATCCTGGTTGCTGATACCCTTGTCATGCTTGATTCGTCCCGAATCGTGTTGAATAAACTTCGTCCGGAAAATTATCTTCGCGCCCGCGTGGCCATCGTTGGGAACCGGTGCATGATCGATGGAAGAGGGCCACAGGCAAAGGCGGGAAGAAATGGCGCTGCCGGGTCCACGGCGCCAGGGCCGTGTCGCAATGGCACGAACGGTGCCAGCGGAGGAAGGGGACTCGACGGCCCTCCGGGCATTGACCTTTTCATTTACATCGATTCCATTGCGATATCCGGCAAACTGATCATCGACCTTTCGGGAGGCAATGGCGGAGACGGGGGCAACGGCGGCATCGGGGGAGGTGGAAGCCCCGGCACGATGCATTGCAATGGCGGTGACGGCGGGCGCGGGGGTAACGGCGGTAATGGTGGAAACGGGGGCCACGGCGGAACGCTGACCATCGGGGGAAATAATGTCGAAGGCTTGCGCAGCATGCTGCGGGAAAAGATAGTGGTAAAGAACAAGG
>CAZKBK010000003.1:0-200372 GCA_964551035.1 uncultured Roseivirgaceae bacterium | reverse complement strand
TTTAACGATTAAACTTTATTTTTAACCGCTACTGTTTTTGGGGAAGCTTTCACGTTGATCTACACCACCAACATCATCGAAAATCTCAACGGAAAAATCAGAAAGTACACCAAGGCTAAGATGTCTTTCCCGGACGATGCCTCTGTCCTAAAGTCCGTTTATCTTGCTTTGAGAGAAATTACCCGGAAGGGGACTTTCCCGGTTGGGAATTGGAGTTTTGTGGTGAATCAATTTATTAACATTTTCGGAGAGCTATGCAAATACAAACCTTGTACGCAGTTACTTGACGCGGCCGCTTACACACTTAGATGGACAATGTCTTCATTTATTATACCAACTGGGTAAATGTTCTAAATCGTCCTTGCAACATTTCTGCAATTGATATTGCCTTAGCCCAATGTTGATTATTTTCTAAACGGTAATAAGATTGAGGAGGTGAAATGTTTTCATCTAACCAATAATTCAGTTGTGTTAAGGGTATTGGTACTTTATACGGGGCAACATTAGTTAAGAAAATAGCATACACTTTTTGATTACCGTTACAGTACTTATCAAATTCAGCTTTAGTGCATCCTAACAAGCCTTCATATTGATTCCAAATGTTTTCTGGTGTATCATGCTTTACATGTTCAACTTTTGCATAGCCACATACTTGCTTCGACGGATGTGTTGCGTATAGTGTTACTCGACAACCTTCATATTGCTTATTAAATTGCTTTCTCAACTCAATGACCTTCCCGTTAGTAAGAATCTTATCAACGAATTTTGGATTGATGCTCATTAAAATTCCGCTGAAAATGCTATCTGAAGAATTTATCTGAGCTGTAATTATTTTAGGAAGCTTTCTTAAAGAATTCCTCCATACTAAATCAAACGGAGCTTTGGAAATAAGTTCATGCTCAAAGCTACGGTATTGGGTTTGTGAGTAATTCACTTCATTGAAACCGAAGGATTTAAAGAATTCCGCCTTTGTTTCCCATAATTTTTCTGGTAGAGTAAAATATATCTCTTCTGCATGGCGTTTGACATCAAGAGCCATCATTGCAAAGAACAACTCACCGATGTTTTGGTTTCGGAAATTATCTTTAATTGATAAGTGACAAAATTTTGAAATCCGATCAAGCTTAACAATTGCTGAGGCAATTGGTATCTCATTATTAAAACCGATATACGCTATTCGTTGGTTGTATTTTATACCGGGTTCAACCTTTTCATTAAACCATTTTAATATTAAGGGGTACATACCCTCATGTTCCCTTAATAGCGATTTTAACAGCAAATATTTATCTGTTTTTAAATCAATATCTGTTGCATCAACCTTCGTGATTCGTATATCATCAACTTGTGTAAATAAGTCCATAACCAGCTTTGTATTACCGATCAATCCCATTCAGAAAAATGTTTTGACAACTTTAAGATCTGGTCATTATAACTTTTCTCATCATCATCACTTTTTGCTTTATCCGACATTCGGTAAAAAATTAATCGCGCCAGCTTTTCAGAATCCGATAAATAAACATCGACATTATGCCCTCTCACCTCAAATATAAGTGGAGTGCCAAGCGGATTGTCTTCTATATCTGTCCCAAAAAAAGGATGCACAAATCCGGCATAGTGAATCCGCATTTCGCCAAGATTCTCATCCATTGCCTTACAATATACAGCAACATTCTCTGGTAAGTAAATCTTTTCCTTCGAACGTAGTATATAGAACTCGTTTTGTTGGACGATAATATGGTGATTCCCTGAATGTTCCTCAGCCGTTTCTAAAGTCCAAAATTCATTTGGTTTTACCTTAATTTTTCCCGATAAGTCGATGTATTCCTCGCTTTTTATTGCTCGGAAAGCTGCGGCCTTCTTACCCTTATATATCTCCACTGGAGTCAGATCAACTGAAAGCGTACCGTCAGTATTAGAATGTGGGTCATTAATTAATAACGATTCATAATACCCTTGTCCGTTCAATTCGCATTCGGCCGGTCTGCCATAAAAAAGTCGAAGTTGAGATAACGACGCTCCTTGAGAAATTTTAATGTTAAATGTCAAAGGAATTAGTTCTAAGTACATGTTTCCTGACTTATCTATTGCATCAGGAGTAAAGCATTCGTACTCTTTCATCCCATCTACAATTAATCTTGCTATTATGTCCAATCGACCAACCGTACTCTTGGCGGTTGCTTGGCCATATATTTTGACATCAGCGTTAAATCCTCGTAGTTTTTCCTGCAACTTAAAAACGTAGCATTTCCCTCGTTCGAGATAGAAATATTCATCTTTTGTTTGAAGCTTTACGCTGATTCTTGAATCTTTAAGAAATTTGCGATAATCTTTTCCAACCGGCTTAATTGAACCTTTGGTTAGTTGATATCCCTCATTAGATAGATGAAGATCAAAAGACGAAAAGCCAATAGACTTTTCATCGACACCTTCCAAATAACCTTCTTCAATAAGCAGTTTAGTTTGAGACTTCGACAATACACCAGGTAGCCATCGTTTAGATTTCCAAGGTTCCATTTTCAACTCGGGGGTTAATATTTCAACAAGAGCCCATATGAATGCAACTTCCGTTGTATCACATGGGCTCATACTAAAGGTAGCAATGGAATTCTATTTTTCAAACAATCGGCTGGCTACACATCTTACCCTGCTCAGCGAGATGTTATTCTATGCACAAAAACCCCTCCTAAATCCGGTTCTGGGACTTTAAAAAAGTCTCAAACGAACAGACCTTCGAAATTGGGTTTGAGCGTAGCGAAAACATCGCTTGCTCCTCTCAATATCTCATGAATTTTCTTTTCACCAGCATGCCTTAAACGTCTTCAAGACGTGAAAGAAAGATCAAAGATTCAATCCCTCGCTTGTTATTTCACAATCCTCAACTAAAATTGAATCAAATCATAAGGCGCGTGATTGCGTTATTGACTTCCTGGTGAGCGATTAGGTGAGTTTCATTGCTACCGCTTCTGTTTTTAATTGTAAGTCAACTTCTTGCAAAAGATTTACATCCCCTGCCGGTCTACTAAAGCAGCATCCAACAAATTTCAAAACCGCCTAATCATCATTGAACAGGCGGTTTTTTTGCTTAAGCAGATTAAATACAGTATTACGACAAGCAAAGGAGAACGGGGAGCAATAAATGATTTCAACGGTAGTTTTTTTCGGTTTATTGATCATTCGTTTCATTGTTACCGGGACCCTTGTAGGAAATGGGTTCGCCAAAAACCAATTCGTAGCCGTTGTTATCCCGGATCGAGAAGTCACGCATCCAGTATTCCTGATTACATAAGGGTGAAACTACTTTAGGCCTGTCTTTGAATTCAAGCCAGAGTTCATCCACATTTTTCATAGTGAAATATAGACTTCCCGTGAGGAGCGGTTTAGGAAAGAACGATTCCGGATCGCTTGAGTCCCCGCCTTCCGGATTGTTGCCGGGAACAACAAACATGATCTCTACCCGATCCCTGGCCAGCGAAACAAAATCAGGGAAACTACTGTGTGCGGTAAATCCTAACACAGTAGTGTAAAACGTGGTCGTTGCCTTCAGGTCCTTAGTCCAGAGGATCGGGCTTACATACTTCAGCTGGGGTTTCATAGGCATTGCGTTAAACTGAATCCTTTCAAATAGGTTTCTATCTGCGCATACTTTGCCCGGATTGTTTCATCCGTGACCTCTGTTTGCATGTGTACGGCCCATTCGAGCGGAGTTCCGTCATACATCTTATCTCTTGCATGAAGATTTGCGCCCGCTTCCGTGAGAAGTCTTACTGTTTCAAAAGAACCAGAGAATACTGCCTGGTGCAGGGGAAAGGCGTGTGTATGAAAACTATGCTCAATGTAGCCGTTAACATCGGTGCCGGATTGAATCAGTAACGACACCGCTTCCGGTTTCCCGTAAAAGGCTGTTGCCATCAGTGCGATTTGTCTATCTTCTTCCGTTGATTCATTTAACAGTCGCTGTATATCCCGTGAGCGATCAAGGCAAAGCGCCGCGGTCAGCGTTACAATTCCGCTTTTTTCAATGATGTGTTTTGCCGCCTCGATATTCCCATGTGTGAGTGCGCCGTGGCCGTTGCCCGGAGTAGCACCGTAGTCAATCAACAGATCAATCAGTTCAATCTGTACACCACATTCTTTGGGAATTCTCCCGGTCTCGGTAAGCCCCAGGGTATATTCGACCTGTTCCTGGTAACTTTCTTTGGCATATTCCTGTGCATACCGGAGAATCAAGCGGGTAATTTCAATTATGTTCGTCGGTAACTTCCCGTTCCGGATGGGGTTATCGGCAATAAACCACATCAGATACGGATGCTTGAAGTATCCCGCTTCCGGAATATCAAGTCGCTTTGATACAAGTTTGGAGTGGCGTTCCAGCAGATGCTGCAAGGCGGTTAATTCGCCGTTGTCAATGGCTTCAACGGCAGCGCGAAACATGGGATCGGTTATTTCTGAGGTCTTCATAGTGTCTCGCGATACGATGAACTTAGTGGTTCCTGCAGGTATCTTAGGCAGGTCCTTTCAGGATAACTGCTTTAGCTTTGCATTTTCATTGATTTTAATTCCATATAAAAATGCCCTTTTGCCTGCGAAGAAAGCGAATGCTGGAGGATAGTAATGTGTGATCGAGGTTTGGCATAGCCCATTGCAAAATTTTCCCTTTACGATGTTTTCCATTGGAAACAGATCCCGTAACCATCAGAATCGCTAAAATAGAGTTGCTTCATTCCATAAGGAGCGACTTTGGGCGGATCGCATTTCACTCCCTTTGATACGAGCTCATGATAAGCAGCATCTACATCGGGACAACCCAGGTAGAGGATCGTGTCGCTGTGCCCTTTCACCCGATGCGCCTCCGGATGCGCGGGACGGGAGAACAATTCATACTGTGTATTCAGCATGAGGTCCAGATTGTTTCTTTTTAACCAGACCCAGCCCATGTCATTTTGTTCACCGGCACTTTCATGGATTGCAAATCCAAGAATGTCCACATAAAATGCAAGAGAGGTTTTCATATCGAAAACCTGGAGCAATACACATAGGTTTCGGATTTCCATACCTTAGTTTTTGATTTCTTCACCGAACCGGATGCGATGTCCGTCGATCGTGCGGATTGAGAACTCACGTTGCCCCCACGGTTCATTGGTGAGGTCACTCCGAATTTCAACTTCATTGGTTTTAAACTCCCGGTGCAATGCGTCAATATTTTCCACATCGATATAAGCGAAGTAGGAGTGATTGACAGTCTCAAAAGCGGAGCGGTCGTCAGGGCACTCACCAAGCATAACCGTAAATTTTTCCCGGCTTAGAAAATGCCAGCCCCGACCTTTCCAGAGCGTTTTGAATCCGAGTTTGCTCGTATAAAAATTGCCCGATTTTTCAAGGTCTTTTACGGCCAGCACATAACGCACCCCGGTAATTTTAGCGGAAAGATTCATACACTAAATTTCAATTATTCTTGCGAATGTTAAAAATGGCCGTGACCGTAAAACCGTATGATAACCGGCCATTTTTTTGCAAATTTAAGGCCAGCCATTAAACACATCCTTTGCCAAAATACTGCATTACCCCCACAACCATAATCCGTCCGCGAGTACGAATGCTTGTCCTGTTCGTTGCCGGGTGCGCCTCCCTTACAACCTTCGCCCAGCAAACACACCGCTATACCCTTGCATCCAACCAACCGCCACCGCTGACCGCGGACGCAGGCGCCGACATCTTTTCCCCGCCCGGAGAACAGGTGACCCTGGGCGGCGACCCTGTCGCTGACGGAGGTACCCCTCCTTACAGCTATTCATGGCAACCGTCAGGTGGCGAGGATCCAAACATGGAAGTCACGACCGGCGATTCGGATGCCGCATATGCCGTGACGGTGACCGATGACGTGGGATGCACGGCGGAGGACGAGGTGATGGTATTCGTCGATATACCCACCTCGATAGCGGCGGCGGATGAGATTCCCTTTGCCATCTATCCGAATCCTGTACGCGGGAAACTAACCATCGAAACCGGAGAACCCGCGGCAACCTTATCGCTGTACGACAGCAAGGGAAAGGAGATATGGACGGAAGCGCTGACGCCCGGGGCGCACGAAATATACACGAACGCTCTTCCAAAAGGAATTTACCTGCTGAAGGTACACGCGCGAAATAGAGATTATGTGATGCGCGTATCGGTCAAATGATGACGATGAGAAACACAGCGTACTTTATTGACAGCCTTCGGGCGCAGGCGCGATGCGCTGTCGCTGCGCTGTTGTTGGCTGTCTCGTCAGTTTTTTCGCTCTCCGCGCAGCAGCATACCCTGTCCATCGACCCGGACGATACGGTTTACTTCGACATTGACCACAGCCGCGGCAGCGTGCAATGGCAACTATCCCACGACAATGCAACGTGGAACGACCTCCCCGGCAGGACATCCGACACGATCAAGTATGTCCCCGTTCAATTCCCTTCCTGGTTCCGGATGAAGATCCAGGAGGGAACCTGCGCCCCCCATTATTCAGAGACGGTGAAAGTGACGGCAAACGCCGTGGTGCCAACCGTCACGACGCGAACGCCGGAGAACATCGGAGCCAGCACCGCCCTGGCCGGCGGGGATGTCACCGACGATGGTGGAGCCCCCGTGACGGCACGTGGTGTTGTCTATGGCACAAGTCCTGGTCCCAACGTGAATGACGACATGCACACCACCGACGGAAGCGGTGAGGGTAGTTTCACCTCGTCGTTGGCCGGGCTCACGCCGAGTACAACGCACTACGTGCGCGCCTATGCCATCAACAGTGAAGGTACGTCTTACGGGGAAGAGGTCAGCTTTACAACGCTCGGGCAAGCGACTTACTGGATAGGTGGGGAAGGTCCCGCGGGAGGCATCGTTTTCTATGACAAGGGCGCGTACAGCGATGGATGGCGTTACCTTGAAGCAGCGCCCGCGGCGTGGTCCGGTGGCGCGGACCCGTGGGTAGATGTCGACTGGGGATGCTATGGGACGTTTATCGGAGGAACGTCGACGGATATCGGTACCGGAAGCGAGAATACCGCCAAGATTCTGGCGAACGGTTGCGCGGGACCCAATACGCCGGCAGTCATCGCGGGGGATGCCGCCATCGGTGGCTATACCGACTGGTTTCTGCCCTCCAGGGACGAGTTGCATGCCGTGTATCACAACCTGTTTAACCTCGGTGCCAACTTCCATTCAACGTTCGGCTTTTCGACACTCACCTATGCTTGTTCTTCGGAGATCGATGACGTCGGCGTATGGGGCGTCGCCTTCGGCACGGGAAGTAACGTGCAGCACCTCAAGAAAATCACCACCATCGCGGTGCGGCCGGTCAGGCGGTTTTGATCGCCGCCCATTATCCTCAATACCGGCGAAAGGGGTACCACCCCTTTTTGTATATTGTCTTTCCTATCATGACGACGCCCATCACCGACCGGAAAATATTTTCGCTGCTCGAGGTCACCCGCAGCATCCAGAAGACGCTGTCGGAGCGCTACGGCAGTTCTTTTTGGGTCAAGGCGGAAATGAACAAACTCAACTACTACCCGCATTCCGGCCATTGTTATCCGGAATTGGTGGAAAAGCGCGACGGAAAGGTCATCGCCCAACTTCGTTCCAACCTCTGGAAAGACGATTACATGAGGATCAACCGCACTTTTCTAGAGGTCGTCAAAGCGCCGCTCAAGGATGGCATCACCATGCTGTTTTGCGCGAAGGTCGCGTTTGATCCGGTACACGGGCTGTCACTGCGTATCCTCGACATCGACCCCATCTTTACCCTCGGCGAGTTAGAGCGTGAAAAAGCTGAGACGGTGGCCGCGCTGCGCGGGGAGGGAATTTTTGATTCGAACCGGTCGTTGAAGTTCCCCCTGCTGCCGAAGCGCGCCGCCATCATTTCTGTTGAAACCAGCAAGGGATACGCCGACTTTCAGGAAGTGATCACCGGCAATCCGGGCGGATACCGGTTCACGCTCATGCTATTTCCCTCGGTGCTGCAGGGTGAACGCGCCGTCGACTCCATCCGCTATCAGCTCTCGCGCATCCGCCGGGTCGCGGACCATTTCGACGTGGTGGCCATCATCAGGGGCGGCGGCGGCGAAGTCGGGCTGTCCTGTTTTAATAACCTCGACCTTTGCCGCGACATCGCCCGCTTTCCGATTCCGGTGATCACCGGCATCGGCCATGCTACGAATGAAACGGTGGCGGAGCTGGTGGCGTTCAGAAATGCCATCACGCCTACCGACCTTGCCAACTTTCTCATCTCCCGCTTCGACGAGTTTGCGACCCCGGTTATGGAAGCCGCGGAAAAACTCAGGGCGCTCAGCAAGGAGATCGTTCGGGCGGAAAGGTCGGCGTTCTCCAATGCGGTGCGATATTTCCGGTCGGTCACTGGAAATATCCTCCTTTCCGGAAAGCACCGGGTTGAAGGCCGGGCGCGGTCGCTGATCCAGTTTTCCCGCTTTCTCGTCGCCCGGGAAAAATCGGGTCAGGCATCGGAGACGTTCGCCCTGCAGAAGGCAGTGTTTTCGTATCTTGCCCTGAACCGACAGGAATTGCGGCGGCAGTTGGAGAGCGTTTCAAAGGACGCCAGCACCTTGCTTCGCCGGCGGGTTTTGGAAATGGAAAGTTTCGAGAAAAGCGTGCACAACATGAGCCCGGATGAAGTATTGAAGCGCGGCTACAGCATCACCCGCATCAATGGAGCCGCGATCAAGACGACGGCCGACGTGAAGACCGGCGATAAAGTCACCACGACGCTCGCCAGTGGGATGTTTGAAAGCGAGATCAAATCTGTAAATGAAAAAGCCGGATGACTGAAACACCGAACTATACCCAAGCTTTCGAGGAACTCCAGCAGATCGTAACCGAGATTGAAGAGGGACACATCTCGGTGGACGCATTGTCGGAAAAGGTAAAGCGCGCGGCGTTCCTGATTCGCATTTGTAAAGAAAAGCTGACTTCCACGGAACAGGATGTCAATGATATTTTGAAAGGGCTGGACGAGGGGTCCTAGCTTCTGGTGCGGGTTCCCGACCTCCCATGGACGGAACCCGGTTACGCTTCACCCGAGGATCTTCCCCGGGCAACACGCATATCCGGAATATGACACCGGAGCCCGTCCGGAATGAGATTTTTACGCATACGTCCATAATCCGCGCGCAATGAACGTCTTTCTTACGGGTGCTTCAGGTTACATCGGGAGAGAACTGGTAAAGGAACTCCTCCGGCGCGGCGATCGCGTCACGGTTCTGCTCCGGCCCCGTGCGGACAAGGCATTGTTTCAGCGGGAATCAATCAACATAATTGAGGGTGATTTGACGGATCGTCACGTGCTTACGCGCGGCATGCGGGGGTGCGGACAGGTATACCACCTGGCGGCTTACGCGCGGGTGTGGTCGTCGGATAAACTCCTCTATCAGCGCGTAAACGTCGACGGAACCCGCAATGTGCTGGAGGCGGCGAGAAGGAACGGCGTTGAGAAAGTCGTGTTCACCTCGACCGCGGGCGTATTCGGTCCCGCAAGAGGTGATGTGCCGGTTTGCGAAGACACGCAACGGGAGCATCCGTTCTTTAATGCCTACGAGTATACCAAGTGGAAAGCGGAAGAAGTTTGCCGCGGCTTCGCTGAGGCGTATGGCCTACCCGTTGTGATCGTCAACCCAAGTCGCGTCTACGGCGCCGGTGCCGACACCGACAGCAATGCCATTTCAAGATTGATACGGCTGTATTTTTCGGGTAAATGGCGTTTTATTCCCGGTAACGGCGAAAGCATAGGAAATTATGCGTACATTGATGATGTCGTTAAGGGGCATATCCAGGCCATGGAAAAAGGGCGATCCGCCCATCGCTACATCCTCGGTGGCGAAAATGTCTGTTATAATGAACTTTTTCGGCTGTTGAGCCGCCTGTGCGGGCTTAAGCGGAAACTGTTTCATTTGCCGATGTCATTGATGGTTGCCTTTGCGAAGTCCGAATTGATCAAAGCGAAAGTATTTGATACGCGACCCCTGATCACTCCCGAATGGGTCAGGAAATACCTGTATCATTGGCCCCTATCGTCGACCAAGGCCGAGAATGAACTCGGATACCGCGTAACGCCACTCGCTGACGGGCTTGGCAGAACAATTTTACAACTGCAACCCAAACTACAGTGAGTCGACAGTATGCATTGGTTACGGGTGCTTCAAAGGGCATCGGAAAGGCGATTGCGGAATGCATTGCGTCGAAGGGCCTCAACGTAGTACTGGTGTCGCTTCCCGGTGAAGGTCTTGCCGACACCGCCAGCGAAATGCAAACAGCCTATTGCGTCCAAACGGCATTTTTTGAAATCGACCTTTCCCTCACCGGTTCCCCGCATCGGTTGTTGGGGTGGTGTGAGGAACAACGGTTCGAGATCAACGTGCTCGTCAACAATGCAGGCATCGGATACCAGGGAAACTTTGAAGATTTTGACGCCGACTTCTACCAACGACTCCTTCAGACGAACGTTTTTGCGCCAGCGCTGATTACGCGGGAGTTTCTGCCGATGTTGCGCCGGCAACCGGAAGCGTGGGTGTTGTTCAGCAGCAGTTTCGCGGGATTTTTTCCCGTACCCTTCAAGAGTGTGTACGCGGCGAGCAAAAGTTTTATCACACAGTTTTCACGGGGGCTTCACCAGGAACTGCGGGCGAGCAACATTCATGTGAGTGTACTGTGCCCGGCAGGGGTCGATTCCTTTCCGGAGTCAACGGCCCGTATCGACCAGCTCGGCTGGATCGCGAAGTCGGGTCGGTTGTCGCCACGACAGGTTGCCCGTGCCGCTGTGGTCGGAATGTTCAGAAAGCGACGCCGCATCATTCCGGGACGGGTAAACGTTTTTATCTACTATCTCCTCCGGCTTGTCCCGACTTCTTTTGTGGTCAGGGTCATGCACGCCGCGTTGTGCAGATTCCACGCTCCCGTGGATGTCAGGTTGGAGTTGTTGCGTAAGAAATAACTTCCACCGCGACGCCCGCTGACTTCATTATGGGTTTGCGTGCCGTGTGTGTGTCGTGCACACTTTTTTTAAATGGCACGAGTGCGTACATGTCGTCTCTTTTCTGTTTTCTTTTTTTACATTGCGCATGATGTACCCGTTCGCATGAAGGTGCGGAGCCGTGTACGTCCATCGATAAAGTATGTCTGTTCTCGCGCTTGACCTTGGAGGAACGAAACTCGCGACCGCCGTATTTTCGGACGGTGCCGAATTGCTTGAAAGCGACGCTGTTCCCCTGGAGGGAAGAACAGGCGACGAGGTGGGCAAACTGATCGTAGATCAGATTGAGCATTTGTCGTTGTCGCGTCGGGAGGAGATCCAATCCATCGGCGTTTGCATTCCCGGGATCAGCAGATCCCTGACCGGGACCGTTTGGGCACCGAACATCAGGGGATGGGAAGATTATCCGTTGCGGGATGTCATCCGCCGGGCCTTTCCAACGACTCCCGTCGCCATCGACAACGACAGGGCGTGCAGTATCCTTGGGGAACATTGGCGCGGAGTCGCGCAGGGCAGCGCGGATGCAATTTTTATCGCGGTGGGTACGGGCATTGGTGCGGGAATATTATCCGGAGGCAATCTCATCCGTGGTAGGGAAGACATCGCCGGGGCCGTGGGTTGGCTGGCGTTGAAAGGTCCGTTCGAGGAGAAGTATGTCTCCTGCGGATGTTTTGAATATTATGCCTCGGGCGATGGCATCGCGCGCTATGCGGAGGAATTATTGAACACGGACACGAGTTATCGGGGCGGCTTGCGGCAACGACAGGGAAAGCTGAAGGCGCACGATGTATTTGAAGCGCAAATAAATGGAGACGCGCTCGCTGAAAAGGTGTTGCGCGCGTGCGTGGACCTGTGGGGGATGGCTGCCGCGAATCTGGTGAGCATCTTCAACCCCTCGAAGGTCATCTTTGGTGGAGGCGTTTTTGGCCCTGCCGCCAGGTTCATCCCGGCAATTTATGAGGAAGCCGTTAAGTGGGCGCAACCGATCAGCATTCGCCAGGTTCATTTCGAGCAGGCAGCGCTGGGTGACAAGGCCGCAATCTTTGGCGCCGGATACCTCGCGTTAAAAAACATGCAACGTACTGACCGCTTATGAAACCTACCCGTTTTGTTTTTCTGTCGGCGTGCCTCGGGATGCTGGTATTTGGGATTTCATTGATCACGCTCGGCGCCGTGGCTCCGTCCCTTCGGGAAAAATTCGGGCTCAGTGAACTTGAAGCGGGTGCGATGTTCTCCATCCTTCCCTTCGGCATCCTGGCGGGGTCGCTGGTCTTTGGCCCGGTGGCCGACCGTTATGGATACAAAGTCGTTCTCGCCCTGGCCAGCATTTTCATGTTTGCGGGATTTCAGGGCATCGCCTGGTCTACGGATGGCATGGTCCTCAACGGCTGCATACTTGTTTTTGGTTTTGGTGGTGGCGTGATAAACGGCGCCAGCAATGCGTCCGTCGCCGACATTTCCGTTGACAAGGGCGCGAACATCAGTTTGATCGGTGTTTTTTATGCCATCGGTGCGCTGGGCATGCCGTCGATCCTCGGCGTATTGGGCGACCGCATTCCTTTTGAATACGTCGTATCGGGCGTGGGATACTTTACGCTGATTGTCGGCCTTGTTTTTTTGGCGACACGTTTTCCGGCGCCGAAGCACGCGGATGGGATTCCGCTGGCGAAGGGGCTGGGATTGCTGCGTGATCCGGCCCTGTTGTTGATCGGGTTCTTTCTTTTTTGCCAAAGTAGCTTTGAGGGGATCGTCAACAACTGGACGACGACGTTCCTTATCAGGGAAGTTTCATTGCCGGAGGCGAGCGCGCTCTATGCCTTGTCGCTGTACGTCGCCGGTATGGCCGTCATGCGATTACTCATCGGAGGGGTTCTTAGGAAAATGGCGCCGGCGCGCATACTTTCGGTTTCGTTCGCCTTGCTGGTTATGGGCACGGCGATCCTGCAATTCGCACAGTCGTTTGTCGTTGCCGCTGGAGGGCTAGTCATCCTTGGGGCCGGACTCGCGGGCGGTTTTCCGGTTATGCTCGGAATGGTGGGCGAGTTGTATTCAAAACTGTCAGGCACGGCGTTCAGCATCGTGCTCACCATTGCCTTGCTGGGTAACATGCTGGTCAATTTCACGATGGGATGGATCGCCGAGACGGCGGGCGTCCAACATCTGATCAGCGTTATTCTCGTACTGCTTGTAACCATGATTATCCTTACCATAAATATTATCAGAAAAACTAATCGCAACACCTATGCTGGCAAAACAATGGCTCAATAACGCGCGCGACGTGATGTCGCGCATCGAAGAAACACAACTTGAAAATATTAAGATCGCCGCGGGCATCATGGCCGACAGCATAGAAGCCGGAAGGTGGGTGCATACCTTCGGATGTGGACACGCCACGATTCCAGTGGAGGAAATGTATCCTCGGATCGGCGGTTTTGTCGGATTTCATCCGATGGTGGAGTTGCCGCTCACGTTTTTTACGAGGATCACCGGTGAGATGGGTGTGCATCAGTTCTTGTTCCTCGAGCGGGCGGAGGGGTATGGCGTCGAGATCATGAAGGGATATAACTTCGACTCCCGCGATACGATGTGGCTGTTCTCGCATTCCGGTATAAACAATGTCAACATCGACGTTGCGCTCGAAGCGAAGAAGCGCGGAATGAAAGTGATTGCCTATGGCTCGGCCGCTGAAGCGAAAGGGAAGACCACCCGCCACTCTACCGGTAAGACCATTTTCCAGGTCGCCGACCACGTGGTCGATACCTGCGCACCCCTTGGCGACGCCTCCGTGCCGTTGAAGAATCATCAGGACAAGGTGGGACCGATTTCCACGATGGCCTTCATCACGTGTGTGTGGATGACCGTGACCACGGTTGCTGAGATCCTGGCGGATCGCGGCGTAAAGCTCTTTATCCATCCTTCGCACAATGCGCCGGGTGATACCACCTCACGACAGCGCCTTGACGACGCCCTCGCTGAATACAAGCGGCGGGTTGCGGGCGTGTGACGAAACGCCGGCAACGTCGACAGGGAATTTCGTTAACTTAAGGAGAAAGCACGCTCATGACGCCACGCCCCGCGGGGTTCTATGTTGTAAACACCATCACGTTATACCGGCTCCTGTCCGCGCCGGTAATCCTTTGGCTGGCAATAATCGGAGAAGCGACACTGTTTAAGTGGCTCATTGCCTTCAGCTTTTTCACGGATGCCATTGATGGTTTCTTATCCCGCGTTTTAAAGGTAAGCAGTGTCTTCGGTGCGCGGTTGGATTCGCTGGCCGACGATGCCACCGTGCTGGTGGCAACCATCGGCTTGTGGTTCGCCTATCCCGATTTTGTATGGGAACATTGGCCCTGGATCGTGGCACTGCTGTCCCTGTTCGCTATGCAAAATGTGGCCGCACTCGTGATGTACCACCGCGTCACGAGTTTTCACACGTACCTCGCCAAGCTTGCCGCGGTGTTGCAGGCTGTATTTTTCCTGTTGCTGTTCTTCGACCTGCCCTTCGTCCTTCCTGCGTTCTACGCCGCCGTAATGGTCACCGGCGTTCAGCTTATCGAGGAGATCGTCCTTGTTTTCTATTTGCCCGAATGGCAGGCGGATGTCAAAGGAATGTTTTGGGTAATCCATCAGAGAAAAAAGGACGCCGGCCGGTAAATGCCCTTCGAACCGGGCCGGCAGCATCCTGATATTTGTCGCCCCTCCGCCTGATATCCGTCATTTCTTACGGTATCGTTTTTTCCATTCTTGAGCACATGATACGCGCTGCTGGCAAGCTGTCGCGTATTGGGGATTTTGAATACCCACCATGGCATTAAAACAAGCAAGACGAAAATGGAAGCCTTCAAACGTGAATTATTTGTGCAGTTGGGGAATTTCTTCTTTGCCGTCGCTACCGAGCGCGGCATCACCGAGCTGCAATGGGGTGAACTGAAACTCATGCTCACACAAGACTGGTTGTCGGAGACGCGGTTGTCACGGGACCAGGTGCCCGAGGCAGCCCATGTGATTGGCATAACGATCGACAACCTTCGCGCGGGAAATGTTTCAGCCGAAGAAGCGTGCACGTCGTTCGAAACATACTATGCTGATCACCATGAGCTTTTCTCTGATGCCTTGAAGCAGCGGATTTTGCAAGCCACAGATTTTCTGGAGGAGGCCTTCCCGGAAGGATCGGATAACGCCTGCTCCATGAGAATGCGATCCATGCTTTCCGCAGTCCAGTATTAGTTTGAAACGCAACGGTTGAATGTCTGTCCATTAGCAATGTCCGAACAAGATGGCTTCATGACTGAACCTTATCACGAAAACAACTGAAAATGTTGGGAGACCTAACCAGAGACCAGTGTGTTCAGGTGCTGTACAGTACGGAAGTGGGGCGCCTGGGATACTATTCGGAAAAAAGGATGTACATCGTACCTGTGAGCTACGTGTTTGACGGCGAACACATCTACATTCATTCAAAGGAAGGCCAAAAGGTGCGAATGATGCGAAAACACCCCGGCGTCTGTTTTCAGGTGGACCGGATTGAGAACCTCGTGAACTGGAGGAGCGTTTTGGTTTGGGGTAAATTTCAGGAACTGAAGGACCGCAAAGACCAAACGGTGGCGATGAAGATCCTCCGCGACCGGTTGGGACCGGTCCGTCTGAGCGAGGCCGTTAAGCCACCGAAGGGATTTGGGGATGTCGGCGCACCCGTGGCAAAGCCTGTTCGGGCCGTGGCATTCAGGGTCAGCATCGAAGAGATTACCGGCAAATTCGAGCGGACCTAGTCATCCGACATCATCCGTGGGCTGCTCATCCACCTTCAGGGTGGTTTTTTTGAGCAGGCGTTTTCCCTTGATAAAGATCTCCACGGTCTTTTTTCTCATCGAGATGTGCCGGTGAATATGGCGCTCCTCATGGAAGCGTTGCTCAAATGCGCGGAACACATCGCGTTCGAGAAGGATACCCCCCAATGCATGCGAGTGCGCGTCGACGATGGGAACGAAATCCTTTCCGTTTTTCAACATCACATCGACGGCCGTCAGCAGCGAGTCATCTTTTTCCAGCCATTCCGAGATTCGCTCGGCGAGCGGACCGACCGGCTCATCCCCGCGTTCGTGCGCCATGATTTTGGCTGGCGTGATGGTTGAAGCCAGGGTGGTGTTGTCGTCCTTTAAGATCATGACGATGCTTTTGTCATAGTGAAAGCTTTTCGCCTGCAGCCACTCCCTGATTTCGCCGACGGGTGTGGATTCATTCACAATAAGAAAACCCTGCTCGGCAAGGGGAGGCAACACGTCGCCCACGGAGGTGATGGCAAGCACGTCGGGATGGTAACTATCGGGAAGCATGACGCCCCGGCGGCGGATTTTCTCCGTCATGATGGTGTTGCGCATGAAAATGAAGCTTATCATGTACGCGCACACACAACCAGCGATCAGGGGAAGCAACGAACTTTGCTGCATCGTCGTTTCCATCGCGAACACAATGGAGGTAAGGAGGGCGCGTGAGGATCCGGCAAACATCGCCGACATACCGACAAGGGCAGCCATCGACAGGTGGATGTTTCCCTGGGGAAAGTATTCTTGCCCAACCATTCCCAGGAGGCATCCGGCCGCACTACCAATGGTGAGCAAAGGCGCCAACGTTCCGCCCGAAGTACCGCTTCCCAGTGCAAACGACCATGAGATGAATTTCCAAAAACACAGGGCTACAAGTGCGGAGACGGCAAGCTCGCCCGAAAGCGCCGCCGTAATGTTTTCATATCCCACCCCGAGGGTAGATGGCGCAATAAGTCCGACGACACCGACAACCACACCGCCGATTGCCGGCCACCACATCCAATGGATCGGAAGCCGTTCGAAACCGTCTTCGATCAGGTAGAGGATCTTCGTGACAATCACGGAGGCGACGCCGACGAGCAATCCGATCACCGCATAGGCAACGACGCCGTTCACGCCGGCATTCGGAACATCGGGCATCGGGAACGTCGGCCCTGTGCTGAACAGCACGAAATGCATGCACGCCCCCGTGACGCAGGCAATCATTACGGGGATAAAACTCCGCGCGGAGAACTCGAACAAAAGCAACTCGATGGCAAGGAGTATGGCGGCGAACGGCGTCCCGAATATAGCCGTCATGCCCGCGGTGGCCCCTGCGGCCAACAGGATCTTTCGCTCTTGGGACGTGATGTGCAGGGTCTGGCCGCAAAATGAGCCAAGCGCACCCCCCGTAGATATGATCGGCCCCTCTGCACCAAACGGACCACCCGAGCCAATGGAGATCGCCGCGGACAGGGGCTTCAGCAAGGTGACCAGCGGCGGGATCTTGCTTTGGTCCTTGACGATTTTTTCCATCGCCTCCGGGATGCCGTGTCCGCGGATGGCGCGCGATCCGAATCGCGCCATAATACCGACGATGATGCCGCCGGCTACCGGTATGAGAATCACCCAGTAACCCAGGTGATTTCCCGACGGGGACGATTCCTCCAGCGAAACGGCCTGGTAAAAAAACAGGTTTGTGAAAAGCCCGATGAGGAGCACGAGACCCTTTGCCAGAAACCCGATGAGAATCGCGTTGATCAGCGCCAGCCCCGTGATGTAAAGCGTGCGTCGTACGGGTGCACTGGTGTGGCTTTCTGTAATGGGCGTCGTGTCCATGATTGCAGGGTGATGGTCAGTCTTTTAACGAAAATACAACAAAAAACCCAACGGCCCCGCCGATGGGTTTCAGGGAGGTTTCAACCTCCCTAACTCAGGAATACCTTTGGGATGCAAAACTAGATATGTTCATGACAAAACTGTTGCTTAACGAATTAAAAAGGAATTAATTTACATTCCTTGCTCAAGCCTGTGCCTTTGTCGTTTTGAGTTTTGTCATCGCCGCTGCTGCGGCCCGAATGTGTAGGTTGATATTGAGTCTTACTCTTAAAGATGAATGCAAATGAATATACTGGTAATTGAAGACGAAGAGAAGCTTGCATCGCTGATCAAGAAGGTGCTGGAAGATCAGTCCAATAGTGTGGACGTTGCGCATGACAGTACTGGCGGCGAGGCATTGGCATTTGGAAACGACTATGACGCGGTTGTTCTTGATCTGATCATTCCCGGGATAGGTGGGCTGGAGTTGTGCAGGCGCATCAAGGAAAAAAAAGCCTATATGCCCGTGCTGATGCTGACGGCGCTAGGAACGACGGAAGACAAAGTCATCGGGTTTGAAGCCGGAGCCGATGATTATCTTCTCAAGCCTTTCGAATTTGCGGAACTCATCGCACGCCTTAAGGCCCTGCAACGGCGGGCGCATAGTCCCGCGCCGCAGGCGCCCATGTACGAAGACGCAAACCTCCAGGTCGACACCAACAAGAAGATTGCCATTCGCTCCGGAAAGAAAATACACCTCACCGCGCGCGAATTCCTTCTGCTGGAGTATTTTCTGAAAAATCGCGGGCGCGTAATTCCGCGCGCGGAACTCGCTGAAAAGATCTGGGGACTCAAATTCGACAGCGGTACCAATGTCGTTGAAGTTTACATCAACATTCTTCGGGGAAAGATCGACCGCGACTATGAACCCAAACTGGTGCATACGCGCGTTGGCCTCGGATATATTTTTGGCAGCGATGTATGAAGATCAGGACCCGGCTGACGTTCACCTTCTTCCTGATCGTAATCTTTATCCTTACCGCCGCGTCTGTAGCGATATACTTTTTCTCCGCTAGCTACCGGGAGTCTGACTTTCGCCGGCGTCTGAAGAACCGCGGCATCAACACCGCAAATATTCTCATCGAATTCAGGGAAGTGCATCCTGACCTGCTTCGCAGAATGGAAAAGGACAACCCCGCCAGCCTTCCCAACCAGTTCATACTCGTGTTCGACGAGCACGGCAGGGAACTGTACCGCTCGGATTCCGTCAGCGTCATTTCCGTTGACGCCGGTTTTTTGGCGCGCCTGGAGGAGGGTCGGGATGTGCGCATGGAATACAGGGAATACGAGATACTGGGTTTCCTGTTCTCGGAAAACGGGGAGCACTACAAGGTCGTTGCCGCCGCTGTTGACCTCTATGGATATGACGCGCTTCGAAACCTGAGAAATATTCTGATCGTGGTCTTTTTTGTCAGCCTCATCGTCGTTTCAGCGACGGGCTGGTTCTATGCGGGGCGCATCCTCAGACCCGTTTCCAGGATCGTCAACGAGGTCGATCGCATTACCGAAGTCAGCCTGAACCGGCGGCTCGATGAAGGCGACCGCAGCGATGAACTGGAAAAACTTGCCCAGACCTTCAACCGGATGCTGAGCCGGCTGGAGGAAGCGTTTCTCAGTCAAAAGAATTTCATTGCCAACGCCTCCCATGAATTGCGCACACCCATCGCCCTGATCGTCGCTGAAATTGAGGCGACATTGATCCGGGCAGATACTAAAAGTCCGCATACCGAAGTACTTGTTTCTCTTTTAGAAAGTGCGAAGGGGCTGAATGCGCTGGCGAACCAGCTGTTACTCCTTGCACAGACCAGCGCTGAATCGCCCGAGAAACATTTTAGCGATGTCCGCGTCGATGAAGTGCTCTGGGAGGCCAAGCACGACATTGAAACGCTTCACCCCGATTACCACATTCACATCCACTTCGGGATCTCACTCAGCGATCGATCGCTGATCGTTCGCGGCGACGAGCAATTGATCAAGATCGTTTTCATGAATTTGATCGACAACGGCTGCAAGTTCTCATCCGACAAGTCGGTAAAGGTAACCCTGAGCGTCACCGACAGTATCATCTCTGTGGATTTCGTCAACGCGGGCGCCGGCATTCCAGGTGAAGACATAAACCGCATATTTACTCCATTTTTCAGGGGCAGCAACGTCAGTAAGATCAAAGGGTATGGCATCGGGCTATCCCTGGCAAAAAGAATTCTCCAGATGCATCATGGAGGCGTGTCGGTCGAGTCGATACCGGGCGATACCACTTCTTTGCGCGTGACGCTGCCTGGTGTTTCCTGAGTCGGCTTCAATGCACGGTTGCGGGCATGATTTTCCTTATCCTCAGGAAAATCATTCTTATGAAAAAACTTTACTACCTCAGGACAGCGCTTGGCGGCATTGCCTTGTTGCTTTCTTGCAGTGTCCAGGCGCAGGTGGACACCTCCTATATTTATAATTCGAACATGCCCTACGGAACCCTCGACATCCGTCTGCGAAAATCGGCGACGCGATACTACTATCTGCAGGAGAACAAGACGTTCAGCTACCGGCAAAGTGGGGGAACCAGGACCAATACCTACCGCGACATGACAGGGTGGGACTCTTCCCCTTATACGCAGGGCAATCTTCGCGAGAAAAGCGGCAACAACGACTACTTCATCATGAACTACCGGCTGTTGTTTCCGGGAGGGTATCAACCTGGCTATTCGAAAGGGTACCCCCTGGTGGTCATGATGCATGGGGCTGGCGAAAGGGGAAACTGCTGGGACAACAACTGCTACCATGACGACCGAAACTATAATCCCAACGCGAACAATCCTCCGGCACCCACAACTTCCACATCGGAATTGTTGAATAATGACCATAATCTGTTACACGGCGGGAAACCACACCTTGACGCGCGCAATCGCGCGGGGTCGCGGCTTCCTGATGACCCGACGCTTCATCCCAGGGCTTTCCCCGGATTTGTGTTGTTTCCACAGAACCTTAACGGATGGTATGCCGGAACGGTCCAGGATGCGATCCGTCTCATCCGGTTACTGGTCAATAAACACAACATCGATCCGGACCGGATTTACATTCATGGGCTGTCCAATGGTGGCATCGCCGTCTATGAAGCCCTGAAGCGTGCGCCGTGGTTGTTTGCCGCGGCGCTGCCCATGTCGGCACCCTCTGAAGCGGGTGTCATTAATCAGCAACAATTGCCCAGCATTGCCCACATTCCGTTTTGGATATTTCAGGGCGGCCAGGACGTGTCGCCCACACCCACGAAAACGGAGAACTACATCCGGACCTTTCGCGCCGCGGGTATGCACGTTCGCTATTCGATGTATGCCAACCTTGGCCATGGCGTGTGGAACACAGCCTACAATGAACCCGACTTCTTCAGTTGGATGCTGGATCAGACGAAGGCGCGCGTTCACGTGTTCGGTGGCGTGGCAAACATTTGCCATACGACCGGAGAAGGTGTGAGGATGGCCGTGGCCAAAGGCTTCCATGCTTATCAATGGCAACGCAATGGCGTGACGATATCGGGTGCCACGGCTGCCACGTACGAAGCGACCACCACGGGAACCTACCGCGCGCGCTTCAGCAGGGTTAAAAATCCGTCTTCAGGAGACTGGAATGAATGGTCGGACCCTGTCAACGTCACGGACGTGAATCCCGGCCCGCCGGTCGTCGAACAAACCGGCACAGTGTTGCTCAGGGATCTCAACAACTACAACTACGCGCACTTATACACCACGGCAAACGCGGCTTACTATTATTGGTACAAGAATGGCGTGCTCCAAAACCTTCCCGGCAGCCGCGATGACACCACGCGCTACGTGCGATTCTCGGCGGGTAATTGCTCGGGTGGGCCGTGCCCGGGAAACGGCGCGTATACACTCATCGTGAAGGACGCCTCGATGTGCCCGACACCACCCTCCGTCGCAAAACACGTCGTGTTCAACAATCAGGCGCCCGTCAATATCAGCGCACCCACAAATTTTACGGGACAAGTCATGTCATCCACTTCCGTAAAACTGAACTGGAATGAGAACGCCTCCAACGAAGGGGGTTTCGAGATCTGGCGGCGGCAGGTGATCAGCGGTACAACATACTCCAAGTGGGAAATGCCCGCCCTGACGGGTCCCAACGTGAGGACATTTACGGATTCCGGACTGGAACCCTCAACGACGTATCACTACAAGATCAGGGCCGTGAGCAACACGGGGCGGTCCAACTATACGCCTTCAGCATCCAACGCCTGGCTTCAGGTGCATACAAGCGGTGACACGCAGGCGCCAACGTCACCCACCAACCTGACTGCTGCGGAAACCGGTATCAAGACCATCACATTGAATTGGACGGCGTCGACCGACAACACGGGCATCAAGCAATACCGGATCTATTATGGTACCCAATCAAAAACAACGGGGTCGCCAGTCACGCAATTTACGCTTACAGACCTGGACCTGAACCACGTCTATGACTTTGTCGTCAAGGCGGAAGACCTGGATGGAAACCTCAGCGCACCCAGCAATACGGCTACGGCGGATACCTACGCTGAAGGACTTTACTACGAACACACGACAGGGGCGTGGACCGATATCGACCAGATCAACTGGAATGGTGTCCCGGAGTTTACCGGACACGTTTCAGCTGTAACGCTGTCGCCGCGGACGCAAGAGGACTATTTCAATTTCAAATTCGACGGATACCTCTACGTCGCCGACGCGGGAACCTACCAGTTCCGAACAACCTCGAGCGACGGTTCGCGTGTGGAACTCGATGGGGCAATCGTGGTAAACAACGACGGTGTGCATGGCAACAAGACCGTTACCGGCGCTAACCGGTCGCTGGGCGCGGGCGCCAGACGCATCGTTGTAAAGTTCTTCGACTACGATGGCGTGCATTCACTCACGGTACAATACAAGGGGCCTGACACGAATGGCTCGTGGATTACCATCCCGGCGTCAGCCTTCAGAAGTGGTAATCCTCAGTCATCGCTCGCGTCCGCGGTAGTGGCGGCGACCGGGGATGCGGTGGAGTCCGCCACCCAGCCTGAACTCCATCTCGATGTTTTCCCCAACCCCGCGCCGAAGCGGGGGTTCAATGTCCGCGTGGAGACCGATGGTGAAGCTCCGCTGACGATCAGCCTGATGGACTTCACCGGCAATGAAATTCTTAATTCGGAATTCACCGCCGACGAAGTCAGAAACGGTTTTCGCATTGAGCCTACCGGATCGCTGAGGCAGGGCCTTTACGTCCTCACGGTAAGGCAGGGTGAGTTGGTCCTAAGTGAACGCGTGTCCGTGAAGTAGCCTTCGGGACGACGACGAGGAGTCAACCGCGACTTCTCGTCGTCCTTTCGTTATGCTTCCGCCTTGCCGCGGAAGGCGTTTGCCATTTTTTGCTGGAGAAAAACGTTGAACGCGTCGGGTGCCGCCACGCGGACCTCGTCCATCAGCCCGAGAACAAACCGGCCGACACCCTCGAACGTGGCCACCGGTCCATGGAATACATATTCGTTTTCCTGCTTGTCGAGGTAGGGCACCGAAAGGGGGAACTCCTCGCGCATGAGCAGGTAGGCGCGCATGCTCAGGTGCAACGTTACCCACGTGCTCGCATCACCGGTAAACCCGAAGATGTCGGATTGATGTTTGCGGTGAAGCGCTTCGTGCTGAAACTCCTTTTCCATGGCAACGACCTCGCTGACACGGTCGAGCTTGAATTGCTTGCAAACCTTGTCACTGGTGTCCAGCGCCATGACCGACTGATAGTTGTCGCCAAAATGAATGGGCTCCACAAGCCGGTCGCGGATCTCATTGCTATTTGCCGAATGATAGTTTCTCAGGACAACCTGACGTTTTGCTTTGATGGCGCCAGCAAGTTCGTCGACAAATTTTCCGATGCGGGCTTTTACAAACAGGCGCGGCACACTGTCCAGCTCGGAGTTTAGCGAGAGCTTTTTCAGCAACCGGTTTTTTAGCGGATTATCGGCCGTACCGGACTGGATCAGCTTTTTGATGAGTTTCATCTCCTCCAACGAGAACTGGGCCTGCGTGGGATCGTCTTCCGACGTGATGATAAAATACCGGTTGTCAAAATCTTTTTCAATCAGAAAATCGACTTCTTCAAGAAGGTTGATGTAGCGATAGATGGTTCGCTCGCTGGTATCAAAACGTTCAGCAAGTTGTTTGATGGTCCAATGCCCCGACTTCAATACCGCAATGATCTGGAAGAGGCGGAGGAGCTTTGCCTGCGGAATGATGGATTCTTTTTTCGGAGCTTTTTTTCCCTTCATGTGAAACGATTTCTGACGATCGGTTGACTCGGTAAATATACTTTTTATAGGCTTTCTTTCACCCGTGTCCAAACAAATCCGCGATCCGGGATGAAATAAATGCGGGGTTCGGATCGGGCGTTCCGTCGCGTCGGGCGCGCTCGCCACCGTAATAAATTTTTGGTTTATGGGCTGGCCGGTATAAATTAGAGGGTCATAACGCGCCACTTTTACCATGCTCCTCGCCAAAGGCCTGTCCGAATTCCTGAAAGGACACCCGTTTCCCATCGTCCTGTTTGACCCCAAGTCGAGGTCGGTCCTCGATGTGAACGCGATGGGCCTGGGTTTTCTTGGGTATTCATCCGCAGCGATAAAAAGGCTTTCGTTGACGGACCTCGTGGCGCTCAACGGCAGGTTGCGGACAAAAAAACCGATGCAGACCACGGCGATAACCCGTGACGGCATGCGAATCCCGGTGGGCGTACACTACCGCCCGGCCAGGCGTCGAAACAGGGATGTCGGCATATTGATTTTTAGCCCGGCCGAGACGCCGGCCAAAGATACGCCTTTGATGAACCGCGTTTTCAAAGACGCACTGGAGGGAATTAGCCAGGGAATCATTGTTTTTACCGACACGCTCAGGATAAGTTTCGTCAACGCCGCTGCCGCACGGGATGTCGGCTATCGTGCCGAGGCCTTCAGGCGTCTTTCCCTCACGGAATTGTTCAAGTTCCCTGATGAATTGGGCCTGGCCGCACTGCTGAATTCCCTGCGCCGAAACGAGACGGAATTCATCAGCCTTAAACTGAAGATCACCCGAAAGGACGGATCTTCGTTTGATGCAGATGTTCAGATCAGAATGATCGACCAGGGTAGCCATTTTTTGATGATGGCTGAGGATATTACCGAAAGATTGGGTGCGGAAAGAAAGTTGCTGGATACCGTCCGCGAAAAGGAAGCGCTGATCAAAGAGATTCACCATCGGGTGAAGAACAACCTTCAACTGATCTCCTCGATCCTTTACCTGAAACTCATTCATGTCGAACAGGATGACATCCGGAGTTTTCTGGAAGGCACCCGTGAAAAGATCCGCTCTATCGCCCTTATTCACGAGCGGCTTCTTCAGTCGGAGAACATCAACAAGGTGGAAATTTCGGATTACCTCGGCAAGCTCGTCCAGGATCTTCAAACCACCTGGCTGACGACCGAGTTTTCGCTGAAAGTGCATACTTTTTTCGATCACTCCCTGATCCAGCTTGACAACGCGATCATGTGCGGATTGATCGTCAATGAAGTGATGACCAACGCGCTGAAGCACGCGTTCAGAGGGAGAAAGGAAGGTAATATTACCGTGATCTTCAGGGAGCACAAGGGTTCATACCTGCTTTCCGTGGCTGACGATGGGATCTCTCTCCCGGACCACATCGCGCCCGGCGCAGGCGTTTCGTTTGGTATGCAGTTGATCGACGTATTCGTCCGGCAATTGAGCGGAAGGCTGGAGATTCTCAGGGAGAAGGGCACCAACTTTCAAATTCATTTTTGACGATCGGGATGGCAAAAGGCCGCATACTTATCATAGAAGATTCATTTATTGTGTCAACGCACCTTCGTACGACACTTGAACGGGAGGGCTACGCCGTTATCGGAACGGAGGCCTCGGGCGAGGAGGGCCTTGCCCTGGTGGAAACGCAAAAACCCGACCTCGTGCTCATGGACATCATGCTCAACGGCCCCATGGATGGCATTGAAGCCGCGCGGGCGGTGCGGTCGAAGTTCCATATTCCCGTGATTTATATTACAGCGCTTACGGACAGGGAAACCATCCAGCGTGCCAAGATCACAGAACCCTTCGGGTACCTCACCAAGCCGATCGAAGACCGCGAGTTGTTCACCGTGATCGAGATGGCATTGTACAAGCACAGCATTGAATCGAGGCTCAGACAGAGTGAGGAAAAGTTTCATTCCACGGTCCTCTCCATCAGCGACGGCCTGATCATCATTGATGCGCATTTCCAGGTTACCTTTATGAACCCCAGTGCGGAGATGGCCACAGGGTGGGCTTTGCGGGAAGCGCAGGGGAGCGATGTCTTCACCATTTTCTCGCTGAAAGACCGGCTGTCGGAAGAATTTCCAGTCAACCCGTTCAAAAATCACCTGCATCGCGGCCGCGCCAATTCCCTACCTGAAAATCTTGCGCTTGTGTGTCGCAACGGCAATGAGCATCCCGTGGGAGAGGGCAGCATGAGCCCCGTGTTCAACGACAACGGTGAGATTATCGGAATGGTAATTATATTTAAAGATCTGTCGGAGCGTGTAGCGCATGAAAAACTTTTTAAGGATTTTGAGAAACGACACCTTGCCGCCCTGCTGGAAGGGCAGGAACAGGAGAGAAGCCGCATCGCCCGTGACCTCCATGATGGGTTGGGTCAGCTTCTCAATGTTATTAAAATGAATATCGCGCGGATGGGCACACCGAATGAACGCGTCGGCGCATTGTCAGAACTGATCGACGATGCCATCCAGGAGTCGGTGCGCATTTCCGAGAACCTCACGCCTGCTAAACTGAGGGACTTCAGCCTTGCCACCTGCCTGCGTTCGCTTTGCGCGTCCATGGGACGCACATCCGGCACCCGGGTGGTCTTCGAGTCGCTGAGCGATGAAACGCAACTTGAACAGGGACAAAAGATCAACCTGTACCGCATCGCACAGGAAGCGATCAACAATGCGGTGCGCCACGCCGGCGCAAGTGTGGTCAGCGTTCAACTTAACGAGGAGGACGGAACAGTGCAACTCATGATCGAAGACGACGGCAAAGGTTTTGAAAAGAAGAAGGTGATCGATAAATCGAAACACCATGGCCTGACAAACATGAAAGACCGCGCCGAGATCATGGGCGGAAAAATGACGATTGAGTCAGATGCGGCTCGCGGTACCCTGATTATGATTGAAGCACCCGTAAAACAACAATAAGCCAGCTTATGCCACACAAGATCATTATTGCTGATGACCACGCCATGGTGCGGGACGGAGTGAAAAACCTCGTCGGACAAAACGGAGAACTGGAGGTGGTCGCTGAGGCGTCCTCGGGAACTGAAGCCCTGGAAATGTTCAACCGCCTTCAGCCCGACCTTATTGTGCTGGATATTTCCCTCCCGGACATGAACGGCATGGAGGTGTCGAGGGCTATCCTCGCCGCAAACCCGGATGCCAACATCGTGATCCTCTCGATGTACGAAGACGAAGACTACATCAGCCGATGCCTCGAATATGGCGTGAAGGGCTACGTCGTGAAGAATGAAAGCGGAAGCGAGTTGGACAACGCCATAAAAACCGTCCTCCAGGGCAAGAACTACTTCAGCCGCCAGGTGCAGCAGATCGTCTTCAGACAATTTTCACAGAGTGTTACAGGGAAAAAAATGGCCGATGAAAGCACAAAGCTGACCAAACGGGAGGTCGAGATCGTGCGGCTGATTGCCGATGGACTGACCAGCCAGCAGATGGCGGACAAGCTTTTCATCAGCCACCGAACCGTTGAAACGCATCGCGCTAACCTCATGAAGAAAATGGGGGTGAAAAATGCCATTGAGCTTGTGAAGAAAGCGCAGCAGATGAAAATTCTGAAGATGTAATATTTGACCGAATCTTTGCCACATTCCCCGAACGCGCCTGGTTGCGCAGGGGAAAAACTTTCCCTAAGTACTTTCACGCAACTTTTTTGTTAAAACCTTGTATTGCAAAATACGATCCTCCCACGATTGATTCCCGCGCCACGCCGCCCATACTTTTAGGGTAAAGTTTTACGCCTATGGCGCACCAGATTTTTGCCGCGGAGATCAGTCATCAGGACGCACCCCTTCACGTACGTGAACGACTGCTGGCAACCGAAGCGGCTGTCAAAGAGCAACTCGGCCGCCTGGCGGCTTCCGTGCAGGAGTCTTTCGTCTTGTCTACCTGCAACCGATTTACGGTTTACGTGGTCAACGACCGCATGGATCCTCTACAGGAGTTCTTCCAATCGTTCCCGGGGCTCATGGACTACACGCAGTTCTATCCCACCTGCCAGGAATCGGTGACGCACCTGTTTGCGGTGGCAAGCGGGCTCCTTGCACGCATCAAAGGCGATTCGTGTGTGAGCGATCAATTGACCGAATGTTATCGGTCCGCGGTCAATGCCAACACCATTGGTATAACCATGGACTGCCTCTTACGGGAAGCGGTGCGCGTCTCCACACAGGCGAGGACCCAATCCGGTCTTGATAAATTTTGCTCATCCGTGGTCGATGTTGGGATCGCGGAGGTGGCAAGAAGGGCAGAGGGTCTCCGCGCCAAAAAGATACTGGTGATTGGCACGGGCAAGGTGGCGCGGATGGCGTTGAAATGCCTGCATCGAGAGGGGGCGCGCAACGTCTCCATTATCAGTCAGGATTTCACGCGCGCAAGCGAACTGGCAGACGCTTTTGGCGCAAAGGCGTTGGAGTTGCACAAACTCCAGCTTCACGCAAGAGACGCCGACGTAATTGTCGGAGGAACCCATTACGAAGTGACCTTGTTCAGCGATGCCTTTCTTAAGGCCTCCTTCGACTGCGAGAAAACCTGGTACATCCTTGATTTTGGTATGCCAAGAAATTTCAACTGGCAGCTTGCCGATCACCCTCGCATGGAACTCTACAACCTCGACGATGTAAAACGCATGCACAAGTCGCCGCTTGATGATTTCGGAGGTCTTGATATCGCCTGGAAAATCGTCATGAACGAAGCGAAGGCGTTTATGGATGTGGTGAAACAATTGAACCATTCGCCAATACTCCTGGCCTGCTGGCGGCGCCTGGCCGACCTCAGACATGCCCGGAGAAATCTCCGGCTCCCGCCTTTGGAGAACCTGGGTCAGCACGACCTGGAAAAAATCAGGACGGAGGCGCGGCGTCTCATGAAAGGTGCAACAGGACACCACGAGCCAGCCGTAAGCATACTCTCCAACAACCTTGCGGCCCAAAATGCGCGGGACCTCGTGCTCACGCCAGCATTTGAAAAAATCAGACTTAACCTATCGGTAAACTGATGATAAAGATGTCTAGTCCCTTCAGCCCGAAGATAACTAGCAGGGGAAGCGTGCTTCCTCTTTAGTGTTATAACCCCCGTCTTCGGGCGAAGTGGACGCCTATCCCCGAATGGGGGACGCATCACGAGTTTTTCAATCGGCCTTTCTGTGAAAACCAATGACAACGATTGCGTTTTAACAACAAACGGTTGTTTGGCCTGCCCATTTGTTAAAAACTTGATAATTCGTACCGCAGAAGTTGAATTCCGTCTTCCGAGCCATTACTTTCGTTAATTGACTCAAACAATGATGACCAGCGCTATCCATAAGATGAGGATCACGATGCCTGCGACACCCTGGTGTTGTAAGCATCGTCGCCGCATTGCAGGAAGACCGCATGGGTAGTCCGTCTGAGTACAAAAAATATTGCCATGCCTTTCCTGCGAATACAGGAGAGGCATTTTTGTTTGAACTAAAGGCCAATTGCCATGCAAAGTTTTCGATCAGAACTGGAGGACGTCAACAACCCGGTCGTTGCAAGCGACATCATCGACCTCGAGAAAAAGATTCACCTTTTCAGGAACGGTGCGATCGACGAGGAGAAATTCAGAAGCCTCCGGCTTGCGAGGGGGATCTACGGCCAGCGACAACCAGGTGTGCAGATGGTGCGCATCAAACTTCCATTCGGAAGGGTGAGCACCAGGCAACTCAGACGCATTGCCGATATCTCGGATGAATACGCCAGTGGGAATCTCCATGCAACCACCCGGCAGGACATTCAGATCCACTTTGTGAGCCTCGACAAAACACCGGAACTCTGGACAAAACTTGAGACAGACGGCATCACGATCCGGGAGGCTTGCGGCAACACGGTAAGGAATGTTACCGCTTCGCCAACTGCCGGCGTCGACCCGAACGAACACTTTGATGTTTCCCCCTACGCCGATGAAACCTTCCGGTACTTCCTGCGAAACCCTATCTGTCAGGAAATGGGACGGAAATTCAAAATAGCTTTTTCTTCCGGCGATGACGACTCCGCATTTACGTTTATCCACGACCTCGGTTTTATTCCCCGCGTGGTCGATGGAAAAAGAGGCTTCAAAGTATTGATCGGCGGTGGCCTCGGGGCAAATCCGTACCTCGCCGAAGTGGCCTTTGAGTTTCTCGAGGAGGACCAGCTCATCCCTTTCACAGAGAGCGTCCTTCGGGTATTTGACCGTTACGGCGAACGGAACCGAAGAATGAAAGCGCGATTCAAGTTCCTGCTCGACGAGGTTGGATTGCCGGAAGTAATGCGCCTTGTCCAGGAAGAACGCATGGCGCTGAAGTACGCGTCGTATCCGATTCCATGGACATCGTTTCCCGATCCGATCCTTCCGGCGCCACGGACATTTGATGAGGTACACCTGAAGGATGAAGCAGCGTATCAGGCGTGGAAGAAAACGAACGTGTTTTCCCAGAAACAGACCGGATTTTTTGGAGTCTACGTTAAGCTACCGACGGGAAATCTTTCCTCGGCGGACGCACGCAGGTTCGCTGATGTTGTAGACCGTTATGCCTCACCCGAACTTCGGATCACCGTGAACCAGGGTTATCTGATCCGGTTCGTCCGGGAGGAAGCCCTGAAGCCGCTGTATCTGGCGTTGCGGGAACTCGGGATTGCTGACCCGGGCTTCGACAGCGTGGGCGATATCACGGCATGTCCCGGGACCGAGTCCTGCAACCTGGGGATATCGGACAGCACCATGATTTCCCTCGAACTTGAACGCGTTATCCGCCAGGAGTATCCGGATCTCATTTACAACAATGACATCAAGATCAAGATCAGCGGATGCCCCAACTCGTGCGGGCAACACGGACTGGCTAGCATCGGCTTTCACGGCAGCTCGATCAAGGACAAGCAAGGCAAGATCCTGCCGGCGCTCGTCGTACTTCTCGGCGGGGCGAAGCTTCATGGAGGCGAAGGCATCATCGCGGAAAAGGTGATCAAGTTGCCCTCGCGGCGTGGCCCTGACGCCCTGCGCCGAATCCTCGATGACTACGAAACCAACAGCGCGGAAGGAGAATACTTCCACGATTACTACAGGAGGCAAAGTCGAAGTTATTTTTACACGCTGCTAAAACCCCTTGGCGACATCACCAACCCCGCACCGGTCGAATACGTCGATTGGGGACAGGATCGGGACTTTATCCTCCACACGGCGGTAGGGGAGTGTGCAGGCGTAATCATCGACCTGGTTTCCACCCTTTTGTACGATACGGAAGAAAAACTGACCTGGGCAACGGAGGCGCTGGCACAAGAGCACTATGCCGATTCGATTTATCATGCTTACGGCTCGTTTATCAACACGGCCAAAGCCCTTTTGCTGACGAAGGATGTCAAGCCCAGCAGCCAGATCCAAACCCTGGTAGACTTCGAGAAACATTTTGTTGAGACCAGCATCTTCAACATGGATGATTTTAAAGGGCAGGTGCTGCGCCTCAACCGCAACGCACCCGGTGCTGAGTTTGCGACGGCCTATCTTGAAGATGCGAAACAGTTTCTCGCCCAGGTGCATGCATTCAGGAGCAAAGAGAATCAAACCGTGGATCAATGAGATCATCGATATTTTCCGTAAACAAACCGCCGAGACTCACACTCGTTGGTGCCGGACCCGGTGACCCGGAGTTGCTTACCCTCAGGGCCGTGCGCGCCTTAAAGGAGGCCGACCTGGTCCTTTTCGATGCGCTGGTGTCGGACAGGATACTGGCAATGATTCCCTCAGGCATACCGGTGTTCAATGTGGGAAAGCGTGCCGGGGCGCATAGCTGCACGCAAGAACAGATCAATGAACTCATTGTTGAATTCGCCCATCTCTACGGCCACGTCGTGCGGCTGAAGGGTGGTGATCCGTTTGTATTCGCCCGTGGGGGAGAGGAGATGGAATATGCCATCAGGCACGGGGTTGCAACCGGCATGATACCCGGAATCAGCAGCGCGCTGGCTGTTCCCGCCTCCGGAAACATTCCCCTGACCGTCCGCAACATGAGTGAGAGCTTTTGGGTGGTGACCGGCACCACAAAGGACGGTACGTTGTCCGGAGACATTTCGCTGGCGGCTCAATCTACAGCCACCGTGGTAGTCCTTATGGGGATGAACAAGCTGGAGGAGATCATGGCCGTATTCACCCGACATGGAAAGGGCAGCACCGGCGCTGCCGTTATCCAGAATGGGACGTTGCCCGAACAACAATCGGTGAAGGGTACGGTCTCAACCCTCGCAGCGCTGGCGAAGGAACGGGGAATCGGGTCCCCCGCCGTGATCGTCGTCGGCGACGTGGTAAGGTTTGCGAGCCAGCTCGACCATGCACATCCGGCCGTTCGGACCAGCAATGTCTCAATGCCCACCCATGGACGGGTCGCCTGAATCGAAGAACCACCTCTTCCCCGTGTTTCTCAAACTCGGGGAGTTGCAAACGCTTGTCGTTGGCGGTGGGAATGTCGCGCTGGAGAAGGTGAACGCGCTGCTGGGAAATTGCCCTGAAGCGCGCGTCACCGTAGTCGCCGCCCGCGTTGATGAAAGGATTACGTCGCTCACCAAAAGATACCCCTCGCTGGTCATAAAAGACAGAAATTTTCGCGCGCGCGACCTTTACGGCCAAAGCATCCTGATCCTCGCCACGGACGATCACAAGCTGCACCAGCGCATCTGCCGCCTGGCGCGAAACCGGCGCTTGTTGGTGAATGTGGCCGACACACCTGCCCTTTGTGACTTTTACCTCGGTTCGGTTGTGACGCGTGGCAACCTCAAGATCGGCATTTCTACCAACGGCATGTCGCCGACCATGGCAAAAAGGATCAGGGAATTTTTTGATGAGATCCTTCCTGAAACCATTGACGAGCTGTTGGAGAAGCTCCATCAAATCCGCGAGACGATCAAAGGGAACTTCCGTGAAAAAGTAGATACGTTGAATACGATCACGTCTTCCTGGCTCTCGAAGCCCGGCAATGACCGGCAGGTCTAGTCGATGGTGCCCGATCCGACCAATTCTTCGCCATGGTACCACGCCGCGAACTGACCCGGTGTGATGCCGCGCTGTGGCCGGTCAAAAATAATGTACAGCCCGTCGCCTTTTTGATGAAGCGTGCACTTCTCCAGTTTTTGGCGATAGCGGATACGTGCGTCGTAACGTGCGGTGTCGCCGGCGGACAATTTCATATCCGGCCGTACCCAGTGAACATCGGTGTCTCGAATAAGCAACCCCCTGCGATACAGGCCCGGATGATCTTCGCCCATGCCGGTGTAGATAATGTTTTCCCTCGTGTCGGTACCGATGACAAAGAGGGGTTTTTCATATCCGCCGATGTTCAGCCCGCGGCGCTGCCCGATGGTGTAAAAATGCGCACCCGTGTGTTCCCCTACTTCTTCGCCGATCTCCGGAACGAATTCGAACGGCCGCGTTTGCGCAACGAGGTCGTCAGCAGCAAATCCGTTGTTGAATACGGCCGCGTTTGCAGGCACTTCAATGACTTTCCCTTTCTTTGCCTCGAGCTGTTGCTGCAAAAATTCGGGAAGGTGTACTTTCCCGACAAAGCAGAGACCTTGTGAATCTTTCTTGTCGGCGGTCACCAGACCGATCTTCCTGGCGATTGCGCGAACTTCGGTTTTTTCCAATTCGCCAATCGGAAACAACGATCGGGACAATTGCGCCTGCGTCAACTGACAAAGGAAATAGCTTTGGTCTTTGTTGCCATCCTTGCCGCTGAGCAACCGGTAAGTTGTTTTCCCGTCCGTCACCATCTCCTCGCGGCGGGCATAGTGGCCCGTGGCTACGTAGTCGGCACCCAGCTTTAAGGCGGTGTCCAGAAAAATATCAAACTTGATCTCCCGGTTGCAGAGCACATCGGGATTAGGCGTTCGCCCGCGTCGGTATTCGGCAAACATGTAGTCGACGATCCGTTCTTTGTAAGGACCGCTCAAATCGATGGCCTGGAACGGAATGCCGAGGTGTTGGGCCACGATCATTGCATCGTTGCTGTCGTCAAGCCAGGGACATTCCTTGCTGATGGTCACGGAATCGTCGTGCCAGTTCTTCATGAACACACCGATAACGTCATAACCCTGCTCCAAAAGCAGGTGGGCTGCCACACTGGAGTCCACACCTCCGGAAAGACCAACAACTACGCGTTTTTTCATCGTTTAATGCCCGTCAGTTGCCGGGCGACCTATCAGGTGAAGCGTTTTTCTCGCTCAAAAGTTCATTGACCGTCTCATTGAAGTGCTGTATGTGCTCCTCGTAATATACACCGGTGCCCGGCCCGGAAAAGCCGGTATGGATCTTTTTAACCTTTCCGTCTCGCCCTACAAAAATAGTGGTTGGAAAGGCGACCACCTTGCTGAGTTCGGGGAGCGTCTTCGACGCTTCCTCCTTGTCGCTCGTGCCGGCAATGACAAAGTCATAGGGTACGCCAACTTTCGTTTTCATTTTTTGAACCCGGTCGCGCGCATAGTTAAAATCCGCCTTCCGCTCATAAGCCAGCCCAAGTATCTCCACGGGCCGGTGGCGGTTTGCACGATACCACTCGGAAAGGAAGCGCGTTTCGTCAAGGCAGTTTGGACACCATGAGCCGAACAGTTGGAGGATAACGACTTTATCCCGGAATCGCTGGTCCTGGAGCGTCACGGTGTCACCGTTGAGATCAGGGAAACGAAAGTGAAGGGTCTCGTAGCCGCCCTTCAATTGGGTCAGCATTTCGGACGGAGGGAGAACCGGGCTTTCAGTTTTGACACCGCGCCACAACTGTTTCCACGTTTTTCCCGAATAATATTCCCCGGACAGCGTGCCGTCGTCATTTTTTTTCGCGCGAAAAAGGTAAGCGTGGTTGCCATCGAACGTGCTCATTTGCAAGGTGCCGTTGGCGACGTTGCCTTCTAGGTAGCGGTAGTCGCCTACGGGCGTAAGGAATGTCCCCGTCACGCTGTCCTCAACCTGCGTAAATACGCCGACAGCTTCCATCGTATCGCGCGCGTTAAAGAACGTTACCTGGTACGTTCCATTGAAGTCCGGGATCACGCCTGCGGTGCCCTCCTCAAAGCGATAGGTAACACCGTGGGCTGCCATGAAAGGGATGCGATAGTCGACTTCCGGATTCTTGATAAACGCACCGCTCAACGTATCACCGCGGATGACAGCGCGGATGTTGGCGTCGAAGACATGAAGGGCAATGTCGACAGAGTCTCCCTGCACGCTCACCTCATCGAGGAGAATGCGTTCACTGCCGTTGCGGATAAAGGCATCGTAGCCACCGGCGGAATCACGGGTCACCTCCATGTTGAATGGAAGTTCCTGCCCCTGGATGTCAATGACTGCGCGCCAGGCGCCGGTCTTGAGTTCCGACGGTCCGTGCGCATTGGTGCATGATCCGAGCGCCAGGCCAGCAAGAAGGAGTGATGTAATGGACTTCAGCATTGCCGATATCTTTGGTCAGGGAACACAAAAATGCCTCAAATGATTTTACATTGCGGTGTTCATGGTTGATTTTGTTTAAGTAAATCGTTTTCGGTGGGTCAGTTTAACGGCATGACGGTATTGGAATTTGCCTCGGTGCTCGCCGGCCCCGCGGTGGGCCAGTTCTTTGCGGAGCTCGGCGCGGAGGTCATCAAGGTCGAAAATCCCCGGACCGGTGGTGACGTGACCCGCACGTGGAAGTCGCCCGGTGAACCCACGGACGACAGGTCCGCCTACTTTTCCTCCGTAAACTGGGGCAAGCGATCCGTGGCCATCGATTTGCTCACCGACGAGGGACGCGCGATCGCGATGCAGTTGGCGATGCGCGCGCAGATTGTCCTCTCCAGTTTCAAACCCGGCGACGCGGAAAAATTGCAGGTGGACTACAAAACCTTGTCGCGGCACAATCCCGGCCTCGTCTATGGACAGATCTCCGGATATGGGCCGGAAAATCCCCGTGTCGGGTATGATGCGATCATTCAGGCGGAGGCCGGATTCATGTCCATGAATGGCGAGCCCGGTGGCCAGTCGTTGAAAATGCCCGTTGCCCTTGTCGACCTACTCGCCGCCCATCACCTTAAGGAAGGCTTGCTGCTGGCGCTCCTGGAAAAATCCCGGAGCGGAAGAGGCAGACTCGTGGAAGTATCGCTGATCCAGGCTGCACTGTCGTCACTCGCCAATCAAGGTAGCAACTGGCTGGTAGGCGGAAAAATACCTGCGAGGCAAGGCTCGGCGCATCCCAACATAGCCCCTTATGGCGAACTGTTCCCGACATCGGACGATCGCGAGATCTTGCTCGGCGTTGGAACCGATGCTCAGTTCAACGCCCTGTGCCAGGTGCTCGGCGTTGCCGACGTCGCCGATGACGAAAGGTTCAGGACCAATCTGGGCCGTGTCGCGAATCGCGCGGAGCTTATCGGGATCATCGGACAAGCCATCATCAGACGCGAGGTTGAAGAACTTTGGGAAACGTTGACCCGGGCCCGGGTCCCGGCTGCCATCGTCCGAAATGTGAGGGAAGCTGTGGAGACGCCTGAGGCGCGGCAACTCCTGCTGGAGCACGGTAGATTGAAAGGCCTTCGCACTTTCGCCGCCAATACCGACACGTTCTCCCACATTCTGCCACCGCCCCGGCTGGGCCAGGATACCCGCGATATTCTCACGACCCTCCTCGCCTTAAGCGTTGAAAACGTGGAAAATCTCCTTCAAAAACGTGTAATCGTTTAGACGGATTCTTGCCGGTCTACTATTGGATTGTGCCGCATTAGCGGCCTTTTTTATGCCGTTTTGCCTCCAAATACAAAAAAGTGGGTTAAAGTGGTTGAAAGTGGCATGAATTTACTTATGTTTGCTTAGGAGTACCCATCACAAGGGGGAAACACAGACAACCACTACGTCTATGACTTTCTTCACCAGTGAATATGAGAGCAAGCTGGACGCCAAGGGCAGATTGGTTCTGCCTGCGCGGATCAAGGCTCAACTGCCCGAGGGGGGCGGTCATGAGCTCGTGATTCGACGCGGCTTCGAGCAGTGTCTCATACTTTATCCGATGGTGGAGTTCAGGAAAGTCTTCTCAAAAATTTCAGGGCTAAACGAATTTAACGAAGAGTATCGGAAGCTTCAGCGCAACTTTCTTTCCGGGGTCGTCACCGTGGAGTTGGACAACAACGGGCGCTTTCTTATTCCAAGGAACATGCTCGCCTATGCCCGGATTGAAAAGGATGTCATCCTTGTGGGAATGGGAAACAAGGTTGAGGTCTGGAATCCAGCGATATATGAGAAACACCTGATACAGGATCCGGCCGAGTTGTCGAAGCTTGCAGAGAAATATTTAAACGAATAAGAAGCGAGGTTCATCGTGGACGGCGACCGGACCTCTATGAACAGAAGCGGATTTGTCGCGCGATGGGGCTGGAAGCGGGGAGATTTCGAATCAGGGAAAAACGGAGACCGGCGTTTGAAGTCAAGAAGATGACAAAGTACCATCAACCGGTAATGCTCGAACAATGCATTGAGGCATTGAACATAAATCCCGAGGGCGTGTACGTCGATGCCACATTTGGTGGCGGAGGGCACAGCCTGAGGATGTTGGAAAACATAAAGGGGGGAAGGTTGCTCGCGTTCGACCAGGATGATGACGCGAGACGTGAGGCGGAGAAGATACAGAGTCGTTCTTTTACATTTTGTCATGCCAACTTCATGTATCTGCAAAGGTACCTGAAGCTGAATGGAGTAACACAAGCAGATGGCGTGCTCGCCGACCTGGGGATTTCGTCACACCAGATCGATGCGCCGGAACGGGGTTTTTCAACCCGGTTCGACGGTCCGCTCGACATGCGTATGGATCGGAATACAGACAAAACGGCCGCCGACATTCTGAACGGGTATACGGAAGACAAACTCCACCGGATTTTCGGGATGTACGGCGAGTTGAAGAACGCCAGAACAGCCGCGCGGAGAATTGTCCAGGAAAGGGTCCACAGGCCCTTCTCCAGAACCGGAGATCTGAAGAGCGCGCTTGCTGAAGTTGCTCCCAGGGGAAAAGAAAATAAATACTTCGCCCAGGTGTTTCAGGCGTTGCGCATCGAAGTCAATGACGAGATGAAAGCGCTTGAAAACTTTTTGCACCAGTGCGGCGAAGTGATGGCGCCCGGCGGAAGGCTCGTCGTCATGTCGTACCACTCCCTGGAAGACAGAATGGTGAAGAACTACATCAACAAAGGAAAAACGTTTGGTGATGTCGAAAAAGACCTCTATGGAAACGAGATCAAGCCTTTCGAGGCTTTTAAGAAACGGCCCATTGAGCCGTCGGAGGAAGAGATCGAAAAGAACAGTCGGGCGCGCAGCGCAAAACTTAGAATTGCCGTGAAGCTATGAGTGCAAACAAGTTCAGAATAGAAAAAGAAAAACGGCCGGCTTCTTCGAGGAGTGTTTTTTCGGGGATTGAAACCAGGTTGAAGCTTGAGCGCTATTTCGAGGAAGGATTCCCGGTGCAGTATGTGCCGCGAATTTTGTTCGTTATGTTCCTCGGGTTGCTCTACATCGGGAACACGCACTACACCGAGAAGACGGTACGGAAGATCAATCAAATCCAGGCAGAGGTAGAGGACTTGCGGGCCGACTACACTACCCTGAAGGCAGAACTGATGTTTGCCTCGAAGCAGTCGGAAGTAGCGCGGAAGGTGGGCCCCTATGGATTGAAGGAAAGTCTCCAGCCGCCGGAAAAAATTCAGGTAGAGAAAGGTGAATATTAAGAAATCCATATTATTAAGAGTTAGGATCGCGTTCCTGGCGGTGGTGCTTTTCGCTATTGCCGTGGCGGCACGCATCGGCCATTTACAATTTGTCGAAGGGTCAAAATGGGCAGCGATGGGTGAGCGTATCTCTTTTGACTATAAGCGGGTAAAGGCGACGCGCGGCAATATCTATTCCGACAACGGAAGTTTGCTCGCCACGTCGCTGCCATTTTACCGTGTGGCCTTCGACGCCACCCAGCCAAAGAACGAAGTGTTTAACGAGGGCATCGACTCGCTCTCCCTTCATTTGGCGGGTTTCTTTGGCGACCGCTCGGCGCGGGAGTATCGACAAATGTTGCGCGATGCCCGCGCTGCCGGCCGGCAGTACATGGTCCTTAACCGCGCAAAAATCGACTACCAGGAAAAAAAGGAAATGACCACCTGGCCGATCTTCCGTGAAGGCAGGCTCGGAGGGGGTGTGATCTTTGAGAAAGTCGACATACGATACAGGCCGTTTTCAAATCTTAGCAGCCGGACAATCGGGTATGTGAATGAAAATGAAAAAGGTGTGGGGCTCGAATACAGCTTCAACGATGAACTCGGTGGACAGGATGGCTATGCCTACTATCAGAAGATCGCCGGTGGCGTGTGGAAGCCGGTCTTTGACGCGAAAAACATCAAGGCGGTAAACGGTCTTGATCTGGAAACCACGCTGGACATTAACCTGCAGGATGTCGCCGAAACTGCGCTGCACAGCGCGATGGAAAAGCACAACGCGGATGACGGGCTGGTGGTCGTTATGGAGGTGAACACCGGTGAAGTGAAAGCGATCTCGAATCTGAGCAGCGATGGCCGCGGCAACTTTTCTGAAAAATTCAATTTTGCAGCCGCCCGCTTATTCGAACCCGGTTCAACCTTTAAACTTGTAACCATGATGGCGCTGCTCGAGGACACCAACGTTGACCTCGCAGACAGCATCGATACCGGGAACGGGGAGTTTATGTTTTACAACAATACCGTGCGCGACCACGAAGAGGGCGGACTTGGAAAGATCACCGTGAAGGAAGCGTTTGAACACTCTTCTAACGTCGCCATGGCAAAACTTGTGGACAAACATTTCGGTCTGCGCCCTGAACAATTTGTCGACTACATCGACCGGCTGAAGTTGTCCCGGCCGCTGGGCATTCAGATTGTCGGTGAACCCATGCCCCGCATAAAGCGTCCGGGTGACAAGGGATGGAGCGGCATCAGCCTGCCGTGGATGGCCCATGGCTACGGCTTTGAAATTACGCCGTTGCATACGCTTGCCCTTTATAACGCCGTCGCCAACGAAGGTAAGATGATCAAACCGATTTTTGTCCGGGCAATACGCAGAGCCGACGAGACCGAGGAAACATTTGAAACGGAAGTGCTCAACGGAAAAATATGTTCCTCAAAAACGCTTGCGCAACTCAAGACCCTTCTCGAAGGTGTGGTTGAAAATGGTACTGCAAAAAACATTCGCGGCACGCATTATCGGATTGCCGGAAAGACCGGGACGGCGCAGATCCTGGAGAATGGCAGGTACACGAAAAAATACATCACTTCTTTTGTAGGCTACTTTCCGGCGCACAACCCGCGCTACAGTGCGATCGTGCTGATCAAAAACCCGAGGGGATGGTATCAGTACGGGAGCAACGTCGCGGCGCCCGTGTTCAAAGAGATTGCAGACAACATCTACGCCAGGGACATCAGCCTGCATGAGCCCATGCCGGAAGTCACCGTTAACAGTGATATACTGCCCGTGATTCGCGCGGGATATCGCGAGGAATTGGCGATGCTGTGCGAGGAGCTCGGTATCCAGACACGTTCCCTTACCGACGACCAATGGGTTCGCTCGTCGCGTAACGGAAATGAAGTGAACTGGAAAACCAATGTTGGCGGAAAGAACATTGTGCCCAACGTCAGCGGCATGACCTTTCGCGACGCGATTTACCTGCTGGAATCCGCCGGCCTCCGGGTTTCCTACGAAGGGCACGGCCGTGTGAAAGCGCAGTCGTTGAGGGCGGGCGAACGCATCAGTAAAGGAGATCGGATTTTTATCAGGTTGGGATAGATGAAGCACGAGCTGAAAGACATATTGTATAAAGTGTCATTGACCGCGTCCTACGGCGATATGAATGCGGGCGTGGAAGGGATTGCGTTTGACTCGCGCAAATTGCGGCGGGGGTTCATGTTCGTGGCCGTGAAAGGAACGTCGTCCGATGGGCATGATTTTATCGACAAAGCCATCGAACTGGGCGCCACGGTGATCGTCTCGGAGCGACTGCCCGACGCAATACATGAATCGGTGACCTACGTGACGGTGAAGAACAGCGCGCAGGCGTTGGGTATCATCGCAGCGAATTATTTCGGGAATCCCGCAGCGCGCCTCAAACTCGTGGGCGTTACCGGCACGAACGGCAAAACCACAACGGTAACCTTGTTATATCAGCTTTTCAGCCGGTTGGGATACCGAACCGGAATGCTCTCGACGGTGGAAAATCGTATCGTCGATCAGGTCGTTCCGGCGACCCACACGACACCCGACCCGGTGGCGCTCAATCAACTTTTGAGCGACATGGTGCAGGCGCATTGCGAATTTGCGTTCATGGAGGTGAGTTCCCACGCGGTGGAGCAAGAGCGGATTGCGGGACTGACGTTCGCAGGCGCGGTGTTCACGAACATCACGCACGACCACCTGGACTACCACAAGACTTTTGAAAATTACATCAAGGCAAAAAAACGCTTTTTCGATAGCCTCGGAACCGACGCCTTTGCGCTTGTGAATGCCGACGACAAAAGGGGGATGGTGATGATGCAGAACACAAAAGCGAAAAAGCATTCGTTCGGCCTCAAGAAGATGGTGGACTTCAAGGCGAAGATCATGACCAATACCATCGAGGGCCTGGAACTTGACATCGAAGGACAAAGTGTGTGGTTCAAGATGATTGGCGATTTCAATGCCTACAATCTGCTGGGCGTGTACGGTACCGCGGTGTTGCTGGGGGAGGACCCCAACGATGTACTCACCCACCTTTCATCGCTTGCGGGTGCGCCGGGGAGGTTTGAACTGGTTGCCCCGGGCTCGAAGTTCACGGCTATCGTCGACTATGCCCACACCCCCGACGCGCTGAAGAACGTGTTGGAAACGATCGGGCATTTCAGGACGGGACAGGAACAGGTGATCACGGTAGTCGGGTGCGGGGGCAACCGTGATAAAACGAAACGACCGCTGATGGCCTCGATCGCGTGCAGAATGAGCGACAAGGTGGTGTTGACTTCCGACAATCCCCGCGATGAGGATCCGATGGAGATTATCAGGGACATGCAGGCGGGTATCATGCCGACGGAAGCAAAAAAGACCATTGTCCTGGCCGACCGCGAGGAAGCGATAAAAACGGCCTGCATGCTGGCGAAGGAGAAAGACATCGTGCTTGTGGCGGGCAAGGGCCATGAAACGTACCAGGAAATCAAAGGCATCAGGCATGACTTCGACGACCGCGAGGTGCTTGTGAGGATGCTGAAAATGTTTTCAAACTGAAAGTATGCGATGAGGGGTTCGGGGTTTGAAACTGAAATGACTTAAAGGATGCTGTACTATATTTTTGACTATCTCGACAAACTTGATTTTCCCGGAGCAGGGGTGTTTCAATACATTTCCTTCCGCGCGGGAATGGCGGCGTTCTTTTCCCTGCTGATCACGATCACCTTTGGTAAAAGCCTGATCAACTTTCTGAGGCGCAAGCAGGTGGGCGAGGATATCCGCGATCTCGGATTGGAGGGGCAAATGTCGAAGAAGGGCACGCCAACCATGGGTGGCCTGATCATCATCGCGGCGATCCTCGTACCGACCCTTTTGTTCGCCCGGATCGACAACGTCTACGTCATCCTTCTGATCATCGCTACGGTATGGCTTGGGCTGATCGGATTTCTTGACGATTACATCAAGGTATTCAAGAAAGACAAACAGGGCCTCGCAGGTAAATTCAAGATCGTAGGGCAGGTAGGCCTCGGGTTAATTGTCGGATTGACCTTGTATTTCAGTGAAGAGGTCGTGGTGCGGGAAGTCGTGCCTGCCGCCGAGGTCTCCGCCATACAGCGGGCGGAAGCTGAACAGGAAGCGCTTGAAACCCAACAATTCCGGGATGTGAAATCCATGAAGACGACGGTGCCGTTCTTCAAGAACAATGAACTCGATTACAACAACATTCTGGCCTTTATTCCCAATGACTATACCTGGATCATTTACACGCTCGTGGTGATTATTGTCGTGACGGCTGTATCCAATGGAGCGAACATCACCGACGGAATTGACGGCCTGGCTGCGGGAACGTCCGGCATCATCGGAATGGCCATCGCCATCCTGGCGTACCTTTCGGGTCGTATCGACTTCAGCAACTATTTGAACATCATGTACATTCCCAACCTGTCGGAGGTGGTGATATTCTGCACCGCCTTTGTCGGGGCATGCCTGGGCTTTCTCTGGTACAACGCGTACCCCGCGCAAGTATTCATGGGCGACACGGGGAGCCTTACCCTGGGTGGCGTTATCGCCGTGCTCGCTTTGGCCGTGAGAAAGGAGCTATTGATCCCGGTCCTTTGCGGAATCTTCCTGATCGAGAACCTGTCGGTCATGATCCAGGTCGGGTGGTTTAAGTACACGAAAAAGAAATTTGGCGAGGGAAGGAGGATATTCCTGATGTCGCCGCTGCACCATCATTATCAAAAGAAAAATATTCCGGAAGCGAAGATCGTGACACGCTTCTGGATCGTAGGAATACTGTTGGCCATCGCAACCCTTGCAACGCTGAAACTTCGATGAGTGAACACCTGACGATATTGGGGGCTGGAGAAAGCGGTACCGGCGCTGCCTTGCTGGCAAAGGCAAGGGGATGGGACGTCTTTGTTTCTGATCAGGGCATGATCAAAGAAGCGCACCGGGACGAACTGTCCCGTCACGACATTGCGTTTGAATCGGGTGCCCATTCGGAGGAGCGCATTTTGCAGTCGAGCCTGGTGATCAAGAGCCCGGGTATCCCCGAAAAGGCCGCGATTGTGCAGACGGTCAGAAACGCCGGCATTTCCGTCATTGACGAGATCGAATTCGCCTTTCGCTACGTGGACGATAGCCGGATTATTGCCATCACGGGTACCAATGGAAAAACGACAACGACGTTGCTGACCTGGCATCTGATGAAACACGCGGGATTGAACGTTGCGCTTGCCGGCAATGTCGGCTCGAGCATGGCCCGGCAAGTTGCCGCCGGTCGGCATGACTGGTATGTGATTGAGATGAGCAGTTTCCAGATCGACGGAATCGAGACGTTCAAACCCGACGTCGCCATTCTGCTTAACATCACCCCCGATCACCTCGACCGGTACGCGTACAATCTGCAGAATTACGTGAATTCCAAGTTCCAGATCATTCGAAACATGGAACCGCAGCAACACTTCATCTATTATGCCGACGACACGATCATCGCGCGCGAAATGATAACACGCTCCGTGGTTCCCCGGCAGGAGGCCATTTCGTTGGATGCTTCGTCAGGAACGCGCGTTAGGGCGGTCGGGACAACGATGCAATTCCGCGTTGGCGACGATGCCTTTGATATTGAGCAAAACGACACCACGCTGAAAGGTCCGCACAACCTCATCAACACCATGGCCGCTGTTTCCGCAGCCCGCCTGGCTGGCGTCACCGTCGAAAACATCCGGGAAGGGCTGAAGACGTTCAGAAACGCACCCCACCGACTGGAGTCGGTCGGCGTGATCAAGGGGATCGAATTTGTCAATGATTCGAAAGCCACCAATGTCGACTCCGTTGTATACGCCCTGGGTAGCTACACGCAACCGCTGGTATGGATCGCCGGTGGCATCGATAAGGGTAATGATTATTCGATTATCAAAGAGGAAGTGCGCAAGAAAGTCCGCGCTTTGATCTGCCTGGGAAAAGATAACTCAAAGTTGAGGGAGGCGTTCACGGGTGTTGTTCCAAAGATCATGGAAACCGTACGCGTGACCGACCTGGTAAGGATGGCACTGGAGGCGGCGCAGCAAGGCGATGTGGTACTGCTTTCGCCGGCATGCGCGAGTTTTGACTTGTTCAGGAACTACGAAGACCGGGGCAACCAGTTCCGTCAGGCGGTGCAGGAACTCAGGGGTGAAATTGAAAAACAACCGATATGAAGAAACTGAAGGAATGGACCGACAACAACCTGCAGGGCGACCGGGTGATCTGGGCGGTTGTTTTCGCTTTGTCGATGATCAGCATCCTGGTGGTATACAGCTCGATCGGCACATTGGCATTCAAGCAGACGAAGACGCCCGAGGCCTACCTGTTCAAGCACACGCTCCACGTGATGGTGGGGCTGGCCGCCATGTGGTTCGCGCACAAGATCGACTATCGGTACTATTCACGGCTGTCGCGCTTTGCCCTCTATGCAAGCATTCCTTTGCTGATCTACACGTTCATCCACGGAACCACTATCAACGACGCCGCGCGATGGATACAGGTTCCGATCGTCGGATCGTTCCAGCCCTCCGACTTCGCCAGCCTGGCGCTCATCGTGAATCTTGCCAGCATGCTTTCCAAACGTCAACAGAATATTGATGACATCAAAGAATCGCTCATACCGATGTTGTTCTGGTGTGGCACGATCTGCGGGCTGATCGCATTGACGAACATGTCTTCGGCCATCCTGCTGCTCGTCACCTGCATGCTGATCATGTTTATCGGCCGGGTGCCGATGAAATACCTGGCCATGTTGTTCTTCGTTGGTATACTGTTCGGCGCGCTTGCCTTTAAATTCGGCGTGCGCGGCGGAACAATGGTTTCCCGCATCAACGACTATGTCGCTTTTGTTCAGGGAGAAAAAGAACCACAGTTTCAGGCGAAGCACGGCTACATCGCCATTGCCACAGGCGGACTCACGGGAAAAGGGCCCGGCAACAGTGATCAACGCAACATTCTTCCTAACCCTTACGCCGACTTCATTTTTGCCATCCTTATTGAGGAATATGGAATGATTGGAGGCGCGGTCGTATTGATCCTTTACCTGGTCCTGCTTCATCGCGGCATGAAGGGGGCCTATAACAGTGAGCGGGCATTCGGAGGGTTGCTGTCCGCGGGATTGTGTTTCGACATCGTCTGCCAGGCAATGATCAACATGGGCGTCGTGGTAGGCCTCGGCCCGATCACGGGACAACCGCTGCCATTTATTTCCATGGGCGGGACGTCGATGGTGTTTACCGGACTGGCAATCGGTATTGTATTGAGCGTGAGTCGGGGCGAGCAAGACCACGCCTGGGAGCGCCAGGTTAAGGGAGAACACAAAGAAAACAAAAATCTCTCAGCGCAGGCTGCATGAGCGGACAACAACCATATCGCCTTATCATTAGCGGAGGGGGTACCGGCGGGCACATCTTCCCGGCCATTGCCATTGCGAACGCGTTTCGCGAACGGCATCAGGACGCGCAGATCCTTTTCGTCGGCGCCAAAGGACGTATGGAAATGACGCGCGTTCCCGAGGCCGGATACCGGATCATGGGACTTTGGATCAGCGGTATCCAGCGCAAGTTCACCTTGTCCAACCTGCTTTTCCCCATCAAGTTGCTGATGAGCTACCTCCGCGCATTGGTCATCATCAGGCGTTACCGGCCCCACGCCGTGGTGGGTACAGGCGGATTTGCGAGCGGACCGATCATGATTGCCGCCACCCGTGCTGGTATCCCGGCTGTGATACAAGAGCAAAACTCTTTCGCCGGACTGGCGAACAAACAAGTTGCCGAGAAGGCGAGCCGCATATGCGTTGCCTACGACGGGATGGAAAAATACTTTCCAAAAGAGAAAATTGTCCTTACGGGAAATCCCGTCCGGAAAGACATCCTCTCCATCGATAGCAAGCGGGAGAAGGCAAGGACACATTTTGGCTTTGACCTACAGACGAAAACTCTGCTGGTGATCGGTGGAAGTCTTGGCGCCAGAACCATCAATGAGAGCATCCTCATGGGTGTTGAAAAACTTATCGACGCAGGCGTTCAGGTGATCTGGCAGACCGGCAAAGGCTATTATGACACCTGTCGCGCACAACTCGCGCGATACGACCTTCGAAAGATCAGGCTGCAGGACTTTGTAAAAGAGATGGACCTTGCCTATGCCGCTGCGGATGTGGTGATCTCCCGCTCGGGTGCCCTGGCCGTGTCAGAACTCTGCATCGCAGCAAAGCCCGTCATCATGGTGCCTTCACCAAATGTGGCCGAGGATCATCAGACGAAGAACGCGATGGCACTCGTGGAGAAGGACGCGGCCTTATTGGTGGCCGACCGGGATGCGCGACGGGATCTCGTCGACGAGTCCCTTAAGCTATTGTTTGATGAGCAACGCGCAAACCGGCTCGCTGGAAACATCAGGACCCTTGCCAAACCCCATGCGACGGAAGACATCGTTAACGAAATTGAAAAACTCCTTGGATCGTGAGGATTGACGAATACGATATTGTCTATTTTCTGGGGATCGGGGGGATCGGAATGAGTGCGCTTGCGCGTTGGTTCGCGGGTACAGGAACAAGGATCTACGGCTATGACCGGACCAAAACAATGCTAACCACGGCACTCGAGGCGGAAGGCATGGCTATTCACTATGACGACGCGGTCGACAACATTCCTGACGCGGTGCGCGATCACAAAAGCGGTACGTTAGTGGTTTACACGCCTGCGATTCCAGCAGATCATAAGGAATACACCTTCCTCAATGAGCAGGGCTATGTGATCGCGAAACGGTCGGAAGTGCTGGGTTTGATTTCAAAAGCGTATACAACCGTGGCGGTTGCCGGCACCCATGGCAAGACGACAACTTCGTCGATGGTTGCCCACATTCTCAAAACAGCTGGCAAGGACATGGTTGCCTTCCTGGGTGGGATCACGACAAACTACGCGTCAAATTTGGTAATGAACGGTAAGGCCGGGGATCGGACCATCGCGGTGGCCGAAGCGGATGAGTTTGATCGCTCGTTCCTCAAGTTGTTCCCGCATGTAGCCATTGTGACGTCGGCCGATCCGGATCACCTGGACATTTATGGAAGCCATGAACACGTGATCACCTCCTTCCGGGACTTCATTAAACAGATCGACAAGGGAGGATACCTCGTGATCCACGAGTCCGTCGCGGAAGAACTCGCGGCCGACATCGAACATGTGACAAAAAATACTTACAGCATGAGCCGGGGACAATTTTTTGCCGGCAATATCAAAGCAAAGAGCGGATTTTTTGAATTCGACCTCCATGGTTTTGGAAAGGTCGAGCATATTAAGCTCGGCGTCCCCGGTTTTCATAACATTGAGAACGCAGTTGCCGCGTCCGTTGCGGCCCACCACTGTGGCGTAAAAATGCCCGCCATTAAAACAGCATTGGAGTCGTTCACCGGCGTCAAGCGCAGGTTTGAATTTGTGGTGAAGTCAAACCGCGTCGTCTACGTCGACGATTATGCACATCATCCCACGGAGATCGAAGCCTTCCTCACTTCCATGAGGTCGATGTACCCGCAGCGGAAACTGACGGTGATCTTTCAGCCGCACCTGTTCTCCCGGACCCGGGATTTTGCGCCGGGTTTCTCGAAGAGCCTGAGCCTCGCCGATGAGTTGTTGCTGATGGACATCTATCCCGCGCGAGAACTTCCCATACCCGGTGTGGATGCGGATATGATCCTAAAGGATGTATCCAGCCCGGTAAAAATGCGTTGTAATAAATTGGATTTACTTCAAAAACTGGAGCATCTGGACGTGGACGTGCTCACAACGGTAGGCGCTGGCGATATCGATACATTGGTGGAACCGATTCGGAAAATGTTGAAACGAAAATATGGCGTTTAAGATCAACATCAGACGTGAGTTGAAAGTCGCCGCCGTGCTGGTGGTGGTGTTTGGGCTCATTGCCTTTACGGAGCGGTCGAAAGCCGATCTCGCCGTGCGCGACATTAACGTGCGGATCATCAACAGCGAAGCTAACTACTTTGTGGAGGAAGCCGATATATTGAAATTGATGGAGGTCGACCAACGGAACCTGATTGGCGTAGGCGTCGATGCCCTCAATCTGAAAACGCTGGAGGAGCGGATCAAACGCGATCCTTTTATCCGTGATGCCGAACTGTACAGCGACCTCAAGGGTAACATCACTGTGAATGTGGAGTTGAGAAGACCCATTGCGCGCATGATGCGGAGCGACGGTCCCGACGGCTACATTGCTGAAGATGGTACCATCATGCCCGTGTCGGAACGGTTTACGTCACGCGTAATGCTCCTGACCGGATCCTATGTGAAAGGATTACTACGCAAACAACATGTGCAGGACGATCCGCTGGGTTTGCAATTGAAGGCAATGATCGATTGGATCCGGGCCGATGAGTTTTGGAATGCACAAATTACGGAGCTTAACGTGGACGGAAAGGGCCGCATCCGGATGTTTGCCCAGGTAGGAGACGAGGTGATCGAATTTGGATACCCCGACGACGTGGCGCTGAAATTTCGGAAACTAATGATCTTCTATAAAGAGATCGTTCCCCGCGTCGGATGGAATACATACGACAGGGTCAGTCTTGAGTTCGCAGGGCAAATTGTGGCAGAGTAGGGCGAGGTACGAGGTGAGAGGTACGAGGTACGTAGGGGGTGGGGGGAACGAGATAGGAAGAGCGAGCGGGCGACCCGGAGAAAAAAGGAGAAAAACGAGTGTAATGAAAGATATCGGAATGATGATGGAAAAAGAGAATGTCCGGCGCGTTTTGAAGGATGCGGCATCGTACCTCGTACTTCGTATCTCGTACCTAGCTTTAGCAACAACCACTTTCAAATATTTACAACCATGGAACAGGAGAAAATCGTAGTCGGGCTCGACATAGGCACAACCAAGATTTGTGCGATCGTCGGCCGGAAGAATGAATTTGGCAAGCTGGAGGTGCTCGGCATGGGCAAAGCGGAGTCCGAAGGCGTTGTCAAGGGCATTGTCTTCAATATAGACAAGACCGTGTATGCCATCGAGAAGGCCATACGAGAAGCCGGTGACCAGGCCGGCATCGATGTCGGGGTTGTAAATGTGGGTATTGCCGGGCAGCACATCAGAAGCTTTATTCAGCATGGGGGAATTACCCGCGGCTCGAAGGATGACGAGATCACCATCGACGATGTGGAGCGGCTCACGCAAGACATGTACCGCATGGTTGTACCCCCTGGCAGCCAGATCATCCATGTCATGCCCCAGGACTACATGGTCGACTATGAAGAAGGCATTAAAGAGCCGGTGGGCATGTCGGGGGTGCGGCTTGAAGCCGACTTTCACATCATTACGGCTCAGACCAATGCGATCAACAACGTAAACAAATGTGTTCGACGTACCGGCCTGGAAATTGAGGACCTGATTCTCGAGCCGCTCGCTTCAAGCCTCGCGGTATTGAGTGATGAAGAAAAGGAAGCGGGTGTTTGCCTGATCGACATCGGCGGCGGCACGACGGATATCGCCATCTTTTACGACAACATCATTCGGCACACGGCGGTGATACCCTTCGGAGGAAACATTGTCACCAACGATATCAAACAAGGCTTGATGGTATTGCCCCAACAGGCCGAGCAACTCAAAACCCGCTTTGGCAAGGCGATCGCCGAGGAGGCGAGTCCAAATGAAATCGTATCTATACCGGGGATTCGCAATCGCGCAGCCAAAGAGATATCCGTGAAGAACCTGGCCAATATCATCCAGGCGCGGATGGAGGAGATCATCGAGATGGCGCATTCAGAAATCATCAGTTCGGGATTTGAAAATAAGCTCGCGGGGGGCATTGTGATCACCGGTGGTGGCGCGCAGTTGGCGAACCTCAAACAACTCGTCGAGTACATGACGGGAATGGACACGCGAATAGGGTATCCTAATGAACACCTGGGAAAGACGAAGATTGAGTCCGTAAAGAGCCCGATGTATGCGACAGCGGTGGGCCTCGTTCTTTCAGGATTCCGCTCGCTGGATGAGCGGGCCGACCGGTACAAAGAAGCTCGGGAAACGATCAAGACCGCACGTGCAAGGAAAACGGTTACGTCCAGGAATTTTTTCAACGAGATCCTCAACAAGACGAAGAGCCTGTTGATCGATGACCTGGATGGAAAGAACGAATACTAATGTGTACAACCACTAATTGATTCATATGTTTGAAACAGGATCCTACAAATTTGAGATTCCGAAAAACAACCTGTACCGCTCTATCATTAAGGTGATCGGTGTAGGTGGTGGAGGAAGCAACGCGGTGAACCACATGTTCAAGCAGGGCATCAAGGATGTTGAATTTGTCGTGTGTAACACCGATGCGCAGGCCATGAACGCCAGCCCGGTACCCAATAAGCTGCAGATCGGCGCGAACCTTACCGAAGGGTTGGGTTGTGGCGCCAACCCGGAAGTTGGAAAGAACGCGGCCCTTGAAAGCAAGGACCAGATCCGGGAAATGCTCACCGGCACAAAGATGGTGTTCATTACCGCGGGAATGGGTGGCGGAACCGGTACCGGTGCCGCGCCGATCATCGCCAAGATTGCCAAGGACATGGACATCCTTACCGTGGGCATTGTCACGGCGCCCTTCTCCTTTGAAGGCAAAAAGAAAACGTCGCAGGCGGAATACGGTATCGAAGGCTTGCGGCAGAATTGCGACACCGTGCTCGTTATCCTTAATGACAAACTTCGCGAGATTTTCGGAAACCTTTCAATCGGTCAGGCCTTTGCACAAGCCGACAATGTGCTCACGACTGCCGCGAAGAGCATTGCCGAAATCATCACCCTCGCGGGCTACGTCAATGTCGACTTCCAGGATGTGCGCACGGTGATGCTCAATGCCGGCGCTGCCGTCATGGGCTCCGCGGAAACCCGTGGTGATAATCGTGCCAAGAAGGCCGCGGAGGGCGCGCTCGCATCACCCCTTCTCGACAACCGCGACATTATGGGAGCGAAAAAAATATTACTTTCGATCATCTCCGGTGTCGAGGCCGAACTTCAGATGGACGAACTGACCGAAATCACCGAGTACATTCAGGAACAGGCAGGCGAAGACGGCGAAATGATCTTCGGCCATGGGGTGGATCCCGAACTTGGAGACCGTATTCGCGTGACGGTGATCGCTACGGGATTTTCCAGCGACCAGAACGCACACCCCCCCAAGGACGACAAGAAAGTGCACGAACTGGACCGGTCACAAGGATGGTTGTTTACTCCACAGAACGCTGACAATTCCATTAACGAAAACAAGGAGCCGAAACTTATGAAGAAGGATACGCCCGGCGAACAGCCGGACGGTGCGGCGTCGGAACGGGAATTTGTTTTCACCGGGCCTTTCCACAAGATCGATACAGGGGATGAAGATGACCGACATCCAGGGCATGAAGACGATTTTGACGACGTTTCTGAAAAGTACGGCGACCAGGTCATTAACGAGGAGGGTATGATGGAGTTGAGAACGACACGTGAACGCCTTCAGCAGCAGGCGCGCGAGCGGAAGGAACAACTGCAAAGCCGTAAACAGGAAATGACCAAGGAAGAGTTCAACGAAAAGTGGTCGCTGCCCGCGTATCTGCGGCGTGGCGTGAAAATGCAGGACGTTCCGCACTCCTCCGAACCCTATATTTCCAAGTACAATCTCAATGATGATAACACGTTGTTGGGCAATAACAAATTTCTCCATGACAACGTGGACTAAGAGCTAAGCATTTCCGGCATGACTGGTTCATTTACTCCATTCGTAGTGGTTGTTGGTTGTAAATATTTTTTGCCGGTGCCGGAATGCTTATTTAAAAAAGCCAGGTAGGACGTACCTGAAATTTTTTAAGCTAAACCTCCCTGCCATGTGGGGAGGTTTTTTTTATGCCCCGCGGTAGATGAATTTTGGCCTCAAAGTTGTATTACTCGAACAAACAACGCTAGAAGCCATGAAAAAGCTGTTTATTCTCATTGTACTGGGCGCGTTGGTATCGTCTTGTACCTTTTACGAATATGATTCGGAGTTTGATCGCCGCGATCGGGTTGTGGGACAATATGAAGTGGAAGAATACAGCGAAACCTGGGATGGTTTCACATCGTACTCGATCAGCATCGCCAAAGGGAGTTATCTCGATGAAATTATTATATACAACTTTTATGGGAGCGGCCTGCGGGTATTTGCTACATTAAATGGAGAGCGGATCACCATACCCTACCAGGTGGTAAACGGCTATGAGATCGAAGGCTTTGGTGTCATTTATGGAAATGAAATGGACCTCACTTATTCGGTTACCGATCTCTATGACGTAACGCCGACTGACTTTTGTGAGACCGTGGCCTGGCTGGAATTCTAGTGTCAGGGTCGATGGTGATCTCAGAACCGCAGAAAGAACTCGGTTCCCTGACCAACGGTCGACTTGACGGTGAGCGTGCCCTGGTGTTGGCGCATGATCTGCCGCGAGAGGCTCAGCCCTATACCCGATCCCGTCTTCTTGGTCGTAAAGAATGGAATGAAAATCTTTTCGAGGGCTTCAGGGTCGATTCCTGTCCCGTTGTCGCGAACAGAAATGACGGGGCGGGATTTTTCATTCAGCGACGCCTTCAGGATTATTTTCTTATCCTGCTCCTCCTCAAAGGCCTGCATGGCATTTCGCAACAGGTTGATAAGGACCTGTTCAATCATGTTCTTATCACCGGTGACGGTAAGGTCGTCGGGATAGATCGATACATCGAGTTGGATGTTCCTTTCCATGAGGTCCTTTTTGTGCAGCATGGACAGTTCATCCAAAAGCTTTTTCACGTGGATTTGTACGGGCCGCGGCTTGGGAATGCTGGTGAGGCTTCTGAATTCGCGTACGAACTGGATCAGGCCTTCACTGCGTTTGCTGATGGTTTGCAGCGAAAGGTGAATGTCACTCAGTTGATCTTCCGTGAATTCTGCCTTATCTGAGATCTTCATGTGATGCTTGAGTTCCTCTTCAAGGATTCCGGCCAGCGAAGAAATCGGCGTCACCGAATTCATGATCTCATGCGTGAGTACGCGAACAAGGTTTTGCCACGCTTCCATTTCCTTTTCCTCCAGTTCGCTTTGGATGTTTTGAATCGAGATGAGTTTTACGTTCTCGCCGCGGAGGGTAAGCTCGATGGCATAAATGGAAAGCTGGAAAAGGTCATCGCCGATCTTTAGGCGGAGAAGTTCACGACCGCCGGTCTTCAGTTTCATAAAAACATTGACGAGGGTTTCGCTCACTTCGCGGAGGTCGTGGATGTTGTTGGCCCGATTGACCTTCATCAGGCGACGCGCGGCGCTATTGAATATCTCGATCCTGCCGTCTTCACGGAATATGATCAAGCCAATCCCCACATGCATGACAATGTTCTTGAAGAAGAGGAATTCGGAATCCCGTTCGCGCCGGGAATTCCGGAGTTTCATCATGGCCTCGTTGAGTTCACGATGCAGCCGTTGAACAACCGGATCGTCGCTTTCTGTCTTGAACGAGTACGAGAGATCGTCGAATTGAATCGAGTCGAGGAAGTTGGCGATGTTTTCGTGAGATCGGTCGAGGTATTCGATCAACAGCTTTACCTGGTAGACGCTTACGCCGAGGAAAAGCAAGGAAAAAAACCAGTCGCCACGGGAGAAAGCAAAGAAGCAGCAAAGAAATATCGTTGCTGACAAAATTGCGACCCGTGGCATGACGGGCGATCGCCACCTAAAGTCCATATTTTTCCATTCTCCGGTAGAGCGAGGCGCGTGTCAGACCCAGCTCGTCAGCGGCCTTCGAAATGTTTCCGCTGTGCATTTGCAAGGCCTTGGCGATTGCTGCCTTTTCTACCTCGTCGAGATTTAATGTGTTGGCGGTCGAGGTTGATGACAATGACCGGCTCAGGAGAAAGTCCGTCTCTTGCAGGGTGTCCGAATCGGTCATGATCACGGCGCGTTCGATGGCGTGTTGGAGTTCCCTGATGTTTCCGGGCCACGCGTAGCGTTTCAGCTTATCCATCGCCTCGGGCGCGATGCGCGCGACCACCTTGTGATATTTCTTCGCATAGTGGTTGAGGTAGTGATCCGCCAGTAACGGTATATCTTCGACACGGTCGCCCAGGGGCGGCACATGAATCTCTACCGTGTTGATCCGGTACAATAGATCTTGCCTGAAAGTACCTTCCTGAACCATTTTTGCCAACGGCATATTGGTGGCGCAAATCAGCCGGATATCGACGGAGACCGCCTGGTTTGCACCAACGCGCGTGACTTGCCGTGATTGGAGCGCGCTTAGGAGTTTGCTTTGCAGGCTGAGGCTCAAGTTGCCGATTTCGTCAAGGAAGAGTGTGCCGCCGGATGCCAACTCGAAACGACCGGGCCTGTCTTCGCGGGCATCCGTAAATGCACCCTTCTTGTGTCCGAACAATTCACTTTCAAATAATGTCTCCGTTATCGCGCCCATATCCACCGAAACAAAACTATTGTCCTTTCTCAGGGAACGCTGGTGAATGGCGCGGGCGATCAGTTCTTTGCCGGTACCATTCTCGCCGAGGATCAGGACATTCGCATCGGTTTTGGCGACTTTATCGATCAGCGCAAACACGTCGTGGATGGCAGGGCTTTGGCCTATGATCTCGCCAAAGGGCCTGCTGATCTGCTCTTCAAGCATTTCCTTTGCTTTCCTCAGCCGGTCGACCTGGTTATACGACTTCTTCAGCCGGATCGCCGTGGAAATGGTCGCGACCAACTTTTCGTTCTGCCACGGTTTGAGGATAAAGTCCGTGGCGCCTTGCTTCAACGCCTTCACGGCCATTTCCACGTCGCCAAAGGCGGTGATGAGTATCACCACGGCATTCGGGTCCCTTTCCAGGATTTGTCCCAGCCAGTGGAACCCTTCCTTGCCGCTCGTGATGTCCTTGCTGAAATTCATGTCAAGGAGGATCACGTCGTAGGTATCGTTGTTTAATAAGAATGGGATCTTATTGGGGTTTTTCTCAATGATGACGTGATGGCTTTGCTTTTTCAGCAGCATCTTCGCCGCGAGCAACACATCTTCGTCATCGTCGATCATGAGGATTTTTCCGCCTTCCTGAATCACGTCTTATGCTAAGTTTAGGTGAATGAACGTCCTAAGGAAATACTATGCCAACCGCTTGCCGTGGCTGCAAACCACGATTCGGCGGACAGTGGTGTCCTGTGCTGTACAAAGATGTTCAAAAATGAACATATTTCCCGCGAAGTATCAGTGTGGGCTGAAGGGGCGAATTTCTACCGATTCCCGGTGAACGATGAGCATCCGCTTGTCGGTGAGGATCACGTCGATGCCATCGATCGGGGTGGAGGGGAGTTCGCGGCCTTCGGCGGTGAAAAGGTCGAACATCCGGATTCGCCCGTCCTGGAGGTAGTAGAGGTCCTGGCCCAGAAAATTGAAATTCTGTATTCCCGGAGCGCCGATGGTTCTCAGGTATTTTCCAAACCGGTTGAAAACGAAAATTCCCTTGCCGGGATCAAGGGCGAAAACAAAGCCCTGATAGTCGCGGAGCATGGTAATCCGGGAGGCGTCGCCAATGAGCGCCGAGTCGATCACCACGTCGACTTCAACCTCGGTGTGCGTCGCATTGAGTTTCCTGAGACCGTTGTCGGCCCTGTCCAGCAACCAAAGGTTGTGGTCTCCGGAGGTGCACACCAACCAGGGTGTGATGGCGAAGGCGGGGTCGACCGGATGGGAGGCTACGACCTCCAGCGACGGATTGAAGTAGTCGCATCGCTGTGCATCCCGGTAGTAGGCGAACAAGCGGGCGCCATCGCGGGGCTCGAAAACCGTTGGCGCGCTTTCCCCTTCACGGACAGCGACGAGACTTCCATCTTTATCGAATTTTTGAATGCGCCCGTCGCGGGTGATCAGGTAGAAATCGCCGGGGCGATCCACGGTAGCCATGATGATCTCGTCGTCGAGGTCGATTGTTTTGATGACGGCCTGACCCTGGAGCCATCCGGGGACCACCACGAGGATCAGCCATGAAACGATCCCCTTCATTGAATGGTGTTGGTAAAGGTTTTTAGTTCAACCTTTTTGCCGTCATAGACCGCGTAGGTATTAAAGTTTACCCATTCGCCGAGGTTGATATAACGGCTTGTTCCGTTGACGTCGAGGTCGAGCGGAAGATGCCGGTGCCCGAAAATATAGAAGTCGTGATGCGTCACTTTTTCGACTTCCCGGCAATAGATCAAAAGGAATTCTTTCTCTTCTCCCAGGAATTGCTCCTCGCGTTTCATATTTGAGATTCTGCTGTTTCTTGACCATCGGTTTGCGATGGCGATGCCAAGGTTGGGATGTATCCTGGCAAACAGCCACTGACAAAGGCGGCTGTTGAAGAATCGCTTGATCACCTTGTAGGTGTGATCGCCAGGCCCCAGTCCGTCGCCATGACCGATCAGCAATTTTTGATCTCCTACTTCCAGGACCCTGGGCGCGCGATAGACGGGGATGCCGAGTTCAGCCGGAAAATAGTCAAACATCCACATGTCGTGGTTGCCGGTAAAAAAGAAAACGGGAATGCCGGCGTCCCGAAGTTCGGCGAGTTTTCCCAGTAGCCGGATATGTCCACGGGGAACCGTGTACTTGTATTCAAACCAAAAGTCGAAGATGTCGCCCAGCAAATAGATCGAATGCGCTTCATCACGGATGGTGTCGAGCCAGGCCACGATGTTTTTCTCCCTGAGTCTGCTGGCTTCCTGTGATGGAACGCCCAAATGAAAATCCGACGCGAAGAATATCTTCTTGTTTCTCAGTTGTGATATCTTTTCGGGCATAGCGTCAGGTCGCGTATTCTTTTCACCGGGAAGGGCCGGAGAACGAAAAAAGCTCAGGCGCATTACACCTGAGCTTCAAAAATAAGATTATAAATCATTAGTTGAACTATCGGCCTACTTTCTCCGGAGGCTCTCCTTCGAGGGTAGGCGGCGTGTCGACGCCGGGCTGTTCAGCTTCATGTTGTTTCTTTTCATATTTGCCCTGGCCGTTGGTGTACTGCTGGTAAGTGGTAGGCTTATCAAACGGCCGCTTTCCGATCAACCTTTCCAGGTCGGCCTGGAAGAGGATCTCTTTTTCGAGCAACTCCTTTGCGATCACGTCAAGATGCGTGCGGTGTTTTGTAAGCAGCGCAATGGTACGCTGGTAGGCACTTTCGACGATGCCCTTAACTTCCTGATCGATCTTTTGCGCCGTGGCGTCCGAGTACGGCTTCTGGAATGCATAGTCGGACTGCTTCGAATCGTAATACGAAATGTTACCGATCTCTTTGTTCATGCCATAGATAGTAACCATCCCGTAGGCCATTTTGGTAATTCGCTCCAGGTCGCTGAGTGCGCCGGTAGAGATCTTGCCAAAGACGATCTCTTCTGCCGCGCGTCCACCGAATGCCATACACATCTCGTCGATCATTTGCTCGGTCTGATAAAGGAACTGCTCCTTGGGAAGGTATTGCGCGTAACCCAGGGCCGCGACTCCCCGTGGCACGATGCTGACTTTTACGAGCGGATCGGCATGTTCAAGGAACCAGCCGGCAACGGCGTGGCCCGCTTCATGAAACGCGACGATCTTCTTCTCTTCCGGAGAGATGATCTTGCTTTTCTTTTCGAGGCCACCAATCACCCTGTCGATGGCATCCTGAAAGTCCTGCATGTCGACGGCTTTCTTGTCGCGTCGCGCGGCGATCAGCGCCGCTTCGTTACATACGTTGGCGATTTCAGCGCCTGCAAAACCGGGCGTCTGCGCCGCGAGTTTTTTGGGATCAACCGATGGATCGAGTTTGATCGGGCGCAAGTGGGTTTTGAAAATCGCCTCCCGCCCGACGATGTCGGGTTTGTCAATGCTGATCTGGCGGTCGAAACGTCCGGGTCTGAGCAGCGCTGTATCCAGGACGTCGGGCCGGTTGGTAGCGGCGAGAATGATTACCCCCGAATCGGTGGCGAAACCGTCCATTTCAACCAACAGCGAGTTTAGCGTGTTCTCCCGTTCATCGTTGGCGCCGGGCAGCTGCCCCCGTCCCCGTGAACGGCCGATGGCGTCTATTTCGTCGATGAACACAATACACGGCGCCTTCTCCTTTGCCTGTTTGAAAAGATCGCGAACGCGGGCAGCGCCCACCCCGACGAACATTTCGACAAAGTCGGAGCCGGAGAGGGAGAAGAATGGTACGGCAGCTTCTCCTGCTACGGCCTTCGCCAGCAGGGTTTTACCTGTACCGGGAGGGCCGACGAGCAGCGCGCCTTTCGGTATCTTCCCGCCGAGCTTCGTGAATTTGCCCGGATTCTTCAGGAATTCAACGATTTCCTTTACTTCTTCTTTGGCTTCGTCCAAACCGGCGACATCCTCAAAAGTTATTTTGACTTTGTTTTCAGCGTCGAACAAGGCGGCCTTGGATTTTCCAATATTGAAGATCTGACCTCCCGGGCCGCCGCCGCCGGTCATGCGGCGCATCAGCATCCAAAAACCAAAAAGGAGCAGGAACAGAACACCCCATTGAAGGAAGACGTTGAAATAATTTTCGCGGCGCGTTGTGGTGTATTTGGGTTCTTTGTCGTCAGGGATTTCTTCCATCAACTCGCCGAACTTCACATCAAAACGATCGATCGAAGTCACCGGCATGCGGTAATGCGGTCCGGCAGCGTTTGAACCAAACGTGCTCTCGGGTATATCCTTTTGATATTTCGGGTTCTGGGCGGCGTCCGACGTCAGCGTGATCTCAATGATTTCTTCATTCTTGATCAGCACCACTTCGCGCACATCGCCGCTCCTGACCATCTGTTCGAAGGTGGCCTGGTTGATTTCCTTCAGATCACCCGTGCCGTTTATATACATGACCCCGAGGATCACCGCAATGGTGGCCAGGATGACCCAGATCTGGTAATTGCCGCGCGGTGGCTTGTTGGGCAACAGGGGTTTGTTGTTGTCTTTCTTGCTATCAGCCATTTCGGTTGCTTGGTATCAAATGATGTTTAAATCTCTTTAATCGTCAGAATTTCGCCTGTGTGATGGGATCGGCTTCAATTTCAGTGATCTCGGCGTCGCCCCATAGCTTTTCAAGTGCGTAAAACTCCCGCTTGTCTTTGCGGAAGATATGCGCGACCACATCGATGTAGTCGAGCAGCATCCATTCTTTATTGTTTTTTCCTTCCGTATGCCAGGGGTTTTCCTTCAGCGCCTTGTGCACCTCGTTGTCTACGGAATCGGCAATGGCGTCAAGCTGTTTGTCTGAATTACCGGAACAAATTACGAAAAAATCGGCTACGGCATGTTTTACGCTTCTCAGATCCATCACCACGATGTCAGTCGCTTTTTTCTCCTGCATACCTTTGACGATCATTTCACTCAGGGTATGCGAACTGGCACCATTCCGTTTTTCGAGCATTAACCGATTCTGATGTTTTGTGTTTGGTATATTAATAACTTGCAAAATTAACCAATTCAATTGTATAAAATTCCTGCCAATACGCTTTTCCTCGGAAAACAACTGGTTTTTGTGCCAGAATGTCATTCGACAAATACGCTTGCCTTGCAATTGAGCGCGAAGTCCGTTGAGGGCACCGTGATCATCACGCACCATCAGACGGCCGGGAGGGGTCAGCGCGGCAATGGTTGGGAAACTGAGCCTGGTTTGAATCTTACGTTTTCCATGATTTTAAAGCCGGCTTTTCTTCGCGTGGAAGACCAGTTTGTGCTGAATATGGCGATTTCGCTCGGTGTTCGTGATTATCTGATCGAGAGAACAAGTGAATCCGTCCATATTAAGTGGCCTAACGATATTTTAGTTCACGGAAGCAAGATTTCCGGCATTCTCATAGAAAATCAAGTGCAGGCCGGGCGGTTCCATGCTTCGGTAGTCGGAATCGGCCTTAACGTCAACCAGATCGTGTTTGGGATTCCGGGTGCCACCTCCCTAAAGTGCATCACCGGCGCGTCGGAACCCCTGGAAGGGGCGTTACATCAGTTGCTTCAGGGTCTGGAAGGCCGTTATCTGCAGCTTCGGAGCCGGGAGGAAGCCCTTTTGAGGTCGGCCTATCTGGATAACCTGTACGGCTTGAATGAAAGGCGCTTTTTTAATTCGGCCCGTGGCAATTTTGAGGGCATCATCCGGGGAATCGATTCAGCCGGAAGGCTCGCTGTTGAATCCTCCCAGGGAAGGGATTACTTTGGCGTAAAGGAAATCAAATTCATCGCTTAGCGTTTCATGGAAATATTTCGCGATCCCCGCCGCATCTTCATTACCTGCAACAAGAGGCTAACCCCTTTTCTTAAGGAGGAGACCGAAGCCCTTGGGCTAACCGTTGACCGGGTCTTTCCTACGGGCATCGGGCTGAAGGGCACCTACCTCGACTGCATCCGGTTAAACCTCCACTTGCGTTGCGCCAGTCAGGTACTTTTCGCGTTGAAGAACTTTCGTGCCGATAATCCAAATGACGTTTATCGCGCTGTACATGCGATGCCGTGGGAAGAGATCGTCCACAACGACGGATATTTTTCCGTGACCAGTACCGTGGATCATCCCACGGTAAATAACGCCCTCTTCGTCAATGTGAAGGTCAAGGACGCTATCGTCGACCGGATTCGAAAGGACACCGGAACCCGTCCCGATACGGGTTCATCCGCGGACAAACTGGTGATCCATTTGTTTTGGCGCGAAGAGGAGGCCACTGTCTTTCTTGACACTTCAGGAGCCACCCTGGCCAAGCACGGTTATCGCCGGATTCCCGGCAAAGCGCCGATGCTGGAAGCGCTGGCGTCGGCCACCTTAATGGCTACACGCTGGGATCGTCGTTCGCCGTTTGTAAATCCAATGTGTGGCTCGGGCACGGTTGCCATTGAGGCTGCCTTGCTGGCCACCCGCCGCAAACCGGGTCTCTTCAGAGGCAACTATTCGTTCATGCACGTGCGCGGCTACGAGCATCGATGGTATGACGATGAATTTGAAAAACTCCGTGCGGACATCATCGAGGTACCCGGATTGAGGATCGTTGCGACCGATATCAATGATGATGCCGTTCACATTGCGAAGGTCAATGCATCGGCGGCGGGCGTGGAGGCGATGATTGAATTCAGCGTTTGTGATTTTGCGGACACCACCGTTCCTCCCGGAGGTGGCGCCGTCTACTTCAACCCGGAGTACGGGGAAAGGCTTGGAGAGGCATCGGCGCTTGAACACACGTATTCGCGGGTTGGCGATTTCATGAAGAAGAAATGCCTTGGATACACGGGCTATGTTTTCACAGGCAATCTGGAACTCGCCAAAAAAGTGGGGCTCAAGGCGTCGCGCCGTATCGAGTTTTACACGGCCAAACTGGATTGCCGGCTTTTGGAATATGAAATGTACCAGGGCAGCCGCAGACCGCCTTTGTTGAAGGACTGAGCCCCGTGCGCAGGTCCGTCATGCGGGAGATTTGTGAAAAGTGACGTATTTTAGTACAACGCGATGCAGACTTCGGTCTCGCAGCGTAGATTTGCTATATTACTTTTTGGCACGGATGTGGATATCTGCCAGACGGCAACCCTAACCTTTATATCGTGAAGCGCATCATTGGCCTGTTATTCTTGATTTCTGCCTGTAGCCCAAAGGTTCAGCCGGATCCCGACGAACTGAAACCCGCGTGGCTGAGGACGGAGCCGAATCAGCAGGGTTATTATACGGGTGTTGGCCACAGCATCAAGGACGGGGCCAACAACTACGTTCAGGCTGCCAGAAAGAGCGCACTGGATGACCTCATCTCGCAGATCCGCGTCAACGTTTCCAGCACCAGCACCCTGAGCGTGTTCGAATCAGACCGCAACCTTAAAGAAGAATACGAACAAATCATCAAGACGACGGCGGCCGACGAGATCCAGGAATTCGAAATGGTGGACGCCTGGGAAGATGCCACCAACTACTGGGTCTACTATCGCCTCTCCATTGCGCGTTACAGACAGATCAAGGAGGAGCAGAAGCGCAATGCGACGTTGCTGGCAACGGACTATTTGAAGAAGGCCCGCGAAGCCGAAGCCGCGAACGAACGCCTTATGGCCATCAGTTTCTATTTTCAGGCCTTTCGAAGCCTGGAAAAATACCTCAACGACCCCATTCGTGTCGATGTCAACGGGGAGCAAGTCATTCTGATCAACGAGATATACGCTTCCATACAACGGGTACTGGACCGGATCACCCTTCGGGTGAATCCCACTGAGCTGACCCTAAACCGGAGGCTGGCGCAGTCCCGCCAGGAAGTAGTTGCCTCGGCGTACTATCCGGACCTCAACGTACCGGCCCGCGACCTTCCCCTGGCAGCTGCATTCGAGAAGGGATCCGGCGAGGTCTTCCCAACCTATACCGCGGATGCGTCCGGCGAGGCAAAGATTCTTATCAATAAGATCGGCGCGCGCGACCTGGAGCAGACGGTTGTAGTGACGATCGATATCGACGCGCTCAGCGCAAGTACAGGCTCTCCGGTATACGCACTCATTGTGAAAACCCTCAACGTTCCCCGCGCACAGGTAAACCTGCATGTGCAACGCCCCGTGGTCTATCTGACCGCTGAGGAACGAAGCCTCGGCGCGGTGAGGACTTATCCGCAATTGACCAACAGGCTTAAAACCCTCTTGTCCACCAATGGTTTTGAATTCACTAATGACAAGGGGATGGCAGACCTTTGGTTCGATGTCAGGGCTGATTCTGAGAAAGGGGCGGTGTCGGGAAGTATCTACATCACCTACCTCACTGGGGTCATCAAGGTAATGGCCATGAAGGAAGGCAAAGAGATCTACGCTACGACCCTCGACCGCGTAAAGGGCTACGGGCTCGACTACGACAAGTCAAGCCTTGACGCTTACAACAAAGCGCTCGAAACCCTTGAGCAGGATCATATGAAGGAATTGTTGAAGAATGTTTTGCATTAGAAAAACAGCACTCACGCGCTTGAAAGGAGTTTTTTCGGCGCCGAAGGAAAATTGGTCTTTAAATTGTATTACATAACCAAACTCTAAAACTCGATATGAAAAAGCTAACGTACTCCTCGTTTGTAATGCTCGCCCTGGTCAGTGTAATGATCATCGGATGTAAGAGCAAAAAAGAAGCGCCTCCGAAGGGCGAGGTTGAAGTGGTGGTACCGTGCTCCGGCCCGGACTTTTTTACCACATCAAAGTTCTTCCGCGCCAATTCTATCGGCGAAAGCCAGGATCAGGTCACTTCAAAACGCAAAGCGCTGTCCAATGCCCGTGCTGAACTCGCGCAGTCAATCCAGACTACCGTGAAGACCGTCACTGACAACTATGTGAACTCGCGCGAAATGAACAACCGCGAAGAAGTGGAAGAGCGGTTCGAGAGCCTCAACCGCGAGGTGGTCGATCAGACGCTGTCGGGTATTCGCACGCTCTGTGAAAAACTCATGAAGACCCAGGAAGGCACGTACAAGACCTACATTGCCATTGAACTTTCCGCCGATGAACTGGTGGCCAAATACAATGAGCGCCTTTCCAAAGATGAGCGCCTCAAGATCGACTATGACTACGAAAAGTTCAAGGAAACGTTCGAACAGGAGATGAACAAACTTGGCAACGGAAACTAAGTGCCTGAATCGATCATCAAGAAAAAGCTATCCGACACGGGTAGCTTTTTTCGTTTCTGGATAGTGCAAACGGGTTACCACGCGGACAGGGAGACGTTATGTCCAAAAACTGCGAGCCTAAAACGCTTCCAAATTCTTCCCTCATCAACGTCCAACACTTCCCATCTGGCAACCTGTCCCGAGGCTATCCGGCACGCGCTTCGGCGTTGTCCCTACCTACAATCCCGACAGGGAGATCCCCACGGTGTATGAAGTCGTGTTGGTCTGCATCGGGCCTTTGCCTTCTTTGAACATCGAGCTGAAGTTATAATACCCGAACAGGCTGAAGTTGCCCAGGTAGATCCTGGTGTAGGCGCTATAGCGGAATGGATTGAGGTTGAAGCGCTGCTCATTTTTCAGCTTCTTTGTGTTGCCGTTTTCCTCGTACTTGAGTTTCGTCTTGGCGCCGATAAGGTATCCGATGCGGCCACCCAGGGCGACCTTGAAGCTCCGCGCGGGATCATCGGGGTTTACGCTGAAGCGGAACTCGACAGGAATATCAAGATAGTTCAACACCAGCATCGACTTCTTCGTCGTGTAGGAATTTGACCAGTCGGGCTGGCCAAGGGAGTCGCCGTCATAGATCACACGGACCGCTTCGGCAAGGATGGTGTTACCCTCGCCGTCATAGATGAGCGTGGGCACGTTGCGCTGGATCGTGTCGCTGGGAAGGAAATCCTTGAAACCCTGGAGCTTGAAGCGTTCCATGCCGAGGCCGATGCCGGGGTGAAACGAGAACTTGGATTGACCGATCCGGATGTGATATTGATAGTAGATATTTGCCGTCCGGGATCCCCAAAAGCCGTACTCCAGGTCGTTGGGCTCGTCCAGCAGCCGGTTGAAACCAAAATCGAGGGCGAAATTGCCCGGAATATCAGGGCGTTTGCCGGGTTCGGCTTCCTGGCTGAAAGCCGCTGCGGATGAAACGAGCAGAAGAAAAAGAGCAACCGACTTTTTTATCATCTTGAATGGGTTCCTGGAAAAAAACAGGCTCAAAAATAGCTTTTTTGTCTGCGCTGCCAAACCGTTTTATTTGGCAGCATTGTATTATTATTTACATTTGCAGTCCAAAAAACGGGCTGCAGCGCGAACTGCCGTCCGGATTGCCGCACTCGTAGCTCAATTGAATAGAGCATCTGACTACGGATCAGAAGGTTCGGGGTTTGAATCCCTGCGAGTGCACTCCCCATCAAGTCCTGACAAAGCTGTTTGTCAGGACTCTTTGTTTTAAACATCGGCCGGAGTCGCGATGGGCCGCGAAGCGTGCACATACAACGCGGTCCCTATTAAATCCACTTTGCCGGCGCCTACACGATAACGAGTAACCGTCCTTTCATATTTTTCAGATGATCGCGGAGTTAGAAAAGTTTTAGCGTTCCTGTCTACCGGGATTATTCAGACCTGACCTCAATAATAGACACTCGAGGTTTGACACGGAGGGCTCAGTAGCATACTGGTCTTATCCATGCTTCGGCGGCTGCGGCGTTGGCCGAATGACCTTACAGGGGTTCCCCGCGGCAAATACGTCTGAAGGGATATCCCTGGTTACGACGCTACCCGCGCCGATCACCGTCCGGTCGCCCACGGTGATGCCGGGGCAAATGATGGCACTCCCGCCGACCCAGACATCTTCACCAATGGTGACCGGCTTCGCATACTCCAATCCGGATGCGCGCTCGCTGTGATCCATCGGATGGGTAGCCGTGTAGATCTGAACGTTCGGGCCGAAGAGCGTGCGACTCCCGATGCGTACATAAGTGACATCCAGCACCACGCAGTTGAAGTTAAAGAATACTTTTTCGCCGAGGATGATGTTATATCCGTAGTCGCAATAGAATGGTGGCTGGAGCCAAAGGCCTTCCCCCGCGTGGGGCACAAGCGCTTTCAGGAGGTCACTTCGACGCGTGTGATCGTCTTCGCTGGTGTCATTGAATTGCTTGATCAGCAGCCGGGTCCTGAGCCGGTCTTCCGACAACCCGGCATCCAGCGGATCGTACAACGCTCCCGCCAGCATCTTTTCCTTTTCGCTCATGTATCGCAAACGCTCAAATCACATGCCCGCTTTTGACCAATGCCATCATGCCCAATGCCGTTCATTGGTCAAATGCGGTAAACCCTTGCTTACCGTTGGGTTGTCCTCGGGTCGACCGAATTAACCGCGCAGGGGCTTATTGCATCGGACACTCCCTTGTTCCATCTCCCCGAAGCGCATTTCGTTTCCCTGACCAGCTAAATTTAGGTTCGCCATCGCTGCCTTGGTGGCGTTGCGCATTTGATATTGAAACTACCTGAAAATGAGTGCGTTTTGATTCATGGTCCGGTACGTTTGAATCATATGAATACCCATCCTGCAACATATTAACCCCCGATTCAGACGATTTCATACACTTGAACTGACAATTGAAGCCCATTTGGTTCGAACAATTGCGCTACCTTTCGTTCAAATGGCTGCAACGGTTGCATCCATTTTGACCAACGTGTTATGCGAAGAACAGGAACAGCGATCTTATTTTTTTTCACCCTGCTGGGCTGCGGTGGGCCGGCGGAAATTACACGTCTTTCGAACGGCATTATCGTTTCCCCAGATCGAACGGAAGGCGGTGTCCGGCATATCAAACTTGAAGTCATCAATGAAAGGACGATCAAGGTGACCGCCAGCGCCACCGATACGTTCAGCACGGCGACAAGCCTGATGGCCATACCCCAGCCGTCGTTTGACCATTTCGAAGTCCATCAACAGGGAGACACAGTGGTTGTGGCTACCAGCCGCGTACGCGCTGAAGTTGCGCGGAAAACCGGCGCGGTTGTCTTTAGAGACCACGAAGGGAATGTGCTGCTCAGGGAAGGGGAGATGGGCGGAAAAAGTATGACTCCGACCCAAGTTGAGGGACATCATTCCTACAAGATCTCCCAGGTGTTCGAGTCGCCAGACGACGAAGCCTTTTATGGCCTTGGCGGCCATCAGAACGGACAGATGAACTACAAGGGCGAGGATGTCGAACTGGTGCAGCACAATATCGTCGACGTCGTGCCCTTCCTCTATTCCAACAGGAATTACGGGCTGCTTTGGGACAACTATTCTATTTCTCATTTTGGCGACGCCAGGCCTTATGAGCCGCTTTCTTCGCTTACGCTCTTTGATCGCACGGGCAAGGAGGGTGGCCTTACCGCCGACTACTACGTTGGTGACGAGGTTGTGAAGTCTGCCGTGGAAAACAATATCGACTATGAATTTCTTGAGACGCCGCAGGTCGACAATTTTCCCAAGGATGTGGCCAATAACGGTAAGGTTGTGTGGGAAGGTTCTTTCAGTTCGGACAAACCCGGTCTTCACAAGTTCTTACTCTATTCGTCCGGTTACTTCAAGGTTTGGATCGATGGGGAGTTGATCCTGGACAAGTGGCGTCAGAATTGGAACCCCTGGACCAATAAATTCAAGGTGCCCATCCAACCTGGCGAGAAACATGCCATCAAGATCGAGTGGATTTGCCAGGGTGGGTACATGGGGCTGAAGCATCTTGATCCGCTTCCCGGGCGGGAGCAATCGAAATTAAGACTCTCCTCGGAAATCGGAGACGAGATCATATACTATTTCATCGCGGGGGAGAGCGCTGACGACGTGATCAGCGGTTATCGAACGCTGACGGGCAAGGCGCCGATCGTCCCCAAATGGGCGATGGGTTTTTGGCAAAGTCGTGAACGCTATAGAAGCCAGGAAGAGCTTATTGGGGTGGTCGAGGAATATCGGAAGCGAAAAATTCCGCTCGACAACATTGTGCTGGACTGGCAGTATTGGGAAGATCCGAAATGGGGATCGCATGAGTTTGATCCGACGCGCTTTCCCGATCCCGAGGGGATGGTTGACAAACTCCACGACCAACTGAATACCCACATCATGATTTCGGTATGGCCCAAATTCAACAAGGGCACGAAACATTTCGACGAAATGAATAAGAAGGGATTCCTGTTTACGCGCAACATTGAAAAGGCAAGGAAGGATTGGGTGGGTGTCGGATATGAGTCAACATTCTATGACCCATTCAACCCGGCGGCAGGCAAGCTGTTTTGGGATCAGATCGACCGGAAACTTAATTCGCTCGGATTCGACGCCTGGTGGCTGGACGCAACAGAGCCGGACATGCATTCCAATCTTTCGCTTGACGAGCGCAAGAAAAACATGAGCCCCACGGCCATGGGACCCGGTGCAAAATATTTCAACGCGTACTCGCTGATGAACTCCAGGAGCGTGTATGAGGGCCAGCGCAAGTCGAGTCCCGACAAGCGCGTTTTCATCCTTACGCGCTCGGCTTATGGCGGACAGCAGCGGTATGCAGCGGCCACCTGGAGTGGCGACATCGTTTCGCGGTGGAGTGACTTTCTGGATCAGATCTCCACCGGCGTTAATTTCTCCCTTTCAGGCATCCCGTACTGGACGATGGACATCGGCGGCTTTTCGGTCGAACCACGTTACTACAACGCCACGGGCGAAACGCTTGACGAGTGGAGGGAACTCAACACCCGCTGGTTTCAATTCGGCGCCTTCTGTCCGTTGTTTCGCGCGCATGGCCAATACCCTTTCCGCGAAATATTCAACATCGCACCTGCAGGCCACGAGGCCTACGAAACGATGGTTTACTATGATAACCTTCGATACCGCATGATGCCTTACCTGTATTCTCTTGCCGGTCATACATGGCTCAATGACTATACGATCATGCGCGGTTTAGTGATGGACTTCCCCGGTGACCCTGAAGTATTGGAGATTGCCGATCAATACATGTTAGGGCCGGCGTTCCTGGTAAACCCCGTTTACGAATACAAGGCGCGGAGCAGGGAAGTCTATTTACCGGGATCCGTTGGGTGGTACGATTTCCACACCGGTGAGTTCTACGAGGGTGGCAGGGCGATCACGGTAAACGCGCCCCTTTCGCAAATGCCCCTTTTCGTAAGGGAGGGTTCCATCGTACCGTTCGGACCTCCGGTCCAGTTTGTCGGCGACAAGCCTGCGGACCCTATCACGCTGTATGTCTACACCGGTCGTGATGGACAGTTTTCCATTTATGAGGATGGGGGGACAAACTATGACTATGAGGAAGGCGCATATGCATCGATCCGGCTCAGCTATGACGACACGTCAAAAGCCCTAACCATTGGGGAACGCGAAGGTGACTTTGAAGGTATGCTGGATCACCGGACGTTTCGGATTGTGTGGGTGACCAAGGAACAGCCCGTCGGGTTCGATAGCACCGTCGGCGCGGATGCGGCAGTGCAATACACGGGCGAGGAAGTAACGGTTTCTATGGACAATTAAGAAGCATTTCAATCACAACTAAACCCGTCTGGATTCTACGAACAGCGTCTAACCAGCGATCCGTTTTGAGACGGCGACTGGCCTTTGGTTCGGAAATCGGGATCCGGTGAAGTCAGAATACATGGTGTTCCATTTTGTGCGATAGTCTTTTGACACGTTTCTTGAGACAGGCGGGCGGCGTCCCGCCTGTCTTTTTTTTACCGGGTCTCACTCCATTAGTCCTACCGCCGTACGGTTGGCGACGGTTATTTTACGCGCCCTAATGTGAACTCCCTTTCGCTCATCCCGGACCCCACCTTTTCGGACGACTTGCGAACATCGTACTTTAGAGCGAAGTTTATAGCATGAAGTGGAAGCCCTTTGTGGTTTTGTGGTGGTGTGGCATGCTGTCTGTGTCGACGCTGGCCCAGGAAAAGAAGTATCAGTTTGCGCGTCTCGACGTGAATGACGGACTTTCACACAACACCATTAACGACTTTCTCAGGGATAGGGATGGTTTTATGTGGTTTGCCACCGCTGCCGGGCTCAACCGCTACGACGGCTATACCTTCAAGGTTTTTCAGAATATGCCTGGCGACACCACCTCTGTTGTGGTCAACGATGTCTCACGACTCTATGAAGGCCCTGGTGGAAAATTGTGGCTGTACACCAATGCCGGCAACAACGTGTATGACCCCCGCACGGAAAGTTTTCAACGAAACACCGACGCGCTCTTACTGGACCTCGGAGTCGCCGAAGGACTGATCAAGTACATCAACAAAGACCGCGAAGGTCGCTTCTGGTTTATTCATTACAACCAGGGTCTGTTCCGGTATGACCCCGCCTCCCAGACCACCGTGCAGTTGCAAAGCGATCCCGATGACGGGGGCAGTATTGCCTCCTCGTCCATGTCGGAGATCGAAGACGACCCGGAGGGCAACCATTGGATCATTCACAACAATGGTGTTTTTGAACGGCTCGATGGCAAGACCCTTAAGGTAACCTATCGGAACACAGCCCTGAGGGATACGTTTCGCGCGCAGTCGTTCGAATACAGGATCATGGTGGACGCCGACGGCGATCTCTGGATGTTCAACAACAGCAACAACGGATGCTTCTTCTTTGATCATGTTACCCGCGAATTGAAGTGGATCACCAACCAGTCGTCTCCAACCCGGTTGAATTCCAACATCGTCAGGGAGATCGTGCAGGACAATAGCGGAATGATCTGGGTGACGACAGACCACGGCGGTATCAACCTTATCGATAAAGACAATGGCTTCAGTGTAAAATATCTCCTTCACGATGAGGAAGACCCGAAGAGCCTCTGCCAGAACAGCATCAATTGCGCCTACAAGGACGACGACGGCATCATTTGGGTGGGCACCTTCAAGAACGGAATTTCCTACTACCATGAGAACATCTTCCGGTTTCAACTTTACAGGAATCACCGCTCCAAGAAAGAGAGTCTGCCTTTCAACGACATTAACGCCTTTGCGGAAGCTGAAAAAGGCAACCTCTGGATCGGCACGAATGGGGGAGGTCTTATCCACTTCGACCGCAAGCGCAACGTGTTTACACGTTACCGGCATGATCCGTCAAATCCGGCGTCGCTCTCGAACGACGTCATCGTGAGCCTTCACGTCGACCAGGAAGGGGACCTGTGGATAGGAACCTATTATGGAGGACTCAACCGGTTTGATGGAAAGAAATTTCATCGCTACCGGCACGATCCTCAGGACCCCAAAAGCCTTGGCGATGACAATGTCTGGGAGATCCTTGAAGATTCGAACCACAATCTCTGGATTGGCACGCTCAGGGGCGGCGTCGATGTTTTTGACCGTGCCCGCAACGAGTTTGTGCACTACCGAAGCGGTGGATTCAATTCGATCCACACGGACTACGTACCGGCCATAATGGAAGACAACGAGGGCAACATTTGGGTGGGAACGGGTTACGGCCTGGAGGTCCTTGAAAAAGAAACAGGACGCTTCGTCCATTATCTGAGTAACACCAACGACCCGGCTACGCTGAGTCACAACAATGTGCTGAGCCTGCTTGAAGACAGCCATGGCAGGGTCTGGATCGGCACGCACAATGGGTTGAATCTTTTTGACCGGACCAGCAAGACCTTTCGGGTATTCAGGGAGCGGGACGGCCTTCCCCATAACATGATCCTCACGTTGGTCGAAGACGACGCCGGCAATATCTGGATGAGTACACCAAACGGCTTGTCGCGCCTCATGCTCTCGGTGGAAGCGGACGGCGAAATGCTCGCCCATTTTAAGAACTATGATGAATCCGACGGCCTTCAGGGAAAGGCTTTCAACGAGAATGCAGTCCTGAAATGTTCGACCGGGGAGCTTGTTTTTGGCGGTGCGCACGGTTTCAATATTTTCCATCCCGACGATATAGGCGTGAATACGATTAAGCCCAACGTGCTTTTGACCGACTTTCAAATCTTCAATCGCACCATCGGAATCGGAGAGGAAATTGATGGTAACGTGATCCTTGGGGCGTCGATCTCGGCGATCGATCACATTACGCTCCCACCGTCAAGCAACGTCTTCTCGATTGAATTTGCGGCGGTCAATTTTTTTCATCCGGAAAAGAACGAGTATCAGTACATGCTGGAAGGCTTCAACGAAGAGTGGTTGACCACGAATGCCGCACAGCGCAAGGTGACTTTCACGAATCTCGATCCCGGCGCGTACACCTTCAAGGTGAGGGCCTCCAATAACGACGGTGTTTGGAACGAAGTGCCGACGTCGGTGGGCATCACCGTGCTTCCGCCCTTTTGGAAGTCGAATTTTGCGTACCTTATGTACGCCCTGTTTATCGTGGGGGCGTTGCTGCTGGCGCGCTGGATCATTCTCACCAAAGAACGGATGAATCACCGCATCCAGCTCGAACGCCGGGAATCTTTGCGCATGCATGAACTCGATATGATGAAGATCCGTTTCTTCACGAACGTCAGCCACGAGTTCCGAACGCCGCTGTCACTGATCCTTACCCCTTTGGAGAAAATGCTCAAGGAAACGCCCGAAGGGGAACAGAAGGAACAGTTTGGCCTGATCCATAGAAATGCGAAACGACTGCTCAACCTGGTAAACCAGTTGCTTGATTTCCGCAAGATGGAGGTGCAGGAACTGAAGCTCAATACGGCGGAGGGCGACATCGTCCGCTTTCTTCGCGACCTGGTGCACTCGTTTTCCGATGTTTCCGAACGAAAGAACATCAAATTCTCATTCACGTCTGCGGTTCCCTTCCTCGAAACATTCTTCGATCCCGACAAGGTGGAGAAAATCATGTTCAATCTGTTGTCGAATGCCTTCAAGTTCACCCCCGAACATGGGAGCGTGGACGTTGAACTCAACCTCAAAGAACTGAATGACCGTCTTGGCCTTGAAATACGGGTGCGCGACACGGGTATCGGGATTGCGGCTGAAAAGCATGAGCGCATTTTTGAACGTTTCTTCCAGGACGACCTGCCGAGCACGATGGTGAATCAGGGCAGTGGCATTGGCCTCTCGATTACGCGCGAATTTGTCCGGTTGCATGGCGGGTCCATCCGCGTGGAAAGTGAGCCGGGAAAGGGAAGCTCTTTCATTGTTGCCCTGCCCGCAACCGGAATCAGGCATCACGAGATCGTCCGCGACGTGGCGCCTTCGGATGAGGCGGCGACGGAAGTGTCCGTGTCGGAAACCCTGGACATCACCAGGAAACCCGTGTTGTTGTTGGTCGAGGATAACGAAGATTTCCGGGCCTACCTGCGCCACAACCTCCAAGGCCTGTATGGCATTATCGAGGCGGGAACCGGAAAACAAGGACTTCAAAAAGCCCTTGCGTCGCTGCCCGACCTCGTGGTGACCGATGTGATGATGCCGGAAATGAACGGTATTGAACTGTGTAAGCGAATCCGCGCCGACCACCGCACATCGCATATTCCCATTATTCTGTTGACCGCGCGCACCGCTGAAGAACAAAAGATCGAAGGTTTTGAAAGCGGCGCCAACGACTACATCACCAAACCATTCAATTTTGATATCCTGCAGGCCAGGATTAAGAACGTGCTCGAACAGCGTGAGCACATGCAGAAGCTGTTACAAAAACATCTCGAAGTCAGGGCCAGCGACATCGAAGTGACTTCCGTCGATGAAAAGCTTATTCAGCGGGCGGTTAAAACGGTAGAGGATCATATGGCCGACGCGGAATTTTCCGTCGAGGAGTTGAGTCGGGAAATGGGTATGAGTCGTGTTCACCTGTACAAGAAATTGCTTGCCCTCACGGGCAAGACGCCTATTGAGTTTATCCGGACCATTCGCCTGCAACGCGCCGCTCAGCTGCTCGAAAAGAGCCAGTTGACGGTGGCCGAAGTGGCCTACCAGGTCGGGTTCAACAATCCCAAATATTTCACGAAGTACTTTAAAGAGCAGTTTAACACGTTGCCGTCGGCGTATGCCGCCGAAAAAAAATTGTCGGTTTCGTGATGCGCCTGCTGCGTTAAACAATTCCATACCACTTTGTTACGATTTTAATACCTGTTTGCGCGCACGCATGCATTAGTTTTGATTTATGCGACGTATGCTGAACCGGAACTCAAAAAAAAGCCGCCGGATTTTCCTGGCCCTTGAAATCTTCCTGTACATCGTAATTACAGCTTCAATCATATTCATCGTCAACCTCTTTTAGGTGCGTCCGCGCCATTATCAAAGCACCCTGCCCTAAAAACTTTTGGATTGTTCCAGGAACCGCATAGCCCGCATTCCGGGTGTATGCCCCGGGGTTAAAGGTGTTGAAAGACAATGGCTTACAGGCCGTCGCTGCAAATCCCCGACTTTTCGGTATTAACAAACCGATACCGTTTTGGAAACATTTTATCCTGTGCCATTAACGGGTGGTGATCAAGTCCTGAACAATTTGATACCTCTTCCGGAGGAATACGGCGATACATTTATGCAACCGATTGCCGGAAAAACATTTCCGCATCGTTAGCACCGCCGAATATTGTTGGCGGCCCGGTTGAAATCAGCGAATAATATTTCAGGGTCCCGGTGCTGAATGGAACCTTAAAGCACGTACGGATGACCTGGGATTCTTGGTTAATTGAAGTTTTGCGGATGGGTGGGCTCGAAGGGCCCTTCCTTTCGCGACACGCGATTCAATTCATACTGAATCCCGTTCGTTGGAAGACCAACATGTTCATTAAGAAGAAACTACTAACCTAATCCACCCTATGAAAAAAATCTACCGAAGATTTATCATGCTGGCTTCGTTGCTGGTGCTCTTCGCAAGTGTGACGGCGTACGCCCAGTCCACTGTGACGGGACAGGTAACGGATGCCACGGACACCGGAATGCCCGGTGTTAACGTCATCAAGAAGGGCACCACTATTGGTACGAGCACGGATGCTGATGGTCGGTTTTCCATTGAGGCCAATGCGGACGACATCCTGGTGTTTTCGTTTATCGGCTATGAAACGCAGGAAGTGGCCGTCGGATCGCAAACGCAACTTTCGATCAGGCTCACCGAGGATATCGAAACCCTTCAGGAAGTGGTCGTTGTTGGCTATGGAGAGATGCGCCGGGGAGACATCACCGCCGCGCAGACCTCGATCTCTTCTGAAGACATCCGCAGAACGGTCAATACGTCCCTCGACCAGGCGCTCCAGGGACGGTCTGCCGGTGTCTTCGTTACACAGAACACAGGCGCACCGGGTGGCGGACTTTCGGTAAGCATTCGCGGGATCAATTCCATCAACGGAAGCAATGAACCCTTGTACGTGATCGATGGTATCCAAATCCAGGGGGAGACTTCCGCTGACGGCAACAACCCCCTGTCGTCACTCAACCCCGGCGATGTGGAGAGCATGGAGATACTACAGGGACCATCTGCCACGGCGATTTACGGATCCAGGGGAACAAATGGCGTGGTGCTGATCACCACAAAGCGTGGTAAGTCCGGCGTCGTCAAGATTTCTTACAGCGGGTTGTACAGCGTTCAGACCGCGCCGAAAGGACTGGACGTCATGAACCTTCGGCAGTATGCGCAGATGGAGAATGAATACAAGGCGATCGCTGGTGGAAATGTGCGGGAAGATTTTCTCGATCCTTCGATCCTCGGGGAGGGCACCGACTGGCAGGGCGAGTTGTTCAGCCCTGCGGCCCTGCAAAAACATCAGATCAGTTTCAGTGGTGGAAGTGAGAAAACCACGTACTACTTGTCGGGTGAGCGAATGATGCAGGACGGCGTTGCATTGGGATCCGGTTTTGAAAGAACTTCTGTCCGGCTCAATCTCGACAACAAAGCCCGCGATTGGTTTTCGATCGGCGCCAACCTCAACTATTCGCAAACTGACGAAATACTGGCGGCGAACAATCTCAATGGGAGCAATCTGATTGTGAACGCCATCCAACTGGGGCCGCAGATCCCGGTGAAGAATCTTGATGGTAGCTACGGCGGAGGTGATCCGGACAATAGCGCAGAGCAGTTCGCACCGCCGAACCCGGTGGGTATTGCCGATATCTCGACCAACGAACTGACACGCAGAAGACTGCTGGGAGGCTTGAAGGCGGGATTGAAAATCATTGATGGCCTTGAACTCCGCTCGGAGTTCACCACTGATATTGGGTTTTCTAACTCGACATACTATTTGCCCACCTACAGTTTTGGCTGGCAGCAAAATCAGAACGCATTTCTCGAGAACAGGCACAACCTCAACACGTGGTGGGCCTGGAACCAGATGTTGCAATATTCCAAACAAATCGGAAAGCAGCACATTACAGCGATGGTTACGCATGAGGCGCAGGCATCAACCTGGAAAAATCTCAGCGGATCAAGAAACGGATTCCTCACCAACGAAGTACTCGATCTTAATGCAGGAGACGCCGCCGGAGCGGGTAATGGTGGCGGCCAGGGCGACTGGGCCATGGAGTCGTATCTCGGGCGTTTGAACTACAACTTTGACGATCGGTATATTGTCACCGCGGCCTTTCGCGCCGATGGTTCGGCAAACTTTGGTCCAGCAAACAAATGGGGCTACTTTCCGTCGGTATCCGCCGCGTGGAGGGTGTCTGAAGAGTCATTCTTCAGCGCGAGCTTTGTTTCCGACCTGAGGTTGCGTTTTGAAACAGGCCTCACCGGAAGCCAGGGCGGTGGCGGGCCGATCTATGGCCGATTTGCTGCCGCGCTTCCAACAGAATGGGGATCGGGTTTCCGTCCGGCCAATTATCCTAACCCCAACTACCAATGGGAAGAAACCCAAACGAACAATTTCGGTATCACCCTGGGTCTTTTTGACAACCGTGTCCAGTTGGACGCTGACTATTATATAAAGAATACCGACAACCTTATCCTTGAAAGCGTGCTGCCCTGGTACATGGGCACCCGAGGGGATGCGGCCGTAACTGCGCCCGTCGTTAACGCGGGTTCGCTCGAGAACATAGGGTGGGGTGTTTCCCTCAACACGGTGAACATGAACACGGGTGATTTCCGGTGGGAATCGCGCCTGAATATGTCGGCGTTCCAGACGGAGGTTACCGCGTTGACAACCGGGTCAATCCACATTACGCGCGAAGGGCCTGACTGGTACCTCGCCAACTTTGCGCAGCGATTGCAGGTTGGCCATGCGCCCTGGCTCTTTTTCGGGTACGTCGAAGAGGGCATTTTTGGAAGCGTGGAAGAATTGGAGAACAGTGCCCTTCCTGTCGATAACAACGGCAATGAGCGCCCGATTGCTGAAAACAGCATCTGGGTAGGGGATGTGAAATACAGGGATATCAGTGGACCGGAGGGCGTGCCGGATGGCAGGATCACCGCCGACGACAGAACCTTCCTGGGGAGCCCGTGGCCTGAATGGTTTGGCGGGTTTACAAACTCGTTCTCCTACAAAGGCTTCGACCTAAGTATTCTGATCACGGCGAGCTACGGCAACAAAGTGTACAATTACCTGCGATACCAGAATAACAACCCCAACAATATCAATCTGGGACGCAACATGTTCATTGAAGCCTTTGACTATGCGAAGGTGGCTACGGATGAAAACGGGAATCCTTATTTAGAAAACCCGGGCACCGAAGTCAACAGGATATCATCGTCAAGCCTCAATGGCAACTACGATCGCATGACCGACAAATACCTCGAGGACGGATCGTACATGCGTGTAAAGAACGTTTCATTGACCTACAACCTTCCTCCCACGCTGGTAAGCAAGATGAAAGTGGTGCAAAACGTAAGGGTGGGTGTGAGCGCGCAGAATGTGTTCACCCTCACGGGTTACTCCGGTTATGACCCTGAAGTAGGGTCGTATGTCGGTCCGAACGCCGGTGTGGCGCAGGGCTTTGTAGGTGTGGATTATGGCCGTTATCCGCTGACACCGGTTTACAGCTTCAACCTTGGGATCGATTTCTAAAACATTAAAACGTATACATCACATGAAACGTAAAAATATATTGTTAGCGGCACTGGCGACCTGGGGTTTGCTAAGCGCCTGCTCCGATGAGTTTCTGAACCGGCCGCCGAAGGACACGCTTGTCGACGCCAACTTCTTCAAGACCGACGAGCAGGTGCTTGCAGGCACAGCGCCGCTGTACAGCGCGGCATGGAAATCCTACGTGGATAAAGCGAATTTCAAGCTCGGCGATATCCGCGGAGGGACCGTGTTCCGCGCGTGGGGAGACCGTGACGCGGTGGAGTTCAACATCACGGATGTGTCCGAGCCCAATGAGCAAGCCTACCAGGCTTTCTTCGTTGTGGTCGGTCAGGCCAACCTCGCCATTTACAACATCAATGCCTATGCAGGCGAGGGTGTATCCGAGGAAATTAAGAACCACGCCATTGCGGAAGCCCGCTTCATGAGGGCCACCGCCTATACCCACCTGGTCATGAACTATGGCCCCGTGCCGATCATTGAAAATAATGTTGAGCACCTCTTTAGCGCCGGCCTGCGACGCAACACCGTCGAAAGCGTGTGGGAGTTTATCCGCCGCGACTATGAGTTTGCCGCAGCCAACCTGTTGGATGAACCGGTCGCAGAGGGCCGCATTACAAAGTGGGCTGCCGAGGGAATGTTGGCACGCACGCACCTCACGCTGGCCGGAATCGGTGCTACCGCGGGTTCCAGGAATCAGGAACATTTAGACAAGGCAAAAGAATACGCGGAACGTGTCATTACAATGAGCGGAAAACAATTGCTCGGTAGTTACAAGGAATTGTTCCTTTATCCGTATGACAACAACGCAGAGTCGCTGTTCGAGCTGCAGTGGGTTTATACAACAGCGCCGAATGGCTATGAAGCTTCCAATACCATGGTGTCACAGATCACCTACAGCAATGACATCGCGGCCAACGGCGATGGCTGGGGCGGTGATTTGAGCGCTTCCTGGTGGATGCTGAGCCTTTATGATGGCCTTATGGTTGATGACGGCGCTACGCCGGGTTTTACCCTGGATGAGCGGTTGAAGGCTACCTTCATGTTGCCCGGCTTCACATACCCGGAACTGATCACGACAGCCGGCGAGCCGTTGGTATTCCCAAATCCTACGGAGGAGAACAGCTTCGCCAGCATAAAGAAGTACGTTATTGGAAGGATACCCGGCGAAACCGATCGCCAGCGGTATCCGAACAACACTTACATGCTCAGGCTGGCGGAAATGTACCTCATCTACGCCGAAGCGGAACTTGGCAACGGAGGCTCTACGACGGATGCCAAAGCGCTGCAATATTTTAACGCAGTGCACACGCGCGCAGGCTTGCCGGAATTTGTAGACCCACTCACCTGGGACGACATCTTCGAGGAGCGTATCAAGGAGTTTGCCATGGAAAGCATCGCATGGTACGACCTCGTCCGGCTGCACTACTATGATGCAGCTAAAGCGTATGCAATTATCAACAACCAGGATCGCGGGACTTTTGGGATTACGCCGAACCAGTGGCCTGACCCGACCGCATGGACCTTTACCAGGAATACCTGGGTAGCCATCAGATATGCGAACGCAACGCCCGGAAACTTCCTGTTGCCCCTTCCGGCCTCCGAGGTAAGCCAGGCGCCGAGCCTCACCGAGGAACCCGTGCCCTACGAATTTCAGGACTAATGATCAACAAGAACTATCAGAAACCAGCTATGAAACGCATACTCAATAACTCAATGTTCCTGTTGGCCGCCCTGGTATTGACAGGGTTGCTTGCGGCTTGCGACGATGATGAACAGGGTGGCACCCCGATGATCAGCTACGTGCGCATCACGTCAGTCGCCTCATCGGACTCGCTCCTGGCGTCTGCCGGGCAAGGTCAGATGGTCGCCATCATGGGAAGAAACCTGCAGAATACGACGGCTATATGGTTCAATGACCAGCAGGCAGCGCTTAACCCTGCCTTCATCACGGGCACATCCATCATAACCAGCGTACCCTCGCAGATTCCTGAGGAGATCACAAACAAGATGACCCTGACCTTTGCCGACGGGTCTTCACTGGCACATGATTTCACCGTAGATATCAGCAAGCCGCTGGTGGCGCGGATGCAAAGCGAATACGTAAATACCGGTGAGGTAGCCACGTTCTATGGCGATTATTTCTATGAACCCCTGGTGGCCACCTTTACCGGTGATGTGCAGGGCGAAATCGTGTCCGTGGAAGACGATGTACTCCAGGTGAGAGTTCCCGACGGTGCGCAACCCGGTCCGGTGACCATCGCTTCAAATTTTGGCGTGACGGAAACCGATTTCTGGTTTCGTGATAACCGAAATATCATTGCGAGCTTCGATGTGCCGCTGGTGGATGGAATCTGGCGTGGTCCCGATAATATCGTGGCGTCCGACGCGGACATTGCACCCGTGAGCGGGAATTTTATCCGGGTGAATCAGAACCTCGGCGCATGGCCATTCTTTGAACTGTATGGCGGGCCGGCTGAAGGCGACATCGGGCAAGAGGCAGCAAACATCCCTGATGAAGCGCTGATCAATCCGGACGGCTACAGCCTGAAGTTTGAAGTGAACACGCTCGCATCGCTGACTGGCGCCAACATGCGATTGCACCTGGGCAACGCGGATAATTCGGGGCTCGATGCTGCGCGGCAATCCCTCTATTATGTATGGGAAGCCAACATTGACACTGAGGGCCAGTGGGAAACGGTGACGATTCCCTGGGCGACCGTCTATGAGGCAACGGATAAGTTTGCCAGCAGCACCGGCGGATACAGCATGTTTATCTACTTCCATGGTCCGAATGCGCTCGAACACAATTTCGGACTCGATAACATCCGCGTGGTGCCTAATTCGATCGATTAAAACATTATTGAAAAGCAATTATGGAAAAGAAATATATCATGAAGATCCTTTCCGTCGCATGCCTCGCATTGTCGGTATTTCTGTTGTCTTCGTGCGATGACGAAGAAAATGTCGACAACGGCCAGACGGAACTTCTCAGCTTCGGCCCTTCAGGCGTGAAACACGGTGAAGAGATCAGCTTTGTCGGGAGAAACCTGGATAAAGTCTCCGCTATCGTTTTTTATCCTGCCGTTGAGGTGCCCAGCAGCGCTTTTACTGCAGCGTCGAAGGATTTGATCAAGCTGACCGTGCCCGATGCCGTGGAGTCCGGAAAGGTGGTCCTGAAAACACCTGCCGGCGATATTGAATCAAAGACGGTTTTCAGCCTGGAAGTGCCCGTAGTGATTACGGCAGTAACGCCGGAAGTAAAACCAGGCACCAACATTACCATCACCGGCGAGATGGTGAACTGGATCGAAAGCATAACCTTTCCAAGCAACTTGATCGTGGAGAAAGATGCGTTTGTAAGCCAGTCGCAAACCGAAGTGGTGGTGACCGTACCGCTGGAAGCACAAACCGGCTTTCTTACGTTCAACACAGGTGGTACCGAGCCATTGACTTTTAACTCTGAGAGCGCGGTAACAGTAAAACTGCCCGCGGTAGCGTCATTGAACCCGGCATCCATTCGGCACGCGGGCGAGCTTACGATTACAGGGACGGAGTTGGACCTGGTCACCAAAATTACATTCCCCGGCGGTGCAGAAGTCGCCAGCGATCAGTTTGTGAGCCAGTCGGCTACGGAAATCGTGGTGGAAGTCCCGACCACGACGACCAACGGGAAATTGGTTCTGACCGCCCCCTCTGGCCTGGAGGTTGAAACCGAGGGCGAGGTTACGATCATCCTGCCCAATGTCACCGCTTTTTCACCTGCAAGCACATCGGATCACGATCCGGGAGTAACCCTCACGCTCACCGGCACCGATCTCGACCTGGTGGAAAGTCTTACGTTCCCGAATGTGGCCACGCCTGTAACATCGTTTGTTAGCCATTCATCCGTTGAAATACAAGTTGTGATTCCCGATGATGTAAAAGGCGGGACCGTGGTCATTACCACCATTCATGGATATGCCGTTCCGGTTTCCGTGCCGTTTGGCGATCAATTGACGCTGGCGACGGTAATCTTTGACGATGCCGTCCACGCGCCCCTCGGTGCTGGCGGCGGATGGGGCGGCGTAACGACCGACCCGACAAATACCGAAAACCCACGGGTTGGCGCGGTGGCTGTGAAAGTTGAATTCGCGGGAAGCTGGGGCGGCGGCTGCCAATTTGGAAACTGGAACGGAGAATCGGTTTCAACGGCGGGCGCTTCGTTCTACGCGTTTTCAATCTATGGAGGAGCGGGCACCGAAGGTAAGTTGATCAATGTCAATGTTGCGGGAACGGTGGTGGCCGTTACGGTGGAAGAAGGTGAGTGGAAGGATGTGCAGATCCCGCTGGCTGACTTCAACAATCCCGGCGGCATCAGTGAGGTTTGGTTTCAGGACCAGGGCTGGACGGGAACGGTCTACATCGACCAGATCGGCCTGAAATAATTTACTATCAGATGGATTGATCCTCTGGAGGAAGCCACCTCAGAAATCATTTGGGGTGGCTTCTGTTTTTTAATTTATTCAGATAAGAAAGCTTCATGATGCGTGTGCTGGTCGGTGTAATCTCATCCGCTTGCCTTCTGGTGGCTTGTTCAACCCCCGATGGGGCGCTGTTTTCAAAACTCGACGCTGAAGACACGGGCATAGGTTTCGTCAACGAGAATCATGAGACGGAGCGAAGCAATATTTTTACTTACGAGTATTTCTACAATGGAGGCGGCGTGGCGCTGGGTGACATCAACAACGATGGGCTGGCGGATGTCTATTTCACGTCGAACATTTTCGGAAATAAGCTTTATCTCAACGAAGGAAATTTTGGTTTCAGGGACATTACGGAAATATCAGGTGCCGCGTGCAGTACGGGTTGGAAAACCGGTGCAACCATGGCCGACATCAATGCGGACGGATTACTCGATATCTATGTATGCCGATCGGCAAGCCCCGATGCCACGCGACGACGGAACATTCTGCTCATTAACAACGGCGATCTTACTTTCACCGATAGAGCGAGTGAATTCGGCCTTGACGACGATTCGTTTTCAACCCAGGCTGCATTTTTTGACTACGATCGTGATGGCGACCTCGACGCCTTCCTCCTCAACCATTCCCTGTTGATGATCTCAAATTCATTCGACATCACACAGCGCAACACCGACGAGCGCCATCCCTATGTTGGAAACCGCTTGCTCCGAAACGATAACAACCGCTTCGTGGATGTAAGCGACTCCATGGGAATATACGGCCCCGCCTCCAACTATGGATTGGGAATAAGTCTTTCGGATATCAACAACGACGGATGGATCGACATCTATGCAGGCTGCGACTATACGGGTCGCGACAGGCTGCTGATCAACAACCATGGCGAATCATTCACCGATGCGACGGACAGCCTCCTTAGCCACATCTCGAAATTTACGATGGGTACGGACATCGCAGATATCAATGGCGATGGCCTCATGGACCTCTACACCCTGGACATGTTGCCCGAGGATAACCACCGGCAGAAACAACTTATGGGCTCGGACAAGTTCGACGCCTTCACGACGATGGTAAAGAGTGGGCTTCATGCGCAATACATGCGCAACATGCTGCATCTCAACAACGGCAATGGTACCTTCAGCGAGATCGGTCAATTGGCAGGCGTATCGAACACCGACTGGAGCTGGGGCGCCTTGTTTGCGGATTTCGACAACGATGGTATCCAGGATCTATTTGTATCAAACGGATTCAAGCGCGATCTTACCGACAACGATTTCGCCAAATACAAAGCGTTTCAGGAACTGGCTGCGGCCAGGGAGAGGGGCCAGCCGATGCAGGTGATCGACGTGTTGAACAAATTCAACCCAAACAAAATACCGAACTACATCTACCGTGGCAATGGGGACCTCACCTTTGAAGACGTGACCAGGGCCTGGGGATTGGACGAACCCCTCATTACCAACGGGGTGGCTTATGCTGACCTTGACAACGATGGCGATCTCGATCTTGTCACCAACAACATGAACGACCCGGCGGGGGTCTATCGGAATAACAGCGACCCCGCAAAACAGAATTTCATTAAGGTTCAACTGAAAGGTGGGGGAAAGAATCTATTCGCCGTCGGAACCCGGGTGGATGTCTACGCGGGAGGCCGTCGGTTTGCCCGGGAGATGCTTCCCGTGCGTGGATTTCAATCGTCGGTCGATTACACGCTCCATTTCGGACTGGGCCAGATTGAAAAGGTCGACTCCCTTGTCGCCCGATGGCCGACCGGACAAATGCTGACCGTGGTGAATCCAACGATCAACCAGACACATCATTTGCTTGAATCAGGGGATACGACCGGCGTCGCTGAGCGTATGCGCGCGGCCCCACTGTTCTTGCCGACGCTGGGGCCACGCTTCGTTCATCAGGAAAACACGTTCAATGATTTCACTGTTCAACCGCTTTTGCCGCGCATGTACTCCACGCCAGGCCCCGCCCTTGCCGCAGCGGATGTGAATGGAGATGGCGTCGTGGATGTGTTTGTCGGCGGCGCCAACGGACAGTTGGGGAAATTGTTTACAGGAGGAAGCGATGGTGCTTTCAAGGTAAAGCCACAACAATGGCATCCGGACCACCTGCACTCGGAAGATGTCGATGCGGCGTTCTTCGACATGGATGCTGATGGCGATCAGGATCTCTATGTCGCTTCCGGCGGATACGCATATGCGGCCGACGATCAATTTCTGCAAGACTACCTTTATGAGAATGACGGCCGCGGTAATTTTGCCATTCGCGACCTTCCTTTCTTTGCCTCAAGCGGGTCGTGTGTCTCACCGGCAGACGCGGATGGCGATGGCGATACGGATCTTTTTGTGGGAGGACGAATCATACCCGGGCGCTACCCGGAAGCGCCAGACAGTTATCTTCTCATCAACGATGGTAGTGGTGATTTTTCCATCGGGAAAACTTTTTCTGGATTGGGGATGGTGACGGATGCGGAGTGGACAGACCTCAACCAGGACAACCAGCCCGATCTCATCGTGGTAGGGGAATGGATGCCGATTGTTGTGCTGATAAACCGTGATGGAAAATTTGTTGATGAAACCCCCCGCTATTTTCAGAACAAAACCCATGGCTTTTGGAATTGTGTGGAGGTAGCGGACTTCGACGCTGACGGTGACCTGGACCTCGTCGCGGGCAATCAGGGGCTTAACACCCAGATGCGGGCATCGGTATCACGCCCTGTGACCCTGTATTACGGTGATTTTGACGATAATGGCTCTGTCGACCCGCTACTCAGTTATTTCATTGGCGAGCGGGCGTATCCGTATCCATCGCGGGATGAGTTAACCGAACAAGTTCCGTCGTTCAAGAAAAGGTTTACAACCTACAAGGCCTATTCCGATGCGACGGTCGAAGATGTGCTCGCACCCGAGGAGCGTGCTTCCTCTCAAATGTTGACCGCCTATTGTCTTGAAACCGCATGGTTCGAGAACCGCGACGGCGGGTTTGCAACGAGACCCCTGCCGGTCGCATTCCAGATGGCGCCCGTGTTTGCTCTGGTCGCCGCCGATATCGACAATGATAAACGGTGTGATATAATTTCAACAGGAAACCTTTCCGCTACGCGCGCAAGGTCAGGGCGAATGACAGGCAACTATGGCGCGGTCGCGCTCGGTGAGGGAGACGGGCTTTTCCGGATAATTTCGCCACGCGAATCCGGGCTTTCGATCCGCGGTGATGCACGGAACATGCTGTGGGTGGACCGCATGTTGTTTGTGGCTATCAACGATGGAACCCCCCTGACTTATATGATGAATGATGAATAGCAACAGACTTTTTACTTGCCGTGCACGGGTGTCCTTGAGGCTGCTCATGGTGTTTACAGGCTTCCTCGTCACAGCGGGATTCGCGTCGGAATGCGTCGCACAAACGGTAGAAGCCGAAAGCGGTGAACTGGAGGGCACAGTGGTTGCAACGCAACGTGCGGGCTGGTCGGGGACGGGATACGTTACCGGTTTTGACGCCGACGGTGACAAGGTGACCCTGCGTGTGACCGCCTCGGCCGGTGTATATGACCTGTATATTCGTTACGCGTCCCCTTCCGGAGATAAATTCAATTTTATCTTTGTCAATGACATCAATCTTGGCAGCGCAGCTTTCCCTGTTACCGATACGTTCCGGGAAACAAAGGTTGGAAAAGTTTACCTGAACGCGGGCGAGAACGTCATCGCGATCGTGAAGGAATGGGGTTACTTCGACGTCGACAATATTCGGCTCCAGCCTTCTGAGCCGTCGGATATTTATAATGTGGCCGGCACCCTCGTTAACCCTAATGCTTCGGACCAGGCCGACAGCCTCTATGCTTTCCTGTCCTCGATCTACGGTAAGGTCATCCTTTCGGGGCAATACGGGGGCGATACGGAACTGGCGCGCATCCAGGAGGTGTCCGGTAGGACACCCGTTGTCAGAGGATTCGACCTGATCGATTACTCGCCGAGCCGAGTCGAGCATGGTTCAAATTCGACCGAAGTAGAGGAAGCGCTTGCCTGGGATGATGCCGGCGGGATCGCTACCATTTGCTGGCATTGGAATGCGCCGACGGACCTGATCGATCAACCCGGAAAGGAATGGTGGAGAGGATTCTATACGGAGGCCACAACTTTCGATGTGTCTAAGGCGATGGACAACAGCGGGAGCGAGGAGTATGCGTTGATCCTCCGTGACATCGACGCGATCGCCGTGCAGTTGAAACGACTCGAAGATGCCGGAGTGCCCGTACTCTGGCGACCGCTGCACGAGGCCGAGGGGCAATGGTTCTGGTGGGGAGCGAAAGGCGCTGAGCCCTGTAAATGGCTCTGGAAATTGTTGTATGAACGACTCGTCGTCCATCACGGCATTGACAATCTTATCTGGACGTGGACATCGTCCGACAAGCCCACGGCGCCCGATTGGTATCCCGGCGATGCGTATGTCGATATGATCGGCGCGGACATCTATTTGCCAGCCGGCACACAAAGCAGTAGTTTCATCACCTTTGACAACCTGGCGGCATTGTATGGAGGCAGAAAGATTATCGCGTTGACGGAAAACGGGCCCATGCCCGATCCCAATCGGATGTTCGTGGAAGGCGCGGCGTGGAGTTGGTTTGCGACCTGGAGTGGAAGCTTTATCACCGATGGAAACGCAAACAGCGCATCGTATATCAATTCCGTATTCAACCACGACTATGTGATCACCCTGGATGAAATTGGCGATCTCGACGACATCATTGCGGAGCTTGAAAGAAAGCGGGAGGAGTTGGAAACGGACACCACGATCGTCAGTATCGGTGAAGACATGCCACCGGTCGTTATCTACCACAATCCGATCCGGAACAACAACCTCAATCTGGTTCTGAACAACATACATGTTGACTCGAGGCTGCGCATCTACGACACCCAGGGACTTGAGGTCTTTTCGGGCGAGCGCCGCGGCCGGGGCAAACAATCATATCAGGTCGACTTTAGCGGACGCGACCCGGGCGTATATCTTGTGCGCATCATCACGACGCAGTTTACGAAAGTGGTCAGGGTGGTTAAACTTTGACTTTGAAACCAGGGCTGGCCGAAAAAATCAACGGGGCGACAAATCTGTCGAACGGCTGGCATTTTTATTGCATATTTTTTGGAAATCAAAACATTCCCCGTCATGAAAAAACTTCTTGCACTCTCGTTCCTTGCCTTGTCACTGACATCATGCCAGGAAGCCCTGTCACCTGAGGATGAAATCTTCCGCGGTATATGGGATAACGACCGGTATACCCTGGAGATTTTTCAAAATGGATATGGCCTTTGCGATATCAGGAATCGCGGGCGGTGCGAAGGCAATGTCAGGATCAAGGGAGACAAGATGGTTTTTACGAGCGACAACAAGCACGATACAGTAGGAAGGAAGGCGTTTCGGATCGACCAACGTCCCACCACCGATTCGAACGGCATTACGTACATGATCCTCGACGGAAGGCGTTTTGATCGACAGGACTAGTCGACGATAGGTATCTCCAGGGCGGTTCTCCCGTTCGGCATTTTTTGTCCGTTCCGTGGTTCGATTTATGTTGATCTTTGGGCATATCATGCTATATTGCTCTATGGAATTTCCATTCGCATATAGCGTATGAACAGACGTCAGATTCTAAAACAGCTTGCAGTAGGAACAACTGCGGCGATCCTTTTGCCTTCGTGCATTTCGGATCCCCGGAAGGTTTCAATTGCGCTCAACGACCTCGATATTGACGGTGAGGAAGAGTCGCTACTCGCCGAGATTGCCGAAGTCCTCATTCCCGAAACAAACACGCCCGGCGCAAGAACTATGAACGCCCACCATTTTACCCTGATCATGGTGGACGACTGCCAAACCGACGAGATCAAGGCAAAGTATCTTAAGGGGCTACGCGCCTTTGAAGCCGCATGCGAACAAATCGGAGGAAAAACATTTACCGAATCCGATCCCACGGAACGAATCACCCTTCTTAAGCAGATCGAAAAAGGCAACGAAGACCTTTCCGACGAGGTTCGTACATTCTACCGGCTAACGAGACGGTATATTGTGCAGGGTTATACATCTTCTTCGTATTTTTTGACTGAAGTCAAACCTTACGAACTCATACCCGGCCCCGATTTTAAGGGATGTGTTCCAGTGAACGAAACTTCAAAAGTGGTCTGATCGATGGCGAACTTTAATATTGACAGTGAAAAGCAAAGGACGTTTGATGCCATTGTAATCGGCTCGGGTATCAGCGGAGGATGGGCTGCGAAGGAACTTACGGAGCGCGGACTGAAAACGCTGGTGCTGGAACGTGGTCGCGACGTGAAGCACAATGTGGATTACCCCACAACGAATATGATGCCGTGGGAGTTCAAGCATCGCGGCAACGTTCCCCAGAAGATCAAAGACGAAAATCCGGTTGTGAGCAGATGTTACGCTTTTCGTGAAGACGCCATGCACTTTTTCGTCAGGGACAATGAGCATCCGTACATTCAGGAGAAGCCTTTTGACTGGATTCGCGGATACCAGGTGGGTGGAAAGTCGTTGCTTTGGGCAAGGCAAACCCAACGTTGGAGCGACTTTGACTTCGAAGGCCCGGCACGGGACGGTTTCGCCGTCGATTGGCCCATCCGTCATAAGGACCTCGATCCGTGGTATAGCCACGTTGAAAGGTTTGCTGGTATTTCAGGAAACAAGGACGGCCTTCCGCAACTACCCGACGGAGACTTCCTTCCGCCGATTGAACTTACCTGCGTGGAGAAATACTTCGGAGAGCAGCTCAGGAAATCCTACGCCGACCGCCATGTGATTGTCGCGCGCTGCGCGCATATTACCGAACCCCGTCAAATACACCTTGACCAGGGACGGGGACAATGCCAGCATCGCAACCTGTGTCAGCGCGGCTGCCCGTTTGGAGGGTATTTCAGCAGCAACTCATCGACGCTGCCATGGGCCGCGAAGACGGGTAACCTTACCCTTCGTCCGCACTCCGTGGTCCATTCCGTACTGTACGACGATCAACTCGGCCGGGCCAGGGGAGTGCTCGTGGTGGACGCCACCACCCGCGAGGCCATTGAATATTATGCGCCGATCATTTTTGTGAATGCCTCTGCGCTCAACACCAACCTGATCCTGCTGAATTCGAAATCTGACCGGTTCCCTAACGGGTTGGGCAATGACAGCGGACTATTGGGAAAATATGTTGCCTTTCATAACTATCGGGCACGCATTTCCGCGGAATATGACGGATTCCCCGACGTAACGACTGAAGGAAGAAGACCAACCAGCGGATACATCCCCCGCTTTAGGAATCTTCATCAACAGGAAACGGATTTTCTGCGCGGATACGCTGCGGGGTTCCAGGCCGGACGATATGACGAGAACGGACGTGACGGCGTTGGCCAGGAGTTGAAGGAGAATCTCGCCAAGTCGAAGCTCGGTCCGTGGCGGGTGGGCTCACACATGATGGGAGAGACGATCCCGAAAGAAACAAACTTTGTTACCCTCGATGAAGGCCGCGTGGATGACTGGGGAATGCCACGGTTGAAGATTTCCGTCGACTACGACGACAACGACGAAAAGATGGTGAAGGACTATATTGAACAGTTTACGGAAATGTTTACCCGGGCTGGATTCACGAACATCCGGCACACCGACTCAAGGCAGGCGCCCGGACTCGATATCCATGAGATGGGTGGGGTCCGGATGGGCAACGATCCGAAGACGTCATTGCTCAATAAATGGAATCAAATGCATGCGTGTAACAATGTGTATGTCACCGATGGTGCATGCATGACGTCCACATCCACACAGAACCCATCCCTGACTTACATGGCCATGACCGCACGCGCCGTGGACTATGCGGTGAAGCAAGGACATTAGTAGAGGGTCGCATGAAATAAGCCCACACAGGGCGACCGTTGCGTCTTTGCGTGAGGCTTTCTGTGAAGTCTTGTACCCTTATTTTTGCTGCAACGCGCCAGGTGCCCGGGACTTCCGGCATGGCGGCAGATCACCAGCCCGGACTAAAATTCAAGCCAAAGATGCCCTTTTCCAGCCCGCCGTTCCGCAACGGAAACGCCAGGTAAGGTTCAATGATGATGGCGCCGAAAAGATTCACCCGCAGCGACACGCCGGTTGTGATAAACGGTGTACGCATATCCACACCGTTGGTATCTCCTTCGATCGAGGGCGCGTCACCCCTGTTCCAGGCCAGCCCCGCATCCGCAAACAGCGCGAGCTCGGTGAAGAGAATGTTGGACTTGATGGGCGTCAGGCGTTCAGGACCGGTGAAGGGTAAACGCCATTCAATGTTGGCGACGAGCAGCCGGCTGCCGAAAAGGTTGTCGATGGCGTAAGGGTCGCTTTGATCGCCGTCCGCGTAACGGGCGAGGTTATCGAAACTGTTACCCCTTGTCAGCGTGGGATAGGCAAAGCTGAGGGGATAGAGGCGGCTGCTTTCGGCGTCGCGGCCGTGTCGGCTCATATGGAGTATCCGGAACGCGATGGCTGTCGGGTTCAGAAAGAAATATTGCCGGTAGTCCGCCAGAACGGTGTAGTAATCGAGCACGTCATAGTTGGCCGACGCCTCAAGCCGGTAGCGCTTTCCGCGTAACGGCGAGGCTATACCAAAAAAGGAGTTGTCAAAAACATACGCGCCGTATACGCTTCCGACGCCGTATCCCTCCGGCGCATCCAATTCTTCGCGCGATTCCTGCACGACGAAGCGCCCGTAGTAGTGGTGATGAAATCGGTCGAGACGAAAGGAATAGAGGGAGTAGCCGACGCCGGCCTCAAAGCGCTGTGTCGTGCTCAACGGGATGTATCCGAACAACGACAGGGATTTTTCAAAGGTCCGGTAGACGTCTAGCATGGCGTCTACGGTCTCCAGCGTGTCCTGGCCAATGAACAGCGTGTCCGGCCGGTAGGTCAGGTACGACGAGCGGTAGGGAATGTGGGAGGCCGAAACTCCCCAGATCAATTTCCTGCGTTGATTCACATACGCTACCTGGCCGCCGAAATCATAAATTTCGCCGTTCAGGGCGACGGTTGCGTAAAGCTTGTGGTACCCCAGCATGTCGCCGAACATCATGTTGATGCCCCCGGCCATGCCGGTCTGTCCGGCAAACGATCGGCTGCTCACTCCGACGCTGACGTTGTTGCCAATAAACTCGAGGCCGAGCCTGGGTTGGTAGGGCCGGGAATCATCGAGCCGCATGGTGGTGTCGGCAGGGCGTTCCATGCTGGCCACGTACCGGTTCACGATGTCCATGGACCGTCGATCGGGTGGCAGGACGCCGGGAGCTAAATCGACTTCATCGGCATCAACGACACGGGCCTCGAATTCGCCTGGCATAGCCGTGTAGAGAAGGTATTTCGCGTCTGAAAAATAGGTGTACGCCATCAGACCCGTCCCTTTCGATATACTCAGGGCCGGGGAATACGCGGTGATGCCGGTGACGCCCGTCACATAGTCGGTAAGTTGTTTTACCTGTCCCGAGGCGAAATCATATTGGTACAGGTTCCTGAAGCCATCGCGGTTGGAGAGGAAGTATGCGGACGTCCCGTCAGGAGATAAGACCGGGCTAAGATTTTCGGCACCGTGAAATACGTCCAGAACGTTGATGCGATCATCCGCGAGGTCCAGGACCGATAGCTGCAGTGATCGGGTATTGTAGGCGCTTCCGGCAGCAGGCCGGTCCGAAACAAAAAGGATTCGACTACCGTCAGGGGACCACGTCGGCTGGATGTCCGAATAGGCGTCATCGGTGAGTTGGACCGTTTTGTTCTCTTCGAAATTGTAGAGGTACAAGTCGGATTGGCCGTTCCGCAAACCGGAAACGACAACGTGCTTGCCGTCCGGCGACCATGCCGGATTGCTGAAGTACGACAAGCCGGGAATCGGAAAGGTGCGGGAATTGTCTGTGCTCACGTCGACGACTGAAAGCATCGTCTGGCCCTTGCTGAATACACTGAACGCAATACGGTCGCTGTGTGGCGCCCAGGCCGGGGCTGACTCGACAAAGCTGAAGTCGTCGATGTGACTTTGCTTTGCCGTCGACGAGAGCGTTCTTAGGATCTTTCCCGTTTTGGCGTCGGCTAAAAACAGGTCAATACTGAAAAAATTCTTTTGTGAAAGAAACGCGACGTACTGGCCGTTGGGACTTATCGCCGGCGCAATGTTGAGGTCACCCGATTTTTCCGGATCGATTAATAATTTTCCGGTCACGGTGTCTGGTTTCAGGAGTTTGAATGGGGTGTAGTAGTTTTCAAGGTTCTTTTCCCATGCCCGGGAAAAAGCTTCTGCGTCAAGGCCGGTGAGGGTCTTCAACGCTTGCTCATAGCCATAGAGGGCCGTTTCGCGGAAGAGGGGAGATACGACCGAGTCTCCGTACACGCCCGTTACAAACGACCAGAATGCCTGACCATAGCGATAGGGAAAATATTCATACGACCGCGTCATTTCCCGGAGCGTGGGAAAATCGTCGCGTACGATGGCGTCGCGCATCCACATGGCAGTATGCGGATCAATGCTGCCGATGGAAAGGTATTCGGCAAGCCCTTCCACCATCCAGAGTGGGATGTTCTGAAGATGCGAGAGTGACAACGAATCCTTCTGGACGAGCCGGTACTGGAAAGCATGAACGAGTTCATGGCCGAGCACATGGTCGGTCTGGGAGTTGAGTTCCATCACGGGCATCACCACACGGTTTCGTAAAGCTTCCGTGACACCTCCCGTGCCCACGCCGATGGTTCCCGAGATTGCCGTCGTTTGCTGGAAGTCCGCATGGTTTGAATAGACGATGATCGGATTTCTTGTTGCGAATGTATCCTTGAATATTTTCTGTTCGTGAACATACCATCGTTCGGCCGTGTGCAACATCTGAGCGGCGATGCTATCCGGCAGGTAATGATAAAGGCGAAAGTGTTCAGATTCCTTAACGGTGAAGTCGAAAGTTTTGTAGTGCGGCTTGTTACGACCAAATTGTTGTGCGCGGACCAGGCCGGTGCCGCCGACAAGGGCAATGAGCAATACTATTTTTACGGTCGTCGTCAAATGTATGATGGTGAATCTTGTCCGTAGAAGCAAACAAATATTGAGCCACCGGCAGGCAGCGTTTGGTTCTCCGCTCTTGGCTCCTAGCTTTTGGCTCTTAACTCTCCGCTCTCCGCTCTCGGCTGTTTGCTCTTCGCTCTCGGCTCTTTGCTCTTTGCTCTTTGCTCTTCGCTCTCGGCTCTCTCCTCTTTCGCCCTTTCGTCAGGCCCGTGACCCGGAGGATTTCGCTTTCGTTGAGCGTTTCACTTTCGAGGAGCGCTTGCGCGAGGGTCTCGAGCTCTTTTCGATGGTTTTGCAAGAGGCTTCTGGCGTCGTCGTGACATTCTTTGATGATCCGGAGTACTTCGTCGTCGATCGCCTGTGCCGTATGCTCGCTGAACGGTCGTTGCGCGCCATAACCATTGTTGGAAGGGCCGTTGAGGTATGGGTTTGATTTGGGAGCAAGCTGGATCATGCCGAGGCGTTCGCTCATGCCCCAGCGCGTTACCATCCCGCGGGCAATTTGCGTCGCCTGCTCGATGTCGTTTTCCGCGCCGGTTGTGCGGGATCCGAAGACAATTTCTTCCGCCGTTCGTCCACCGAGGATGCCGACGATCCTTGCCCTGAGATAGTCTTCTGAGTAGTTGTATCGGTCGGCCTCCGGGCGCTGATAGGTAACGCCCAGGGCCTGCCCGCGCGGAACGATCGTAACCCGATTCACGGGGTCCGCCCCCGGAACGACCAGGCCAAGGATAGCATGACCACTCTCATGGTAGGCTATGCGCTCCCGTTCTTCCGGACTGAGAATGAGTGACCGTTCCGGACCGAGGACGATCTTTTCAAGCGCGTCGAGGAAGTCCGAATGATTGACGGCGCTTCGGTCGCGACGGGCGGCAAGCAGGGCAGCTTCGTTGACGAGGTTGCGGAGATCTGCACCCGATAGCCCGGGCGTTGCCGAAGCAACTTCATGGAGGTTTACACCTTTATCCATGGGCACGGCGCGCGTGTGCACTTTGAGGATGGCTTCTCTGCCATGGCGGTCTGGAAGGTTGACGACCACCCGCCGGTCAAATCGCCCCGGGCGAAGCAGGGCCTGGTCAAGCACGTCGGGCTGGTTGGTGGCGGCCAAAACGATGACGCCCTCCTTACTGGAAAAGCCGTCCATTTCCGTGAGGATTTGATTCAGGGTTTGCTCCTGTTCGCTGGATCCACCGATTGCCGTCATGCCCCTGGCCCTTCCGATAGCGTCGAGCTCGTCTATGAAGATGATGGCTGGCGCATGCTCGCGGGCCTGTTTAAAGAGATCGCGGACCCTTGCCGCGCCGACGCCGACGATCATTTCGATAAACTCGGATGCGCTCATCGAAAAGAAGGGTACGCCTGCTTCGCCGGCAACGGCCCGGGCCAGGAGCGTCTTGCCCGTTCCGGGCGCCCCGACAAGGAGTACGCCTTTTGGTGCAGTGCCACCCAACCTTGTGTATTTCTTTGGATTCTTCAAAAAATCGACGACTTCTATCAGTTCATTTTCAGCTTCATCGATGCCGGCAACATCGTTGAACGTGACTTTCTTGTCGTTCGCATTGTCATATCGCCGGGCTTTGCTGCTTCCGATTCCCATCATGCTGCCCATGCCGCCAAAACCGCCACCCTGCTTCGCACGGCGATAGAGCCAGATATAGAAGGCGATGATGAGGAGCGCGGGACCGAAGAGGATGAGGAAGGAGAGCAATGGGTTACCGCCCTCGTCCAGCGGCTCCGCCCGGATCGTCACGCCCTGTTCGATGAGCAATGATTCAAGCCCGTCGTCCATGAAGGCGGGCAACTCCGTGGTGAAGTTTCGGGCCTCGACGGGTTTGTTATTGACATTGATCTTTGTGCTGTCGTAGTCCTGCCTGGGAGGTACCGTCACCGCTTCCTGAAAATGTCCCGTTACCGACAAGCCACGGGCGAAGATTTCGGTCACGTTTCCATTTTCTACCTGCGCTTTGAAGAACGTGTAGGGGACCTTCACCGCGGCTTCCGGTCCGGGAAAGAAATACTTACCGATGAAATAATTCAAAGCGAGGATGCCGATGATCCAGAGCCAGATCTTCCCGGAAGGCCATTGCCACTTTTCTCCGCCCGAGGGTGTGCCTGGTTTCTGCGGCCGTGCGCGGTAGCCCGACGGTTGGGTGCGTTGTGCGTTCATTCAAATACGTTTGCCCCGGATGAGAAGCAATTCATGTGCGCACCTCTGTTCGCTGATGGTAACGGACCTTTGGCTAGGGTTTCACGCGCCGGTATCCCCGCGCCCGTTCCGCGGCGCGTTGGGCAGAATGATCATCCCGTCGCGGTACAGGCGCCTTCTGCCGGTCGTGCAATGTACGTTCATCGTCTGGGAGGGAGAGTGGCTCTTCTGGCCGTATAATGAGCCGCAGCGTCGGGTCATTGGTGATAAACGACCACAGCCAACTCATCGCCAGCTCGAACTTGCTTCGGAAACTGGTGAGCGGGACGAGGTGCACAAACAGCCATATGAACCAGGCGGTAAATCCCTTGAGAAATGTTCGTGGGAGATCAGCAACAGCTTTGTATTTTGAAATTATCGCCATGCTGCCCTTGTCGTCATAACGGAACGGTTTCAACGCCTTGCCCTGGTGCCCGCGTTTGAAATTGTAGGCGACGTTGCGACCCTGTTGAATCGCCACCTGAGCGAGTTGGGGATGCCCCTGGGGGAATGCGTGGTCAGTCGTCTGCAGGCAAATGTCTCCTATCGCAAAAACGTTCGAGGTTCCCTGTACCTTATTGAATTCGTCAACCATGATGCGCCGGCCGCGTCCGATTACGTCGGCGGGCAGGCCTGGTACTTCCTTGCCAATCACGCCGGAAGTCCAAATCAATGCGGCTGTCGGTATCTTGCGTCCATTGGAAAGGATGACGGTTTCATCGACGTAGTCTTTCACGGCTACATTGAGTTTGATATTGACGCCCAGCTCGCGCAACACCCGTGTCGCTTCTTTCTGGGATTTTTCGCTCATGGGACCGAGCAGGGTCGGTGAGGCTTCGACCAGGTAAATCGGAATGTTGACCACCGTGATTTCAGGATATTCCTTCGGCGCAATGTGGTGAGCCATTTCCGCCAGCATCCCGGCTACTTCGACACCCGAAGGGCCCCCTCCTGCAATCACAACGTTGAGTAGTTTCCTCCTTTCGTCCCGGTCCGTCGTCTTGACCGCGCGCTCCATGTTCAGGAGCAGGTGGTTTCGGAGATTCGTCGCGTCGCTAATGGTCTTCAGCGGCCAGGAATTCTTTTTCACGTTGTCCATGCCGAAGTAGTTGCTCTCGGTACCGAGGGCCAGCACAAGGTAGTCGTAAGGCAGGTTGCCCGTATCCGTCACGACCTCGTTCTTTTCGAGGTCTACGCGAACCAGACATCCCATGTGGAACCGAAGATTCCACCGTTCCTGAAATAGCCGCCGGAAGGGATAGGAGATGTTCGCCGGTTCAATAAAGGCCATCGCCACCTGGTAGAGCAGCGGTGTGAAATGATGATAATTGTCTCGATCAACCAACGTAACCTGGAAGCGCGGGTCATTCGCCATTCCCTTGAGAACGTGCAACCCCGCGAAGCCACCGCCCACGACAACTACCCTTTTTTTTATTTCCGAATCCATAATGGTCATTTTCGTTTTTAGATCTTTCTATCGTTGTATAAATTGTTTACCAGCCCTTCGGGCAAAATACCGAAGCCGCTGAAGGACATCGGCAGCGACTATATGTAGGTTCTCTTATCAAATCTGTCTTTACCGCGATAACGTACAACGAGATGAATCCAAAGGGATTTTGAAAAGCGTAACGTCACCGGAAGAAAACCGATAACGATGACAATGGTGGCCAGGATGGCCATGCCCCAACTAATTCCTCCTTTAGCATAGTAGAGACCCAATGCCACACCTGCCAGGAGCAGCGCATTGATCAAATAGCTGATGTAGGCCGCGCCGAGATAAAAACCCGGTTCGGGCAAATAGGGCAGATCACATACCGGGCAGTGGTCGGGCATGTCCATAAACCGCCGACTGTAAGCGGGGAAACGAAAGAGCCTCCCCCGCCTGCATCGCGGACATCGCGTCGCGAGAATACTACCGAATAACGACTTTTCCTTTTCCAAGACCGTTTGATTTCATTTCCCACGTGTCAGGAACTGGCGCAAGACATATTGCAGAATCCCATTGTTCCTGTAATAATCAATTTCCACCTTGCTGTCGAGCCTGCAGATGACCTGAAAGTTGATAATCCGATCTTTTCCGGCGTCGGCAGATACAAAGAGATGTTGAAAGGGTGCCACCTTATCATCGAGGTCGGCTATGCTGAACGTCTCCTTGCCCGTCAGCCCTAATGAGGTATAACTTTCACCCTCCATGAATTGTAGGGGTAAAACACCCATGCCGACGAGATTGCTCCGGTGAATGCGTTCATAGCTTTCCGCGATGACTGCCCTTACGCCGAGAAGGTAGGTTCCCTTCGCGGCCCAATCGCGCGACGAACCGCTTCCATATTCTTTGCCCGCGAGAACGATCAGGGGCGTCTTCGTTTCCCTGTACCGCACCGCGGCATCGTACACCGTCAACTCCTCTCCCGACGGAAAGTGCGTCGTGAAGCCCCCTTCGCGGGAAGCGAGTTTGTTCTTAATGCGGATGTTGGCGAACGTTCCGCGCACCATCACCTCGTCGTTGCCCCGACGTGAACCGTAAGAGTTGAACATGTCAGGGGTGAGGTCGTGCGCGACGAGGTATTTCCCCGCGGGTGACTGTGAGCCGATCGTTCCCGCCGGTGATATGTGGTCCGTCGTGACCGAATCGCCGAGGGCGAGCAAGACCCGCGCGCCGGTTATCGTTTCGATGGGCGAAGGCGCATCCGGCAAATTGATGAAGAACGGCGCTTCCTTCACATAAGTAGAGTTGGGGTTCCACGCATACGACTTGGCCGTAGGGGCGTCAAGCGCCCTCCACTGATCATTGCCCTCGAAGATCTCCGCGTAATTCTTTTTGAAGTACTCTTTTTTCACCACCTGGCTGACGACGGACTGGATCTCCTCCTCCGTCGGCCAGATGTCGCGTAGAAACACGGGTGCACCGGCATCGCTATACGCAAGGGGTTCGTTCGCCATATCGATATCCATTCGCCCCGCAATGGCGTAAGCGACGACCAGCAACGGCGACATGAGAAAATTCATTTTTACCTGTGGGTGAATGCGCGCTTCGAAGTTGCGGTTGCTCGACAGCGCTGCCGCCACGATCAGGTCGTGTTCCTGCACGGCCCGCGCGACAGGATCGGGAAGGGGACCGCTGTTGCCGATGCAGGAAGTACAGCCGTAGCCTACCACGTGAAATTTCATTTCCTCAAGTTTGGGGAGCAGACCCGACTCAGTGAGGTAATCGGTCACCACTTTCGAACCGGGCGCAAGACTGGTCTTCACCCATGGCTTTACGTTCACTCCTTTCTCAAGCGCCTTTTTCGCGACCAGGCCAGCCCCGATCATCACATCGGGATTGGACGTATTGGTGCAACTTGTGATCGCGGCGATCACGACTGCCCCGTCACTGACCCCGAATTTTTCGCCGCTTATCTCCACTTCGACAGTGCGGAGATCACTGTGCGGAACTTCCGCCACCTGCGAAGGTGCGACATTACCCCCTTCTCCGCTCCACCGGTTCAGCGGGCGGTCCGTGAACATGATATAGCGGCGGTTGAAATTTTTTTCAATCACTTCGCGAATCGCCTGTTTAGCCTTCCGCAGGGTGATCTTGTCTTGCGGACGACTCGGCCCGGAAATCGCCGGCTCGACCGTGGACAGGTCGAGTTCCACGACCTTGCTGTAATGGATGCGGTCTTCATTCTCGCGCCAAAGCATGTTCTCCTTCGTATACCGCTCGGTGAGCTCGATTACCTCCGCAGGACGATTTGTGCGTCGCAGGTACTCAAGGGTCTTATGATCAATGGGGAAGTAGGTGATGGTGCATCCGAATTCCGGTGACATGTTTCCGATCGTTGCCCGGTCTGGCACGGAAAGCGAATCGAGCCCCGGGCCGAATACTTCTACGAACTTGCCCACCACGCGGGTACGACGGAGCAACTCGGTAATGGTGAGTACAAGGTCCGTGGCCGTGCTCCCAACAGGTAACCGTCCCGTTAGGCGAAGCCCGATCACCTCGGGCATCGTGAAGAACTGAGGTTGACCCAACATGGCCGCCTCTGCCTCGATACCGCCAACGCCGTATGCGACGATGCCCAGGCCGTTGACCATGGGGGTATGGGAGTCCGTGCCAACAAGGGTGTCGGGAAAGGCCATGCCGTCGCGCTCGATGACGCACCTCGAAAAATACTCCAGGTTCACCTGGTGACAAATGCCCATGCCCGGAGGTACTACGGAGAAGTTATTGAACGCCCCCTGCGCCCACTTCAGGAACCGGTACCGTTCATTGTTGCGTTCGTATTCTTTGTCAACGTTGAGCCGGTAAGCTTCCGCATTGCCGTAGTAATCCACCTGCACGGAATGATCCACGACGAGGTCTACCGGAATGAGGGGATTGATTTGCGCGGGGTCTTTTCCCTTTCGCGACATTTCCTCGCGGAGTGATGCGATGTCGACAATCGCCGGCACGCCCGTGAAATCCTGCATCAGAACGCGCGCGGGCATGAACGGTATTTCCCTTTCGGCGGGGGTGGGCTTCCAACCGAGAATGGTATCGATGTGGTCTCGGGTAATGATGTAATCGTCGAAATTCCTAAGTACGTTTTCCAGCAGGATGCGGATACAGAAGGGCAGCCGGTCCACAGCGTGACCCTTTTCCTGAAGGGTGCGGAGGCTATAGTATCCGAGCGCTTTGTCGTTTGCGTCGAGTTGCTTCCTGATTCCGAGTACATCGTGATGGGCCATAGCTGTATCTTTTTTGCCGGAATGAATGAATAGCCATTCACTGCATTAAACATCCGCGTCGGACGATTGGTTGCAGAGAACGACAACTATGTTTTACAAAAATTTTTCCTTTGCTTCTTGTGCAAGATAACCTCCGTCCATTGCGTAATAGCCGCCCGTTGCGAACGAAGATTTCGGCGATTAGTGTAAAAAAGAGCGCCCACGCTCGTGGCCTTGGTCAGATGGTCTCCACGCGGCCGGATGAATATCCGACAAATACCTTCGTGACAAGTTCATGCATGAACAGCCCGGTTTCAACAACGCCGGGAACCTCCTTCAGCCGCCGATGAAGATCCCGGGGATCGTTAATCGGCCCGAATTCACAATCGGCGATAAGGTTGCCGTTGTCGGTGGTAAATACCCCGGCGCCCGTTTGACGAATGCGCGGTGTACAATGAAGTTTGCGGATCTGTGCCAGCGTCAGTGTGGCGGCAAAGGGAATGACCTCTACCGGCAGGGGGAATCCCTCGAACGTATCGACCAGCTTCGATTCGTCCACTACGACGTAAAAAGCATTGCTGTTGTGTTCAACGATCTTTTCCCTCAACAGCGAACCGCCGCCACCCTTGATAAGATTCCGGTACCGGTCCACCTGGTCGGCGCCGTCGATGGAAAGGTCAATCTGTCGAATGGTGTCGAAAGGACGGATGGGAATGCCAGCGTCGCGTGCCAGCCGCTCCGTTTGCCGTGACGTGCAAACGGCTTCAATACCAAGCCCCGCCCGGACGCGCTCCCCGATCCTGGCAATCGCAAATGCGGATGTGGACCCGGTGCCCAGGCCGATGACCATCCCCTCCCTGATTTCTTCAACGGCTTTTTCGGCTGCAATTTGTTTGGCATTTGGCATAGCTGCGCGATTTAACGTCCGGATCAGCACCGTTTTGTTTATGATTCAATTATACTAACTTAACGTTCGACCAAACCTACCCGACTTATGAATCTCTCCGTGGCCCTCAAGCGTTTTTTCTTTCCCGCGCTGCTTTTGCTGTCTTCGCCCTCATGGTCACAAACCTGTTCAACCGGCATACTCGATGAACGCGTCGCAGAATTTATGAAAAAATCCGGGTCGGGCAAAACCATGGGGGAGTTGGCCAAAACGTCGGTAGAAACAATCCGGAAGGGCGGGCCTTCACACTACACCAGGCTGCACGATGACAGCGTTACCCGTGTGCAAATTGGCGCGCAAAAAATCAGGATGAATGTTGTGAACGCATCCGGCGGAAAGGACCTCCCGGTGATCATTAACTTTCACCCCGGTGAATTTATACTTCCCTTGCAGCCATGGATGGAATATGAGGCAATGCGTTTGTCAAGGCGCTTCAATGCCGTGGTGTTTGACGTCGACTATAGGGTTGCGCCGGAGCACAAATTTCCCGCCGCGGCGGATGACGCGTGGCAAGCCTATCTGTGGGTTCTCGAACATGCGGGCGAATATGGAGGTGACCCCTCAACGGTGATCCTTAACGGGTCCGGCGGAGGCGCAACACTCGCTGCCCTGACCGCGCATCGCGCAAAACGCGAGGACAAGCTTTCGCCGATCAAATCGGTGTTCATGGTATGCCCCGTTGTGGACAATCCCATGATCAGTTATTATCCATCGCAGGACGAATATGCAACCGGGTATTTTTTTTCGAGGGACGAGGCGTTGTTTGCACTCGAGCAATATCTTGACAAGCCCGAGTGGTACCACAATAACCCGCGGATCTGGCCGATCTATGAACAAGACCTGTCGGGACTTCCTCAAACGCTCATCATAACCACGGAATTCGACATCTTCCGTGATGAAGGAATTGCCTATGGCAAGAAACTTGAAGCTGCGGGTGTCAGGACATCGATAAAATGTTTTCCTCACCAAATTCACAACTTCATAGGATTGCCCGGGGACGCCGCCGAAATCCAACGGGTTCATGAACTGATGGCGGAGGCAATTTCAGCCATCCCTGTCGAATAGGGCTATCGTTCGTACTGGATGGCGCTTCGCCGGAAAGCGCGTGGCGTCATCCCTTTCATTTTTAGAAACACGCGATTGAAATAGGTCAGGCTTTCGAATCCGCAGTTGAAGGCGATGTCGGCGATGGGCTTGTCGGTTTCTGACAATGACAGGCAGGCGTGTCCTATCCTGGTTTCATTCACATATTGCGAAAAAGTCTTTCCCGTAATGCGCTTAAAGAACTTGCAGAACGCGGCGTCGGACAGTCCGATCAGTGCGGCTGTTTCCCGCAGGGGCATCGGTTCGCGGAAATTTCGTTGAATATGTTCGCAAACCGTATTGATCCGGTATTCGTTTTCCTCTCCCCGGATGGCGTTGAAGTACGGCGATGCCAGTTTCAGGGAATGCGCAGCGGAAAGCTGTTGAAGCACATGCAGCAGGCTCGTGATCCGGTGAACCGCGTCCCGGCCGGGAAGTAAACCGATGTCCGCAACGATGCCTGCGTTTGCGGGCGGAAAAAACAGTCCGTTTGCGGCGGCAGCCAGAAGATTGGCGACGCCCTGAAATTCGGGGTGCTGAAGAAAAGTGCCGATAAACAGTTGAGAGAACTGTATGACCACCGCGCTGGAACCCCCGGTGCTCGTGTCATCACTGACCCAGGTGTGCGGGACATTGGGCCCGATGAGGACGAGGTCACCTTCTTCGAAATTTTCGTGGCTATCGCCTACGAGGCGTTTTCCCTTTCCGCGTGTGATAAGTGTTAATTCATACTCGGGATGATAGTGCCACTTGAATGGAAATCGCGGAACGGTGCGGTGGTAGGCCACGAATGAAGCATTGCCTTGTCGGCTTGGAATATCTTCAAATGACGCACGCATTTATCCTATCTTATCGGTTGCCGGCCTGAGAACACCCAAAGGTAGTCAATATAGTGTTATTATTTTCATTTTTTGTATTAATCTGTGCCGCCGCCGAGGGCCTATGTTTGTTGTTGCATAAACGAGCAAACCTATGGCGATACCCGACGGTGTACTAACCCTCCTGGACAAGCCTTATCCGCTTTCGCGGGATCAGGTCGATTTTTACCAGGAGAACAGGTTCATCAAACTGAAGCACGTGTTCGACCAGGCGACGATCGAATACTTTAACGCGCGCATTACCGCGAAGGTAATGGAACTGAATACCGTGAAGTCGGACCTGGACCAGCGCGACACGTACGGCAAGGCTTTTCTTCAGCTTTTTAACCTATGGCGGGAGGATGAGGAGATTCGCCGATTTGTTTTCAGCAAGCGGCTCGCAAAGATTGCGGCCGACCTGATGGAAGCCAATGGCGCCCGCCTGTATCATGACCAGGCGCTTTATAAAGAGGCAGGCGGAGGCATTACGCCCTGGCATGCCGACCAGTATTACTGGCCTCTCGCCACGGATAAGAGCGTGACGGCCTGGGTTCCGCTGCAGGAAACGCCGCTCGAAATGGGACCGCTCGAATTCAGCGCGGGAAGCCACCAGATCGTCGAAGGCCGTGAACTGGCCATCAGCGACGACAGCGAAACCATTATACAACAACGGCTAAGGGTGACGGATTTCCGCCACGTGATTGAAGGATTTGACCTGGGAGAAGTCAGCTTCCATTCCGGCTGGGTTTTTCATCGCGCTGGAGCCAACAAGACCGATCAGACGCGAAAGGTGATGACCGTCATTTACATGGATCGCGACATGATCCTAAAGGCGCCTGAGAACAAAAATCAGATCCTGGACTGGAATACCTGGTGCCCCGGCGCGGAAGTAGGCGAGGTCATCAACAGTCCACTCAACCCGATTCTTTTCGAATACTGAAAATGAAAATTCGTTACATATGCCCGGCATGGGGTCAGGAACATTTGAATCCATGTGACCTTCTGGAACGTGTTGTCGCCGGGGGTTACGATGGAATTGAGATCAATTTACCCCCCGACCAGGGTTTCATTGATCTTTTCCGGTTCAAACTCAACTTGATCCGCTCGGAAGTAAACAAGGACTTTGTATTTATCGCCCAGCAGGTTCTGCCTCCTGCGGTTGAGGACCCCGATGAATATATACAAAGGATGGTGAGGCGGTTGCGGCACCTTGCGTCCCTCGAACCCGATTTTATCAATTCCCACACCGGCAAGGATTATTACGACTTTGACGCAAACTGCAGAATTATTGATGCGGCGATGCACGTGGCGGAAAAGACCGGCGTTCGGGTCTTGCACGAAACGCATCGCGGCAGGTTCACCTTTCATGCCGCAGGTCTCCCGCCTTACCTTGAAAAGTTTCCCCAAATGCAACTTGTCGGCGATTTTTCGCATTGGTGCACGGTGTCGGAAAGCATGCTCGAAGATCAGGCGGACCTCCTGAAAAGGATCATCCCGCACGTCGTTCACATTCATGCCCGCGTGGGGTACGAACACGGCCCTCAGGTCAATAATCCCTTTGCACCCGAATGGCAGGGACATGTCGATGCATTTATTGGCTGGTGGCGAATGATCATCGAGGAAAGGAATCGGAACAATTCACGGCTGGCGACCATCACCCCCGAATTTGGGCCGGCGCCGTACATGCCGCAACATCCGTTTACTCAGGAGCCGGTAGCCGACCAGTGGAAAATAAATGCGGGCATCAAAGAACTGCTTAAGACGCGCCTTGCACATCAACCTCAAACCATATTGTAAAAATGAACCCGAAAAAAAGAATTACCCTCATCACGCTGGCCGCTTCTCTCGGCGGATTGCTTTTTGGCTATGACACCGCCGTGATCTCCGGAGCCATTGGAAATCTGACGGGATGGTTTTCCTTGTCCGGTTGGGAGACCGGGTGGGCCATTTCCAGCGCGCTCGCCGGATGCTTTGCCGGCGCATTGCTGGCAGACCCGGTTAGCGGCCAATGGGGAAGAAAAGCCAGCATGATGACCGCCGCCGTGCTGTTCCTCGTTTCGGCCATCGGCACGGCTATACCCGAAAGCTTCACGGTTTTTGTCCTGTTCAGAATTGTCGGCGGCGTGGGTGTGGGCATCGCATCGATGGTCGTGCCCATGTACATTGCAGAAGTGGCGCCCGCAGAAAAGCGCGGTTCGCTTGTGGCCTACAACCAATTCGCGATCGTCGTTGGGATCGTCGTGGTCTATTTTGTCAACTATTTCATCGCCCTTCAGGGTGATAGCCAATGGAACCTCGAGGTCGGATGGCGTTGGATGTTCGCGTCGGAGGCAATTCCGGCCATTCTTTACCTGGTGCTGCTGACTTTCATTCCCGAAAGTCCCCGCTGGCTTTTAATGCGACGTGATAACCTACGCGCGCTGGACGTCCTGGAAAAACTACATTCAAAGGCAACGGCGCGGGTGATTCAGCAGGATGTCATGCAGTCTCTGGAGAACGACACGACCGTCAGTTGGAAATTTCTGGTTGGTCGCGGTATTCGCTACGCGCTTTTTGTTGGCATCGGCTTGTCCGTGTTTCAGCAGGTCACCGGTATAAATGCCATTATCTACTATGCCCCCGAAATTTTTAAGCAGTTTGGCAGCGACGCGAACGCTTCGTTGTTTCAGACGAGCATTCTTGGCGTGACCAATCTTGTGTTTACGATCGTATCCATCTATCTCGTCGACCGGGCCGGGAGAAAACCGCTTTTGTATCTGGGTTCCGCGGGGATGTCCCTTTCTCTGCTGGTCATTGGTCTGGCGGCCTATTTTCAGGTTGCCGGCACATGGCTGCTTCCGTTCCTGATCTTATTCATGGCCTCATTCTCCGTATCCTGGGGCCCGGTGGTGTGGGTGCTCCTTGCCGAGATCTTTCCCAACCAGGTGCGCGGCCTGGCGCTCTCCATTGCCGTGTTCGTTCAATGGGTTGCCAATTTCGGCGTTTCACAACTGTTCCCCGTCATGACGGGCAACGCGTTCCTTAATCAAAGATTTCACGGCGCCTTCCCATTCCTGGTATTTGCCGGTCTGTGCATCCTGTCGTTGCTGTTCCTGCGCCGCTTTGTACCGGAAACAAAGCACAAGACGCTTGAGGAAATGGATGAATTGTGGGAGACCCGGATGATAAAAAAGCAAATGATTGAAAGAGATGTTCGGAAGGTTACCGTTTAGGATTTGCCTTGTGTTGACGCTTGTCGGCGTATCAGCCGTGGGTTCCCTTTGGGCCCAACCTGCTCCATATGAAAAGGTGGAACGGATTCCGGATGCCCTGCAGCCACTGCCGTTCGGTGATGTGCGCCCAACCGGATGGCTGCGGGAGCAAATCCTTGAGAACCTCGATGGCTTCACCGGGCACCTCGACCAGCTCGTACCCGACCTGGTGGTCGAAGATGACATTTATGGCAGCGAGCGTCTGTCAAAGGATGTGAAGTCCAAGGATGTAGGCGCTCTGGGCGAAGCGGGCGACTGGCAGGTGCAATTTCTCTGGTGGAACAGCGAGACCCAGAGCAATTGGTGGGATGGCTACATCCGGAGCGCCGTTCTTACCGGGAGCAAACCCGATTTGGAAAGGATTGCGAAATACGTGGCGTACATCCTTTCCACCCAGGATGAAGACGGCTACCTCGGCATCTATGATGAAGCGCTGCGATATCATTTCGACAATGAGAATGGTGAACTGTGGGCGAAGGCAACACTGTTGCGGGGACTGCTCGCATGGTACGTGTACACCGGCGACGCCGACTTGCTGCAGGCGATCGAACGCGCGGTTGAGAACGTGATGGTAAACTATCCGGCCTACGCGTCACATCCGTTTTATTCTAAGAATCCGAATGTCGGAGGCCTCTCGCATGGCCTCATGTTCACGGATGTGTTGGAACAACTTTATCGCCTTACGAAAAACGAGGCTTATCTTGACTATGCCTTGTTTTGCTATCGCGATTTTTCGGAACAGGCCTTAAATGAGGATGCGCAGTTCCGGAAATTAATGGACACCTCCCGGATGTTGCAGGGCCACGGCGTGCATACCTATGAGCACTTGCGCGCCGTCGCGGCGGCGTACTACATTTCGGGCAATGCGCAGCTGGGCGACGCGCTTGACCGGTTCCTTGCGAAGATCGACAAGGAGATCACGGCAACCGGTGGGCCTGTCGGCGATGAGTGGATTGGTGGTCGTCCGGCGGACGCGACCCTGCGGGGCTATGAATATTGCTCGCTTCATGAACTGCTTCACAGCTACGCCGAGCTTCTGATCAAGTCGGGCGATTTCAGCTACGGCGATCGCATTGAAAAGCTTTTCTTCAACGCCGCCCAGGGTGCCCGTCATCCGGAGGCCTCTTGCATCGCTTACCTGAAATCGGACAATTCATACTACATGACCGGCGGATTGAATGGCGACAGTACCGTCGCCCATCAAACCCGGTACAAGTATTCTCCGGTCCATCAGGATGCCGCCGTGTGTTGTGTGCCCAACGCGGGGCGGATCGCGCCCTATTATACGGCCCACATGTGGATGCGAAAGGAGGATGGGCTTGTAGCCTCGCTGCTGGGACCGTCTGAGATGTCAGCCGTGATCGACAACAAAAAAGTGGAGATCGTTGAACGGACATCGTACCCCTTCGGAAATGAAGTTACGTTCGATGTTCGCGCCGAGGGACAACAATTCGCCTTGTGGGTGCGCAAGCCGCTGTGGGCTTCACGGTTTTCTGTAAGCGAATCCTACCGCGAGGAGGATGGATTCATTGTGATCGAAAAAACGTGGACGGGTGTTGAATCTGTTACGATTACCTTTCACCCGAAAGTGGTTACCCGGCGCGACGTCAACGGCGAATATTATTTTACCTATGGCGCCCTTGTACTGGCGCATCCCAAAAAAGCGGAGGAGTTTAAAACGAAATCCTTTCCGTTGCCGGGATTTTCCGACCTGAAATACGTGCCCCGGCAGTTGACGATCTACGCTTATACAGGCGATGCGCCGGTAAAGAAAGGACGGCGGGAACCGGCATTCGTGATGGAGGCACTGAACACCGTCTCCGGAAAAGTCGGGAAAATCGAACTGGTTCCGGTCGGTGAGACCATATTGCGACAAGTTACATTCAAGAAGCAATGAAGATGATGCGCATTTTTTTCCTGAGCCTGACACTGCTGACTTTTATTCAGGGGTTGGCACAAAAGCCCGAGGTGATCTATCACGTCTTTCAGCGCAGCTTTTTTGACAGCAATGGCGACGGCCACGGAGATCTACGGGGTATGGAACAAAAACTGGACTACCTCCAGGACCTGGGTGTTACCTCCATCTTGTTGATGCCCCTCTATCAATCGGCCTTCTATCACAACTACTTCGCTACCGATTTTGAAAAGATCGACAAAGAGTTCGGGGATATGGATGAGTACCTGAGCCTGGTCAAAGCCATTCACCGGCGCGGGATGAAGATATACCAGGATGTGGAGATGCAATATGTCACCGGAGCGCATCCGTGGTTTGCCGAATCTTTCGGGAATCCTTCATCCGAATTTGCCCGGTACGTGTACTACGACGACGACGCCAAGGAAAAGCCCTGGTACTTTTGGGGCGTGGAGGAATTTACGATACACGACGGTACAAAACACAAGATCGCGGTGGTCAACATGAATGAACCTCGCGTGAGGACGTACACACGCGACCTGCTGGCATTCTGGATCGATCCGAATAGCGATGGTGTCTTCGATGATGGTGTGGATGGTTTTCGCCTGGATCATATGATGGACGATCTCGACAACGCGGGGAAGCTTACGAACTTGTTTGAAACGTTCTGGACACCCGTGCTCAGCGACTTGAAGCAGATCAATCCTCATGTAAAGATTATCGCCGAACAGGCGAACTGGGGATCATTCGGATATGCGTATTTTCAACAGGCCGGCGTGGATCGCGTTTTCGCCTTCAGGCTGAAGTTTGCCATCGAATCGTTCGACAAAGCACGAATCATCGCCGCGGCCGACAGCACGTTGCGTTACCGTCCGAAAGGCAAAGACCAGATCATATTTATCGAAAACCATGACACGAAACGTTTTGCATCGGGGGTAGGACGGTCAATCCCGAAAATGAAAGCTGGTGCCGCGCTTTCCATCCTGATCGGCGGCGTACCACTGATCTACTATGGACAGGAACTCGGGATGCCCGGTGAGCAGCTCAAAGGTATGACGGACGGAAACGATATCCCTATTCGCGAAGCATTCGAATGGTACCGGTCCGGGCATGGCGAGGGCATGTGTTTCTGGTACGAGGGTTCCGGCGAATGGTGGAAAAATTCCAATGTGAAGCCAAATGATGGAATTTCGGTTGAGGAACAGCACGGCGATCCCAATTCCTTGCTGAACTACTACCGGAAGCTTATCGATCTCAGGGCCGCGCACGGCGCGCTGGCCGCGGGCGCATACCAGTTGGTCCCGAACGCTAATGAAAGTGTGTTTTCATTCCTGCGATTTAACGATGATGAGCGGGTGCTTGTGGTCGTGAATCTCTCGGAAGAGGCGCAGCGCGTTACGCTTCGGAACGAGACGGGTCGCGTGGAACCGCTTCTGGGTGAAGGAACCGTTCGCCCATCACAAGGTGATATGGTTCTCGAGTTACCGCCTTTCGACGTGAGTGTTATACGTACTTACTGAAATAGAAATATCAGTATGAATTGGTCAGAATACATCATTACAGACAACGAGGTTTTATTCGGGAAGCACGTTGTCAAAGGCACGCGTATTTCCGTCGGCCGGATCCTGTCGATGTTTGCCCAGGGCTGGACTGAAGCGGAGATACTTCGTAATTATCCGCGACTGACACACGAATCGCTGCGGGCAGTTTTCGCCTTCGCGCATGACTGTCTTGCACAGCGCTTGTCAATCCGTGAAGATCGTCCACACCAGGGAACCCCGGCCTGATCGCATTCGCTACCTACTTGAAGCTTTCCTTCCGGAGGACATTTTTCTCCCTGCCGGCGGTGACCGCCTTTCTTACGGCCGGAGCGACCTCCGTTCCGAAGCGTTCGATGGATTTAAGGATCTTGTCATGTGGCATGGTGCCCATGCTCATCTGGGCAAGAAATCGCGTGTTGCCGAAGAGCTCATGTTCATAAAGGATCTTGTCAACAACCTCGCTGGGGCTGCCTACGACGAGTGATCCCTTCGGTAACCGCATCATGTCGAACTGTTCACGGGTGACAGGAGACCATCCACGTTCGCGCCCGATGCGATTCATCATGATGGCATACGCGCCGAAAAAATCGTCACCCGCTTGCTGCGAGGTTTCACCGACATAAACATGTGAATTGACTCCGAGTTGAAGATGCTGCACACCAGCGTCGCGGGCAGTCTCTCTGTAAAGGTCGACAAACGGCACAAAGCGCTCCGGGAGCCCGCCAATGATGGCGAGCGCCATCGGAAGCTTAAGGGTTGCGGCCCTGATTGCCGACTCAGGCGTTCCTCCGACCGCAACCCATATGGGCAATTGCTTCCGGTAGGGGCGGGGATAAACGCCGCGACCATCGATCGATGGCCGGTGTTTTCCCACCCAATCAACGCGCTCACCTCTGTTCAGTTGCAGCAGGAGTTCCAGTTTCTCGCTAAACAAAGCGTCGTAGTCCTTGAGGTTGTAACCGAACAGGGGAAAGGACTCGACAAAGGATCCACGCCCCGCCATGATCTCTGCGCGACCGCCGGAGAGTTGGTCGACGGTTGCAAATTGTTGAAATACCCTGACAGGGTCGTCTGAACTGAGTACCGAGACCGCGCTGGTGAGTTTAATATTCCTGGTCTTTACGGCTGCGGCGGCAAGGACAACGGCCGGTGCCGAGACGGCGTAGTCGGGACGATGGTGTTCACCGATCCCGAAAACGTCAAGGCCCACTTGATCTGCGAGCACGATCTCTTCAAGAAGATCCTTGATTCGCTGATGCGTGGCGGCGTTGCGGCCCGCCGCAGGATCCATGTCCGCAAACGTGTAAAGTCCCAGTTCCATTTTTTCCAAATCTACGTTCCGTAAGTCAAACACCCCGCCCAACCGTTGGTTCCGCGCTTCGCTCTCCGCTCTCCGCTCTCCGCTTTTTGCTCTTTGCTCTTTGCTCTCCGCTCTCCGCTTTTTGCTCTTTGCTCTTAGCTCTTAGCTCAGCGCTTCGTTTCTTTCGCCAGTTCAAGCTCTCCAAACAGCTTGACCTCGTCGCTGACCAGCACGCCGCCGGTTTCAAGCGCCGCGTTCCAGTTGAGACCGAAGTCGGTGCGGTTGACCTTTCCGGACAACGTGAAGCCAGCTTTTTCATTCCCCCAGGGATCTTTGCCCACGCCGCCGAATTCGACCTGGAACGTCATCGGTCTGGTCACACCCCGGATGGTGAGATCGCCGGAAAGTTCATATGTGCCTTCATCCTTTTTTTCCATTCGGAGTGACCGGAACGTCAACTGCGGATGGGTCGCCGCGTCGAAAAAGTCCGCGCTCTTCAGGTGAGCGTCGCGATCGGCACTACCGGTAGAAATACTGTTGATATCGGCGGTAAAGTCGACTTTTGCCGATTCAAAATCGTTTCCATCGGTTTCTACGTTCACGTCGAAGGTGTCAAACGACCCCGATACGTTTGAAATCATCATGTGTTTTACCTTGAACCCGATTTCGCTGTGTGCGGTGTCGAGGTTCCATTTGGTTTTTGTTGCTGTTTCCATCGTTGTGTTTCTTGTTTTGTTTGTTAATTGACAATACAAAAGTAATTGTGCCGTCAGGCGCATGCATTGAACTAGGTTAAGAAAGAAACCCTGGCCCGACTGTTGCCCGCATGGGTTTCAAGGCTAAGCGTCGCAGCTTATCAATTTTTCCGCCCTTTTTTCGCTAGTTTTACCCGCTATGGAAACTGATCCCATTCTTCGGAATGTTGGCAGGCATATCGACCTGCGTCCGGAGGAAGCGTCCCGCTTTCTTTCGATGCTTGAACCCCGCACGCTGCGTAGGAAGATGTTTCACCTTCGGGCGGGAGAAGTGTGCAAATATTCAACGTTTGTGTTGGAAGGGGCATTAAAGAGCTTTACCGTCGACGACGAAGGGAATGAACACATTTTAAGTTTTGCATTGGCCGACTGGTGGATTGCCGACATGTACAGTTTTCTTTCCCAAAAACCTGCCGTGCTCAACATACAGACTGTGGCTGATTCAAAGGTGCTGCTCTTGTCGCATGAGCACCGTGAACGCCTGTTTGCCGAAATCCCCAAGTTCGAACGGATGTTTCGGGTGCTGATTGAAAATGCGCTGGTGTCCAGCCAGCAGCGATTGATCGACAACCTGAGTTCCAATGCCGAGGCGCGCTACCTCCGCTTTATTTCGAAATATCCCCTTATTCCCGAATGCGTGCCGCAGCATAACATTGCCTCCTACCTGGGCATTACGCCGGAGTTTTTGAGCAAGATCCGGGCGAGGCTGGCCAAACGGAAGTGACCGGCGGAGTGCCCCTTTTTCTTAATCCAGTTCAATTCCTTTGGCCGGGAGGCATGTTATCTTTATGTCGATAATCAACATTGCCATGGACAGGATTAAAGGGATACATCACATTACCGCGATCGCGGGAAACGCGCAAAGCAACCTTGACTTTTATACGAAAGTGCTTGGCCAGCGCCTGGTGAAGAAGACCGTGAATTTCGATGACCCCGGGACCTATCACTTTTATTTCGGCGACGAGGTGGGCACGCCCGGTACCATTCTTACGTTTTTCCCCTGGGAAGGCATTCAACGCGGTAGGCCAGGTACCGGAATGGCGCAATCCTTTGCCTATGCGGTTCCCGCCGGAAGCCTGGAACGGTGGGAAGCCCGGCTAAACGACCGGAGCATTACCGCCGTTGATCGCGGCGATCGTTTTGGAGCGTCATTTATAACGTTCGAAGATCCTGATGGCTTGCAGGTAACCCTCGTCGTATCTGACCCTTCAGATGAACGAGATCCCTGGATGACGGCGGATGTGAAGGAAGATATGGCGATCAGGGGATTTCACGGCATCACGCTCAACCTGAATAATACCGATGCCACAGCGCGTGTACTCACGGATGTATTGGGATATCGATTCATGAAACAGGAGGGAAGCTACCTCCGTTTTACGACGGATGCCCACAAGACAGCCGCTGTCGTCGACCTGTTTCAAAACCCCGGAGGCGCACAGGGCCGCAATGCCGGCGGAACGATTCACCACGTCGCCTTCAGGGTTGACAATGAAGAAGTCCTCATGAAATTCCGCCAGAAGGTCCTTGACCATGGACTACAAATTACCCCGAAGATTGACAGGAATTATTTCTTTTCGCTGTACTTCAGGGAGCCGGGAGGTGTTCTTTTCGAGATCGCCACAGACAACCCGGGATTTGCCGTCGACGAATCTGTTGACAAACTGGGTACGACGCTCAAGCTTCCCCCTCAGTATGAGCCTTCCCGCGAGAAGATAGAAAAAGCACTACCCGTACTCGTTTGAAATAATCCGCATGCACGCGAAACAGATCATAACGGCAGGCATGGAACCGCAAGAAGCGGACAAGGCCATCATTTTTTTACACGGCCGCGGCGCTACCGCCACCGACATACTCTCATTGGCGGCGCACCTGCGCGTGGCAAATTATTATCAGGTGGCCCCACAGGCGACGAACAACACATGGTATCCGTATTCTTTTCTCGCACCGCCATCGCAAAATGAACCGTGGCTGTCATCCGCCCTGACCATGCTGGCTGAAGTGGTAAACGACGTGGTGACCCAGGGCTTCCCGCCTAACCGGATTTACCTTGCGGGTTTTTCACAGGGGGCTTGCCTTACCCTGGACTTCGCCGCCAGGAATGCGCAAAGGTGGGGTGGTGTCATTGCGTTCACCGGAGGGTTGATCGGCGACAAGCTCGACCGCGGGACCTACCGTGGCGATCTTGCCGGCACTCCGGTTTTCATTGGGACAGGCGACCCCGACCCGCACGTGCCGGTGGTACGCGTAAAGGAAACGGAAACCATTTTGAAAGGCATGAATGCCGATGTAACCGTCAGCATTTATCCGCACATGGGGCACACGATCAACGAGGACGAAATCGACATGGCGAACCGCGTGCTCGGCGCATGAGCTAAAAGTCCCGGAAAGCTGGGCGTCAGGATTCGTTAATCATTTCAACGGTTTTATTAATTTCGGTCATGCCAGGTGCCACGGTTTCCCACCATTATTCCCGCAAGGGACTATACGAACACATTATCCGGCGTTTGGAGGAGAAGGGTGTGTCGCGAATCACCCGGGCAGACCTCGCCGCCGCTGACGAGTTTCATGTTCGAGGTGCCGCCGTGTCGGTCGAGTTGGCAACGGACGCGGGGTTCGCCAGGAACGCGACTGTTCTGGATGTCGGGTGTGGTATTGGCGGCCCTGCCCGGATGCTGGCTGACGCCTTTGGATGCCATGTCACCGGTATAGATCTCACCACCGAATTCGTGGACACCGCCAAAAAGCTATCGCAACGGGTGGGCCTTCAAAGCCAGACCCGGTTCATCAGCGGAGATGCCACGCAAATGCCCTTTGAAAACGAAGCCTTCGATTTTGTCTGGACGCAGCATGCTCAGATGAACGTGCGCGACAAAGAGGCGTTTTACGGCGAAATCAACCGCGTGTTGAAGCAGGGCGGAAAGTTCATTTACTACGATATTTTTTCCGCCGATGGCACCGTATACTATCCCGAACCCTGGGCCAACGACCCGTCTATCAGCTTCTTGTTTGAGGCAAACACGCTCCGGGAAATGTTGGCAAGCCTCGGCCTGAAGCCCCTGCAGGTCAGGGATCAGACTGCCGCCGGGGTGAGTTTCTTACGTCAATTATTTGACCGTATTGAACGGGAGGGCGTGCCCACCGTCGGCCTGCACCTCCTGATGGGCGATTCCGCCAGGGAGAAGCTTGAGAACCTGCTGCGAAGTATGGACGAAGGTGCGTTGAAGCTTGAAAGCGGAATATTTGCGAAGTGAAATACCTGGTATTGACCTGAAGTCTACTCCAAAGACCGTTGAATTCACAACGTTTTCACGGTTTTGCGCGTACTACACGGTGTTGACGCAAGAGCATCCTGTAACCAGGATCCAAATGGTTTTCTGAAAATCGTATTCGAAGTAAATCGATGACGCTGGCTTCCGCGCTCACAGGGCTCCAATGGACCCTCTCCACCTTTCTGGGTTGGCTGGTGGGAATCGTCATGATCGTTGTTCTTTCCGGCGTGCTTGAATCCATTGGCATCGAGGGTTTTCAATTCTATGTTGGCGTCGGGATGGGTGCCGGTGTAGGCCTCATGCAATGGTTTCGCCTTCGCCGATTCGGGATAGGAATCGTTTGGGTGTGGTCATCGCTTTGTGGCTTTGGGGCAGCGTTTCTGATCTATGACTTAAACGTGAGGTATTCCGGGTTTCCGTTGGGATCGTTACTTATCCCGGTGTGCGTGCTTGTTGGCGCGGTTGCCGCAAGCTACATGCAGGTCCGCGGTGCTCAGGCGCCGCGTGTCGTTGCACGGCAATGGCTAGTCAGAAATACGCTGGGCTGGATACTGGCGGCGCTTATGGTCTCCGGTGTAGCATACACGCGGACGCTTTCAACCCATGTGATGGTCGTCTTTTTTGTTAATTTATTACTCATCCTGTTGGGTGGGGTGGTATTGGGAGTGATTACAGCGCCCACCATCATGAAGTTTGCAAATTCGCGCGGCTGAAAGCTTACGCGTCGGCTTTGAATACTGGCGCCGATCCCCTATCTTCATTGCAAACCGTATTAACAATGACGCGAAGCCTGAACCTTCTATTCGTTTTTTCCATTGTGGTCTCTTCCTGCAATGTGAATGTAAACAACTCCACTGCCGGCAATGAAGCCGCCATCATCGACGAAAATGCGAAAGCGCGAATCGATTCGACGCTCAGCGCGTTGGTGGACGCCGGTCGGATCGCCGGGGTTTCGGCGCTCGTGTTTGAGGGCAACAAGGAGGCTTATTTTGGCGCCTTTGGTTACTCGGATATTGAGAATAAGGTTCCGATGGACCGGAATACCATCGTCAGGATCTATTCCATGACGAAGCCGGTTACCGGTGTTGCCCTGATGCAATTATACGAACAAGGCAAGTTCCAGTTGGATGACCCGTTGGGCACACACCTGCCCGAGTTCTCTGACCTGATGGTGTACGCAGGCAGGGATTCGGATGGCGAAATGTTGCTGGAAAAGCCAAACCGTCCCGTGACTGTCCGGGATATTACCCGCCACACGGCAGGGTTTGCAAGCCCCAACGCGGAGGGCTTTGGCGAACTCGTTCGCGAAGCGGATGTCATGAACCATGAGAACACGCTTGCCCAAATGAGCGAAAAGCTCGCAAAACTACCGCTTGAATTTCATCCCGGTGAAAAGTGGTCTTATGGCGTTTCCGTCGATGTACAGGCGCGCCTTGTGGAAAAGCTCTCCGGACAGCCATTTGACCAGTATGTGATTGAGCATGTGCTCGGTCCTTTGGATATGAAAACCACGGGTTACGTTGTCGGGGAGGGCAACATGAACCGCTTCGCTGCGCTCTACAACCGGGCTGAAGAAGGCGGGCTTACAAGAATACCGCCGGAAAACGCGGACATCTTTAACACACGCGCCTGGCCGTTAAAGCCCGGTGGATGGGGCCTGACGTCGACCCTGGATGATTATATGCGCCTTGCGCGGATGCTCGTAAACGAGGGCACCCTGGAGGGCACCACGGTACTCAAGCCTGAAACGGTGAAGTTGATGGCGACCAATCATCTCGCCGACAGTGTGACCGACCGGATGTGGCTTCCCAGCAAAGGCCAGGTCGGTTTCGGTATCGACTTTGCGGTGCGCCACAGCCCGCCCGCGTCATCGGACGAGAACAACGGTGTCGTAGGGGAATTTTTCTGGGATGGCGCGGCCAGTACGCTGTTCTGGGTTGACCCCGCCAACGACCTCACCGCCGTATTGTTTGTTCAGATTTTTCCTTTCGACCGTCAGTTGCACAAGGCGTTTCGCGACGCCGTCTACGGCAGGCCGGAAGTGGGCGCCGGTATCGCTGTGTCCGAATAAACGGGCAGGGCGCCGGGCTTTAATCCGTATCATTGCCGGGACATGCCAACCGCAGATTCACGATTTTTTGCGTCGCCTGAACACGCCGTAACCACGATCAGGGAACTGTTAATCAAGGGGGACTACAAGACCCTTGCGGACTATTGCCATGTCAGCGGCGTGTCGCGGCGGGCGCTTCTGAAGGGGGTCTGGTTTAGGCGTCGGGACGAGGATCAAATGCCAATGTGGTTAGGTGATCATGTGCGACCGTTTCCTCCGGCGTTCCGCTACCTGCACCACGAGATTCAAGGGCAAACCACAAAGGTTGTGACGGGCATCAACATTGATCAGGGCGGTGGAATGACCCTTGAGGGGCAGGCTGTTTTTTGGTTGATTTTTGCGGAGGGGGGCTACCAACTGCTCACTACGGAAAATCCTTCATAGTTCCCAGGTAGCTTTCGCAACGCGGTTTTTTGCCGTCCGGCGGCTGAAAAAACGAAAAGCAGTTGAACCCGTCTTAGTCCAACTGCTTTCTTAGCTGCTGTTGAAACTCACCTTTTGTCGAAGGGGTAAGTTTAACCTGTGACAATATTAGGATTTTTTCATCTTATGAGATCATTTTTTTTTCAATAAATCGCGGGCGTCCCTGAAAAAAGTACTTTCCTGTAATTTTTTCTTCGGGTCCTGCAACATAAGGCAGCGGGTTGTCGTTTACGGAAGCTGCGCTGCGTAAATCACCGCGAACGCGGCAAAAAGATCCCGCCACGACCGTAGTAACCGTTGCGATGACGCCCGGACGCAACGGTGTGGGTAGGTGCCTCCAGTTCAGATAGAGACCAGGCCCGCCAGAACGGGTATTTGACCGGGCTCCCCATCACCAGCCGATGCCTCTTCCGGCTTGCCGATTCCTCAGGCACAAGGAATAGTTTTTGCCCCGGGATGCTCTCCAACAACCTTGTCACTATGAAATTTGACCAATATGCTCAGGACGGTCGCCGGTTCGTGCGGGAGGTGGCTGTTGAACTTGGCGATGCGCGGAACATGCAACAGGCGGAACGCGTCATGACAGCCGTGCTTCATACGATCCGGGATATCCTCTCGCCCGAGGAATCCCTCCATTTCATCTCGCAGCTGCCGATGCTTGTCAAGGCGATGTATGTTAACGGCTGGCACTTTCATCCGCGAAGCCGGATACGGTCTGCCGCCGATTTTGTCGAATGCCTGATGCTTCAATGCCCGCGCACGGCGCCGCGGGATTTTGGCGACGATGAGATCGCCCTGAGGAAAACGCACGCTGTTATTCGGGTGCTGAAACGGCACATCTCGGCGGGCGAAATCCGCGACGTAATGAACCAGTTTCCCGAGGCATTGGTATCGTTGTGGGGCAACGGTCCGCTTCAAACTTCCACCGTGGACCAGCAGGTGGCTTCCGGCCGGAAAACTGAACGCGTGTAGCGGTATTGCCACGAATATGCCACCGTGGAATAAACAACGGCAGTAAAATTCAAGCGGCATTTCCTTCGTGAAAACGATCGGGCAGCACCTTGAGCGACGGCGCCCGCGAATGCCATATAGCCCGTTGCTATGGCACGTTTTTGTTAAATCAGATCGGGTCAACGCTTTTTTGACCATATGCATGGGATGGCGGGCATGCACCTGGGATAGCGATTCACCACTTCGGGATCACACCGGTAGGGCGATTCGCTACGATGTACAACCTAAATGCTTAGCGCACATGTCAGTCCTTAGTAAAACGCGTTCATCGAACTTGATGGCTGGTACCGAAAATGTGAAAAACGGTGCCATGTATGTACCTGCAACCTCGATCTTGCACGATCGCATTGAAAATGAAACGGGCGAAGAACTGGGCAGCATTCTCAACCTGATGATCAATATCCACTCCGGGAAGGTCGAATACGCGGTGGTGCAGTTTGGATCCTTCCTCGGTCTCGGAGGTAAATTATTTGCAATTCCTTTTCGGCAACTTCATCTGAGTGAGGAGCGAAGGGCGTTCATCCTGAACCGGCCGCGCGCAGATTTCGAAAACATGCCCGGTTTTGATAAAAACCATTGGCCCGATACCAATAGCCATTATCTCATAAATATCAACGCTTTGTGGAACACAGCCACGGCGGTACAATTCTGAACCGGAAGACGGCGTCTTGAAAGGGCGGCGGCCAGCGCTCCCCGCTACGGCAAAACCTGCTGTTACCACCTACATCGTATGGACGACGGGCAGGGATGCGGCAATTTGGAATGGACGCAGTATCCATGTTGATATTTTGTGTTGACCCAACGTTTTGTACTTTCGCATTAATGTCGTTTGGTTATAATTCTTCGGCTTTTACGCACCAGCATCGTGTTATCGCCCTGTAGGCATGCTGCGCGAGGCGTCCCTTTCCGGGCTTGAGCGAAGGCTGAATCCGGCGACATGGACTTTCAGTGTTTAAATTGTTTACCGAATTTTAAATCAGGAGGGCCGATGTCACGGATTTCGTCGATTGAGAGAACCTGTGTGGTAGTGTTGGTCTTGGGTCAGTTGCTTTTCACTGCGTGCAACGATCAGGACAAGGCCACCTCCGGGGAGATTGAAGTTCAACGGATCTCCGGTGCTACACCGAGAAACGTCATTTTCATCCTGACCGATGACCACCGGTATGACTTCATGGGCTTCACCGGAAAAGTGCCGTGGCTCAAGACGCCGGCGATGGACCGGCTCGCGAAGGAGGGCGCTTACTTTCGAAATACGTATGTCACCACGGCGTTGTGCTCGCCCAGCCGCGCGTCGATACTGACAGGCTTGTATTCGCATAGCCACAAGGTTGTCGATAACGTCTCCGACGATCCCGAAGACCTGGTTTTCTTTCCCCAATATTTGCAGAAGGCTGGTTATAACACCGCTTTTTTTGGCAAATGGCACATGGGCGAAGATGATGACAAACCGCGCAAAGGGTTCGACCACTGGGAGAGTTTCAGGGGTCAGGGCGTCTATTACAACCCCACATTGAACATAAACGGCGAGCGCGTGCGATATGAGGACTCCACCTATGTCACCGACCTGTTGACCGACCACGCACTCGAATGGCTTGACCAGCGCAATGCGGACGCGCCTTTTTTCCTATACCTCTCCCACAAAGCGGTGCACTCGGAGTTTGCGCCTGCCGCGCGCCATCGCGGTGTTTATGAGGACGAAGAAATCGTTTATCCGCCATCCTACTATACGTCGGCCCAACCGGTGAAAGGTAAGTTGTCTGACAGGCCATCACCGGACACGGAATCCGGCCAGAAACCGCTTTCCGGCGAAGCCTACTACGGTGAAGGCCGCGTCCCCGACTGGCAGAAAATGCAGCGGGAAAGCTGGCACGGCGTGGACTACATGTATCATGGAGCCATGGACTTTGAAACATTCTATCGGCGCTATTGCGAAACCCTTCTTGCCGTCGATGAAAGCGTCGGCCGCGTCCTGAAATGGCTGGATGACAATGACCTTGCCGAGTCGACCCTGGTGATCTACATGGGGGACAACGGATTTTCGTTCGGCGAGCACGGGCTGATCGACAAAAGGCACTTTTACGAAGAATCCGCGAAAGTACCCTTCCTGATACGCTGTCCGGACCTTTTCCCGGGTGGTAAGGTGATGGAGCCCATGATTCAGAATATCGACGTGGCGCCCACCATCCTCGAGGTAGCCGGTCTTGAAAAACCGGCCCACATGCACGGCCGGTCCATTGTGCCCCTGCTCGAGGGCGGGGACACGGCATGGCGCGACCGCATATTCTACGAGTACTATTGGGAATTCGACTTCCCCCACACGCCGACGATGCACGGTGTGCGGACGGATCGATACAAATTAATCCGGTATCATGGAATCTGGGATACCAATGAGTTCTATGACCTCCAGGCCGATCCTTACGAGATGAACAACCTCATCGCAAGCCCTGAGCATCAGGAACTTATTAAGGGCCTGACCGCCGACATTTACGATTGGCTCGAAAGTACCGGGGGCATGCAGATCCCTCTTAAAAGGACCGTTAAAAAGCGTTTTGGCGACCACCGAAACCCCGGTACCTATTGATGGGCGGGACCGTCTTCCGCGGATGAATTTCCACGGTTTTTTGCAAAATAAAGCCAAGCCCATCCGTACGGTGGCTTGATAATTTTGCCTACCTTGCGGGTGCAGGCTTAAAGTTTTATAGAGAGGGTCTTTTCTTTAACCTGTATTAAACCCCGGAAGCAGTTCGGGGTTTTTTTTTGCCGTCGCTTCCGTAGTTCAGGCAAAGCCCGGTGGCCTCCATCGCACGAATTTTTTACCGCCTCCGCCTGGGCCATGAGGGAAAGCTACATCATTGAGGCGGTCAAGGCGTTTGCCGAAAATGCGCACGCCGGTCAGGCGCGAAAATACGCCGACGAACCCTACGTAAACCACCTGTTCAGGGTAATGGAAATTTGCCGTCGGTACACCTCGGATCTCGCTTTGTTGTCTGCGGCTCTCCTTCATGACATTCTTGAAGATACACCCGTCACCCGCGAACAGTTGGGTGAATTTCTTTTTTCCGTCATGGATCAGGAGCATGCCGGTCGGACCCTCGGCATGGTCGAAGCGCTTACTGATGTTTTTGTAAAGGAAAACTACCCTTCCATGAACCGGCGAAACCGGCGGCTGCGGGAGGCGGAAAGGCTTTCGATGGTGGGTGCCGAAGCGCAAACCATCAAGTACGCGGATATCATTGATAACGTCGCCGACCTGGGCGATCCTTCGAACGATTTTGCTCCGGTTTTTATGCGCGAATGCAAAGACATGTTGCGGGAAATGAACCAGGGTGATCAACGGCTTCATCGACACGCCGTCGAAATCGTAGACACCCGGTTGAAAGAATACTTCAGGAACGCCAACATCCGCGCATTATAAGTCGCTATGGCATATGATTTATCCCAACATTCCGATGGTTAAAAAGAATCACTTGTTGTTGCTTTTGCTATGCTTGCCCGGATGCGCGCTTGCATTCGGTGACGACTGGCACCGTGGCGTACTCACCCTGAAAAATGACCGCGTGGTTCAGGGCGAACTGTCCGTTAGAACCGACTGCAATGTTGTTATCTACAAAAGCGGGGATGCCATGATGGTCTATCCGGCGCATAAAGTTGCCCGGCTCTCTATTTTTGACACCAATGAAAACCTCAAGCGTACCTTCGTTTCTGTCCGCAAGAAAGTCGGCGCCTCTGTAGTTCATGAGTTGTACGAAGTTGTGCTTGACGGTGACATTGCCGTATTGCGCAAAGGAAAATCAGTTTGGCACGCCCGGCTCATGGACGAGGATGACTTTGATTATTTCGCCTATTATAATAATGAACTCGTCCCCCTCAACAAGTTTCGAAAAAAGCTTTTCAGGAAAGTCCGTTCCCGGAACCTGAGGCAATATGTACGGAAGAATGATCTCAATCTCTACCGTTTGCCAGACACGGTTCGAATTATAGACTACCTCAACCGGCAGGATCTGGTTATGGAGTTTGCATCGCGTTGACGGGCGTGGCCGTGGATTTTTGCGCCGTCGTGCGGTGTTTCCTGTAGAAGTATAACATCGATCCGGAGATCAGCAAAGTGCCGCTTATGGAAAGAATATACCCGGTGGAGATGAAGAAGTTTAACCAACTAAGGGCGCCCAATCCCAATTCGCGGAAAAGCACCACCGCGATGGTGCCGAGGTAACCGAACGCGTCGGCGACATACATGATGAAACCCACCGTGCCGACGTATTTGAACGCCGCGATGAGGCGGTCAAAAAAGATGCTGTTAAAAGGAACATAGCCAAGGTAAAGGCCAAGGCCGATGAGGATCATCCAGGCTGGTGCCCCGATGAATTCATATTCAAATAGAAAGGTACTTACCCCGATCAGGATCATTCCGCCGATAATAATCAGGTGATTGATCATGAGTGCCCTGATGTTGCTCTTGATGAGCATCAGGCAACTCATCACGATGAGCACCACGATGGTTACGGGGGTTTCCGTTTGCGCAAAAATCGCCGGCGAATCACCGTAGCCGACCGTGTGCCAAATCTCCGACGCAAAGTTTTCGCGGAAATCGCGGAAGATGGTTAACAACATGTAGGCAAAGACGAACAGGACAATGCCCGGCAGGAAGGTTTTCAAAAAGTTGCGCCTTTCGGATTTGCTCATGGGTTGACGTTTCGTGCGGAGTTGTTCGTCCAGGGCGGTTGGCGCCGGCACCTTGTCGATCAACCACAGAAAGAAAAGGAGCGGAACAAGAAACACGCCGCACGCAGCGAAGGGCATCCATATTTCTGAAACGTTCCAATCGCGCATAAGGTACGCACCCACCGACCGGCACAGACCCGCCGAAAAAATGAAACTGACCGACAACGCCGCCCCCAATACCTCCGTCATCCGCCTGCCTTCGAGATACCCAAACACCATTCCCCATACGAGGCCAAGGGGAAACCCGTTCATGAAAAGGAAAACGATGTTGTATGGAGGGGGTACAAGTGCAAAGAATAACCAGGAGAGTCCTGAGATCACCACCATCAGCAGAATTCCCCGGGTCCGGGCATTCGCCTTCAATTCGGCAATGTAGCGGATGCCGAAAAACTTGGCCATGCCGTAACCGACGATCTGAAAGATCACGAGCCATACCTTGTAGCTTGTTCCGGCATACGCCAGGCCGTCAAAGGTTGCCGCAGTAAAACTTTTTCGGAACGCGTAGATGCAGGTGTACAGGCAAAACGCGCTCACGGCGACATAGAAGGTAAAAAAGAAAGGATTGGCTTGGCTCAGCCGGTTGGCGATTGTGCGTTTGATGGAGGTCATTCCGCTGATTTCAGGTTGGAGCAAGCCCAAAAGATAAACGGATTTGTAGAAGTGTCCTAATGCACACTGCGCTCACGCCCGGGAAAATCCGTGCCGGCCGTCACCGCCCTGAAGCATCAACGCGCCCTCGCCCTACTCGTTGCGCAGGGTTTGCGCCGGATTAACGAACGCGGCCTTAATGGCCTGGTAGCCGGCGCTGGCCAGCGCAATGGTCAGGCACGCGCATGACGCCGCCACCAGAGGATAAAGGCCGACTTCGGTCCTGTAAGCAAACGACTCGAGCCATCCCGACATAAGCCACCATGCCACAGGCGCCCCGATGAAAATGGCGACGATAACGAGCCGCGCAAAGTCACGAGTAATAAGCAGGACGATACTCGAAGCGGTTGCTCCCATTACTTTGCGGATGCCAATTTCCTTCGTCTTTTGGGATGCCGAGAACGCAACAAGACCGAGCAGACCCAGACAGGCGATAATGATGGCCAGGGTGGCGAAGACCACAAAAACACCGCCCAGCCGTTCTTCATTGGCGTACAGGGTTTGAAATTCCTGGTCAACGAATTCATAGTCGAATGGCCGGTGGTCGACAAGCGCCGCGTACACGTCTCTGACACCGGCGAGGTGCTCCGCGACGTTCCCATTAGGAAGTCTGACGAACACTTTAGCAAATTGTGCCTCCTCGGGGAACAGCACAAGGGGACCAATCGACTTGTGAAGGGAAGCAAAATGGAAATCCTTTAATATGCCAATGATCTCCCCCTTGCGTCCACCGACCTCAGCGTGCCGTCCCACGGCTTCAGCGGGATCAAGCATCAACGCCCTTACCGCCGACTCGTTGAGTATAAACGTATATTCCTTTTCCCGCGTCACGCGGTCCCGGTCTTCGCGCGTAAAATTCCTCCCGTGAACGAGTTCCATGCCCATGGCAGGGAGATACTCCTCGTCGACCAGCAGTCCGTTGATGACCATTCCCTGCGCGTTTGCGTCGCTCATGCGGATCGAATATCCGCCCTGGATATTCACCGGTGATTCTGTTCCCCGTGCTACAAAAAGCGCATGCCCCTTCCTGACCAGGTCCGTCTTGAACGCTTCGAAGATCTTATTTGTACCTTCATCGAGCGGAAGAACAATGGAGGCTTCCCGGTCGTATCCAAGCTTCCTCTCCTGGATAAAATCCAATTGACGAAGAATGATCAGCGTGCCGGCGATGAGGACGACCGAGACCGCGAACTGAAAGACAACGAGGCCTTTGCGCAACCAGATTCCGCGCCCCGACGTTTGGAAGTTCCCTTTTAGTACGACGACGGGTTTGAAAGAAGTAATGGCCAGCGCAGGGTAGGCACCTGCAAGAAACGCGATCAGCAGCAGCCCGAGCACCGATGTGCCCCAAAACTCCGGTTGCATGAAGAATGCATACGAAAATTCCTTTCCTGAAAGTTCGTTGAAGAACGGCAACATGACCTGTGCTATCCCCCATGCCACGGCGAAAGAAAGGAGAGTCACGATAAAAGACTCGCCGATGAATTGCATAAAAAGCTGCTTCCGGAAGGCGCCAACCACTTTCCTGATCCCGACTTCCCGGGCGCGTTGGGCGGCTCGCGCCGTGGCCAGGTTTACGTAATTGATGCACGCGATCAACAAGATGAGCAAAGCCACTGCTGAAAAGATGTACACGTACTTGATATCACTCACAACATACGGTTCGCCGTCGGAAGTAGAGCGAAGGTGAATATCGGTAAGCTTGGTGAAGTTATAACGCACGTAGTCTCCATCACCCTGCAATTCCTGGCCCAACGCCTCCAACACGATTTGGTTTGTCTTTTCAGCAACGGTATTGGGATCCGCGTTCGGGTGCAGTAGGGCGAAGGTCTGATAGTTCGCACTCCACCAGATCGGGGGCGACTGGGCGGCGCGTAAGGAGCTAAATGAGCCGATGAAATCGAATTGAAGAATGGAGTTGTCGGGCGCGTCTTCGACGATGCCGGTGATCGTGTACTCGCGCGAATTGTTCACCAAGAGGGTCTTTCCCACCGGATCCTCCGATTCAAAATACTTCTTTGCCGTTCCTTCCGTCAGTATGAGTGAATAAGGACGGGCGAGCGCGCGTTGAGGGTCACCGCGGAGAAGGCGGAATGAGAATACTTCAAAAAACGTGCTGTCGGCAACGAAAAAACGGCTTTCCTGGAACAGCTCGTCTCCCTTTTGGATGATGTACGGATTCCACGCCGAGGGATTGTAAAGGCGCACGCCGGTTTCAACCTCCGGAATAGACAGCAGCGCGGGAAGCAGTGCCGTCGGAGATACCGCGGTCCGTGAAGTCTGGCCACCGAAACTGTACTCCAGCGATGACCGGTAGATGCGCCTGGCGTTCTTGTGGAAAGTGTCGTAGCTCACTTCATGAACAATCCACGCGACGAGGAGTATGCAGGTGGCCAGCCCAAAGGCAAGGCCCGCGATGTTGATAAGGGAATAGGAAAACTGCTTGCGAAGGTTCCGTATGCCCGTCAGTAGGTAGTTTTTCAGCATGAGGTCATCCAGTAGTTGTGGCCATTAGACTGGCGGCAGTACGTTCAGGTTGCACCAAACCATGTATTTTCCGGGAAAATATTTCATTTCATCACAATACCGTAACAAGGGGTATTAACTTTGTGCCCTTATCGTCTTATTTTCAAAGGAGTATGCGCGAAGTTCTGATCGCCGGAATACTGTGTTGCTGGGTTTCGATTGCCCTGGGCCAGGAAATCTATTCTACCCGGAATTACAAGGCGATCGACGGCCTTCCGCAGTCACAGGTTAATATCGTCCTCGAAGACAAGCATGGGTACCTTTGGATCGGCACCCACGGAGGAGGACTTGCGCGCTTTGATGGTCGCGAGTTCACCGTCTACACCACCTTGAACGGCCTCCTTAGCAATATTGTCACTTACCTGAAACTTGACGAGAAGGAGAATCTTTGGATCGCCCATCCCCGCGGGATTACCAAATTTGACGGAATCAGCTTCAAAACCTTCAGCCAGCCCGGGAGTGCGGCTAATGCGCGACGGATAAGACGTGTCTTTGAGTTTCAGGACACCATTTTTTTTACGTCGAACCAGTATGAACTGGGCAAGATTCACAATGACTCCGTGCACTACTGGTCGCGGCCCTTTCGTGGGACGTCCGTTCGCTACACCCACGTAAGTTCCAACCGGGATGTGTTGATGTACCTCAGTGATAGCAGTTTTTACGTGCGGGGATCCGATGGCGAATATCGCCTTCCCCACGCGCGCAGCTTCAACCGCCTGCTCGGTATGTTCAATTACCACGACCAGGTGTGGATGAAAACGGATAGTGGGTATTTTACGGTGGATTTTGAGCAACGGGATTTTGATCGGGCTGTGTTGCCGATCTCAAACCCGGTCGTGTACTACGATAGCATCAACGATGTATTTTGGACACGTCACCGAAACAGCCTGTTAAAGGAGAAGATCGATGGGGAAGCGGTTACTATTGATACCGCGTTTATGGATATCGGTGTTACACAAATATTGGTGGATTCCGAAGGTAACACGTGGTTTGGAACCGACGGCGAAGGGCTGGTCAAATATTATGTTCAGGATTTCGATCGATGTAGTTCGGAGAACCTGCGCGGCGTGTGGTCAATTCACGTCGATCGTGAAGGCACAAGCTGGATAGGAACGATGTCGAAAGGCCTTTGGAAGATCAGCGAGGGAGCCATCAGTTCGTATGTGTCAGATCGGGAGGTGGCAAAGAACGAGGTCTTCTGTATCAATGAATCACCTGGCGGAACGCTTTGGGTTGGAACGGGCTATGGGTTGGGGAGATACGATCGTGAAAGAAACGATTTTGAATGGTATGGACGGGACGAGGGGCTTTCCAATGCTTTTGTTCAACAGATCGAGTTCGATAAATCCGGCGGAATGTGGATTGGTACCGCAAGCGGTGGCGTGAATTTCTACAACGGTAAAACCTTTAGCGCGTTCGACGCGGGTGACGGGCTGAAAGCCAATCGCATTACTGCGCTGCATTATTCCAAAACTTACGATTGCGTTTTTGTGGGTAATGAATTCGGCGTTTTCGCCATTAAAGACCATGAGATCTCTCCGGTCCCCATTGCGGGGATAGAGAATACGTCCATCTCTTCGATCCAATCCTACCACGACTCTCTCCTGTTGGTCGGCTCCCATGGTGCAGGTTTTGCGATCTACAATCCGACCACCCATCTGAACCGCCTTATTACCACGCACCACGGACTTGCCTCCGATTTTATTTATTTCGTGGCGCCCGACCCCGATAATTACATCTGGGTTGGAACCGAAAAAGGTATTACGCGGATGAAGCTTACAGCAAGCCTGGAGATCAGCGAAAATCTTCACTACGACTACGACAACGGGCTGACGGCATTAAAAACCAACACTAACGCCTTTTATCTCGATCACGACACGAAATATTTCGGACTCATTGACGGGCTTTACATGTTCAACGACATTGAACGAAAGGGCCTGAAATCCTTCGACCTTCATCTCACGGACGTGCAATTGTTCTATGGCGAGTATCCCGTGCGTGAATATGCCGATAGCGTTATGGGGTTTTTCAAAATTCCCTTCAACCCCCAGTTGCCGCCCGACCGCAACCACATTACTTTCCATTTCAACCGCGTTGACAAGCGCTATCCCAAGTCCGTCAAGTTCAAATATTACCTCGAAAATTTTGACAAGACCTGGTCGCAACCGTCGTCCAACAGCTTTGTAACCTACAGCAACCTCCCACCCGGCAATTACGTGTTCCGGGTGATGGCCACGGACAGCCGCGGAAGCTGGACCCCTTCTTCTTCGTACCCGTTCACCGTCCTGACGCCTTTTTATCAGACGGCCTCCTTCATTGTCGGGATGTTCATACTCTTTGCCGGAGCAGTGACGTTGGGACTGTATATCAGGGTCAAACAACGGGTGAACCAGGTGATCATGCTCGAACGGATACGTGTTCGCGAGCAGGAAGCGCTTCGGAAGGAGATCGCGCGCGACTTCCATGATGAGATGGGTAACCAACTAACGCGTATCATTAACTATGTGAGTCTGCTTAAGCTGAACGCAAACGGTCAGGGGCCCCATCATGAGGGCAGTCCGGCTAATGGACGGGATCTATACAGCAAAGTGGAAGACTCGGCAAAGTATCTTTACACGGGAACACGCGACTTTATATGGTCCATCGATCCCGGCAATGATGAACTGTCCAAGCTGTTTATTCACATCCGGGATTTTGGAGAAAAGCTTTTTGAGGAAAAAAATATCAATTTCAGGGCCTACAACGAAGTGAAGGACAAAGCGAAGCTACCATACGGCTTTAGCCGTGAGGCCAATCTCATCTTTAAAGAAGCAATGACCAATGCTTTCAAATATTCTCAGGCCGCCAATGTTACCTTGTCTTTGGTCAGGGTGGACGACGAATTTGAAATGACCTTCGAAGACGATGGGATAGGGTTTGTTACCGGTGATGTACAAAAATCGAACGGTCTTAAAAATATTCGTGTTAGGGCCGATAGGATACAGGCAATCTTACGTATACAAAGTACCAAGGGTAAAGGGACGAAAATCGTGCTACAGTTTAAACTAAACAAAACATTGAAATATGGCCTTGCCGTTTAAAAAGAGAGTCCTGATCGTGGAAGATGACCAGGAGATTCGCAACAGCTTTAGCCTGATTGTGAACAGTTCACAGAAATTTATGGTAGTCAACGCCTACGATAACTGTGAGGACGCGATAGAGAATATCAATCGCGATAAACCCGAGATTGTCCTGATGGACGTTGAGCTCCCTGGAATGACCGGCATTCAGGGCACAAAGGTCATCAAGGAGAAAAGTCCGATGAGCGATATCGTTATGGTCACGGTCTATGAGGATAGTGAGCTGGTGTTTGAGGCCTTGAAAGCGGGCGCTTCGGGATATATTACCAAGAGCGCCAACTATGTGGAGCTTCTATCCGCGCTTGAGGAGGTGATTAAAGGCGGCGCTCCAATGAGTAGCAGGATTGCCCGTATGGTTATCGATAATTTTCACGTGAACCCCAATTCGCCCCTGACCCGGCGCGAAACCGAAATCCTCCAGTTGATCGCAGAAGGGAAAACCTACACGCAAATATCCGAAGAGCTTTTCATATCGAAGGAAACATCTAAAACCCACATTAAAAATATCTACTCCAAACTTCAGGTCAATAGCAAGTCCGAAGCTATTGCCAAGGCAAACCTCGAGAAGCTCATTTGACCCAATGCCCCGAAATTTTATTCCGGCCTGAGAATTCAACATGCCTCTCCGGAATGACCAGGAAATTTGCGCTCGATTAAAACTTTGTGAAGCAGTGCCTCATCAGAAAGGTAGAAATGTCTTCATAAGTTTAGGTTAATGGCCCCTTACGGGGAAAGAAGGATTTCCAGCCCCTCGGACGGAGGGGCTTTTTTATATTTTGATCCGATGAGGTGCCCGGTCAGGTTGATAGTGAAAAAGCAGTATTCGGGCTCAAAATGCCTTGTTTCAGGGTCATTGATGTAGGTTTTGTGACCATTTTCCATAGCATTTATGGCATTAGTTGCGTTAGTTGCATTTATGGATTGTTGCGTTAGTGCGCGAGAGTAGCTATGGCCACAAAAGCCTTTCTCTTCTTGTTTGTTTTTATCGGTGCGACGGGGGGCCTGGCGCAGCAACATTTGTCCGACAGCCTTAGCGTGGCGTTAAAGGTCGCGCCAAACGACACGAGCCGCGTACATCTGCTCATTGAGGCCGCCAGAACATTGAGGGAGAAGGATAATAATCGCGCATTAAATTTTGCGCACGAAGCCGTCGCCCTTGCCGATACGCTGGACTATGACCGCGGGCTGGCCTTTGCGCTTGAACATTACGCGTGGATGCTATATCGCAAAGGCGATTACTCCCAGTCCCTTCAGGTATCGACCCGTGCCCTTGTGATAAGCCGTGATCTTGGCGAACAAGCGCTGGAGGCAAAATGCCTTATCAATGTCGCGGCCATTCACTACGAACAAATGCAGTTCGAGGCGGCTATCGACCATTTCAACAGGGCGTTTTCGGTGGCCGAACGCATCGGCGAATTGACGGTAATGGCGCGTTGCTATAACAACATCGCCTACACGTATGTAGGGCTGGGGCAAACCGATTCGGCCTTTACCTATGCCCGTAAAGCGCTGTTGGCAAGCAAAGAGGCAAAAGAGCCCTACTTGCGGGCTTTCGCAATGCGCACCCTGGGCGACATCGACCTGCTCCGGAATAATCCGGACCAAGCGCTTGCCCATTTTGAACAATGCCTGGAACTTTCCATCAGGGAAAACAACACTTTCCTGAAAGCGTCGGTGCTTCACCGCCTCGGCAAGACCTACAAGAATCTTGGCGACACCGACAAGGCCATCCAATATCTCCGCGAGAACATTGCTATTGCTGAGGCGTATGGGTTTAAGGATGAGTTGGAGCGTGCATACAAAATGACCGCTGAGACCTACTACGCCGGAAACGACCCACACGCTGCGTATCGTTATCAGTCAAAATATATCGACCTGCACGACTCGCTCTATAACCAACGGAGCAGCGAAGAGATTGCACTCATGCAGACACGTTTTGCGACGGAAATAAAACAAGCACAGATTGAGTTGTTGACGAAAGAGGCGGAGCGGCAGCGGGACTGGCTCTACTTTTATGGAACCGGCCTTGCCTTATTCGTCATTCTCGCCGTCGTGCTGCTCGTGCATAACCGCAGCAGCCGACGTGCCAACGTGCTCCTGCAGGAAAAGAACCGCGAAATAGAACGACAAACACGGCAACTCATCAACGTGAATACAACGAAGGACAAGTTGTTTTCCATCATCAGCCACGATTTGCGCAGCCCCGTTGCCAGCCTTCGGGCATTGATGGAATTGATCGCTAAAGCGGGCGTCACCCAGGAGGAGTTTGCGAACCTGACTGAAGCCCTCAAGCGCAATCTCGACTCCGTCTACGACGATCTGGACAACCTGCTCTTGTGGGCCCAGACGCAATTGAACGGTTTGCAAGCAACACCTGAGGCGGTAGCGGTGCGCCGGCTGGCCGACGAAAAAATCGCGCTTTTCAGAGAGGCCGCCCAACGCAAACGGGTTAAGATCGTTAACGAAATTGATGCTGGAGCGGTTGTACTTGCAGACCGGAACCACGTTGGGCTTGTATTAAGGAACCTTATCGCCAACGCGATCAAATTCAATCACCCGGGGGGGCGCATAGAACTTCGGTCGCAGCCTTGCGACAACCACTACGAATTTTCAATCATCGATTCAGGCATCGGGATCGCTGCTCATGATCTTGAACGCCTCTTTAATGCGGAGACGCACTTCACCCGGCCAGGCACGGAAAAGGAAAAGGGCGCGGGCATTGGCCTGCTGCTCACCAAGGAGTTCATTGAGACCAATGGTGGCAGGATTTGGGTCACCAGTGAAGTCGGAAAAGGTACGACTTTCACCTTTACGTTGAAGGAAGCCAGGGTGGCCGTACTTAACTAACCGTCGCGTCGATGCTGAAATTTGTGAAGCGCACCGCCATAATTCTGATCGTTTTGACGGGCATCATTCTGGCGGGTCCCCGCCCGAAAGAACCTGTCTACGCGTTGCGTATTCCCGTTGTGCCTCAGGATGCGCAGGAACTGGAGAACTTTATCGCCGCAAGCGAACGGCGCCATTCCCTGAAGCCTGACAACGAGGCGCGCATTGTCTGGGCCGACACTACGCGCCGGAAGACGAAATTTGCATTTGTTTATCTCCACGGTTTCTCCGCCAGCCAGAAGGAGGGCGACCCCGTACACCGCCGGATCGCCAGGGCGTTCGGTGCGAATCTTTATCTGGCACGTATCGCGGACCACGGCGTGGATACGACGGATGCGCTTTTCAACTTCACAGCAGAGCGCGCCTGGAAAAGCGCCCGCGAGGCGTTGGCCATCGGAGAGGCTATTGGCGAGAAGGTGATCCTCATAAGTACGTCGACAGGCGGAACGCTTGCCCTAATGCTCGCGTCGCACTATCCCGATCGCGTAGACGCGCTCGTCAATATGTCCCCCAATATTGAGATCAACAACCCCGCGGCTTTCTTGCTGAATGATCCGTGGGGCCTGTATATCGCCCGCGCGGTAATGGGCGGGAAATATCGAATCACGGGTGGAGGGGAAGCAAAGCAGCGCTACTGGAACACCAAATACCGACTGGAGGCCACCGTGCAGTTGCAGGAGTTGCTCGAAACGACCATGACCGATGAGACTTTTGCCCGCATCCGACAGCCATCGCTCACCCTGTATTACTACAAGAATGAGGAAGAGCAGGACCCGGAGGTGCGCGTTAGCGCCATGCTGAGCATGCACCGCATGCTTTCTACACCCGACGACCTCAAGAAAGCCGTTGCCTTGCCCGAAGCGCGCGCACACGTCATCGGTTCATCCCTGGCGTCCGCTGATGTCGAAGGCGTCTATGCCGAAATCGAGGATTTCCTCCGGGATGTGCTGTCAGGTCAGTCAATGCGGCAGGAGCAAACGGTTCAGGTAGAAAAAGCCGATCAGGAGTCCCCAAAATAAGATGATAAACAGGATCATGATGAGTATGGTCTTCATGATGGTCAGCGCGATGTGTTGTCTGAAGAACTGTCGGTAGGCATAGATCATGTACACCAACAGCGTGAGCTGGAACGCCTGATTGACGTATCCTCCGTAACGGGGCAACATGGTGAACAGGGGAATAAAGATCAGGGTTCGGATGTTTAGTCCCTGAGCCAGCACAAACGCCTGCAGTACAAAATGCTCCGCAAGGTTATATTTCGGCTTTCGGAAAAACATCCATCCGAGCAGCGTGATCAGGGGCGCAAGCAGGAAGACGTCAAGCGTCTTCATGTGGCGGTTGGTAAAGGTGAACACATCATGCCAGATGGATCCTTCCGGCATCCGCGAAAGATCCTGTGGCGTGTAAAAGTCCGTGGCGCTCACGAAATAAAATCCAACGGCTGCGCAGATCACGAGGAAGGTGAGCGGGTTGAAATATTTTTTTCTCTTGCCTTCGATGTATTCCCTGGCAACAATCCCCGGCTTAACCAAAAGATCCTTAAGCAACAGCAGGAATCCTTTGTCCGCATGCGTAAACGCGTGAATGAAATCATGAACGACCGACTTGAAGCTGATTCGTTTTGTGTTTCCCTTCTGGCCGCAGGCGCGACAAAAGTCGCCGTCGAGCAGGGCATTGCAATTCAGGCAGTTCATGATCTTGGGGTGATGGATTGAATCCGTTTGAGATCCTGTGGCGTATCCACGGAGATGGTTTCGATCGTTGTCACCGCCGTCTTGATCCTGAGTCCATTTTCAATCCAGCGCAATTGTTCAAGCGACTCGGCGGTTTCCAGCTTTGAAGGAGACAGTTTTGGGATTTCCTTCAACACATCGGTGCGGTAGCCGTAGATTCCGACGTGCTGGTAGAACGCATGGTTGTTGAGCCAGTTGTTCTGTTCTATGCCTCGAAGGTAGGGTATCGGATGCCGGCTGAAGTAGATGGCGAATCCGTTTCCATCTACGACGACCTTGGGCGCGTTTGCGTTGAAGAGCACCTCCGCTGAATCTATTTTTTTAATGAGCGTAGCCAGTTGGGTGCGATCATCGGCAAAGCAGGAGCAAAGCAAACTGATCTGTTCCGGTGAAATGAAGGGCTCGTCTCCCTGAATGTTGATGACGGCGTCGCACGCCGGGGTTAGCTTTTGAACGACCTCCGCGCACCGATCAGTCCCGCTCGGGTGTCGCGGCGAGGTCATGCAAACGGTGCCCCCAAACTCCAGCACGGCCCTTTCAATGCGTTCGTCATCGGTTGCCACGATCACCTCCGAAAGTTCGCGGCATTCCCGCGCGCGTTCGTAGACATGTTGGATCATGGGCTTGCCGTGGATATCGGCCAGCGGCTTACCGGGAAAACGCGTTGATCCGAATCTCGAGGGTATGATTCCGAGAAATGTCTTTTTCATCTCCGTGGGGCGCGTGACATCGTTCCTCAAATTAAGCGATTTGAAAAACCCGGCCAAGGCGACGCTGGGGTTGCACGCGGAATTTTTTCTATTTTTATCGAAAACAGGGGGCGAAAATGGATATCGAATGGGTTCGGCAGTACTGCACCTCACTGCCTGGGGCAGGTGAAGACATAAAATGGGGCGATAACCTCTGCTTTCTGGTCGGCGGCAAAATGTTCTGCGTGACCTCACTGGAGCGTCCCTTTAGCCTGACTTTCAAGGTTCCTTACGAAAAATTTGAGGAACTGATCGCCAGTAACGACTTCAAGCCCGCGCGCTACCTCGCCCGCGCAAAATGGGTTACCCTCGCGCCCGGTGCCCGGGTAGGCCTCAAGGAACTGAAGATATTCATCAGGCAATCGTACGACCTTGTTCGGTCCGGCCTTTCCCTCAAGGTGCAGAAGCAACTGGGGTTTTAATCAAAGGGTCCTTCTTGCATCGACCTGCAAGGCAATCCGCGCTCAAACGCCCGAGGCACGTTGTTTTAGTGATTCGAACCGTTGGCTTCGCGTGGCGTTCGCGCGAAGAGAACAGCCTATCGGCATGTAAACATCCTTAACAATGGTAAAAGTCAAAAAATCTAAAACAAAAAATCTTTTGCGGGAGAAGCTCTCGACAGGAAGATCCGCGACGAACAGGCGCAAACAGGCGTCATCCGGCAATCGTCAAAGGAAAGCCGCAACGCCAAATGATTCAAAGTTGAATGATTCGATGTTGAAAGAACTGTTCCTCGATGAACTTCGCGACATCTATTGGGCTGAAAAATACCTTGTGAAGACCTTGCCGAAACTCCAGAAGGCGGCCACTTCCGATGAACTTGCTACGGCGTTTGAAGACCACCTGGCCGTGACTGAAGAACAGGTAGACCGTCTTGAGCAAATTTTTGGGATGCTGGGCGAAAAAGCGCGGGGTAAGAAGTGTGAAGGAATGGAAGGCCTGGTGAAGGAAGGCGAATCCGTGATTAGCGACACCGACAAAGGTTCCTCGACCCGTGACGCAGGGCTCATTATTTCGGCGCAGAAAGTCGAACACTATGAAATCGCGGCATACGGCGGCCTGGCGACGTTGGCGAAGACCCTGGGCGAAAACGATGTAGCCGCGATCCTGGGAGAAATCCTCGAAGAGGAAAAGGAAGCGGATGAGCTGCTGACCAACATTGCCGAAGGGAAAATTAATCAGTATGCGCGGACCGAATGAGTTCGGGACAGATACGCGCGAAAAAGAGAATCAGGTTGTGACGACCTGATTCTTTTTTTTGTCGCTCGGGTGCCCTGTACCGTGACCAGGCCGGAGGGATGGGCACAAAAAAAAGCCGCTACCAGAACGGTAACGACTTTTAAACCCCACTAGCTAAAACCTGACTATAGAACAACTATCTTTTAACCCCTGTGAACTTGCGCATCCGGCAAGCGACCATCGTATGACTTTTGTATCGAGAACACGTGGTCCTCACTCAATTCATTTCGCCGATCATTCGCATGATGTCAGACCGGTTCTTGTTCAACTTCTTCTGAAGGCGGTTGATGAGATCGCCTTCCCTGCCGACCCTGAACATCAGGTCATCGTCTGTAAGCATTTCGTACCGCTGTTTCAAGGCGCCCTTAACTGCATTCCATCGGTTCATGATTTCCAACTGATACATGGCTTATATCCGAATCGCTGCATTATGAAAGGTAAAAGTTGTGCCAGAAACTAATCGGCTGTTTTTCGCCCAAACAACGAATTTGCGCCATAAAGCTGCTGTAGAATGGGGTGATTTGTCTACAAAAAATGTGGATTATTGTCGCACGTCGGCTAATCCTGGCCGAGTGTTCTTGAAAACCTGATTTCCAATTGCCCATCACCGGACCTACGAAGCCTCCATAGCAAAGGTTCCGGTACAATAATAATTAGTGACTGGACGGACTAAACAAAAGGAGAAATGGAAACCAGAGGGCAAACGGGCAATATTTCATGGATGAAGACTTTGTCGGCATGCACGAACCAGATGAAGCAGGATGGGTATAAAGAAGACTTTCAGGTTACGGCGCAGGGCTTGTGCACATACGCGGAGGATAAGATTTACCAGGCCGGACAGGTTCACATCGTGAATTTCTATCGGTTTGAGGGAGCATCCGACCCGGCGGACAATTCCATACTGTACGTGATCGAGACTGACGACGGTCTGAAGGGAACGCTGGTGGATGCGTACGGCGCGTACTCAGATTCTGAAGTGTCAAAGTTTATCGTACGCGTGGAGGAGATACAGAAGCAAGTAAAGGCGTCGGGGATGAATGCCTAGCATGGTGGTTTTGCTCGGAGGCGACTTTAGTCGTTTGACAGACGAACAACGTCCGGCTGCTATTCTTTATCAGGGCCGATCCGAGCGACGAATAAAAAAGTGCAGCTTACGGGCTGCACTTCACAATTTCTACAAGAGAATGGATTGAACAAAATGTCAATCCGTTCTTCTGAATGCACCGGCGATCAGAGAGACCACCAGGAACACCAGAAATATGTAGAAAATGATTTTCGCAATTTCAGCAGCGCCGGCTGCAATACCCGTGAATCCGAACACCGCCGCGATCAGCGCGATCACTAAAAATGTTATTGTCCATCGAATCATACCCTGTGTGCGTTTGATCTGACCGCACTCATCACCAATCATATGCCAGTCGAAATTTCAAATGTAGGCAGGCGATATGGCGAAAAAATGTACAGCAGGCTGTTGGCTATGGGTAAAACGTTGCTCAACCTGACCGTTGTAAAGCGATTTTCTTCAAATGGCAAGCGGGCATTACTTTGGCCGGAGGGGAGGTGTGAATAAAAATCCGAACTGATGAATGAAATGACGCTTCGCGGGATTCTTCGCACGGTCGCTGACAGCTTGTTTATTCCGGGGGCAGGGCAGGGCTATGAAATTCTTACGATGTACGCCGCACCGTGGAAGAAGAAATATGCGCGCCTATCGTTGTCGACAATCCGGCCGTTGCTAAAGGCCTATACATGGATGCCCTTGCGGCGCCGGAACTCAAAAATCCGCGCATAGACGCACGGTTGTGCCTTGAAATTTCGCCGGCCTGGCGGAAGGGACTTGGTATTTCCCGGAACTACAAAAAAGCCGCCCGGAGGGTCAAAAAAGCCGTTTAACGGTGTAGAATTCCTTCCCCAATAGTACTATCTTTATTAGCAACAATATGGGAAATGGTTCTACAGGGTCGGCCATCCGCCAGAGGGGTCGGACGGCATGAACCAAATTTAAACGGCTGATTTACATGAAGATGTGACTGTGACAGGGGATTTCGAATAAACTGGACGGAAGCTTGCAAAAGGGTATATCGGAATAACTAACCGACCCTAAATATGCTTTACCAAAACCTGACACAAAAGCAGCAACTGAAGATACACCCGCAACATCTTCAAATGCTGCAGCTACTGCATCTGAACACCGTAGAGCTTGAACAACGTATTCAGAACGAATTGGAGGAAAATCCACTGATCGAGGAGAAGGCCGATGAAGACGTTCCGTTCGACAACGGATCGCAGGACAATCAGGATTACAAGGACTGGGAGGAGTATTGCTACGACGACATTCCTGACTACAAGCTGGAAAATGCGCAGCATTTCCAGACCCAGGCGCCGATAGAAAAACCCATTATCGAAATGGAAGACTTCCGCCAGGAGTTGAAGAACCAACTCGCATTGCAGAGCCTTTCGGAACTTGAAACCGAGGTGGGTGCATTTGTAATTGACAGCCTCACCGACGAGGGTTTTCTTGAGTTTAGTTGCGAAAACCTCGCTGACGACTACTCCATGAAGTTCAGCAAATGGGTTGAGCCGGAACTCGTACAGAAGGTGATCGGTGTCATTCGCCAACTTGAGCCCGTGGGCGTGGCGTCGGTCAACATTAAGGATTGCCTCATGTTGCAGTTGAAGAGAATGCAACCGGGTCCGGATGTTAAAATGGCAATGAGAATCCTTGAGCAATATTATCACGAACTTATGCACCGGAATTTTGAAAAGGTGATGAATGAACTAAAGATCGAAGAAGACGACCTCAAGGACATCTTCCAATTGCTCAGCACACTGAAACTCAAACCCGTGGCCGCCTCCGGTACCACGCCGCAGACGGAAACCATTTTGCCCGATTTTATTTTACTCCAGGATGAGGATGGAACCCATGTGTCGCTCGCAAGGGAACGGTCGTCCAAATTGTCCATCAGTTCTTCATGGAAAAGAATGGTGTATGACACGGAGAAGAGCCATACGGACAACCGATCAAAACAGTACCTCAAGAGCAAGCTAAACGCCGCCGAGTGGTTTGTCAACGCGATCCGCCAGCGCGAGAATACAATGTTGAAAGTGATGGAGGCGATTGTGCGACTGCAACACGAATATTTTCAGGAAGGCGATATTACGAAGCTGAAACCCATGATCCTGAAGAATGTGGCAGACATGGTGGGCGTAGACATCTCAACCGTTTCGCGCATTACCTGCAACAAGTATGTTCAGACCCATTTTGGCAATGTGCTGTTGAAATCACTTTTCACCGAGGGCATTGCCAATCACAAAGGTGAGGTCGTCAGCAACAAGGTCATTCAGAAAACGATTGAGGAGGTGATTCGGGCTGAAGATAAGAAGTGCCCTTACTCCGACCAGCAGCTGGTGAAGGTGCTGGCAAAACGCGGTTTCGAGATTGCGCGAAGGACAGTGACTAAATACCGCGAGCAACTGCACATACCAGCAGCACAAATGAGAGCATTTCTCGCATAGAATTAGCGCAACATCTGATACCTAAACGTTACACATGGAAAAAATACTGATCGTCGATGATGATAAGGATTTATGTTTTGTCCTGAAGAGATTCCTGTCTAAACATGGCTTTGAAGTGCTTGAAGCTACCACCGGGAGGGCAGCCCTTGAAATCCTTGATTCCGTCGAGCCTAATCTGATCCTTTGTGACTTCCGGCTGGAAGACATGAGTGGAAGTTCGATCTTGAAAAACATCAAGGAAAAGAATCCGTCTGTGCCGGTGATTATTATCACCGGCTACAGCAACATCAAGACCGCGGTGGAAGTGATGAAGCTCGGCGCCATGGACTATGTCACCAAGCCGTTACTCCCCGACGAGATCCTCCTGACGATCAGAAAGGCGCTTAATCAGTCATCGGATGATAAAGAGAATGACGGCGAGTCAACAAATACCGCGCACGACCTGGCCAGGAAGGAACAGGAGAAGTTGCTCCAGATGAACGCCAAAAAGTATCAGGACGCCAACCATATCTTTGGTGACAGCCCGGACTTTAAGAACATACTGAACCAGATCGATCTGGTGGCGCCCACCAATTATTCCGTGATCATCTATGGGGAAAGCGGGAGCGGCAAGGAGGTGATTGCGCAGGAGATTCATAAGCGAAGCAGGCGCAGCAACAAGCCGTTTATTGCCATCGATTGTGGTACGCTTTCCAGGGAGCTCGCCGGCAGCGAACTTTTCGGCCACGAGAAGGGCTCATTTACCGGCGCCATTGGCACTAAGGTCGGCAGTTTCGAACTTGCCAACGGGGGAACAATTTTCCTCGATGAGATAGCAAACCTGCCCTATGACGTCCAGGTTTCACTCCTTCGGGTGACCCAGGAGCGAAAAATGCGCCGTGTCGGTGGCACGAAAGACATCGATCTGGATGTGCGGATCATCGTAGCGAGTAACAAGAAACTTTGGGATTCTGCGGGTGCCGGAAACTTTCGCGAAGACCTTTATCACCGTTTTAATGAATTTCAGATCAGCGTGCCACCGCTGCGGGAACGCGTCGGCGATATCATGGTCTTTGCAAACCATTTCTTGCAACAAACGAACCATGAACTGGGAAAAAATGTAAAACGCTTCTCACCGGAGGTCGAAGACGTCTTCAAAAAGTATGTTTGGCATGGCAACCTCCGCGAGCTCAAGAATGTGGTCAAACGCGCCACGTTGCTCGCCGACAGCAGTGTAATCGACATTAAGAGCATTCCTTTTGAGTTGGTCAACTACCGCAAGCTACAGTTTGAGGGCAGCCCGGAGCCGGTGGCTGCTACGAGGGAAGCAGGTGTGGCGGCGCCGCCGGCGCCTGCGCGGGAGCCGGGGCTGAAGAGCGTGAGCATTGACGCTGAATACGAGTGGATTCTTGAGACGTTGAAAAAGGTGGACTTCAATAAGAGTAAGGCTGCCAAGCTTCTGAAAATCGACCGCAAGACGCTTTACAATAAGATCAAGCAGTACAAGGATCTTAACAACCAGGAATTGTAGGAGTGTACAACGTCGTTTGCTTATATGGACCTATTTGCCGTGCCTCCCTCTGGAGGGGCGTTAAGGGCGCGGAAAGGACTTAAGTAAACGGCATTGCCGCATACAGCCTCTTTTCTACGGCAACCGGTTCGGCATCAACGGGCCTCTGAATGCCTTTGCGGGAAGGTAAAGCAGCCTGGGTTCCTCCTCCACGAATTCCAACCTCAAGTTGTGCGTGTTGGGTTTCAAAAGTATTTTTAGGGTATGCACGCTCCTTCCAGGCCGGTACGCATTCTTATTATTGACGATGACGAGGATGACTTTATCCTGACAAGCGGTTTCCTTCAGGCGATTCAGGATCGCAACCTGGAGATTGAATGGTGCTATAGTTACAAATCAGCCCTGGACCATATTGGCAACCGTGCGTTCGACCTTTACCTTGTCGACTATCGCCTCGGCGCACGAACCGGCATTGACCTGCTCAAGGAGGCACGTGAAATGGACTGCGAAGAACCGATTATCCTGCTCACTGGAAAGGGTAATCCGAACATCGACAAACAGGCGATGCAGATGGGCGCGGTCGACTATCTCGTTAAGTCCGAACTGACGACTGAGAAGCTTGAGCGTTGTATCCGTTACTCCCTGGAACGCGCGGCAACCATCAAGGCTTTACGGACAAACGAAAAAAAGTATCATACGATTTTTGAGAAGTCCAAAGAGGCGGTCTTTACCACGGATGAACAACTTGCTTTCAGGGATGTCAATTCTGCCATGTCGAAGCTGGCGGGGTACGAAAAGGAGCAGCTTCTGCAGATGAACCTCTACCAGTTGATCGACGGCGAATCCGTACGCCTCTCCATCCAGCGCCTTTTGGAAACCGATGGGCAGGTCAACGATCTGGAACTCGAAGTGATCAACATGAAAGGGAAGAAGCGCTATTGCATTCTCAACCTGTCCATGGAATACGACAGCAATAATGATCGGTACGTGCAAGGCATCCTACACGACATTACCAATCAAAAGAAGACGGAGCGTGCAAACCTTCTGGCAGAAAAGCTCGCGGCTACGGGCAGGCTGGTGCGCACACTGGCGCACGAAGTGCGAAACCCGCTCAGCAATATCCATATGTCTCTCGAACAACTGGTAGGGCTTACCCGCGATGAGGACCAGGTGTACCTGGATATCATTGACCGGAACGGGAAACGCATCAACGATTTGATTACGGAACTGCTCACGTCGTCTAAACCGACGGAGATGATATTTGAACGCATCCCGATGCAAACGGTTGTCGACGACGCGATCGCCGCGGCGCTCGACCGCTTTACGTTGAAGCATATCGGTTTGAAGCTGTCGTACCCGGAAACGCCGTGCTACATACGTGGCGATAAATCGAAACTAAAAATTGCGTTGCTGAATATCGTCATCAATGCCATCGAAGCGATCACGCACGATCGGGGCCAGCTTAAAATCAGCTTGTACGCAACGGAGGACAGCAATTCTTTGGAGATAACCGACAATGGTTGTGGCATTGCCCAGGAAAACTTGTCGAAGTTGTTTGAGCCTTACTTTACCTCCAAGCGGAACGGGATCGGTCTTGGCCTGGCGTCAACCTTGAATATCCTGCAGGCTCACAATGCAACGGTGGAAGTCCGGTCAAAGGTTGACGTCGGAACGACTTTTCTCATTTCTTTCGATCCCGCTTGACCCGGTCTAGGCACCTTCGATCTGCTCCTCGCTAAGACCGGTGTCGCCGGCAGGGGGTGCGTTCGTTACTTGCCGCTGGGCGTCCTGGTTGGTAACAGGCCGCTCCCAGGATGCCGGTTCCTCCGGAGCACCGTCGTTCCCCGGGACGGGAGAAGGCGTCTCTTCTCGGTTGACGCCCTTTGTACTTTCGCCTGTTTTTTTCTTTTGCGTGCCCTTGGGTGGTGGTGTTTGCCTCGGTCCGTTCATACTTTTTATGGTGGGTTGATGTCTGGTGACAAAGTCCGTACGCTGGTGTGTAGCCCGTGTGCGTGACCACGAAGACTTAAAGGCACGAAGGTGATCTTGATTTGTTCCCTGGTGCGCTTGCCCTAGTGCCTTAATGCCTAAGGGCCTTATTGCCCTGGCGGCACCCTCGTGTCACCGATTATTCGAGCAACGCGCGATCCGGCGCTACACAGGCCAGGCGTATAAACAGTTTATAGTTGCTTTAAAATTGCAACAGGCACCGTTGATGCCTGTTGTCTGACTTACGAAACCCTTTCCTTTACCTTGTTGAGGCGCTCTTCCGCTTCGCCGGTGAGGTTGCGACCCTGTTCCGTCGCCGTCTGCTTCAGGTTTTCAAGCTGCGCCCTGCCTTTGTCTATCAATTGGGAAAGTTGCGAACTGAGGTCGCCGGTTGCATCTGTGATCTTTCTCCTCAGATCACTCCCTTTTTCCGGGGCCACCAGCATGCCGATGACCGCGCCCGCTGCGGCAGCGCCAATGATTGCCAATACTACTTTGCCTGTCGAATTCATAAATACGATCTTTAAGGTTATCTTGATGCTCGTAATTTTAAAAAAACTGTACCCAAACGGCAGCCCGACAGTACATCCCGGTACGAATTTTTTTTTCTTAGTTCGAATAATTTCGGCCGCTTTGGCGATATTACTATCAGACATGGGCAAAAAGAGAATTGTTATCATTGATGACGAAGAAGATCTTTGTCATCTCATGAAGGCCTATCTGGTAGATCAGAATCATGAAGTTTTTCTCGCGTACACTTTATCGAGCGGTCTGCAGTTGATGGAGGATGTTTCGCCAGACGTTGCATTTATCGACAATAACCTCCCTGATGGTTTCGGTTGGGAGAAAATGAACTACCTCCGCACGCGATTTCCCAACTGCAGGATCAATCTGGTCAGCGCCTACCAATACATCACCCCCGAGATGATGTCCAATTCGTCAGGGATCAATATTCTGGAGAAGCCGCTGAGACTCCATGCGATCAAGGATTACCTTTGACTAAAACCGGGGCTGCTGCCCGGTACAGCGGCAGGACCTCCGGGAGAGCCTGATCGGATCACCCGGAGCCAAACGCATGGTCAAGGAGTAGGTCGCCCCGGAGAATGTCACTTCTTATCATTCGCAATGCCCATGGCCGCTTTGATCCCGGTGAAAACTGATTTCCACCAATAGTTGAATACCGATCGCGTCCGGTCGCGCTCGAATAGGATAGTGCCGGTGCGATCGTCCTGCGACATGCCCCTGGACATGGTTTTTTTGATAATGAAGGTGTTGAGGATGAAGGTCTCAATGTTGTCCTTCTTTTTTTCTTCCTGCCTGGTTTCGCCTTCCCGCAACGAAATGATTCTCAGGTCCTGGTAGTCCAGCGTGGCGCTCCCATCGGCGCGGAAATCGTTGAATTGAAATCGAAAATTCAGACTGTTTAACTGGCCTGAGTTTATTTGCAATCCAGCCATGGGCTCGAGCAACGTATTGAGTTTGTTCAACCGTAAATGTTGAAGAGAACCGCTGGCAGAGGAGGCGCCGCCGTTCAGGTCGAGTTCGGCGGACAGTTTCGCAATGGCGCTGGCCATAAATCGCGCGGATGCGCTGACCCGGACCTTGTTGTTTTTGCCTGTCGGCGCATTGGTGACGTTCGCAATGGTTCCTTCCAGGTCGTCAAAGAAGATTTTTCCGGGTGCATCGGCGCCTTCCGCATATTCTTCGTACGCCACATAGCTTTTTTCGATCACGATACTGTCTACATGGATTTGGAAGGGCAGGTTGGCAAGGTGACGTTGGGGGAGTGGTTTGGTCACGCCCTTATGCGGGAGCCGCTTGTCTCGGAAGAATTTAAGAAATCCCTGGAGCCTCATCCTTGATGCCCTCACGGCGGTTGAGTCGGTGCTGTTGAATACCAGGTCGTCAACGCGTATAAAGGGGATCGTGCCCTCGATGCGGTCCCGTTCGTAACCGATCCGTTTGGTAAACTCGCTTTTGGACAGTTGCGGCGTTATGGTCAGCGTATCCATGGAGAGCGATTTCTGACCCGGGTTGATTTCGATCCGTTGTATATCCAGGGCATACAGGTTTTGCTCAAGGCTTATGTGGGTCTCGAATAGTTGAATAGCGGAGGCCCTGACGTTAGCCAATTTGGTCAATGGCAGGTCGACGGTGAGGTTTTGGAGGACCGCACCAGTGCGCCCCTCAGTGGCGAATTGACAGGCGCCGCTGTCGGCATAAAGCATGTGTAGCCCATTGAGCCTGAGTTCAGCGATCCTGACGCGTGTATTGCCCGCGGCTGGCGCAACGTCCTTGTTGGCGTTTCCCAGGGGGGGGCTAAAGGCAAGGGTTGGGTCGTTGATGATCACCCGGCGGAGCCGAATGGTGCCGTTAGTGAGGAATGCAAGCAGGCTAAACCCCTGGATGCGAACTTCCCGGACCATGAGGCCTTCGTTGGCCAGGCACGACGTCTCGTTTTGAGGCGCGAGGGAGAGGTTTTCGATGACGATCAGATTGCGGTTGGGATCGCTGTATAGGGAATCGAAGGCAACCCCTAGGCCTTGTGTGCCGAGGCCCAAAATTTCATCGCGCAATCGGTCCTCCAGTAAAGCATAAAGTTGCCATCGCCCGATGGGCACGGCGGCTGCCGCAAGCACGATGGCAATTGTCAGGATGTAAATGAGTTTCTTTCGCCCTTTCCGCATGATCTACCCCAGGGGTTAAAAAATGGTGTGCCCTTTGATTTTAGGGTTATTTTTAGCCCTATTTGGGCCTCCGGCGTCAGGGTGATGTAATAATTACTCCAAGTTTGTAAATATTCGGGCACTGAACCTTTGTACCTTTCATCGTCAATGTTTGTATGTCACACGTACAATATAGAAGACTCTTTATTATTGATGATGATGTCGAAGATCAGGAGATCTTCATGGAGGCGATTCACGAGGTCGATGGATCCATCGAGTGCCACAGTTCAACCAGCGGTGAGGATGCCCTGCGGGAACTGGAGCGGGAAACGGTGGCATTGCCCGACCTGATCTTTCTGGATCTAAACATGCCCAAGCTCAATGGCAAGCAGGTGTTGAAGGAGATCAAGCGGTCGCATGCCCTCCAACATGTGCCGGTGATCATGTACTCCACGTCGTTCGCGCCGCACGACATCCAGGAGGTAACCTATCTTGGCGCCGCGTTCCACCTGCTCAAACCTTCCCGGTTCGATGATCTCTGCAAATCACTCAGGGTAATTCTTTCGAAAGATTGGGGAAGAGGAGGGCAAAAAATCAATTAGACATCCGTGGAAAACTCCTCCGCAAGGTGCATGGGGATGGACACGATGAGCGTTGAGCCCTCGTTTACCTTGCTTCGCGCTGAAATGAATCCCTTGTGCTGTTCGACGATTTTTTTGCAGAGGGCGAGACCGATGCCCGTTCCCTCAAATTCGGAAGGGTGGTGGAGGCGTTTGAACATCCCGAAGATATCTTCGGCGTATTTCTGGTCGAACCCGATCCCGTTATCCTGAACGAATACCCGGCAAAACCGGCGCTGTACGTTGGTAACGACTTTGCCATTGGCGTGCGAAGTCACGTCTGAGGTGATCTTGATCACGGGCGCAACATCTTTCTTGCCGTACTTCAACGCATTGCCGATGAGGTTATGAAACAACTGTTTGATGAGGCTGGGATTGACGTGGAGGCTGGGCAGGACGTCAACGATGACCTTCGCCTGCTTTTGACTGATATCTTCATCCATTTCCACGACCACCTCCTGCACGAGGGTGGAGAGGTCGCTCTCAACAAAGGACGGTCGGTCTATCGAGATCTTTGAGAACGTAAGGATATCGGTGATGAGTGTTTGCATGCGCTCCGCGGCCTTTTGGATACGCAGGATGTTGCTCTGGCCGTCCTGATCGAGCAGTTCCTTGTATTTGATGTACAACCGATCGCTAAACATACGGATCTTGCGCAACGGCTCCTGCAGATCGTGTGATGCCATGAATGCGAAACGATCAAGATCCTTGTTGGCGGATTCAAGGCTGGCGATGTTTTCAAGTAGTTGCCGGTTCAACTCCTTGACGGTTTCTTCGCTTGCCTTGCGTTCACGCACTTCAATCTCCAGACTCTTGTTGATGGTAACCAGTCTTTGCTCCTGAGCTATGAGTTGCCGGTTTTTCTTATACAAATCGATAAATACGGACACTTTTGCGCGCAACACGGCTGGGTTGATCGGCTTGTAGATGTAGTCCACAGCGCCGGATTGGTAGCCCCGGTAAATGTTTTCGTCGCCAAAATTATTGGCAGTGATAAAGATGATCGGAATGTGTTTCAGCTTTTCCCTCTGATAAATGAGGGATGCCGTCTCAAAACCATTCAGGCTGGGCATTTTCACGTCCATGAGGATCAGCGCGAAATCATACTCGTTCAACAGGACTTTGAGCGCCTGCCGTCCGGAGTTTGCCTTCACGAACGTATAACCGTCTGGTTCAAATATGGTCTCGATGGAGAGGAGGTTGTCCTCACGGTCGTCTACCAGCAGAATCTTGGGCACCATAGATCGAAACTATTTGCAAAACCACAGCCTCATCAGTGAAAGCAGTTGGTCAATCTTAACGGGCTTTGTGATATAATCCGATGCGCCGGCCTCAATACATTTTTGCCGGTCGCCCTTCATGGCTTTTGCCGTGACGGCGATAATCGGCAATGTGCTGTTCTTGTGCTCCCGCCTGATCTTTTGTGTGGTTTCATACCCGTCCATTTCCGGCATCATGATGTCCATCAATACCATCTCAATATCGGTGTTTTCATTCAAAGTTTGAATCGCTTCCTTGCCGCTTTCTGCCGTAATAACGTTGATGTTGAAACGCTCGAACACCGTGGTGAGGGCGAAGAGATTTCGAACATCGTCGTCGACCACCAATACCGTCTTGCCGGTAAGGATGTCTTCCTTGCTTCGGATGTTTTCAATGATCCTTCGTTTCTCCTGCGGCAGTTCCTTATGGGGCGTATGAAGGTGCGTGACGACCTCCTCCAACAGGTTTTCAATCGAGTTTACACCTTTGAGCAACACCGCATTCGAATTGAGATTGATGCGCGCGAGTTCCTGCCTTGAAAAGTCTTTCGAACTGTAGATGATCACCGGTGTGAGCCGCTTCTTCTCTTCGGCAACTTTTTCAATGAGGTCCATTCCTGCAATGTCCGGCAAGTTGTAGTCGAGGATGACACAGTCAAAATCCTTTTTGCGAATCTGTTGAAGCGCCTTTTCTCCGGTTGGCGCAATGGTTACGTGGATGGTATCCTCCCGTAGCATCTTGGCGATCTGGGATGAATCGATCTCATTGTCCTCGACCACGAGAACACCCTTTTTCTCCTTTGCTGAAAAGGTGACGATATCGGAAAAGATCTCATCGAGCACGTCGCTGTCCAGGGGCTTCAGCGAGAAACTCCGGGCACCACGCCGCAAGGCGAGTACGCGGTTTTCTTCGCCAGAGACTACGTGGATGGGGATGTGACGATAATTGAGGTCATTGCGAAGCAGGTCAATCACCTTCCATCCGCTGGTATCGGGAAGTTTCACGTCAAGCGTGATGGCGATGGGATTGAACCGATTGATAAAGTCGAATACTTCGAGGTAACTCGTGGCCACGATCGCCTTTAATCCGTCCTGATGTGCACGGTCAACGACGATCTTGCCAAAGCGGAGGTCATCCTCCACGATCAGAACCACTTTATCTGACGGTTGAATATTGTTCCGGTCGTCGCCTGCCTCATTCGCGAGTTCGCTCACGACTTCGAGATTTCGGTTCTCAACGCCCTCGTTCGTGATGCGCAGGTTACTGAGCAAGGAACCGAGATCCTGCTCGTCGGGCTCGAGTTGAAGGCGTTCCCCGATGATATTCCGGCTTGCTGGGGCAGACCCCGGCGTCGCCACGCTTTCGGCGGGAAGGTACAGCGTAAAGGTACTGCCCCGGCCCGGTGCGCTTTCAAGCTCTATCGTGCCACCGAGCAGCTCGGCCAAGCCACGGCTGATCGACAGCCCAAGGCCGGTTCCGCCGTACTTGCGGCTTGTGGATCCTTCTGCCTGCTGGAAGGCTTCGAAGATGATCAGTTGCTTGTCCTGAGGAATACCAATGCCGGTGTCCGAAATTGAGAAGGCTATGATCCGGTCGGCCTGGTCGAGGCTTGAATTCGACTTCCACGACCCTTTCTTCGCCGTAAAGATGCGGAGGCTCACACCACCTTTTTCGGTGAACTTGAAGGCGTTTGACAACAGGTTCTTCAAGATCTGATTCAGGCGCTGAATGTCGGTGTCGACTTGCGCCGGCAATTCGGGTTCGATCTCAATATTGAACCGCAAATTGCGCGCTTCAGAAATGGGACGGAAGGTCGTTTCCACAAAGGCGGCGATCTCCGAGAGATGCACCTGCGAAACGTTGGTTGAGATGAATCCGGATTCAATTTTCGAGAGGTCGAGAATGTCGTTGATCAATTGAATAAGGTCGTCACCGCAGGAGTGTATGGTTTTGGCATATCGAACCTGCTTTTCGGAGAGGTTGCCCTCGGCGTTCTCGTATAGTTGCTGCGCGAGGATCAGCAGCGAGTTCAGGGGTGTTCTCAACTCGTGCGACATGTTGGCCAGGAACTCGGACTTGTACTTTGAGGTGAGCTGCAACTGTTCCGCCTTCTCTTCCAGCGAGCGCCTCGCTTCTTCGACTTCCTTGTTCTTGGCTTCCACTTCTTCCTTCTGCTTCACCAGCAGCAAGGCCTTGTCCTGCAGCTCATCATTGGTCCGCCGCAACTCGTCCTGCTGAACTTTCAACTCGCTGGCCAGGGACTGTGACTGCGTCAGAAGTTCTTCCGTCCGGGTGTTGGCCTCAATCGTATTGAGCATAATGCCAATCGATTCCGTGAGTTGGACGAGGAAATCCTGGTGTGTCTGGCTGAACGAATCGAGCGACGCCAGTTCGATCACGGCTTTCACGTTATTCTCGAACAGGACGGGCAGGATGATCAGGTTGGAAGGTCTCGCTTTTCCAAGTCCCGAAGTAATCTTGATGTAGTTGGCCGGAACATTGGTGAGCAGGATCTTCTCTTTTTCAAAGGCGCACTGGCCGACGAGGCCTTCTCCGATGGCGAACTCCCGCGGGATGTTCTTCTCCTCTTTGTACGCGTAGGCGGCAAAGAGCGAGAGCTTCGCGCCGTTTGTCTTGTCGTCCTGTTTGAGCAGATAGAACGCGCCGTTGTGCGCATTGACCACCTGGGCGAGTTCGGAAAGGATACGCGTCGAGATGGTATTGAGGTCTTTTTGACCCTGCAGCATCTGCGTAAATTTTGCCAGGTTCGACTTGAGCCAATCGGTCTCCTGGTTTCGCAAGGTCGTCGCCCTGAGGTTGGCAATCATCTGGTTGATGGTATCCTTGAGTGCTTCAACTTCGCCCTTGGCTTCAACCCTGATCATTCGGGTAAGGTCGCCCTTGGTCACCGCCGAGGCCACTTCGGAAATCGAGCGTACCTGAGTTGTGAGGTTTTGTGCGAGCTGGTTGACATTTTCGGTGAGGTTCTTCCAGATTCCCGACGCGCCCGGCACGTTGGCCTGCCCGCCAAGTCGTCCTTCAACGCCCACTTCGCGCGCCACCGTGGTGACCTGATCGGCAAACACGGCGAGCGTTTCGATCATCTCGTTGATGGTTTCCGTCAACTGCGCAACTTCGCCCTTTGCATTGATGGAGAGTTTTTGCCTCAGGTTTCCGTTCGCCACCGACGTCATTACTTTGGCGATGCCGCGCACCTGCGACGTAAGGTTGGACGCCATCATGTTCACCGAGTCGGTGAGGTCTTTCCAGGTCCCGGCCACGCCTTTAACTTCTGCCTGTCCGCCGAGTTTTCCCTCTGTGCCCACCTCACGCGCCACCCGCGTCACTTCGAAGGCGAATGAATTGAGCTGCTCAACCATGGTGTTGATGGTGTTCTTGAGGTCGAGTATCTCACCCTTAACGTCGATGGACACCGTTTTCGACAAATCACCCGAAGCAACCGCTTTCGTTACCTGGGCGATGTTCCGCACCTGGTCGGTAAGGTTACCCGTCATCTTATTTACAGAGTCGGTGAGGTCTTTCCAGGTGCCGGCCACGCCGGGGACGAATGCCTGCCCGCCGAGTTTACCGTCGGTTCCCACTTCGCGGGCCACCCGGGTTACTTCCGAGGCGAAACCGCGCAGTTGGTCCACCATGGTGTTGAGCGTTTCCTTGAGCTGCAGGATTTCGCCGCGAACGTCGACCGTGATCTTCTTCGACAGGTCTCCCTTGGCCACGGCGATGGCCACTTCCGCAATGTTCCGCACCTGGTCGGTAAGGTTACCGGCCATTTGGTTTACGGAGTCGGTGAGGTCTTTCCAGGTGCCGGCCACGCCAGGCACGCTGGCCTGCCCGCCGAGTTTTCCTTCCGTTCCTACTTCACGCGCCACACGCGTCACTTCAGAGGCAAAGCCGCGAAGCTGGTCTACCATGGTGTTGATGGTGTTCTTCAACTCCAGGATCTCGCCTTGCACATCGACCGTGATCTTGCGGGAAAGGTCGCCATTGGCAACCGCTGTTGTTACTTCGGCAATGTTGCGAACCTGTGAGGTAAGGTTCGATGCCATTTTGTTTACCGAGTCGGTGAGGTCTTTCCAGGTACCGCCTACGCCCTGGACATCTGCCTGGCCCCCGAGCTTTCCTTCGGACCCCACTTCACGCGCGACACGCGTTACCTCGGAACCAAAAGAGTTGAGTTGATCCACCATGGTGTTGATGGTATTTTTAAGCTCAAGGATCTCCCCGCGGACATCCACGGTAATTTTTCTCGACAGGTCGCCGTTAGCGACGGCGGTGGTCACCTCGGCGATGTTGCGCACCTGGGCGGTAAGGTTGCTGCCCATCTGGTTTACAGAGTCGGTGAGGCCCTTCCATACGCCGCCGACGCCAATTACCGTTGCCTGCCCACCGAGTTTTCCTTCCGAGCCCACTTCGAGGGCCACGCGTGTTACCTCTGAGGCGAAGGAGTTGAGTTGGTCCACCATGGTGTTGATGGTGTTTTTCAGTTCAAGGATTTCGCCCTTCACGTCAACGGTAATTTTCCGGGAAAGGTCTCCGTTGGCCACGGCCGTCGTTACTTCCGCGATGTTGCGCACCTGGGAGGTGAGATTACCCGCCATCTTGTTGACGGAGTCGGTGAGGTCCTTCCAGGTTCCACCGACACCGGGCACGTCAGCCTGGCCCCCGAGCTTGCCCTCCGAGCCCACCTCACGCGCCACACGGGTTACTTCCGAGGCGAAGGAGTTGAGTTGGTCCACCATCGTGTTGATCGTGTCCTTCAGTTCGGCGATCTCGCCCTGCACATCGACGGTGATCTTGCGTGAAAGGTCTCCCTTTGCGACGGCGGTGGTCACCTGCGCAATGTTTCGAACCTGCGCGGTGAGGTTCGAGGCCATTTGGTTTACGGAGTCGGTGAGGTCTTTCCATACGCCGCCGACCCCTTTTACCGTTGCCTGCCCACCGAGCTTTCCTTCCGATCCCACTTCGCGCGCCACGCGCGTTACTTCCGATCCAAACGAATTGAGTTGGTCCACCATGGTGTTGATGGTATCCTTGAGTTCAAGGATTTCCCCTTTCACGTCAACGGTGATTTTGCGGGAGAGGTCTCCCTTTGCCACGGCGGTGGTTACTTGCGCGATGTTCCTTACCTGGGCGGTAAGGTTTGAGGCCATCTGGTTCACGGAGTCGGTGAGGTCTTTCCAGGTTCCTGCGACGCCGGGAACGCGTGCCTGTCCTCCGAGTTTTCCTTCCGATCCCACTTCAACGGCCACACGTGTCACCTCGATGGAGAACGCGTTCAACTGGTCCACCATCGTGTTGATGGTGTTTTTCAGTTCGAGGATTTCCCCCTTCACGTCGACGGTAATCTTTTTCGAGAGGTCACCCTTTGCCACGGCCGTGGTCACTTCGGCGATGTTCCGCACCTGGCCGGTGAGGTTTGACGCCATCTGGTTTACAGAGTCGGTGAGGTCTTTCCAGGTTCCCGCCACGCCCTTCACCTGGGCCTGGCCACCGAGTTTTCCTTCCGTTCCTACTTCCAGCGCCACGCGCGTCACCTCCGACGAGAAGGAATTCAACTGGTCCACCATCGTGTTGATGGTGTTTTTCAGTTCGAGGATTTCTCCTTTTACGTCGACGGTGATTTTTTTGGAGAGGTCGCCTTTCGCAACGGCCGTAGTCACTTCGGCGATGTTCCGCACCTGGGCGGTGAGGTTGCTACCCATCTGGTTCACGGAGTCGGTGAGGTCTTTCCATACACCGGCAACGCCTTTCACCTTTGCCTGGCCACCGAGCTTTCCTTCGGAGCCGACCTCGCGGGCAACACGCGTTACCTCCATGGAGAAGAGGTTAAGCTGCTTCACCATATCGTTCACTTCCCGGCCGATTTGGGCGAATTCACCCTGGAGCGTGTGTCCGCCGATTTCCAGCGGCATTTCTTGTGAGAGGTTTCCCTTGGCCACCGAACTGATAACGCGGGCAATCTCGATGGTGGGATGAACAAGGTCTGAGATCAGGCCGTTGATAGAATCAACCCCGGCGATCCATGCGCCTTTGGCCTGAGGAATCTCGATCCGTTGGTTGAGTTTTCCCTGCTTGCCGATGATCTGGCCTGCACGTGTAAACTCCAACGTCATTTTTTCATTAAGGGCAATTATTTCATTGAGTGTATCACAAATTTTCCCACTAAGACCCACCCTGTCAAAAGGCATTCGCGCCGAAAAATTTCCGGCTTTTACTTCGGTGAGCACGCCAAGTAACTCGCGGGTGTCGAGAACCCCTTCGAGTTGTTGGTAGGCGTCAGCTGACATCGCCGTCGATTTCTTCTTGTTTCCGTTCCGCTCGGGCGACGGTGTCAAGACCTCTGCTCCATTTGAATCCCCGGACGTTTTTCGGGTTCCAGAGGAACGTGTGTTCTTTTTTCTCATTGCGAGGAAATTGATCCAACTATTAAATTACTGGGAAATGGAGTCAATGTAAACGTTAACGCCGACATAAATAACGGGAATAACGCGAATCTTTGTAATTCGAAATCCCAGGTAGAAAAAACTCCACAACATGGTCAGAAAGGCACGAAAAGACGCGGGTAAAAAAATCGTGCCCGCTCATGCCAGCGTGCCGCGGAATGGCGGGCTACGCGGAGTTGAGCGGAGGACCAGCGGGAGTTGGAACTACAGCGCCTTAAACGACTTCAGCACCTCAATCCAGCGCTGATATCCCTTCTCGTTCAGGTGCAGGCCGTCACTCGTCAATGTGCGGTCGAGGTGCTGCTGGTCGTCACAGAAAAACGGATAAAGGTCGATGAAACGAACGCCCGTGGTGCGGGCTACCTCGCGCAACAATGTGTTCGTCCTCACCACCTCATGCGCTTTGTTGTAGTGTTGCGGAAAACCAGGGTATGCCGGGTTCACAGGCAGGATACTTTGAAGGTAGATCTTTGTGCCGGGATGCTCACGCAAGGTCGTGCGGATGATCCTTTCGCAGTTGTGCGCGATAACGGCCTCGGGAATGTCCTTGGCGATGTCATTGATCCCAATCAGAATAAAGAGTTTGGACGGCGCATGACGCATCACCTCGTCGAGTCGCTGAAGAAGGCCGTAGGTGATGTCACCGCCAATGCCGCGGTTGAGGATGTTCGTATCGCCGGTCAGTTTGTGCCATGCGCCGCCCTCCGTGATGCTGTTTCCCAGAAAAATGATCGTCCCGGCAGTCGTCGGCGTATTCCTGAATTTCGTCAGCCTTTCTTCGTGATGTTGTCGAAGGTACGGGACCGTGTCAAACAGGTGTTGATTGGTGAGGTCGGAATACGTTTCGACCTGCGCAAGGGATGCGATCGACAAAAGGAGTCCCGCGATGGGGAGAAGGATGCGCTTCATGACGAGCTGTTAAAAGTGTGGTGCCCTAAAGATTACGGTGTGACGCCAAAGAAGCAAGGCGAAACCGGATTTTAATGACGCCGGTGGATATCAAATACCGGCCCTTTTGTATGCGAACGGTTTGGGTGAACACGGCACCTTTTGTTACATTGCCTTATGCGCATGGTCGTATATGGCACCACCCGAACCCCAATCCTATGAACCGAAGAATCTTTATCAGGAACACGTCGCTCTCTGCGCTTGTGCTGCCCGGGCTTTTTCTTAACGCCTGCGAAACGTCGTCCAGGCATGACGAAGGCACGGCGTTGCCGGATTTTGAACTTGAGGAGATGACCATCCCGGAGCTTGGGCGGGCGATGGCATCGGGGACGTACACCGCGCGTAAGATCGCGGAGCTGTACCTTGAACGGATTGCCGCCATCGACAAGGCGGGACCTTCGCTCAATTCTGTCATCGAGCTGAATCCCGATGCGCTCGCAGTCGCCGACCAGATGGACGAAGCGCGGCGCAACGGGAACGTACGGGGCCCCCTCCACGGTATTCCTGTAATGGTAAAGGACAACATCAACACCGCTGATAAAATGATGACAACGGCGGGTTCTCTTGCGCTGGAAGGGCATCACGCTACACGGGATGCTTTCATTGTACAAAAGCTGCGCGAAGCGGGCGCCGTCTTGCTGGGAAAAACCAACCTGAGCGAATGGGCCAACTTTCGGTCGACCCGATCCAGCAGCGGTTGGAGCAGCCGGGGTGGACAAACCCGAAATCCGTATGTGCTTGACCGCAACCCATGCGGGTCGAGTTCGGGCTCCGGCGTGGCGGTATCGGCCAACCTTTGTGCGTTTGCCATCGGCACGGAAACCAACGGATCCATTGCATGTCCATCGTCGATCAATGGTGTTGTCGGAATAAAACCCACGGTGGGTCTGCTGAGTCGCTCCGGGATTATCCCGATCTCGCATACGCAGGATACGGCCGGCCCGATGGCCCGCACGGTTACCGACGCGGCAATTGCGCTGGGTGCCATGACCGGCGTTGATGACGGAGACCCGGTGACGCGCGAAAGCAGCGGCAAAGCGGATACGGACTATTCGAAATACCTCGATGGGAACGCCTTACAGGGAAAAAGAATCGGCGTGGAAAAATCTTTTCTGGAAGGGCATGAGGATGTGGACGTGCTGTTCAAAGAAGCCATTGAAGAAATGCGCAAGCGCGGCGCCGAAATGGTGGAAGTTGATTTTCGGGAAAAGGTGCGAGGCGTTTCCGCCGAGGAGTATGCGGTGTTGCAATTTGAGTTTAAGGACGGTCTCAACAAATACCTGTCGAACGTCGACGGCGCGGTGAAGTCGCTCAAGGATGTGATCGCCTTCAACAAGCAGCATGCGGACCGGGCGATGCCTTACTTCCAGCAGGAAATTCTTGAAAGCAGCGCGGCGAAGGGCGACCTGCAGAGTAAGGCGTATCTCGATGCGCTGGACAAGATCTTGTCGGTCACCAGAAATGGAATTGACAGTACCCTGGGTGAGCTTAGACTGGACGCGATTTGTGGGCCGACCAATGGCCCATCCTGGTGCACGGACCTCGTGAATGGAGATCATTTCACGGGATATGGCATGTATTCTCCTGCTGCTATCGCCGGGTATCCACACATCTCCGTACCCATGGGCCTGGTCGATGGACTCCCCGTGGGATTAACGTTTCTCGGTGCAGCGTATGATGAGGGCTTGTTGATTGCCATCGCGTACGCCTATGAGCAGGCGTCACGCAAACGCGTAGCACCGGACTTTCATCCGACGCTGGTGAAGGCCTGATGCCCGTCCCTTCATGCGAGAAGGAGAATCAAAAGCACGATGAGGATGATCGCGCCAACGCTGAGGTACACGCCTCCGCTGATTTGCGTTAATTCCTGGCGGATCACCCTGACCTCTCGCCGGAGGGCCTTCCTTTCCTTTCGGGAGAGTTCCTTCATATCCATCGCGCGGATTTCCTCGAGACGATCCTTCAACAGCTGGGCGCGATGTGCTGTCGCCGGGGTAGTCGGCGACCCCGCGGCAAGAGGGCTGGGCTTGGAATAAGATGGTACTGTAACAACTAATAGCGCGACGAAGACCAGACCGCGAATCAGGGTGAATCCTTTTATCATTGACGGAGATGTTTATGCCCTTGTGGCAGCATACCAAAAATAAAAATTGCATGCCGCGCAAGGATCCATCCCGCTACTTTGCGTCTTTGAAGTCTTCGAGCGTATTTACGTCGGCGCGCCTTTCGGTCGACAGTTTTTCGCGATCGCGTACCTTTTTTTCGGCAGCCCACGCGTCTTCCTGATGGTCGGGACGCGTGTCACCGTCCGGCACATTTGCCTGCTTTTGCTCTTCGATTTTGTCCTTCGGGTGACTCATGCTTCTTTTAGTTCGCGTTGTTTCTGTTGCGTCTTTTCGCTGTCGACGGCTTCGCCGTTGCTGGACCCGTTCTTCAGCCACATACCCACCGTGACCGCGCGCCCTGCCTGATGCAACACGCCTTCACGAATATCTTCTTTCATGTTTCCCTTTTCGTCAACAGCGACGCTGGTTCCGTACGGGTTACCACCGGTAGCGAATCGAACCGGATCGGTGTAACCGGGTGCGACCACAATCGCTCCCCAGTGGTACATGGTGGTATAGAAGTTCAGCACGGTCGCTTCCTGGCCGCCGTGCGGGTTCATGGCACTCGACATGGCAGTGACTATTTTATTCGCCAACTTGCCTTTTGTCCACAGCGGGCCGGTCGAGTCGAGGAATTGTTTCATTTGTGCGGGCAGGTTTCCGTATCGGGTCGGCGCGCTGAAAATAATAACGTCTGCCCATTCGAGATCGCCCAGCCCTGCCGTTTCAACGTCATCGGTCTTCTCGATATGCGCTTTCCAGGCGGGATTCGACTGAATCGCTTCCGCAGGAGCAAGTTCGGCGACCTTGCGGACGCGTGTTTCAGCGCCGGCTTGCTCGGCTCCCTCGCGCGCCCACAGCGCCATCTGATGGTTGGCCCCTGTCGAACTATAATAGATGATTGCTGCCTTAATGCGGTCCATGGCAATGCTTTTTAATGGAGAATTCAAAAAATACCGTGCCTTTTTTGATCGGGAGCCGCTCACCTGATTCAGCATCGGATTTCGGGGACGCGTTTTGATGTGCCAACTTTTATGGGGTTCCCCCTTAAAAAAGACATCGCCCGGCTAGGAAAGAAATGAGTTTTGAGGAAATTTCGCATGAGTGACGGACGAATGAACGATGCCCCCCAAACGATATTGCTCATCGAAGACGATCCCGATGATGCCGAGTTTGTCATGGCCATCATCAGGATACACGAACCTGATGCGAACATCGTGCATTTAGGCGATGGCGAAGCGGCCCTTCAATTCCTGTACGGCAAGGAAAGTGAATACCCTGCATTGATTCTCCTGGATCTGAGAATGCCCAAAGTCGATGGCATCCAGGTTCTGCAACGGCTAAAAAATGACCCCGCGAAGGACGGCATCCCCGTGATCGTGTTGGTATCATCGCTCGAGGCCGGTAAGGCTTATGTGGAGTCGTTCGACCTGAAACCGAACGGATATCTTGCAAAGCCGGTGGGCATCAACCAGTTTCTCAAAGCGATTGCCGACGCGGGCGTGAACTGGCCATGATCATGAAAACGACGAATTCGGTACATGCCAATGTCGTTTGCTTGGATATTTTTTGCTTTACTTGCCGCCATGCGGAAGGTCAGGGTAAACGACCATGATACATATGCCACAAACGATCCTCATGCTGGAACACGACGAGGATGATCAGTTGATCACCCGTGCCACCTTCCAGGAGAACCGATACGACGCCGATCTTCAGTTCGCGACGGATACCAACGACTTCTTTCGCCGGCTTGACGAAATGAAAAGCCGGAGGGAGGGACTGCCCGCTGTGATGCTGCTGGCATATCACAGTTTTCCAATGCCTACCGTAGCTGTGCTTCGGCGTATCAAGGCCGACGAGGCGTGCCGCCACATTCCCGTGGTGGTGCTGAGTACCGCGATGCCGGCACACCTCGTGCGTGAATGTTATGCCGAAGGCGCGGCGTCGGTGATCCTCAAGCCGCACACCAATGAAGGCGTTCGTGAAAGGATAGGTTCTTTTTTTCAATACTGGTTTAATACGGCTTCTCTGGGCTGAACAACGCCGGGTTGGCGCGAACGGGACTCGCCCTCGGACTCCTTCGACCCGGCTGGTACTTTTTATACGGAATCCAGTAGTTCATTCCTGTACCTGCTAAGGATGCTTGATTTTGAGACGAAGCCGACGTATTTGCCGCGGTCCGTTACGGGAAGGTTCCACTGCCGGGTGTCCTCGAATTTCTGAAGAACCTTGTGCAGGTTTTCATTGATGTCGATGACGGCGAGCGGCTTCTTCATGAGTTCGCTGACTTCGACGCGGTAGTCCTGGATGGGATTAAAGATCCTTTCTCTTATGTTATCCATGTGGACGATGCCTACGAGTTTGTCGTTTGGGTCGACCACGGGGAACTGGTTCCTGCTGGAGGATGCTATCGTCTTGATGAGTGACCGGAGGTCATCGTTGGGGCTGACGACGGAAAAATTCCTTTCGATCATGTCCGTCAGATCAAGTTTACTCAGCAGAAACTGGTCCCGGTTGACGACGCTGAGGTTGTGACGGGCGGCGAGGCGACGTGATTCCATAGACAGCGGTTCGAAGTAATGGGCGATGAGCAGACTGAGCGACGAGACGATCATGAGCGGGATCATCAGTTCATAGCCACCGGTGATTTCAGCAATAAGGAAGATTGCCGTGAGTGGCGCGTAAAAAACGCCGCTGAGGATCCCGGCCATGGCCACAAGGGTAAGGTTGCTCTCGGGGATGTTCTCGAATCCGATAAGTTTAAGAAGCCGGGCGAATGCAAAACCGAGGTAAGCGCCGACAAAAAGGGAAGGGCCGAAGTTCCCGCCGTTGCCTCCGCTTGAAAGGGTAATGCCTGTGGCGATGGATTTGAGAAAAATCAGCGCGCCGAGGAAAGCGAGGAGGTGCCCTTCGGATTGGATCAATGGGCTTAACACCGACGTCTGCACGAGATGGCCGGGATTCAGCGTGGCGAGGGCCTTAATGGTATCGTATCCCTCTCCGAAAAGCGGTGGGAAGAGCAAGATGAGCACGAACAACAAGACCCCGCCCGAAAGGGCCTTTATCCAGGCATTCCGCATCCGCAACATGGAATGCTCAATCCATTGAAAAACCCACGTGTAATAGAGCGAGACCAACCCGGCGATTATGCCCAACAGGATGTACCAGGGCAGGTTGTAGTAGTTGAAGGGCTGTTGAAGGGAAAAGGAAAGCGTGGCCCCTTCTTCAAGAATGATCTTCGACATCAGGGCGCCCGATGCCGCGGAAATAATGAGGGGGATGAATGCCGCGGCACTCACTTCGGCGAGGATCACTTCGACGGCAAACAGCACGCCGGCGATGGGCGAATTAAAGGCAGCGGCTATGCCGGCGGCTGCGCCGCAGGCCAGGAGAATGGTGCGGTCCTTGTAACTGAGTTCGTAAGCGCTGCCGTAGTTGGAACCGATCGCAGCGCCGGTGCTCACCATGGGTGACTCCAGTCCCACCGATCCGCCGAAGCCGACCGTGATTCCACTCGTCACAACATGCGCATAGGTTTCCCGTGGCGCGATGCGACTGGATTTTTTCGTTACGGCATACACAATCTCGGCGCTTCCCTTGTGGAGCCTGTTCTTGAGTACATACCTGACAAATGCCACCGTGAGCACAAGACCAGCGAGGGGCAGCAACGCAAACAACACAAAGTTGTCGTGGCTGCGCGCATAGCGGTCGATCTGGGCGGCGATGAGATGAACAGCGTACTTCAGGATGACGCCGGCGATACCACTGGTAAGTCCAACCAGTATGCTCGAAAAGATCAGGAACTGACGCTCTGTAAGCTTGTCCTTGAGGAAGAAGATAGGCTTTTGAAGAAATCCGTGTATCGAGGCAAACATGTGGAAATCAAAACCCGAAGATAGGGATTCGAATGAACTCCCTTCGCCAGCCGGGCTTTTTTTGACATCCTGACTGCCTTCAACAGCAACTGCAGCTTAGGCTTCGACGTTGTCCTGCTGCCAATCAGATCGTGGTATCATCATCGATCTCCGTATCTTCACTGAGTAGCTTGTTCTTCGGGGATTCTTCCGGGGACGGCTTGCCGCGATTTTCCCTTGCCTCGGGATTTTCTACTGGCTTGTCCGGTTCATTTCGCTCCTTTTTAGGGCTGGGATCGATTACCTGAGGTGGGTTCGGCGCCTGTTCCGGGGGAAAAGGCTCCCGTATTTTTTTTTCTTTATCTTCTTTATCGCTTTTCATATTTCGGCATTTGCCGCGACGGTTAAAAATCCATGCCCCTTGCTTGTGCCTGCCGCCAGGACCGTTCTTAGTTGTAATCCATTTTTTATATTGCCGGTACTATGAAAACCGCGCTGCTCATTGTTGGCATCACAACCGCATTGTTCTCGTGCCGACGGGCTGATCCGCCTCAACCGGTGCTGCCCGTGCCGTCGCCCGCACAGATGCGGTGGCATGAAATGGAAATGAACGCCTTCATCCACTTCACCACAAATACGTTCACCGATTTGGAATGGGGCATGGGTGACGAGCACCCTGCCGTCTTTAACCCCACTGACTTCAACGCGGGGCAATGGGTGTCGACGCTGAAGGACGCGGGGTTCAAGGGCATCATCCTCACCTGCAAACATCACGACGGATTCTGCCTCTGGCCCAGCAAGTATACCGGGCATTCGGTTAAAAACAGCCCGTTCATGGACGGTGACGGCGACGTGGTCAAAGCCGTGTCGGATGCCTGTCGGGAGTACGGCCTGAAGTTCGGCGTATACCTTTCGCCGTGGGACAGGAACCATCCGAAGTATGGGCACCCCGAGTACATCACTTACTACCGGAACCAGCTCCGCGAAATTTTTGAGAACTACGGACCTGTGTTCGAGATGTGGTTTGACGGTGCAAATGGCGGAACAGGATACTACGGGGGCGCAAATGAAAAGCGCTCCATCGACGGCGCCCGATACTACGACTGGCCGGGAACATTGGCGATGGTAAAGGACCTTCAACCTGACGTGATCTTTTTCAGCGATGCCGGCCCCGGTGTGCGCTGGGTGGGAAATGAGCGGGGCATTGCCGGCGAGACCAATTGGAACATGATCACACCCGATACGCTCTTCGCGGGGAAACCCGGAATTGAAAGGTTGCTGGGTACGGGCAATGAAGCGGGCACCCATTGGATTCCCGCGGAAGTCGATGTGTCGATCCGTCCCGGATGGTTTTATCACGAACGTGAGGACTCGCTGGTGAAGTCGCCGGAAACACTCTTCGACATCTACCTCACCTCCGTAGGGAGGGGTTCAACGTTGCTGCTGAATGTGCCCCCGGATAAACGCGGCAGGCTTCATCCGCGCGATGTCGCGGCCCTACGGGCCTGGCGAAAAATGCTGGATGACGCCTTCGCGACGAACCTCGCATTGGGTGCAGCCGCGACAACGACAAACGTGAGGGGCGATGACGCGGCCTACGGCGCCGGAATGGCACTGGACAATGATACCGATACCTACTGGGCCACCGACGATGATGTGGTCTCCGGAAGTCTGACCATTGACTTTGGCGAACCGAAGGATATCAACTACGTCGTGATGCAGGAACACATCCGCCTCGGGCAGCGCGTGCGCTCATTCAGTGTGGAAGCGTGGGGGGGAGCGGCGTGGACGAAAATTGCGGAAGGGACAACGATCGGGTATAAACGAATTGTGAAGGTCGGGCCGACACGGGCGAGCAAGGTGCGCGTGAACGTTCTCGATTCGCGGGCTTGTCCCCTGATCGCCACTGTCGCGATTTATTGAGCGGCCAGGGCCTCCATAGCGTCTATATTTTTTTTGACCGTCGCTTCCAGGCCGTTAATCTTTGTGAGGTCGGTATGCCAGAGGTCGGCATTTGAAAGGATGCTGTGCACCGGGGTGCTGCCCATCCAGGCTTTCCCGAAGAAGTTTATGACTTCGCGATCGTCGTTGAGGGGGATGGTTTTGCCCTGCCATTCGCCTTTGTAGAACCGAATCAGCGATGCCAGCGAGTAGACCAGACGTTGTGGCAGGCTGCCGGTTCGCCCGACATACGCCAGGAGCGAAGGCAGTACCCGTACCCTGAACTTCGAAACGGAGTTGAGCGCAATGGACAGAATTTCGTGCCGGATGTAGGGGTTTTGAAAACGCTCGATGACGGCATTGGCAAAGGCATCAAGCTCCTTCCGGGGGAGGTCGAGCGTAGGAATGATTTCTTCCGTGATCGTTTTCCTGATGAACTCACCCACGAATGGGTCTTCAACGGATTCGCGAACGGTTTCCAGGCCGCGGAGGTACGCCACCGGCACCATGGTGGTATGTGCGCCGTTGAGAATGCGCACTTTCCGGGTACGGTAGGGCTGAAGGTCATCGACAAGTTTCACCTGAAGGCCAGCCTTCGCAGCGGGAAACACTTTGGCGAGCATTTCCTTGCGCGCGGGGTCGCAGGGTTCAATTACCCAAAGGTGGAACGCCTCGGCCATAACGACAAGCTGGTCATGGTATCCGATCTCCCGGCGAATTTCGGCGATGTTGTCCTTGGGAAATCCCGGCACAATCCGGTCGACCAATGTATTGCAGAACAACGTATCGCGGCGTATCCATTCCCGGAAGGCATCGTCGAGTTGCCACAGGTTCGCATACTGCAAGATGACGTCTCGCAATGTTTCGCCGTTCCTGTCGATAAGCTCACAGGGAAGGATGGCGAGGGCGCGGTCGCTGGCGCCGTTGAAGAAACGATAGCGATGGTGAAGCAATTGCGTGAGCTTCCCCGGAAAGGTATGTGCAAGTACCGACGGGTCGGTGTCGCGCGGGTCAAAGGCGATGCCTGCTTCGGTGGTATTCGACAGCACAAGCTTCAGGTCCGGATTTTCGCCCGTCGCAAGAAAGGCATGAAAGTCGTCAAAGGGGTTGATCGCGCCGGTGACGCAGGATACGAGCTGTAACGTTCGCGTCGGTTTACCATCCTGGATGCCGTTCAGCATAACGTGGTACAGGCCATCCTGGGAATTGATCATGCCGGACAACCCGTTGGCTATGGGTTGAATGATCCGAACCGCACCATTGAAGTCTGTGCGGGCGTTGATGGTTTCGATCATCCAGTCTGCGAAAGCGCGGAGGAAGTTTCCTTCACCAAACTGCAGGACCTTCACCGGCCGTGTCATGGGACGGTTGGTCGTTGCCCGGTTAAGGGCCTTAAGCGCCAGTTCCTGGTCCGCGCTTGAAGTCGAAGTATGATTTTGCATTGTGGTAACAGATATCCGAGATGATCTTACCAAGCCATTGTTCGTCCCAGGGCAGTTCTCCGTTCTTGACGTCGTTCCCGAAAAGGTTGCAGAGAATCCTCCGGAAGTATTCGTGTCGGGGGTATGAGAGGAAGCTTCTCGAATCGGTGAGCATGCCGATGAAACAACTCAACAGGCCCATGTTCGACAGCGTATTGAGGTGTTTCTCCATGCCGTCTTTTTGGTCGAGGAACCACCACGCCGACCCGAACTGCATCTTCCCTTTCACCGTACCTCCGTTGAAATTGCCGATCATCGTGGCCATCACCTCGTTATCCGCGGGATTGAGGTTGTAGACGATCGTCCTGGCAAGCTGGTCGGTTTTGTCCAGTTCGTTGAGGAACCTGGAGAGGGTCACGCTCTGGCTGAAGTCGCCGATAGAATCGAATCCGGTGTCAGGCCCGAGGGTTCGCAGCATCCTTTCGTTCGTGTTGCGCAGGGCGCCGAGATGGAACTGTTGTGCCCAACCCTTTTTATGATAGAGCCGGCAGAGGCGGATGAGCACCTCGAAGCGGAAATGTTCGCGCTCTTCGGAATGCAGCGTGCCGCCTTTTCGGATCTTGTCGAACAGGGCATCGGGTGTAAAGGTGCTCTTCTCACCGGGAAAGGTGAGATTTTCAATTCCGTGATCTGCGAGCCTGCAGCCGTGGTCATGGAAGAAGTTGATGCGATGCTCCAGGGCGGCCATCAACGCATCGAAACTGTTGATGGGGCTGCCCGAAGCATGGGACAGCTTTTCCAGGTAGGCATTGTAGGCGCCGGCTACATCAACCGCGTAGGCTTTGTCCGGACGGAACGCGGGAAGCACCGGGATGGAAAAATTGTCGTTGACAAGCCGTTGGTGAAAATCGAGGGAATCCGCCGGATCGTCGGTGGTACAAACGGTCTCGACTTTCATTTTAGTCAACAACGCTCGCGTTGCATAGTCATCGCGTTGAAGGAGCGCCGAGCAGTGGTCATAGATCGCCTTTGCTGTTTCTGGCTTCAGCAGGTCGGCAACGCCGAAATATCTTTTTAGTTCAAGGTGTGTCCAATGAAAGAGTGGATTGCGCAACGTGTAGGGAACCGCCCGGGCCCACTTTTCGAATTTTTCGCCATCGCTTGCGTTACCGGTGATAAAGCGTTCATCGATGCCCAATGCGCGCATGGCCCGCCACTTGTAGTGGTCTCCCTCGAGCCAGATCCGCGTGATATTTTCAAAACGCCGGTTGTCGTAGATGTCTTTGGGCGAAAGGTGACAATGGTAGTCGATAATGGGCAGGTCTTTCGCATATTGGTGATAGAGCGTCCTCGCAAAATCGGTGTGCAACAGAAAATCCTCCGAGATAAAGGAAGTCATAAGCATTCGGTGAAATATTAACGGGCCAAGTTACACCTTTCTGAGGGATGAACCTCGGATTATCAATTCCGGTTTGAGGACAATCTTCTGGGGAATGAATTTTTCTTTTGTTGCATGGGCTTCCTCGATGAAGATCTCGGCGGCGGCGTTGCCCATGCGCGTGGGATGTTGGTCGACGGTCGTTAGGCCGGGTTCCGTGAACCACGTGAAGGGCTCATTACTGAAGGCGACGAGGGCGACTTTTTCCGGCACAGCGATTTGTTTCTCTTTGAGGATTTGAAGCGCGCCCATGGCGCCATAGGCACTGGCGGAAAAGACGGCGTCGGGAAGGGCCTTTTGTTTCAAAAGTTTGAGCATGCTGGTGCGGCCGTCTTCAAGTTGAAGGTTGCTTTCGACGATTAGGCTTTCGTCATACTTTATACCATGGTTTTCGAGCGCCTCGCGATATCCGCGCAGGCGTTCGCGGTAAATGGAAATCTTCCTGGTATTCGTGAAATGGGCGATCCGTTTACACCCCTGCTGAATGAGGTGTTCGGTGGCCTTGTACCCGCCGAGGTAGTCGTCGATGACCACGTGGCTAACCTCAAGTTCATCGTTCGAGCGGTCGAAGAGGATCAGGGGGATGCCTTTTTGTTTAACCTTTCGGAAATGCTCATAATTGTGCGTTTCCTTTCCGTGGGAGGCGATGATGCCATCCACCCGCGCATTCAGCAACGCTTCGACCGTCTTTACCTCCTTCTCAAAGTCGTCGTAGGTCTGACAGATCATGACGTTGTACTGCGACTGGTTGGCGATCTCTTCGATGCCCCTGACGACGGACGAGAAGAAAGTACGGTCGACCGTGGGCACAATGATGCCGAGAATATTGCTGCGGCCCTTTCGGAGCGCGGCGGCGATATGGTTGGGTTGATAGTTGAGTTTTTGCGCTACTTTCAACACCGCTTTCTTGGTTTCATCGCTGATGCGCGGATGGTCGCGCAGCGCGCGGGAAACCGTTGAAGCGGTGATGTTAAGTTTGCGGGCAATATCGTGAATGGTGGTTTTCACTTGATGTTGGCTAATGTTTCGATTCTTGTGGTATTTCGTTCGCGGGTCGGCCGATCGTGGCCAGGATGCCGCCATCGACGTAAAGGATTTGTCCGTTGACAAAATCACTTGCCGGTGCGGCGAGAAAGATCGCGGCACCCATGAGGTCGTCGGGGTTACCCCATCGGCCGGCGGGTGTTCGCTGGAGGATGAATTCGTTGAACGGATGTCCGTTGACGCGGATCGGCGCGGTCTGATCCGTGGCGAAGTACCCCGGCCCGATCCCGTTGACCTGGATGTTATGGCGGCCCCATTCGGTGGCCATGTTGCGCGTAAGCATCTTCAGTCCTCCTTTGGCCGCCGCGTAGGCGGTGACGGTGTCACGTCCCAACTCGCTCATCATGGAGCAGATGTTGATAATTTTTCCGGCCTTTCTTTGGACCATGTATTTGCCGACGTGCCTGGAGACGATAAAAGGGCCGACCAGGTCGACGTCGATTACTTCCCGGAAGTCATCGATGTCCATGTCGAGGACGGGGATCCGTTTGATAATGCCGGCGTTGTTGACGAGGATGTCGATAGGGCCGACTTCCTGCTCGATGTGGTCGACGGCGACCCTGACCTCGGGTTCGCGGGTGACGCTGAACAGCGCGGTGCGCACATCGACGCCCATTTTGCGATAGCCCTCCTGCGCGCGGCGAAGGCGTTCTGGGTCATGGCCGTTGATGATCAGTTCGGCGCCCGCGGCAGCGAGGCCCCTGGCCATGGCCATACCCAGGCCGTGCGTTGCCCCCGTTACCAGGGCGCGTTTTCCGCTCAGGTCGAACAAGGCGTTCATTTCAGTTCCTCCGGCCGCAGCATATCCATATCGTTGTAGTCCATATTTTCTCCCGCCATGCCCCAGATAAAAGAATAGCTGCTGGTGCCTGCGCCGCAATGAACGGACCACGGCGGTGAAAGCACCGCCTGATGGTTTTGCACCCAGATATGGCGCGTTTCATCGGGTTCACCCAGAAAATGACACACCAGGTTTCCTTCGGGGATATCAAAATAGAAATAGGCTTCCATTCTCCGGTCATGCGTATGCGGCGGCATCGTGTTCCACACGCTCCCTGTCTTCAGTTCGGTGAGCCCCATCTGCAATTGGCAGGTAGGCAGCACGCTGTTGACGAGCAGTTTCCGGATTACGCGATGGTTGGACGTTTCCAACGCGCCTACTTCCACCGTTTCAGCCTCGTCGCGCGCGACCCTGCGTGTCGGATGCGTCGCATGCGCGGGCGCGGAATTGATGTAAAATAGCGCCGTGCCTTGCCGTGATGGAAAAAATTCCACTTCGCCCGCATCCCTTCCGATGTATAGCGCATCGCGGGATCTTAGCTCATAAGCGGTTCCCGCGACGTTGATGTTTGCCGTGTCACCTACATTGATAATACCCATCTCCCTGCGTTCGAGGAATGATGCCGCCTTCATTTGCGGCATCGCGGCAAGTTTCACCGATTTGTTCACCGGCTTTGCGCCGCCGACAATATAACGATCGTAGTGGGTATAATAAAATGAAGTCTGGTCGTCGATGAAGAGGTTCTCCAGCAGACAGGATTTCCGGATCTGCTCGGTTCCATAACGTTTGAAGTCTTCCGGATGGATCGCGTAATGGGTGTTGTTCATGAATATCTGAAAAAATGCGTAATCGGTTGCGCAATATAGTTATATTATTTCAACAGAAGCAAAACCAGGATTGGCGCCAGCGGGGCAGAGAAAGGATATAATATCCTGTATATCGGCCTAAAACACGATGATAGTCCACTTTATGTTAAATTTCCGAAAGAATATTTGTATAAATAAAATTTCGTGCTTAAAATGCAATCGATTGCGCACAAAACGGCTAAAATGCCGCTTTTTCGCAGTTGAAACTTAACCTATCAAACCAATCCAAACGTTTCTTTCTATGACCAGAATTCTACGAGGTACGTATTCGGTAGGCACCCTGATGAAATCATGGTGTTTCCAGAAAGTAGCACCCGGTCTGATCCTCCTGGCAGGATTAGTCTTCGCATTCCCTGCCAACGCGCAGGAGCTTACAGTCACCGGAACGGTGAAATCATCGGATGATGGAACACCGCTCCCCGGCGTTAGCGTCTTTATTAAAGGAACCACCGTGGGAACCACGACCGATTCGGACGGGGTGTATACCCTGAACGTCGGGGCCGACGCCAGCGTCGTCTTTTCCTTTATCGGATACGCCACGCAGGAACTTCCGGTAAACGGACGCTCCACGATCGACGTTCAGCTTGACGTCGACATTACGGAGCTCTCGGAAGTGCTTGTCGTCGGATATGGCACGGTTGAAAAATCGGACCTTACGGGGGCCGTCGCAGCCGTTGACAACGAAGCCCTGGTACGCCGCAACAGCGTCAATCCCATGGAAGCCATCCAGGGACAAGTTGCCGGCGTGGACATTTCCAATTCTTCCGGCAGGATTGGCGGTCAGTTCAATATTCAAATAAGGGGCCGGCAGTCTTTTGGCGAAAGCGCACCCCTATTTGTCGTTGACGGTGTCATTACCGATGGCATCGACTTCCTCAATCCTCAGGACATCGAACGGATCGACATCCTCAAGGATGCCTCCTCAACCGCGATCTACGGGTCGCGCGGCGCGTACGGCGTCGTGATCGTAACCACCAAGCAGGGGTCGTCATCACGCAAGCCGATGATCAGCTATGACGGTTACTATGGCGTGCGGTCCGTGGCGCGGGTCCCCGACTTTATGGACGGCGACACCTGGATGGATTGGCGGATCGACGCGTATACCAGCGCGGCTTTGGTGGCAGGCAATACACCCAATCCCGACGCCGCGTTCAATGTGGACAGCCAGGAGCTGCAGCGGCGTATCGATGAAAACGATTTTACGGACTGGCCTTCGCTGGTCCTCCAGGACGGCAAGCAGCAAAACCACTGGATTACGCTTTCGGGTATGGGAGACAACGACCTTGGATATAACATCGGGTTCGGCTATCAGCAGGAGGAAGGAAACGTGATCAACGAAGATTACCGGCGTTACAATTTCAAGATGAGCCTGAACCATAGCATCAACGAAAAATGGAAAGGTGGCGCAAACCTCAATGTGGCGGCCATCGATTACAAGGCCGGCGCGCCAAATGCGATGCGAAATTCATTCCGGATGAACCCCGTGATGCACCCTTATGATACGGATACCGGCGAGATCATCATCCAGCCCGGCAAGGACCGTATCGACAGCCAACCTTCGGATTACCACATCAACTTTACCAGTTCAACGAACCCGCTGGTCGACCTGGCGGTATCACATCAGCAGACAGAAACGTACTATGCGCAGGGTAACATCTTTCTCGAATATTCACCCGTTGAGTGGCTGAGCGTGAAATCCACATTCGCACCGCGGTTCAGGACCTCGCGTTACGGCCTTTACGAAGGAACCAACTCCGAAGGACGTTTCGAATCGCAGCCCGGCGCCGAGGTGAGGAACACACAGTCTTTCTCCTACGTGTGGGACAACCAGGTTTCGATCAACAAGAACGTGAACGGCATCCACCAGTTCAATTTCATGGGTCTTTATTCGACCAACCTGTTCAGGGACGAATCAAGCCGTATCATCGACGAGTTCATCGATCTCAGTGCCAAGGATTTTTACAACATCGGGCTGAACAGTCAGAAAGACAACATCACGCTGGAGGGCGGCTACGCGCGCGAAACCATCCTGTCGTACGCGGCACGCCTGAACTACAGCCTCAAAGACAAGTACCTGTTGACGGTGTCAAGCCGGTGGGATGGGGCGTCGGTACTGTCTGAAGGCAATAAGTGGGACTTTTTCCCGTCCGCGGCGGTGGGATGGAAGATCAGCAGCGAGCCTTTCATGTCAGGGACCGATTTTGTGAATGAACTGAAGATGCGCCTGAGTTACGGCGCTACCGGCAACAAGGTGGTTTCGCCCTACCGGACTCAGGCCCTCGCCAGCACGTTGACCTATTATGAATTCGGCGGATCCGTTGCCAACGGGATTCGGCAAGACCGGATCGCCAATAAGTTGCTGACCTGGGAGCGCACCACGGAGGTGAATTTTGGTATCGACTTCGAATTGTTCTCGTCCCGCCTCATCGGTTCCCTTGACTATTATAATAAAGTGTCGAGTGACCTGATCCTGGACCGTGTGCTTCCGTTTGAATCGGGTTACGGTATCGTCACGCAGAACATCGCTGAAGTAACCAACAAGGGTATCGAGTTGGCGTTGACGTCAGTGAACGTCAGTACGGGCAGACTCACGTGGACCACGACATTCAACTTCGCAGCGAACAACAATGAAGTGACGGCCCTCTACGAGGATACCGATCGGATCACCAGCCCCAAGGATGATGGCTACGATGACGACGACGTCATCCAGGTCGGCCAGCCTCTTGGCAGCTACTGGAATTATCAGTTCGACGGCGTATGGCAGGCGGGTGACGACGAGGCGTTGGTATATGGACAAACGGAAGGACAAGGCCGCGTGGTCGATGTCGACGACAACGGCATAATTGATGATGAAGACAAACAGTTCCTCGGATCTTTGTTGCCTGACTGGACCGGTGGTTTCACCACCACCCTCGAGTACATGGGATTCGATTTCTCGGCATCGCTTATCACGCGCCAGGGCGTCTTCGCGTACAGCCCGTTCCATGCCGAGTTCACGAACCTCCACGACCGCGGAAGACAAAAGCTGAATATCGACTGGTATATGCCCGCCAATGATGTCGGGCCGGCCAGGGCATCTACGGAATATCCGCAAGTGTATAACGCGGGCGTGTATTGGAGAAATGACCGCGTCGGTTACTACCGCGATGCGAGCTTCACCAAAGTGAAGAACATCACGCTGGGATACAGTCTGCCGCAGGGTTTGCTGGATAAGGTGGGCGTAACCAAATTCCGGGTTTACGTCAGTACGCTCAATCCGATCGTCATCACCGACTATGACGGACCGGACCCCGAGTGGGCCACGAGTTCCTTTGAAGACGGTGGTATCAGTACCACGACGTTCCTGGGTGGCATTAACCTGACCTTCTAACCTCCAAACCAGATCAAAATGAAAAAGATAATAATCGCAAGTATCCTTTTATTTTCCTTTGGAAGCTGCAGCGACTTCCTGGAAGAGGAGAACAAAACCGATGTGCTGGCCGATGACCTGTACCGGACGGCCTCGGGCTATGAAAGCCTCGTCAATGCGGCGTATGCGTCGTTGCGCAACGTCTACGATGCGCCGTGGATGTTCGAAGCCGGCACCGACATGTACGTCGACGGAAGGGACCCGGGCCCGACCAGCCTGATGTTGTATACGGAACTCGTTCCCAGCGACCCCACGGTAGAGGCGTTTTACACCACCCTGTACAACGCCATCCAGGTTTGCAACACGGGTATCGCGTACAATGAGCTGACAGAACAGACCCCGACGGTCTCCGTCCGCCTCGGTGAATTGAAGTTTCTGCGCGCGTACTACTACTTTCTGCTCGTACAGACGTTCGGCGGCGTAAGCCTCGTGACGGACGCGATTTCCGCCCCTGTTACGAGCTTTGAGCGAAATTCGGCCGAGGAGGTGTACACGTTTATTGTTTCAGAAATGAATGAAGCCCTCAACCTGGTCGGCGATCAGGGCGAGACCGCATTCGGTCGCGTCACCAAAAGAGCGGTTCGTCATTACCTGGCAAAGGTTCACCTCACGCGTGGCTACGAGGCATTCGCCGACGCGAGTGATTTTGCAACGGCGGCATCGCTGGCCGACGACGCCATCGCAGGCTATGACCTTTCGTCGCTTTCGTTTGCCGATGTGTTTGAGCCGGGTAACGAACAAAACGCGGAAGTGCTGTTCGCCGTGCAATACAGCAGTGGGTCATTGTCCAGCACGACAGGCGGAAGTTCTCAGAACGCCTACTTCGGGCCCTACCACGGTGGTAGCGAGGTCTTCGGAGATTATCCCTATCGCCATTATTCGCTCGTGGTAACCAAATACGTCTACGACCTCTTCACCGAGGAAGACGCCCGTTGGGAAGGAACGTTCATGAACGTTTTGTACCAGCGCTACTTCGACTACTACGACGTGGCCGATAAATCGACACTGGACATCCGCTTTTATTATCCCCACCAGTGGGAGCTCGCAGACACGACGGCATGGCGTGCGGCAGACCTCGTCCATCGCGCCAACACCATCATTCTTCCTTATGAGAATGTCGGCGACATCAACCTCTGGGAACAGCCGCTGAGTTCGACCGACAACCAGGTGCCCGCAGTGAAAAAGTTCGACGACCCCGTGGGCACCGGTGTGCATGAGGATGGCAACAGCACGAGGGATATTTTCCTTGCGCGACTTGCGGAGACGTACCTGATCGCGGCCGAGGCGTACCTGCAAAGCGGCGACAAGCCCACGGCCATGGCCCGCCTTAACGAGGTGAGGGAACGTGCCGAGAAAACGCCCGGCGCGCTCGTGCTCACTGACGCCAACGCGGTGGACATCGATGCCATCCTCGATGAACGCGCCCTCGAACTCGTAGGGGAATACCATCGGTGGTTTGACCTGAAGCGCACGGGTACCCTGAAGTCGCGGACAGCCCTTTACAACAAGGACATCCGAAACCTCAGCAACCCGTTCATGGGCAACGACGGCGCCGACAAAATTCTGCGCCCCATTCCCCAGCAAGCGCTGGATCTGAACACTAACAAGGATTTTCCCCAGAATCCGGGTTACTAATACATTTAAAGGCATTCTGACGGATGTGATGTTGGCGTCCGTCATGAAGTTTGGGTTAAGAGACAGGAGTTCCGTGCGGGTGATCCCTGCGCGGTTCTCCTTTTAATGATCATTTAGCATGAAGCCATCCCTTCAATATAAAGCACTCATCATCGCCGTTGTGGCGATCGTCTCCTTTTCCGGGGCGCATGCATTCCAGGAAAAATGGGGACGGCAACTTCCCAGGGTCGAGCAAGTGGCCTTTGAACGCGACACCTTCGACATCCGCGACTATGGCGGGAAACCTGGTGGGCTGGTGCTGAATACCGACGCCATCAACGCCGCCATCGACAAATGTCATAGCGCCGGCGGCGGCACCGTTCGCATTCCCCCGGGATTCTGGCTTACAGGACCGCTGCGGTTGAAGAGCAATGTAAACCTGCATGTGTCCGCCGGTGCCGTCCTTCAGTTCAGCGACGATACCGACGACTATCCATTGGTGAAAACCAACTGGGAGGGCCTTGAAGCCATCCGTGCCCATTCGCCCCTCTACGCGGTCGACGCCGAGAATATTGCCATTACCGGCGCGGGTATTCTCGACGGTGCGGGACAGGCGTGGCGCCCGGTCAAGAAAAACAAGATGACGCCACCTGAGTGGAGACAGTTGGTGGCGTCGGGTGGGTTCCTGAATGAAGAAGGAAACATCTGGTACCCCACCGAGCGCGCCTTGCGGGGATCAAAGATGAAACGCCCCGGCGTGATCGCCGAAGGTTATGACCTTGAGAAAGCGGAGGCGATCAAGGAATTTCTGCGGCCCAACATGGTCAGCCTTATTCGCTGCAAGCGCGTGCTGCTGGAGGGTGTGACTTTTCAGAATTCTCCCGCGTGGTGCATTCATCCGCTGCTGACGCAACACCTTACCGTACGCGGGATCTTTGTGCGCAACCCCTGGAACGCGCAGAATGGCGATGGGATCGACGTGGAATCGTGTCGCTATGTGTTGATCGAAGACAGCCGCTTTGACGTCGGCGATGACGGCATCTGCATCAAATCGGGCCGCGACGAGGAGGGACGCAAGCGCGGAGTGCCCACCGAAGATGTTATCGTCCGGAACTGCACGGTTTTTCACGGTCATGGTGGGTTTGTTGTCGGGAGTGAAATGTCCGGCGGCGCGCGCAACCTTTTCGTGTACGATTGTAATTTCCTCGGGACGGATATCGGCCTGCGGTTCAAGACAACGCGTGGCAGGGGAGGCGTAGTTGAAAAGGTCTATATTGAAAATATCCAAATGAACAACATCGGTGGTTCCGCCATCCTGTTCGATATGTACTACATGGCGCGCGATCCGCTCAAGATCTTCGCGGGCGGCGAGGAGCCGGAGATCGACTTTCAGCCCGTTACGGAGGCGACGCCGCAATTTCGCGACATTCACGTGAAGCATGTGATGTGCAAAGGCGCCGAAACGGCGATATTCATCAGAGGGCTTCCGGAAATGAACGTTCAGGGGGTCGAGATGGAGAATATCACCATCGAGAGCAGGAAGGGCTTCGTTTGCATCGAGGGCAGCGACATCACCCTCCGCAACGCCACCCTGCATTGTGACGACAACACCGTCGTCAGCGTGCAAAACAGCAAGAACCTCATGCTGGAAAACATCGGCTATGCGCCCGCCGATGTATTCATGAAAGTGGCGGGCGAACGATCGGAAAAAATTACGCTACTCGCAACGGACTTAACGAAAGCCGCCAACGGTATTGCCCTTGGTGATCGCGTGCCCGCCCATGCAGTGACTAAAAAATTGAAATAGATGCGCCGTTATTTTTTATTGCTTTTCATTCCGCTGGCTTGCACAAAGGAAAGCCGGCATGGTATCCACAACGACCTTCCGCAGGCGTTCAACGTCACGGTATCCAACCCGTTGGACATCACGCGCTACGACGAGATGGTTGTGATCGCGGAAGATGTCCTTCAACAAAAGGCGCCTGATTTCAACCGCGATGCTTTTGTCGTGCTGAACGGGGACGAGGAGATCGCCAGCCAATACAACAATACGGATACACGCTACGAGGGGATCGTGGCTTTGCTGGACAGCATTGACGCGAGCGGAGAAGTAAGCCTGACGATACGTTACAAGACGGAAGGGGCCGTGCCACGTGACTATCCCAAGCGCACGCAGGCCGAACTGTCGCACAAGGAAGGTGGAAAATGGGTGGGGCGCGAATATGACGGTGGTAGCTTCCGAAACGTATCTTACCTGCGCGTGCCGCCGGAGCACAAGGACCACTCGTGGTTTATCCGTTACGAGGGGCCGGGATGGGAATCCGACAAGGTGGGATACCGCTTTTACCTCGACCAGCGCAATGCCGTTGACGTATTCGGGAAGCGCACGTCTGAAATGGTTCTTCAACAGGTAGGCCTTGACGGGTTTGATTCCTACCATAACATGCAACCGTGGGGGATGGACGTGATGAAAGTAGGCGCCTCTCTTGGTGTGGGTTCCATCGGCGCCATCGGGAACGGGGCCGTGCTCCGCGTGGAAAAGACAGACAGCGTCACCTGCCGGATATTGGAGAACGGAGACGTTTACTCCTCGTTTGTTACTGCGTACTACGGATGGAAAGTGGGCGATGAGGAATTTGACGTAAAATCACATATCGGAATTCACGGTGGCAGCCGCGTGTCACACCAGTTGCTTACCCTGGATCAGGACGTGGACAGCCTGTGCACGGGTATCGTCAAAGATCCCAGTGCCAGGGCGATAACCAGCAACGGAGATGCGTCGGCGATGGCATACATCGCCACCTATGGACAGCAAAGCCTGAATTCGGACAACCTGGGACTGGCGGTTTTTTTCCATCCGGCGAACCTCGTCGAATTTTCGGAGGATGCGAACAGCCACATCGCGGTGTTGAAGACCCATGAAAAGACGCTGGCGTATTTTTTTCTTGCCGCCTGGATCGGCGAGCCTGGCGGCATCAAAAATGAAAACGAGTTCATGGATCATGTGAGCCGCGTATCGACGCTTCTGGCCAATCCGTTGAAGGTTAAGATCACCGAATAGATTTTGATATGACCGGTATCTGGCGGTATTTCGCGCTTTGCCTTTTTCTTCTTGCCCTTGGGGCGTTTACGTCCGGGCGAAACAGCGTCACCGTCTACCTGGTGGGCGATTCCACTATGGCCGATAAACGTTCGACCGCATTTCCCGAAACCGGGTGGGGCACGCCCTTCAAGACATTCTTTGACGCCACGGTCGTGGTGGAGAACCATGCGCGCAACGGCAGGAGTACGCGTACTTTTATCGGGGAGAACCGGTGGCAGGTGGTAGCCGATGCGCTGGAGGAAGGTGACTATGTATTCATCCAGTTCGGGCACAACGACGAATCGAAACAAAAAGGGGACCGCTACACTTCGCCGGATGAATACAAGAACAACCTGACGCGATTTGTCCGTGAAACCCGCGGGAAGGGCGCCGTTCCCGTGTTGTTGACACCCGTAACACGCCGGCAGTTCGACGAACAGGGAAAGGTCAGGGAAACGCATAAAGAATATTCGCCATTGGTTCGCGAGGTTGCCCGCGAAACGGGCGCGCCCTTCATCGACATGGACGAGAAGAGCCGCGCCCTCCTTGATTCGCTCGGACCTGAAACTTCCAGGCTGCTATTTCTACACCTTCAACCCGGGGGGCATCCGAATTACCCCGATGGAAAGGAGGACAACACCCATTTCAACGAACTCGGCGCGCGGTTGATGGCACAACTCGTTTTGCGCGAACTTGCCAACCTGCGCCTGGAACTTTTCGAACGGATCATAAACCATGAAGCATTCAAAGGTCGCATTGATTAGGTCACTATTTATCCTGCTGGTGGGCTGCGCGGCGGTACAGCCCGACGACAGCGCCACAACACCGATGCCGGCATTCCCGGGCGCCGAGGGATTCGGCAAGTTCGCCACCGGAGGACGCGGCGGAGCGGTCATCGTGGTCACCAACCTCAAGGACGAAGGACCCGGCAGCCTGCGCCATGCCCTACGCACGAAAGCACCCCGCATCATCGTGTTCGCTGTCTCCGGGAACATCGAACTGCAATCACCCCTGAAGATCGACTACGGGAATGTGACCATCGCCGGCCAATCCGCACCCGGGGGTGGAATTTGTCTTAAGAACTACCCCCTCGGCATCAGCGCCGACAACGTGATCATCCGCTTCATGCGTTTTCGTCTCGGTGACGAGGCGGGCTATGAAGGCGACGCGATTTCCGGCAATGCCGGCAACGACAACATCATCGTCGATCATTGCAGTGTAAGCTGGGGGACGGACGAGTGCGCATCCTTCTATAACAACAGCAATTTTACGCTGCAGTGGAGCATCATCTCGGAAAGCCTCAACAACTCCATTCACAGTAAAGGCGAGCATGGTTACGGCGGGATCTGGGGCGGCAAGGGCGCAACGTTTCACCACAACCTCATCGCAAGCCACAACAGCCGGCTGCCGCGCTTCAGTGGCTCGGCGTCGACGGCCAACTCGCCGGATGAACTGGTGGACTTCCGCAACAACGTCATCTACAACTGGATGAATAACAACATTTACGGCGGCGAACGCGGCCGGTATAACGTGGTCAATAACTACTTCAAGCCTGGTCCGGCAACGAAAGCTTCGAAGAAAGGTCAGATACTCGATCCGTCAGAACCGTACGGGAAATTTTTTGTGGAGGGGAATTTCCTCGAAGGGAGTGCATCCGTGTCGAATGACAATCACCTCGGCGTAAGCGCCGACGACACCGGCGCATGGACCGCTGAATCCGCTTTTGCGGTAGAACCTGTGCGTACCGTCGCGGCCACCGCGGCGTATGGGGAGGTGCTGAACAGCGCCGGCGCGAGTTTCAGCCGCGACGGGGTAGATGCACGCATCGTCGAGGAAGTTCGTCAGGGAAATTCGTCAGCGGGAAAAGACGGGAATGGCATTATCGACTCACAGGATGACGTTGGCGGATGGCCGGCACTGGAAATGTCAACGCCGCCAGCCGATGCCGACAGCGACGGAATGCCGGATGTGTGGGAGAAAGAAAAGCATCTTGACCCCAACAATCCCGCGGATGCATCCGTGAATACCCTGGATGCGACGTACACCAACGTCGAGGTGTATCTGCACGAAAGGGTGAAAGACATTGTAATCGCGTCGCAATCATGAGGAGGGCTGCAGCATATGTGTCCTTTATGCTTTCCTTCGGCGTGATCGTCGCCCAGGAGATGGACCACAACAGGGTATGGATTGCCGACCTGGGAAACGGGTCCTACAGGAACCCGATCCTGCATGCGGACTATTCCGACCCCGACGTCTGCCGCGTGGGCGCGGATTATTACATGGTGGCGTCCAGTTTCAACGCGGCGCCGGGCCTGCCGGTGTTGCATTCGAAGGACCTGGTCAACTGGAACCTTATCGGCCATGCGCTTCCGCGGATTGTGCCGACGGACCACTTCGAAAAACCACAGCACGGCAATGACGTGTGGGCGCCGTCGATACGGCATCACAACGGCACCTTCTATCTCTACTATCCGGACCCCGACTTTGGCATTTACCTGACCATGGCGAAGGACCCCGGCGGCCCGTGGAGCACGCCCGTCCTGGTGGCACCCGGGAAGGGATTGATCGACCCATGTCCGCTATGGGATGACGACGGCCGGAATTACCTTGTGCACGCCTATGCGGGTAGCCGTGCCGGTATCAAGAGCATCATCGTGGTGAAGCGGCTCAACGCCGAAGGCACAGCGACCCTGGATGAAGGCGTGATCGTATACGACGGACATGACGTCGACCCCACGGTGGAAGGCCCCAAGTTTTACAAGAGGAACGGCTACTACTACATTTTCGCTCCCGCCGGCGGCGTATCCAAAGGGTGGCAAATCGTGTTGCGCTCAAAGAATGTCTATGGCCCCTACGCGCGGAGGATGGTGATGCACCAGGGCAACACCGACATCAACGGACCGCATCAGGGCGCATGGGTGGACACGCCGGCGGGCGCGCATTGGTTTATTCACTTCCAGGACAAAGCGGCCTACGGGCGTGTGGTTCACCTTCAGCCGATGGCGTGGGTCAACGACTGGCCTGTGATCGGCGTGGATGAAGACGGCGATGGTGTCGGAGCGCCGGTGGCTACGTTCCGCAAACCCGACGTCGGAAAAACCTGGCCCATAGCGGCGCCGCCGGAATCGGATGAATTCAACGCTTTCAAGCCTGGCCTTCAATGGCAATGGCACGGGAACCCGAAAGCGACGTGGGCCATGGCCACCCATACAGGAGCGCTCAGGCTCTATGCGCAAATGCCCGATGCCGACACCCGAAACTTTTGGGATGTGCCGAATCTCTTCCTTCAGAAGTTTCCCGCGGAGGAGTTTACGGTTACGACGAAGCTCCGCTTCCATCCCAACATCTCAGGTGGCGGCGAAGCGCGCGCGGGCCTTATCGTGATGGGCGAAAGCTATGCCGCGCTCGCTTTGACGGGTCGCGCGCAAGGGTTGGACCTCGTGTACGTCACGAACGACGACGCGCCGTCCGGCAAGCCCGACACAGAAAGGGTGTTACGCGCCGGCGCGCCGGCGGAAGTCTTTTTGCGCGTCACGGTCCGCCGCAACGCGGTATGCACGTTCGCCTACAGCCTGGACGGCCGGGAATTCACCACCGTTGACGAGACTTTCAGCGCCACGCCGGGACGTTGGATCGGCGCAAAGACCGGTTTATTTTGTATACGAAACGAACGGACCAACGACGCGGGCTACGCCGATGTCGACTGGTTCCGGGTCGGACCACCCGTTGATAAACGTTAAGACTATGAAACAGATCGTTGCTCTCATTGTACTCCTCATCAGCGCATCCGCATGTGGACAAAAAGTTGCCACCACGGCGCCGTGGTCCGTGCGCATGGCGGACTCCGACATCATCCGTAACCCGGAAGCGTGGATGATCGACTTCGTCAAAAAACCGAAGTGGAACTATACGCCGGGACTCGTCTGCTCGGCGATACAGCAAGTCTGGGAAAAAACCGGCGACGAAAAATATCTGAACTATATCAGAACCTTCGCCGACCAGATGATCAGTGAAGACGGAACGATCAAGACGTACAATCCGAAGGAGTACAACATCGACAAGGTCAACTCCGGAAAGTTTCTCTTCGGCCTCTACGCGCACACCGGTGACGAAAAATATGCGAAGGCCATCAGGTTGATGCGGGAGCAGATGCGCACACATCCCCGCACGTCGGAAGGTGGCTTCTGGCATAAACAGATCTACCCGCACCAGATGTGGCTGGACGGGTTGTACATGGGGTCTCCTTTCCTTGCACAGTACGCGAAAGTTTTTGACGAACCCGCGTTGTTCGATGACGTCGCGCAACAGGTCAGGCTCATCGAAAAGTACACGTACGATCCGAAGATCAACCTCTACTATCACGGTTGGGATGAAAGCAAACAGCAACGATGGGCCGACAAGGAAACGGGTCGCTCGCCACACGTCTGGGGCCGGGCGATGGGATGGTACGCCATGGCGCTCGTCGATATCCTCGACTTTTTCCCGAAAGAACACGAGGCATACGAAGACATTGTGGAAAGCGTTCGCCGCATGGCCGGAAGCGTTGTTCAATACCAGGACGACAAAACAGGGTTGTGGTACCAGGTGGTCGACCAGGGTGACCGGGAGGGGAACTACCTGGAAGCGTCAGCGTCGTCGATGTTTACCTATTTCCTGTTGAAAGCTGCCATGAAGGGGTACGTCGGGGATGAATACCTCGCGCACGGGAAGCGGGCTTATCAGGGCATACTCGACCACCTCATCCGCGTGGAGGACAACGGGCTGGTGAGCATCACCCAGGTCTGTGGCGTGGCAGGGCTTGGCGGCAACCCTTATCGCGACGGGTCCTACGAATACTACGTCAACGAAATCAAACGCGACAACGATCCCAAGGCGGTGGGGCCGTTCATTATGGCGTCGATCCTTTGGGAGGAGTTGGACAGGGAGAACTAGGGCGTACCTCGTACCTTGTACCTCGCACCTCGCACCTCGTGGATGAAGAGGAGCGTTTGGGGAATGCATGATCCAATACCATTCCGTTAAGCGGGTTGATGGTCGAAAGGTAAGCCCTGGCCTCGGCAAGCTCGGCCACCGGGGGTTTACCTGGGGATGTGCGGCGGCATCCGGGGTAGCCGTTGGCGCTGTCTTCATTCATCGTTGAAGGGGAACGGTGCATTCAATGTTCTCTCGCCGACGGATGCCGCCGCACACGTTATACACCCTCGCGGGGGCCGAGTTTACCGAGGCCCAAACTGAACGTTATCTTCTAGCTAAAAAGAATTACCTCGTACCTCGTAACGCACCTCACGAATAGCCCAACCCATGAACCACTCCCTTACATGCTTATTCCTCCTCCTGGCATCCTTCCTCACCCACGCGCAGGATCGGTACGACTTTATCGTTGCGCGCGATGGTTCGGGTGACTTCGCTACCATACAGGAAGCGATCAACGCTGTTCCGGATTTCCGGAAGAATCAAACCACGATCTATATCCGCAATGGTGTTTACAAAGAGAAGCTCGTCCTTGCTGCCTCGAAGACGAACGTGCGTTTTATTGGAGAGGATGCTGCAAGCACCATCCTCACCTATGACGACTACGCTTCAAGGAAGAATCGGTTTGGCGAAGAGATGGGCACCACGGGCTCGACGAGCTTCTACGTTTTTGCAGACGATTTCACCGCCGAGAACATCACCTTTGAAAACGCGGCAGGGCCGGTAGGTCAGGCGGTAGCCGTACGCGTCGACGGCGACCGGGTGAAGTTTGTCCACTGCAGGTTTGTCGGGTTCCAGGACACGCTCTATCCACACGGCGAAGAAAGCCGCCAGTATTATAAGGACTGCACCATTGAGGGAACCACGGACTTTATCTTCGGATGGTCCACGGCCGTGTTCGACAACTGCACCATCCACTGCAAGAAAGGGGGACAGTACATCACTGCGGCGTCCACGCCGGAAGGTAAGCGATATGGTTTTGTCTTCCTGAATTGTACCCTCACCGCCGACGCTGACGCCGGACCTTATTACCTGGGCAGGCCCTGGCGTCCCTACGCCAGAACAGTCTTTATTAATTGTACGCTCGGAGAACATATTCGCCCCGAAGGCTGGCACAACTGGAACAAACCCGATGCGGAGAAAACGTCCTTCTATGCGGAGTACCACTCAAGGGGACCGGGTGCCAATCCGGCAGCGCGCGCGGCGTGGTCGCATCAGCTAACCGACGAGGAAGCCGCAACGTACACGCTGGAGAATATCTTCGGTGATTGGGATCCGGAGTGAGAAATGCGCGCCACGAGGAAGCGGAATGTCATGGTTGCCAGTCTCCGGTTTCCGGTTCCGGTAGGCGGATATTGAGATCTTTTTGGGCAATTGACGTGTAGCTGCAAAGGTTCCACCGTGTCTGGTCAGGTAGCCTGGGCCTCGACAAACTCGGCCACCGGGGTTTACCCAACGCCCCGACACCTGGAGCCTCGCAAGCCGCGACCATGCCTTCGCTACGCCAACGGAGGGCAGGCTACCCGGCAATGAAGTCAGATTTGACTCACGCAGAGCACCAGTCTGTAAAGCCGTTTCAACTTTTTTCTTATCTTCACCCTGTGAAAGGCCCCGTCACCATCGCCATCCTCTTTTTCGCCTTCGTGGCCAGCGCCCAGGTGGTTCCGGACTCGTTGCAACAAAAAGTTGACGGGATCATTGAAACCCTTTCCGTCGATTCCCTTCCTCCGCTTCCGGACACGCTCATGGCGGCATACCACGAAGTGGAAGAAATACGCCAGGAGTTCAACAACACCACCGACTCCTTAAAAGGTGCGTACGAGAAGACCCTGGGAAAGATCAACGCGGAGATCGCGTCGGTGAATCAAACCATCGACAGCCTCACGGCCCTCCGCCTTCCGACAGAAAAATACACCGCCCGCATCGACAGCCTCACCGGGACCCTCCGGGAGACACAGAACAGATTCACCTCGAAGCTCGGCGAACTCAAAGCGAAGACCGTGGGGAAGTTCAATAGCCTCGACCTTCCTGCGGAATACAAGGAACCCATTCAACAGCTCACGTCTAAAGTAGATGGACTCAACCTCAACACCGGGGACCTGAAACTGCCCGCGGTGGAAATACCGGGTTATTCGCTTCCGGACATCGGACCGTTGGGTGACATCACGGGAAAGGCAGGTGAGATCGGCAAGCTGGGTGAGATCGGAACGCTCCCCGGCATTGACACACCGGTCGGCGAACTCGGTGAAGTCACGGGCCAACTGAAGAACTACCAGGAAGACCTGAAGAACATTGCGGGGGGAGACCTGGATCAGGTGAAAGGATTGCCCAAGGTGGCAGAGCAGAAGGCGGCGGAGTACGCCGGGGTCGACGCGCTGCAGAAAGAGGCCGGTGTCCTTGACGAATACAAGGGCCAACTCGACGCACTGAAGGATCCCGCGACGGGGAAGGAGAAAGCTGTCGAGATGGCGAAGAAGGTTGCCATTGACCATTTTGCCGGCAAAGAGGAAAAACTCAAGGCGGCGATGGAACAGATGGCGAAATACAAGCAGAAGTATTCTTCGGTACAGAGCATCAAGGACCTTCCAAAGCGGCCACCCAATCCCATGAAGGGAAAGCCGTTTATCGAACGGCTCGTTCCCGGACTTTACTTCCAGTACCAACAGCGTTATTACCGACTCTTCGACTTCAATCCTTATTTGTCTTACAAACTCAGCGGCAGGTTTACCGCCGGGGCGGGATGGAATCACCGCATCGCCTACAACCGCCGCCGTCATGAGTGGTCCGACGTTGGTGCCGTCTGGGGCCCCCGCGCGTTTGTCGACTTCAAGCTCGGCCGCGGGTTCATCGCGCACGTGGAGTCGGAGTTGATGAACGCCTTTGTTCCTTCCGTGATCGGCGGCAACCCCGAGGTAGGCCACCGCGAGTGGGTGTGGGGAATGATGACGGGCATGAAAAAGGAGTACAAGATCTGGAAGAACCTCCGCGGGACGGTGCTGCTGCAATACAATCTCTTCAACCGCGAGTTCAAGGCGCCTTACGCAGACCGGTTGAATTCGAGGATAGGGTTTGAGTATGGGTTCAGGAAGCGGAAGAAGAAGTAGCTAATGTGCGGAGATCGCAAAGGCTCGCATTTGCTCGCTGCGGCATTGATGGAAGGGAGTGGGCCCTCAAAAATGCAACGGCACTGTTCCCTCGCTGGCGTGAGCGGGGTTCATAAATTTTGACCGTGCGTAGTGCCTTCATGTCTTAGTGGCATCCCCTTTGCGAGTCAGGAAAACCTGATTGCCGCCTTTTTTTCTGACGATAAGGATAACCTGATCCAAAAATTCCCTTATATTGACATCACAAAGAACCCGCTACTGAAAAAAAGACTATTCCCTCCTGCAAGATCTCCTTTGCGGAACCCCAATAGTCCTTCCGTTGCCATGTGGGGATGGCGAGTTCACGAGTAAAATAGCCCAATAGCTGCGCAAACCGGATTGAAACATTGGCATTGTTTCAAGCGGGATTGTATTGGCCGAACTGAACGAACTGACTTAAACGCCATATCTGATGAAGAAAGGCATTTCCCTTGCGATCATATGCCGGGCCGGGGCATACGGCTGGGCAATCAGTTTCACCCTCGCCCTGATTGCCAACTCTTTTAAAGCCACGGGGCAAGTTCAATTTCATGTACCGGGTGGCTCTTCGGCCATTGTCAACAACACGGCTAACGGCAACCTGGCTATCGGTATGTCTCCTTCCCCTAACGCTACGCTCAGTATTGATGCCAACGGACTAAAGCCGCTGGATATCTTCACCGCTGATGCAACCTACCGGTTTGCGACTCATGCTTTTACGCTTATGTCACGCCCGGGTTTTTCCCACGTCCCCTATATCGAATGGCGAATGAGCGATAACATCCGGCAGGCATATTTCGGATATGATCCGGATGTCTTTAAACTGGGGTTGGACAACGGCTTCAATTTCATGATTGAGGGCGGACGCGTGGGTGTTGGGACCGCGACACCGATAGGTACCCTTGACGTTAAGGCTCACGAGGTCTCTGTTGTCAACACGGAAAGCCCCATCTTCAACCTGCTGAGTCGGCCTTCTACCGGCACCACGGATAACCTCTTCCAATTCAATCAGGGCGTGGGGGCCGGTACCGGAGAGACCTTTGCTGTGCTGCGAATGGGGAATCATTATACTAACTACGGCGTCCCCGATGAAATCGTATTGAGGGCGAATGGGGATTCTTTTTTTAACAGTGGGAACGTCGGAGTAGGGACAAACACCCCCGTTGAACAATTTCAGATCGGCGACCGGTGGACATTCCATGACGGGGGACACAAGATCATAGGCTACAACTTTCGATTTGATGGCGGCCCAAAGCGCATTCTTGAAGATGAGGCATCAGCCTTGAGGTTCACCGAAAGCGGCGAGATCCGGTTCGATGTTGGCGGCTCGGGTTCTTCAGGGTCAACGATCAATTTCACAACCGCCCTCACGATCAACAACGACGGAGCCATTACATGGGGGAACGGCGGCATACTGAAGACCACCAACGGGTCGTCCATTGAGCTTGGGGGAGCCGGGACTCCTTATCTTGACTTTAAGAACGATAACAATACCGATTATGATGCGCGCTTCATCTTGTATGATGACAACACCCTGGTACTGGCCGGGACGAACCTTCTTATGGGCAAAACGTCGCAGGCTAATACGAGCTACAAAATCGATGTTGCCGGCAAGATCCGCGGGAACGAAATCGTGGTCAACACCGACGGCGCGGACTATGTTTTCGATCCATCCTACAAACTGACACCGCTTGACACACTTGAAGCCTATGTTCGAGAGCACCGGCACCTTCCAGGTATTGCGCCGGCAAGGGAAATGCAGCACGAGGGAATGGCGGTAGGGGAGACGACGACGAAGTTGCTGGAGAAGATTGAAGAGCTGACGTTGTATGTGATCGAATTGAAGAACGAAAATGCCGTTCAGGAATCACGGATGGAGAAGGCCGCAGAGACACACAGCGCCGTGCTTGAAAGGATCGAAAGGCTTACCCTGCTCGTTGAAGCGCAGCAGAAACAGATTGAACGGCTTAAAAAGGAAAATCAATGAAGAAGCTGACCTTACTGATTATGGTCGTTGTAACCTCTCAGGCGGCAAATGCACAAACGCTCTATGTCGACGATGAATAAACTCGTCGCAAAGCTGCAGGCGGAACGCAATGCCAGTTCCGACGCGGTAGAAATAAATGAATTAAAGAAACACCTTCGTGAACAGGAGAAGCGCATTCAAACGCTGGAGAAGGAAAACATGCTTGTACTCGCCGAAATTGGAAAACTAAAGAAATAATTCAATCAAACTTCATACTATGAGGCTCACCATCTTACTGCTCGTCTTCCTGGTGCCATGTTTTCACGTCCATGCGCAATGGAGTGCGGGAAGCACCACCGATCCTACTTACCGCGATGGAAACGTCGGTATAGGAGTTCCAATACCGGCTTTTAAGCTTGACATAATGAGTTCCGATAGCGTGGCCTATGAGCAACTGCTGCGATTGCGAACGAATGATGCGCCTTCCGGCGACTATTTCTCGGTTATCAATACGACCGGTACCGGAGGCCGGTTTATTCCCGCGTTAGTTGGTAGTCATGTCTCCAGCAACAGCCAGGCACTTTTGTTCATTGGTAACATCAGTTCATCACAGGATACAGGCAATTCCCCGGTATTCACTTTCGATGCCCGCGCGAATTCGAGCCCCGTTTCCGTACGACCGTTGTTTGAATGGAGATCTTACACCAGTCAAAAAATGGTGCTTAGTGCGGACGGGAACCTGGGCATCGGGACCACGGCGTTGCCAGCATCAAAGCTGGTGGTGAACGGAGCAATCTGGATACCCCATGCCGGAACTACGGACAATGAGTCGCCAGGATTGATTGCTGTGAAAGGCGACGACTTCCCTTATTATGGAGAATACCTGAACCACTACGGCTTCGGATTTCACAAATTCAATGATGGGAATGGCCTTGATGGAACCAACGCGTATATGTCGGGTTACTACGGGATTGACTTGTTTTCCGGGGGGCAGAGCCGGCTGCGTGTAAATCTAAATGGAAACGTGCGGATTGGTACTGGCCCGGCTAACGTCAATGCCGCCCTAACGGTTGTAAACGAAGACAATTCGGAGGTGGCCATCTGGTCGAACCAGTCGTCATCCGTTGCTCAGCTTACTTTCAGGAATAATGCCAATTCCCTTGACGGAGGAATCATTTATCGAAGCGATGGCCGGATGTCGTTCAATCTTGACGGCAATAACGCGGCCGGTATGGGTGCCAATGAATACCTAACCATCCTTCCCAACGGCAACATCGGCATCGGTAGCACCAGCCCGACTTCAAGGCTTTCGGTCAACGGGACGGTCCACGCCGAAGAAGTCAAAGTCGATCTCTCCGTTCCGGGTCCCGACTACGTCTTCGAAAAAGGTTATCCGCTGCCCGCGCTGGAGGAAGTGAAAGCGTACATCGATGAACACAAGCACCTGCCGGAAGTTCCGTCGGCGAAGGAGATGGAAGAGGAGGGGGTGAATGTGGGGGAAATGGAGATGGTGTTGTTGAAGAAGGTGGAGGAGCTCACATTATACGCGATCGAACAAAACGACATGATCGTGCAACTCCGGCAAGAACGCCATGGCCAACCCGGCGCGGCAGGACAGCAAGTGGAGGAGCTGAACCTTCGCGTTGTCGCCCAGGAGGAGACGATACTTCGGCTTCAGGAGCAGCACCAGGCGGAGATGACAGCGATGCAGGCAAAGCTTCAACAGCTGACGAACAGGCTGGAAACATTGAGCATGAGCGCATGCAAGCATACACAGCCGCCAGTTTCCGATGATCAATGAACCGAACTCAACTCACCAACCAATCATGAAAATACTGTTTACACTCTCTGTAGCGATGCTGCCACTTTTCGCCTTTGGCCAGTGGGAGGGCAGCGGCAACGTTCAATATTTTTTGGGCGACGTGGGCATCGGGCTCACTTCTCCGCACGGAAAACTTCACGTAAAAGGCGTGGGTTATTTTGGGAATGAGAACGAGACCTCGTCGCACCGCGTCGCGGTCGGCGGTTCCGGCAATGACTACGGTTCCGTCGGATACGGCTATCTCTACACCGGCGTAAGCCAGGAATACACCTATATCGGGAGCACGTACGCTTCCCAACTTCGCTTTGAAGGCGGCGGGTTCAGCTTCAGGACCGCACCACCCGGACCGTTCGGCGACCTCGTCCCCTTCAAGGAAGCATTCCGTATATACCAGGACGGCACCGTGAGCGTTGGCTCCTGGCAGCCGAGTGTCCAGGGTTATGGCTCGCGGTTTGAATTTCTCGGTGCTTCCTCGAACGGCGACCCCCTCTGGCTTGCGCGCTACAACAACGGCGACAACGCCTCCCAACTTCGTCTGAACATCGGCGACGATTATGGCCAGAACGGCGACATGTTTGTGGTGGGCACTGTAAACTGGAGCGATGGCAACTGGTACCCGCACCTCGCCGTCCAGGCATCCGGCAACATTGGCATCGGCACCGCGTCACCGGACTACAAGCTCGATGTTAGCGGTGGCCTAAAGGCTGGCAATACGGTCAGTAGCCCTTCGTACAACGATCATCTTGTTGTACAGTCCGACGGAAACGTCGCCTTCGAAGGCGGACAGATCTTCACCAACAAAGAGGGATCCGGTGTACATGGAATAAAGTTCAGTTCGGCATACTCGGGTACCAGCGACCCGGATTTCCGTATTGGCGTTGTGAGTCTTGCCAATCCTACAACTTTCACGATAGACTACCTCTATTTCAACGGCGGCAAGGTCGGCATCGGCACGGTAACGCCCGACGAAAAACTCACCGTCAAAGGAACGGTCCACGCCGAAGAAGTCAAAGTCGATCTCTCCGTTCCGGGTCCCGACTACGTCTTCGAAAAAGATTATCCGCTGCCCTCGCTGGAGGAAGTGAAAGCATACATCGATGAACACAAACACCTGCCCGAGGTTCCGTCGGCGAAGGAGATGGAAGAGGAGGGGGTGCAACTCGCGGCGATGAACATGATTTTGCTTAAGAAGGTGGAGGAGCTGACGTTACATGCGATTGCACAGGAAGAGACGATCAAAAGCCTTAGGGCGGAGCACAAAAGAAGGCTTGAGGCATTGGAGAACAGGGTGACAGCACTCTCGCGGAAGATGGAGTCGCTCATTGGCGACAAAAAAGAATAGACGGACCGGACACAGTTCGCCCGTAGAATGAACCTAAATGAAAAGTGAATCTATGAAATTGCTCACATTAGTTTTTTCCTTACTCTTGCCGGCTACCCTGTTGGCTCAATGGCAAGGTGACGCTACCGTTCAGCATTTCGACGGTAACGTCGGAATAGGAACAACAGCCCCCCAGGAAAAGCTGCATGTTATGGGCAGTATTCGTGGAAACGGATCCGGTGGCGCGCTCAGATTAAGGACTATCTACGGATACCTTGACATGGGTCCGATGAATGGGAGTTGGGCGCATTTCCAGACGGATATGCCGAAGTTCTACTTCAACAAACCCGTAACCGTTTATGGCGCGATCAGTTCCTATCAGACCAGTGATCTCGTACTTCAGACGAACGACATTACGCGGATGACCCTTTTGCAGGATGGAACCGTTCAGTTGGGCACAGACAATGCGATTACTCAAGGATACGGCGCCAAACTTGAGCTGCTTGGCGCGTCAGGCAATACTGACAGGCTGTGGCTGGCGCGGTACAACAACGGTTAAAATGCCACACAACTTCGGGTAAATATCGGCGATGATTTAGGCTCGGTCGGGGATATGTTTTCCGTTGGCACGGAAGCATGGAATTCGAATACGTGGCATCCCCATTTGGTGGTTCAGGCCTCGGGACGAGTTGGGGTGGGCACTGATGCTCCCCGGGAAAAGCTTCACGTCAAGGGGCACATGGTCTTGGAACTGGACGGAACTTCTAACCCTACAATTTATACGGGTATCGGCACTCAGGAATTGAACAAATACCTTTCTCTTATTAACTCACCAGACAAGACCTCGGCGTCGGGACTCAAAGCAGGTGGCATTCTTGTTTCTGATGCCTACGGTTGGGGAAACCCCGGTAAGAATGACTTGCTGGTAAAAGGAAGCATAGGGGTCGGAACCAACAGCCCCGTAGCCATGCTGGATGTATCAGGTACCCTTCGGGCCGTGTCGCAAATTCACCTCGGTGGGAACTACTCCGAAGACAACCGCGGCATAGTCGTCGATAACGGAGCCTCCACTTCATGGGACCTTCTGAAACTGAAAAACATAAGCGGAACCCAGCTGAGGGTTACGGGCAACGGCAACGTCGGCATTGGCACGGCAACGCCCGACGAAAAACTCACCGTCAATGGAACGGTCCACGCCGAGGAAGTAAAAGTCGATCTCACCGTCCCCGGCCCCGACTACGTCTTCGAAAAAGATTATCCGCTGCCCTCGCTGGAGGAAGTGAAGAAATACATCGACGAACACAAGCACCTGCCGGAAGTTCCGTCGGCGGGGGAGATGGAAGAGGAGGGAGTGCATCTCGCGGCGATGAACATGATTTTGCTTAAGAAGGTGGAGGAACTGACGTTGCACCTGATCAACATGAAGGAAGTGAGCGACACGCAGAGTCGCGAGCTTGTAGAACTCCGGAAGCAGGTGGAAATATTGACCAATAAAACAGAGTAACCATGAAAGCACTTCTTGTGATTGTCGCCATGATGATGGCATCCGTTGGCATAGCGCAAACGACTTATGTCGAGACCACGACGAGTTCGCCGGGGAACGTGACCCTTATTCATCCGGGTAAATTCAGCGCGAACGGTTTTCACAGCACCTCCAGCTATGGCCTTGAAATTGAGCCGGCCAGTGGCGACGCCGTCATTCGGCGAAAGAACGCCGGCACGCTGGCCATTTCCTCCGGCGGAGGAACCAGCGACGTACGGTTCAACTATAATTACCAGGGTGGTTCCGGTGGGATCCGAGTATATGATGGCGGCACCACTAACTATACAAATCTGAAAACGACAAGTGACGGCCACCTGGTGGTGACTTCCAACGGCGGCAACGTTGGTATTGGCGGGCTCCCGTCGACGAACAAGTTATATGTCGACGGTAACATTGTCGCAAAACAACACATCGTCGTCAGCAAGGGCGGCAGCTACCGCGTTGCCATGAACGGCGTGGCCGACGGCTACATTGTGGGCCGCAACGATAACATCGAATCCATGTTTGTAATCCACTCCGATGGGCCAACATACTTCAATGGCGGCAACGTCGGCATAGGCACCGACTCGCCTGACGAGAAACTCACCGTGAAAGGAACGGTCCACGCCGAAGAAGTAAAAGTCGATCTCACCGTCCCCGGCCCTGACTACGTCTTCGAAAAAGATTATCCCCTGCCCGCGCTGGAGGAAGTGAAAGCGTACATCGATGAACACGAGCACCTGCCGGAAGTTCCGTCGGCGAAGGAGATGGAGGAAGAGGGGGTGAATGTGGGGGAAATGGAGATGGTGTTGTTGAAGAAGGTGGAGGAACTGACGCTGTATGTTATCGACCTTGAACAGACAAATGCGCAGATCAGGAACCAAAACGGAGAATTGATCAAGCGCCTTGAGCTAATGGAAGCCAGGTTGTCGGACCAGCAGCATTCCCTCGACGCGCTGCTGGAACATCTCCGGAAAGATCAATCAAAAAATTCAATCGACTAGTCTAACTTACGATACAGTATGAAAAAAATCCTTGTCATTATCTCGATATCGCTTTCCGCGCTGGCCAGCATGGCCCAGGACGGCCCTTTCATATTTGACGGAAAGACCCTCGTCCTCGAAGGGAATGCGACCTACTGGCAGGCCTCACAGGATGCGAGCACCAATCTTATCTTGTCCTCTTTCAGCGACCGGTATTTTAAGATCAACGGGACGACCTTTCGCCAAAATGGAAGGGTTGGTGTTGGCCTGCCATCGCCAACGGCGGCGATGGTTGTCAATGGTACTATTGTCCCGTCGGGCGTTCCGGCCCTGGCGGTGAACGGTACTTTTACCACGTACAGTGACTACCCTGATCAAAACAGGCCCTTTGTGATCCGCCGCCATGCGACGGATGCAGAGTCGTTGTCGACGTTCATGCAGGATTCCAAGGTACATTTTGTATACAGGAACGATGAAAAAGTGGGCAGCATGGAGTTCAGGGTCATCAATGCCGACTCGGAGAGCGGTGGCGGCGTCCAGGCCAACGATCGTGTCGTGATGAATATGTCGTCAAACCAAAGCGGTGTTTTTGTCGGGATCGGGACGGACATCCCTGATGCAACATTAACGGTGAAGGGCGGCATACACGCCGAGGAAGTCAAAGTCGATCTCACCGTCCCCGGCCCCGACTACGTCTTCGAAAAGGATTATCCCCTGCCCTCGCTGGAGGAAGTGAAAGCGTACATCGATGAGCACAAACATCTCCCGGAAGTACCGTCGGCGAAGGAGATGGAAGAAGAGGGGGTGAATGTGGGGGAGATGGAGATGATACTGCTCAAGAAAATTGAGGAGTTGACGCTGTATGTGATTGAGCAAGACAAAGTGATTGCGAAGTTGCAGGAAAGATGTGGGACGGATGACCGTATGTCGACGAATGTGCAGAGATTCACGCCACTGCCAACCGAGCGGGAAGTGAAGGTTGAAGACCTTGTAGCGGAGCGAAAAGTGCGACCTGTGTCCATGAAAGAGAAGATTGAGGCGCTCGTGGATACCCTACAGCAAATGAGGAAAGAAAATAAGATACTTAGTCGAAAGGTAGAGCACCTAATGAAAGCCTAGACGCCTATGTTAAAAAATGATACTGAAATAGAAAAACGTTAACCAAGATATTTGACCTATAACAATGCACCTTCCAAACATCAGATCTATGAGCACATATCTAACTTTCCCCTCAAATCCGCGTTTGAATCCTATTAGGATAAGGGTTGAATCCGTTAATAGGCGAACTCTCACAAAATGTCCTGGTTCGATGAGGTTCGCCTGCCGGGTCAGCATTGGGGTGATTTTGATCTTTGTTGCTGGGAGAACCTTTGCTCAAGTCGACAAGTCCTACAATTTCCTACCACCATCACCAAACGCAGCCGAACTTGGAAAGTACGGTCTCACACCGATCAATATGTCTACTGGGGTGATGTCTACTTCAGTGGACCTTTACACCCTAAAAACGGCAAATCTGACTATCCCGGTCACGCTAAACTATTCGTCGGGGGGCGTACAGGTTGATCAGATTGCCAGCGACGTGGGTATGAATTGGTCGCTCAATGCCGGTGGCGTCATCACACGGATCGTCCGGGATAAGGACGATCTCATATACAACCCAGCTATGCCCTATCCAAAAAACACAGGCAGTATTAACTACGATTTTTTGCGGTACCTCGATGCTGCCGACCAAGAGAACTTTGACTCAGAACGTGACCTCTACGCATTCAACTTTCTGAGTAATACGGGAAAATTCGTGTTTACATTCGATAATGTGCCGATCATCACGCCTTTCCGGAAGATCTACATCGAACGATACGTGGAAAATGGCGAGACTCAATTTTCACTTACTGATGAGAACGGAATTCGGTACTTTTTCGGAGCGGGAGAATCCACGCGCACGCTTCCCGATGGACCCTATTGCGGAAAGAATTACGAAGGCTATCAGGAAACGGCATGGTATCTGACGCAAATAGTACACCCCGAAGGCGACACCGTTTATTTTGACTATGAACGCTACTCGTTCAACTACGCGGCCAGCGTGAGTCAAACGCTCACGGAAAAGCAGACTGTTGCAATTGCATGCGAAAATAATCAATGCCCAACTATCAATGACAAGCTGTGCATAAGCTTGGTTACCACCAGTACACATCGGCTGAAGAGAATTCGTACCAACGGATATGGAGATGTTGTTTTTCACACTTCCGCCACACGTGCTGACCTGATTGGTGCATATAAAGTCGATAGCATTGAGTATGTGCTTCCGGACAACGAAGTCTTCAATAAATGGAGGTTCAACTACACCTTTTCAACGAATACCGGATTTGGCAATAATGCGATTGTTACGTCTGGCATTGACAAGAGGATGTTTTTGAGTTCGATTTCCCAGACTGACAATGGAGATGCTGTTCGGGAGTATTCCTTTATCTATGATGATATAGACGGCTTACCCAAACGGCTTTCATTCGCTCGTGATCATTGGGGGTTTTTCAACGGTAGGGTGAACCAGTATCTCGTGCCGGAGCAAGGCACAGTGGCCTTTCGTGATCACGCCGGGCGCGTTCTATTCGAGAACAAAGGTGGCGACCGCGAGGCGAACCACGCCGTTGCGGGAAAGGGATTGCTAAAGCGTATCACGTATCCAACCGGCGGGTACACCGAAATTGACTACCAGCCAAACAGCTATGAGGGAGAGAAGACGATTTATCCTCCAAAGAAGAGTTATCCGATGACCGCAACGAGCCACGAAATTGGTGGTATGGGCGCAACAGATATAAATACTGTACTCTCAGGGATAAGTCAGGATGTCACCTTCTATTTCTCTGCGTCCTACCTACCAGGCGCCCAGGAGGACCCATTGCATGCTTTCGGGCGCCTTTCGGTAAAGGATTTGCAAACCGGGTCCTACGTGCTTACAGAAGTCGTGGATCCAGGCGACAATTCGTCCAAAACCCTGTATTTATCCGGAGGGAGGCAGTATGAGGTCACACTGAAAGCCTTTGGAGACGAGGTTGAGGCTCATGCCAATTTCTCCTTGTGTGACGAAGGCCCGAGCGTGGTGCCAGCTAACATTCCTGTCGGTGGATTCCGAGTAGCGAGGGTAAGTTCGTTTTCGCCCGAGACTGGAGAAAACCTGGTCACAAGATACCGGTATGCGACCTTTGAAGAACCGGGCAAAAGTTCGGGGAAGACTTCCGGATTTGCTCCTGTTTATCATCAGTACTCGACTTCTCGCCACAATTGCGATGAAGGAGGTGAGATTCAAGTGAATTGTGATTTTTATGAATGTGAATACGTCACCCTTTACTCTACCAGCAACCTGAATTTGAGTGTATTTTCGGGTGGTCATATTACCTATGAAACGGTCATTAAAAGCCTGGGTGAAACTTTCGAAAATGGCTATGAAGAACACCGCTTTATTGTGAACAATGACATACCTGGAAACAACGTTTGGGGTGAACACATTTTGAGCGCGCCATACTCTAACGTTGGATGGGATAATGGTCTTGAAAAGTCTGTTAGAAAATTCAAAAAGAATGGGAATGACTACGCCCTTGTCTTCGAACGCATCAACAACTACGTAAAGGACCCGAGAATTGAGAATGTGGTCCCTAGTATGGTAGTAAGGAAAAAGTTCGATGAATTTTGCCTAAGGGAAGTGGCTATAGTATGTGATGAGGAATCGATCAATCAGACCACCACATGGACGGTGTGCATTGCCGTTCACAACCATAGGTATATTTTAGCAGCAGGTCTCAACATCTGTTTGTCTCCCGGAAATAATAATGTTCCTCGTGTCTTGCATCATCCATGCCATAATAGGGAAGTTGGCGATGCGATACTTGTAACAGCGGCTATCGAAAACATTGACGCGGTAGAGTATAAGACCTACGCGCATTGGTTTTACCTTGAATGGATGAAGGAAACATACGTGGATAACAATGGTCACCAGCAGACGACCGTGAAACAGTTTAACTATGGCGACCCTTCGCACCTCCAGCTTACGCAGGAAAACTTTGTTGGGAGCGACGGTAGGCCGATTACAACAAAATACTGGTATCCGCATAATTATGAGGAAAGCGTTTCGTCGGCGCATGAATTACTGCTAAACCACATAATCGCGCGCCCCATCAAAGTAGAATCCTATGTAGCTGAAAAGACTATTTCTGGAACGATTAAGGTGTATAATCCTGACGGAAGTTTGGCAGAAATATGGAAGCGCAATGAGAGTGTACCTTCGGAAAGTATGCCGCACAATTCGTCGCAATTGATCTCGAATGCCTACGAGCAAGAAGGAAGAATTGTTCGCGATGTTCTGTTTAAAAGACCAAGGGAAATCCACTATCCCGATGGGAAAGTTGCCACTTTGATTTGGGGATATGGAAGGAGATATCTTCTTGCTCAGGTCATGAACAAGTCCTACACAGAAGTGTCGGCGTTGCTTGGTGGCGACTTTTCTTTGCTTGAGGAAAGCACGAACAACACTTTTATAAATGCAAAACTGGATTACCTCCGAGACCATTTGGGCGATGCCCAGGTTATTTCCTACAACTACCAGCCAGGCGTCGGCGTCATTTTGCAGACGGACCAAAACGGTGTTGAGACCCATTATACCTATGACGGAATGGGACGACTGCGGGCTGTGCTCGATGATGAAGGCAACATAATCAAGACGTATGAGTATCAATTTAAGGGCGCGGAGTAAGGCCGAAACTATGGCAAGAAAGAAGATTTGCCAGCAAGACATATGCCAATCGACTGAATCCGATAACTAAAAACGATTTAAGGATGAACAAAACAACTCTTGGATACTTGAGCATCGTCTTGATCGGTGCCTTTCCGCCGGGCCTTTTCGCCCAGCAAACGGGCCCTGATGCCATCCTCCAGCAATCGGAGAATCTTATTGTGACTACCACCTTCACAAGGGAGGGCGTCACCCCTGCTACGGATGTGGACAATTTGCCCTCAAGCCATTACATGATGCATGTAGGGTATTTTGACGGTCTGGGACGGCCTGTCCAATCCGTCGACGTCGGGCAATCACCACTTGGACATGATGTGGTTATTCCGATTGAATACGACGATTTTGGAAGGGAAGCAAAGAAATATCTTCCCTACGCCCGTGACACAAGGAGTGGCCTTTACGTTTCTGGCGCATCCAGTGAGCAGGGATCATTTTACAGCGTTGGCGGCGCGCCGGCCGGGGTCGCGACGGACGCCGACCCATGGGCCCTAACGGTCTTTGAACCTTCTCCGCTCAATCGTGTGCTTGAACAGGGAGCGCCGGGTGCTGACTGGCAGCCTGATACAGATCATACCGTAAAACAGAGTTATGAATTCAATGCTGCTAACGAAGTACGGATCTGGACCATTTCCTACCCCGCTGGTTATCTCTTCGGAATTGTGAATTCCACCGCGCACTATGCGGCCAATGCGCTATTGAGAAATAGAACCGTGGATGAGGGTGGAAACGTGGTCGTCGAATACGTGGATAAGCTGGGGCGCACCGTCCTTAAACGGGTTCAGGCTATTGCCGGCGCGCCATCCCTTACCGATCCCGAGAAAGATGCGAATTGGGCCAGCACCTACTACATCTACGACGACTTCGGGAGCCTCGTCTGTGTCATTCCACCGGAGGCCACGCGACAACTTGCAACAAACTATTTCAATCAGATGGATGCGGTAAAGGAAGTATTCCTTCAACGCTGGGCCTTCCGTTACAAGTACGACCACCGCCGACGGATGATCGTTAAACAAGTGCCCGGCGCGGAGCCGGTGTACATGGTCTACGACGAGCGCGACCGCCTTGTGCTGACGCAGGATGGCGTACAGCGTTTGGAGGATAAGTGGATTTTCACAAAATACGACGCCCTAAATCGCCCGGTCATGACGGGACTGTACGATCACGGTTCCACGGTCAGCCAGGAGGAGATGACTGACCTTATCGACACCGATGATTTCTTTGAGACCTACAATGGGAACCCGTCTACGCATGGCTACACCACCACGAATGTTTTCCCCACCACTAACCTGGAGATCCTCACGGTCACCTATTACGATAATTACGACTTTCTCAACATGGCCGGTACCGCCTATGACTTTCAATCCAACCACCTTTCTGGCCAGGATACGGAAGAGAACGCCTTTGTAAAGGGACAGGTCACCGCGACAAGGATCAAAGTATTGGAGGGCACGGCCTACCTGTGGTCCGCCAACTACTACGACGAAAAATACCGGCTCATCCAAAGCGCATCCACGAACCCGCGCGGCAACGGCGTGGACCGGACGACTTCCATATACGACTTTGTGGGCAAGGTCATGAAGTCCCGTACTTCGAGCGAAGGCACCACGGTCACGCGCCGGTTCGGCTACGACCATGCCGGAAGGCTGCTCGTGACGCATCATTCCGTCAACGGCGGACCGGAGGTAGTGGTCGCGGCGAACTATTACAACGAACTGGGCCAGGTCATTGCGAAGGGCCTCCACCATGAAAGTTACCCGCCGGTGGACGACGAGATCGGCCAGTCCGGCGTCATACACGACGCCACCATCGAACGCACGGCGTACAGTGCGTCGGAGACGGACCTGGTGGCCACCACCAGTGTGGTGCTGAAGCCTGGATTTCACGTCCCCAATGGTTCGACGCTTTCCGCGCGAATCGGATCCACGCAGCAGGAGGCGCACCAGGCCGCCATGGCCGACCCGGATGGGTTCCGCCAGGTTGTCGACTACCGCTACAACATCCGCGGATGGCTGGAGAACATCAACGATCCCGATGCTCCGGGAAGCGACGACCTGTTCAGCATGAAGCTGAATTACAACGCGCCCACCGCCAACGGAGGGGATGCGCAATACAACGGCAACATCAGCGAGACGATATGGAAGACGGTGGGGTACGACAAACAGTCCTACGGGTATGATTACGACCCGATGAACCGGATTCTTGAAGCGGACTATTTCAACCTGACCAATCCCGCGGAGGACAACCGCTTCAATGAGCGCATTGGTGACGGTACCGCCCAACGGCCGGCTTATGACCTGAACGGGAACATCCTCAACCTGCTGCGGAACAGCAAGAAAGCGGCGGTGGCTCAGGGCAACATCGACAACCTCACCTACAAATACATTGGCAACCAGCTTCACGTGGTCAACGACGCGACCGCCGATCACGCTGATGAGATCGGGTTCAAGGAACTTGTGGAAAAGTCCTTCAGTGAAACGAACCCTTCAAGTTGGGAGTACGCCTACGATGCCAACGGCAACATGATCAGGGACGACAACAAGGGCATCACCTCGATTGAATACAACCACCTGAACCTCCCCAGGAAGGTGAGTAAAAGCACCAGCGAGTACATCGTCTACACCTACGACGCGACGGGACGTAAACTGAAACAGGAGGTCTTCGGCCCGCACGCGAAGGTGACCCACTACGCCGGGGAGATGATCTTCGAGGACAACGAATTGCAGTTCATCAACCACGAGGAAGGCCGTGTGGTAATGACGGGCGCGGCGCCGGAGTATCAGTATCATCTCAAAGACCATTTGGGCAATGTAAGGCTTACGCTTACCA